>CACZBK010000019.1:0-72008 GCA_902779395.1 uncultured Lachnospiraceae bacterium | reverse complement strand
AAAAGAACTGCCTCCTTTTGAAAAGGACAGAAATCTCGCAACGGCCATAGCTTTTGCAAATGAGCTTTCAAAATATGAGGGAGTGAGCATTTATCTCACAAGGACTACTGATGTTGAGCTTACTTTAAAAGAAAGGGCAGAGTTTGCCCATTCGGTGGATGCGGATTTTCTTATAAGCCTGCATCATAACGGAGCTGCCGATCACAGTCAGTATGGATCCGAAATATGGATTCCCTGTAAATCACCCAATAATGCATATTGTTACCAGTTTGCTCAGATATGGGAAAATGAGATGAGCGCTCTTGGCTTGTATGACCGCGGGGCAAAAGTCCGTATCAACAGCTATGGGCGTGATTATTACGGTGTCATACGTGAAGCCGCTTATTACGGTATTCCCTGCGTTATCATTGAACAGTGCTATCTGGATCATATGAATGACAGGGCTTTCTGCGATGAAGACTCTGATATCTATCCTTTTGCCAGATCGGACGCATTGGCGGTCGCCAAGTATTTCGGCCTGAGCAGTGACCGGCTGGGTGTCAGCTACATCAACTATGATCTGGTAAATGTAGAAACGGATCAGATATACGGAGATATACATAATGATCCCAATGCCAAGGAATCTACGCCTCCGGGACCATTAGCTGAGGGGCAGGAAAATCCTGAGTTTGATGAGCTCAGGAAAAAAGTGGAAGCAGATCCTGAACTGCTTCAGGATCCCGGGACGATAGAGATCCCTGAGCTCAGGATCGATGATCAGAGTGATGAAGTGACGGAAATACCGGAAAATGGTGAAGCTGCGGACGGAGAAAGTGTTTCGGAAGATGAGAGTGTCATCGATACGGTCAGTGAAGATTCCGATGCCATGATGGAGCGCCTCAGAAAAGAAGCGGAGCTGAAGGATGGGGCTGTTAAGGAAACGGAGAAGCCTTCGGAGATAAGCACAGAGGCTGACAGGAACAATAACCTTCTTTTTCCGGCAGTAGTGTTTGCGGTGCTGCTTCTTGCGGTGATGCTCATCCTTGTATTTGCACGGGATAAATAAAAAAGTTGATGAAAAATCAAAACAAATCATTTGAAATGTGATATACTAAAATCTGATATGTTTCTAATAAAAGGATACAGGGAAGCTGAATGAAGATCACAGCCATTTGCGTGAGCAGTATATTTGACAGGGATAAGTACCTGATCGCTGACAGACTTGTAAAGCAGCGTGTGGCGGCAGGTGAGCATGTTATCCTTTTGCCTCTTGCCATGGCCAGACGTGCTATACGCGCCAGGGAGAGGGCGGATTTTCTTTATTTTCTTAACGGCGCCGGTATTACTGAAGCACTGGTGGTCCGCTCGGACAGTCTGGATAAGGGTTTCGCGGATATACTTAAGAAAAAGTTCGAAGACTGGGGTATAAAGGTCTGCTTTATCGATTCAGAGGATCTGGATAAGCCGGATCAGGAAGAGGATGATCGTGCTTATGACTGGCAGGCAGGATCTATCGAGCTTAACGAGAAAATTGCCGGAAGTATTTTTTCTTTCAGCGACGGCTTTTTAAAAAGCGATAAGGTGGAAGATATTTCCGAGGCGATAACCGGGATCATCCCCGAAAACAGTTTTGTATGTATGAGGGATTCATTCCTTCAGGACCTGTATGTGGACCGGGGGATATGCCCTGCGAATCTGGAAAAATTCTATATTCTGGCGGATAAGAGGGAGAAGCCCGGCCGCTGGGATACATTTCTTACTAAAGATTTCTTTCCGGATGCAAAAAATGTGATAGAACAGACCCCGCTTATAGTTGCGCTGCCAATTCATTGCAGACAGTCATGTTTCGGCTATCTGCTCTATCTGTCCGATGAGATTGATACACGCTGCGGAGTGTTGGAGCAGTGCAGTGTTATCATGGATCTGATGATAGCCAGATATATCACGGAAAGAAAGCTTATGTTTGCAAATCATGAGCTTGTAAGTGCCAATGAGAATGTACAGCGTCTCCAGGAAACGGATGTGCTTACGGGATTACGTAACAGCAGGGGCTTTATCAGGGAAGCAGATGAGATGCTTAAGAAGTGTAAAGCCGACGGGCACAGGATCTCGAGTATATGCATCGATGTTGACCGGCTGGGCAATATCAATGAGATCTATGGTCATCTGGAAGGGGATATCGCCATTCAGATGCTCGCACAGATAGTAATGGACAGCATACATAAAGGCAGCATAGCAGCAAGACTGGGTTCTGATGAATTTGTTGTCCTTTCGGTTATGGATGATAACGGAAGGAAGCAGGAGGAGTTCACGGAACTTATCAGGAACAGGCTTTCGGTATATAACAGGATATCCGGGAAGGAGTACACCCTTGAGGCAAATATCTGTGCTCTGTCTATAACGCCTGATGAAAAGACGGATGTAGAACAGATACTGGATGAATCGTTTACCAGGAAGCGCACGATGAAGGAGAGCCGCTACAGCAGGAGAAGTTCCGTTATACAGAAGTCTGTCGAGGATGATGAAAAAGAACATGGTATGGTCCGCGGTGTTATGGACGGAAATGATTACCTTTACGCCCTGCAGCCTATAGTGTCCGCACAGACAGGGGATGTTGTAGCGTACGAAGCTCTGATGCGCACAGCTCAGGAGGTAAGGCTGTCTCCCCTTACTATCCTCAAGTACGCAACCATGGATGAGAGGCTTTATGATGTTGAGCTTTCCACCTTTTCAAACGTGCTTCGTATGATGGAAGACATAAAGGATGAGATAGGAGACCGAAAGGTATTTATCAATTCCATTCCGGGACATTTTCTTACAGATAATGATTATAAGAAGCTCCGTCACAGATACAAAGATCTTTTCGGGTCTATGGTGGTGGAGATAACCGAAGAGACTGATCTTGAAGCTGAAACGGCGGATGTATTACGCAGCCGCTGTGCTGAGGACGGCTTTGAAGTGGCGGTGGATGATTTCGGTACCGGTTATTCGAATATGTCCAACCTTCTTAAGTTCCTGCCTAATTATGTAAAGATAGACAGGAGCCTTATCGAAAAGGTGCAGGAGGATCCGAAAAAACAGCATTTTGTAAGGACCATAATCCAGTTTGCAAATGATAACGGTTTTAAGTCTCTTGCTGAAGGTGTTGAGACTGCCGGGGAGCTTAATGCTGTTATCCGTATGGGCGTTGATCTGATACAGGGCTATTATACAGCCAGACCGGAATTTGAGCCTGTTACGGAGATAGACGAAAAGATCCGTCAGGAGATCATAAGAGCTAATTTTGAAGATTCCCATGAGCATTCCAAAAAGATCTATCTTGTAAACAGGGAAAAAGAACTGTTTATGATGAACCTTGCCATGGAAAACTATACCGGTATCATTATTTCGCAGCCGGAGCTTTCATTACACGGAAGCCCTGATTTCATGACGGGCATTACTATAAGGATCAAGGAAGGCTGTAAATGCCGGCTCAGGATCAGTAATGTACGCATAGGTGATGTGGAAGACCGCCCCTGTATAGATATAGGCAAGGGGGCTTCTCTTGAGCTGGTACTGGAAGGGAATAACCTGTTTGAAGGGAACGGCATACATGTTCCGGATGATGCTTCGCTTAAGATCAGCGGGAGCGGTAACCTGGTCATTACACCGGTACAGACCAGCGCATATTGTATAGGAGCAGAGTACAATTGCGATTTCGGACGTATTGAATGCAATACAGGAGGTAATCTTACCCTTAATGTGGACGGAAACCAGTGCGTCGGCATAGGAGGCGGAAGGTGCCAGTCCGGAGAAGGAATAAGGCTGAACCACGGCTCATACAGCCTGAGGCTGTCCGGTATAGACAGTGTCGGTATAGGTTCTTTTGAGGGAGATGTACCGATATCCATCGTCAGCTCACATGTTCAGATAGAGATGAGAACGGCCAAGGGAGTAGGAGTGGGCTCTGCCAATGGCAGACAGAATGTAGAGATCAGGAATGTTTCCCTGAACATAGAAGGATCGGGAAGCCTGCTGGCCGGTATCGGAAGCTATGAGAAGACAGAAGGCAGTATACGTATAGATGACGCAAGCGTGCATATTAAGTTTAACGGGAAGAAACTGTATCTCATAGGCGGAAATGAAGGTCTTCTGTATATAGCCATATCGAATACGGACCTTGAGTTTACGGCGGAAGGAAATGCGGCCGTGGCATTAGGTACCATGAAAGAGGATGCGCAGCTTAAGCTTCTTCAGTCACGCTTTACCCTGTTCATGCTTTCCGGAAAGCCTGTGCCGCTTGGCATAAACAAGGATATGCTCATGGTGGTGGGCGGGACCCATAAAATGTCGATAAATGAAGAGGATTCTGAGTTTTAGGACATCAGGTCCAGCCGCCGTCGAAACTGATGACCTGGCCTGTCAGATATATGGGAGCTTTTAATAATAAAGATACACACTCGGCCACTTCTTCGGTAGTGCCGGGTCTTCCTGCAGGGATCTGTTCGTACAGATCCTTTTTTTCTTCTTCGGAAAGATGGGCATTCATCTCGGTGTCGATAAACCCACAGGCAAGGGCGTTAACGGATATCCCTGAAGGTGCAAGTTCGCGGGAGAGAGCCCTTGTCATTGCATCGATACCACCCTTCGCGGCAGAATAAGCCACTTCCATCGAAGCTCCGACACGCCCCCATACAGAGGAGATATTTATTATGCGTCCGCTGTGGCGTTTAAGCATAAGAGGAATAGCTGCGCGGCTTAAATAAAAGGCACCGTTTAGATCCACGTTCATGATATGCTGCCATTCCATATCTGTCATATCCTGTAAAAGCCCTATGTGGGAGATGCCGGCATTATTTACCAGTACATCCGGGTTTTCAAAAGGGCTTAAAAGTGTGTTGCAGAAGAGCGGATCGGAAATGTCGCCGTAAAAACAGTGTATGGCAACGGGATATTCGGAACGAAGCCTGTCGGCCAGATCCTCTAAAAAGCCGTTGTTGTTGCGGCAGCAGATGCTGAGGTCATAACCCTCTTCTGCGAGTTTTGCTGCTATAGCTGCGCCTATACCACGGGAAGCTCCGCTTATCACTGCTGTTTTTTTCATAGACTTCTCCTTGCTTGACATCTTATGTCTACCATGATATCCTTAACCAAACTGTAACAAAAAAGTAACAATTTGTAAATCATTTGATTATTTCGGTTTATAATCCATAGCATGCAATATAAGGCATTAGTTAAAATTATCGGTTTGATAACAGCAGCAGGTTTTGTGTATTCTTCGGCAGGCAGTATAGTGACTTCTGCGGATGATGTTTTGGTGCAGCAGAGTACTGTGGAAGAACAGTCTGTTGAAGCGGAGTATCTGGGCGGTGCTGCCGCGGCTTTTGAAGAAAGCGTTTTTGTTGAGGAACTTCCTGTTTTACAGACAGCCGGGGCTATCAGTGCTTTGGATGATGATCTTGAGCTGTTTGATGTATGGGCCGGCGGAGATCTGGTGGATAGTTTTGAGCCTGAATTACCGGCTGAAGAGGAAACTGCCGAGCCGGCAGAAGAAATAACACCCGCTCCCGTGCCTGAACTGCTGCCCACTGTGACGCCCACACCCACACCATCACCAATTCCGCAGCCTGTGACAGCGCCTGTGCCTGAACCTGTGGCAGAAGCTGATGCCACATCTGCTCCTGCAGAGGAGCCGGCACAAACACCGACTCCGACAGAAACACCGACACCCACAGAAACACCTGCTCATGAAGAGGAGACGGAGGAAGAGGAACCGTCAGCTGAGGACGGAAACGAAGAGCAGTCGGAGGATGGTGCGGCAAAAGGCGCAGAAGTAGCGGCTTTTGCCTGCCAGTTTGTCGGCAATCCTTATGTTTACGGGGGGAGCAGCCTGACCGACGGGGCGGATTGTTCGGGTTTTGTTATGAGTGTTTATAAGAATTTCGGAGTGAGCCTGCCGCGTTCTTCGGGTGATTATCCCAATGCGGCTTATGCTGTGGAAGAAGGTCTTGCAGGAGCCAGGCCCGGTGATATAATGTGCTACAGAGGTCATGTGGCCATCTATATAGGAAACGGGCAGATAGTTCATGCCTATAATTCCAGGAAAGGCATTGCTATAACGGAAGTCGGATATGATACGGTCATTGCTGTCAGAAGAGTATTCAGATAAAAAGGTATATGTTCATGTGCTCGCAGCGGCTGTCGCTGCGGGCTTTTTTTTCGTATTTTTCTGCATTATAGCGGGCATTACACCATTCGGGGATAATACCTGGGCTGTTTTTGATATGAAAAGACAGTATCTGGATTTTTATTCATACTATAAAAGCGTTCTGGAAGGAAAGAACAATGTGCTTTACTCGCCGGCTATGGCTCTGGGCTCCGGGGCTGTCGGATTTTTTACCTACTATCTTTCGAGTCCGCTGCTTTTGATACTGGCTTTTTTTGATGAGGCATACCTGCCGGAGGCGGTTACTCTCATGGCAGGGATCAAATTCATGCTGATGGCAGCATCATGTGACCGTTTCCTGATCTATTACCTGCGCCGCAGGGGGCATGAGGGTATGCCGCGGACCCTTGCCTTCACGCTTGGCTACACTTTTTGCGCATATATGATGGCATATGTGATAAATCCTATGTGGATGGAAGTATATATCCTGATGCCCATCGTGCTCTGGATGATCGGCAGGCTTATAGATGAAAAAAAGCATGTCGCTTATATACTGACGCTTGCCCTGATGATATGGTGCAATTACTATCTGGCATTTATGGTATGCCTGTTCATAGTTTTCTGGACGATATGGCTCCTTATCGATAACCCGTCGGGATGGTTTAAGAAGCTGCTGCGTGTGGGAGGCTGCTCGCTCTGGGCTGTATGTCTTGATATGGTGGCATTATTGCCTACCGTCTTCGAGCTGGCAGGCAGTCCAAAAGATTCCGGCCTTCTGGGAACGGAGGGAGAGGGTGCGGATCTCATGCCCTGGCAGCTGGCAGCGCAATACAGGATATTCAGATTCGACGGCAGCAGCACTTATTTCGGAAGGCCCCTTATTTATGCGGGAATGCTGATATTGACAGCTGCTCTGTGTTTCTTCTTCATTAAGGCGGTTTCTATCAAAGAAAAGCTTTGTATGGGTTCGCTTATACTGATAATGGCTGCTTCCATGTGCATTGATAAGCTGAACCTTTTATGGCATGCCGGGATGTATCCTTCGGGATACCCTTACCGTCAGGCGTTTCTTCTGGTATTTGTGCTTGTCGTCTGTGCGGCAAGGGCTTTCAATTTAATACAGATAAAGAAAAAAGAGCTGATCGATGCTGCACTGATAGTGATACAGCTGACGGTTCTTATGGCGGACGGCATATATATCTTTAAGGTACAGACTTCTGCGGGGATGCTGGGTGCATCGGAATACCGCAGGATCTACAATGAAGATGCGCCGCTGTTTTCGCGTATAAGCTGCGACGGGGAATTCTATCGTGTGGATGATTGTGCGCCCAGGGAGCAGAATGACGGTATGATGTACGGATATAACAGCCTGACTCATTACAGTTCCGCAGGTCTTATGAGCACGCGCTTTTTCCTTAAGAAGCTGGGCTTTCATGATGACGGACTGTATACTGCATTCGGCAATGATAATACGGCTACGGCAGAATCGCTTCTGGGCATAAGATATGTGAACGGCTGCTACAGAAGGGACGAATATGAGCATCAGGAGGCGATACTTTATGAAAATCCGTACTGGCTTCCGGTGGCGATGAGAGTAGATTCTCTCCCGCAGGCAGATACGGATGATCCCTTTACAATGCAGGAAAGTTTATATTCTGCATATTGCGGCTATATTCCGGATATCTTTAAAGAATGCGGTATGCAGGTACGGAAGGGAAAGGATACCGATATCTATGAATGTGAAGCTCTCATCAGCGGCCGCGTTTATCTGTATATCAGCGGAATAGAGGACAGGATACAGAACATTGCGATATATCTTGATGATGATTTTCTTTCGGGATATGGTAATCTGGGTTGTTACAGTGTGCTGGATCTTGGATGGCATGATGAAGGTGAGAGTTTTACGATACGTGTATTCTGTGAGGGAGAAGACCCGGATAACGGCAGGGCTTTAGTGGTTACCGAGGACATGTCGGCGCTTCATCAGGCTTTTAATGATTCGATAGGAAGGGGACTGCAGGCAGAGAATACTTCGTCATCGGCATTTATGATACAGATACCCGAACTTGGGGACAGTGCCGGTGTAGCTACCACGATACCGTATGAAAGATCCTGGAAAGCATATCTGAACGGACGTGAAGTAGTACCGGAGAAAATGAACGATGCTTTTTTATATATCCCGGTGAGCGAGAGCGGGACGTTAAAGCTTCGTTACGTTCCGGAAGGTCTGATCCCCGGGCTTTTAATGAGCGCGGCTGCCGTAATATCACTGGTATTTGTAAGCCTGTTTAAGATAGCGGTAAGCGGTAAGAAAAAGACCTGATCACTCAGGTCTTTTTACTTCCATCAGCATATCATATTCCACATCCCGGTTTGGCGATAAGAAGGCTTTCCTGTCATCCGGGCCGTATTCCGGCGAAACTTCATTCCCGGCTGTCCGCCCGGGATGGGAGAGTATTTCGAGATAGGCGTTCTTTTTCCTGGCATATTTTATCATCTTCGGGAGCAGTATGCTGACTCTCCGCTTATCCATCTCGCCGGTCATGGCTACACCGAAGAGACGGCCGGTATCTATGTTCATACCGCGCAGGTTATCTCTTACAAAGTGGCTTAAAATATGTATCATGATATTTTTGATGATATTGACAGGCGATATGGTACCTGTTATGCCGGGAGTGAACAAAAACATGGAAAGCGGCTCGGTGGAGCAGCGTATAAAGCTCACCTCATTGCGGAGTCCGGTCCGGGCAAGGGCATCCATAAGTGCATCGAATACCAGGGGGATCATATGTGTGTGAACGTGTGAATCGATACGCAGAGCGATCGGAGCTCCGCTGTCGTCTCGAAGATCTGCCGTTTTTTCGGTGACGGCTTTTATCTGGGCTTCTATCTCCGCGGAATATGATGCCAGCAGCCGGTTCCTTTTGTGATCCGGGATCATGGTATGCAGAAATATCTTTCCCCAGGAATTTTTTATGATCCTTCCGGGCTTTTTTGAAGAAAGCCAGTAGCCGTCTATCAGGTTGAGATGCACGGATATCAGGGGCTTTTTGGGGAAGGATTCCCAGTTATCTTTGAGAAGGTTCATGCATTCTTCATAGCAGCCCATGTTCGGCAGTACACTGAATGAATCTATGCGGCCGGCCTGCACCAGTTCGATTATCCTTTTTGAATTTTCTATAGAAGCAGCATAGTCATCTGCATGGAAATCTATGTTGTACATACAGCCTCCGGAAAGTTAGTTTATTCAAACATTTGTCTTTTATCATAGCATAAACCGGCGGAATCGTCACGCTTTTTTTGCAGTCTGCGGGATTTTGCCGTACTTGCGGAAGAGGATATTTTATGCTATACTTCCCTTATCAACAAAGAATACTCCGGCGCTGCCGGGGAAACGGAGGACGTGCGTATGAAGTTTATCATTCTTGGTAAGAATATCGATGTGACGGAAGGTCTTAGAAGTGCCGTAGAGGACAAGATAGGCAAGCTTGAAAAGTATTTTGCAGAGGATACCGAAGTACATGTTACCTTAAGTGTGGAAAAGGACCGTCAGAAGATAGAAGTTACCATACCGGTTAAGGGCAGCATCATCCGCTCTGAGCAGGTAAGCAATGATATGTATGTATCCATCGATCTTGTAGAGGAGATAATCGAAAGACAGCTTAAGAAATACAAGACAAGGCTTACGGATCGTGAGCAGGGAGCAGGTTCATTTAAGCAGGAATATCTTGATAAGGATTTCATGGATGAAGAGGAAGTTAAGATCATCCGTACCAAGAAGTTTGATATCAAGCCCATGTATCCCGAGGATGCATGTGTGCAGATGGAACTTCTGGGGCACAGCTTTTTCGTGTTCTGCAATGCTGAGACGGATCAGGTGAACGTAGTGTATAAGAGGAAGGGCAACACTTACGGATTGATAGAGCCTGAAGTATAAGTTTACATAAAGAAAAATGCATAAAAATACAGTACGAAAGGGGACAAATTGTCCCCTTTTTGTATCTTTTCTCCCTTGCAGAGAGTTACGACTTATGATAAAATCGTGCTTGATGCGCGGGCTCTGTCTCGGAGCCTGTATAATATTATTCAACACATTTTATGGAGGTCAGAAATGTCTAAGAAAATCGTACTTGCAGGTGCATGCCGTACCGCGATCGGAACAATGGGTGGCGGACTTTCCACCACACCCGCTGCGCAGCTTGGCGCAATAGTTATCAAGGAAGCTTTAAACCGCGCAGGAGTTGCTCCTGAGAAGGTTGACCATGTTTACATGGGATGCGTTATCCAGGCCGGACAGGGCCAGAATGTAGCACGTCAGGCTTCTATCAAGGCAGGGCTGCCTATCGAGACTCCTGCTGTTACCGTTAACGTAGTCTGCGGCTCCGGTCTTAACTGCGTGAACATGGCAGCACAGATGATAGCTGCAGGCGATGCTGATATAGTAGTAGCAGGCGGTATGGAGAACATGTCAATGGCTCCTTTCGCTATTCCTAACGGCCGTTACGGTTACCGTATGATGTGGCCTTCACAGAGCCAGGGCGGTCTGGTAGATACCATGGTAAAGGATGCTCTCTGGGATGCATTTAATGATTACCACATGATCACGACCGCTGATAATGTAGCTAAGGAATACGGCCTTACCCGTGAAGAGCTTGATGAGTTCGCATTAAAGAGCCAGTTAAAGGCCTGCGCAGCTCAGGAGAGCGGCGCTTTCGATAAGGAGATCGTTCCTGTCGAGATCAAGAAGAAGAAAGAGACCATCCTCTTTAATAAGGATGAAGGACCCCGTCCGGGATCAACTATCGAGGGCCTGCAGAAGCTTAAACCCCTTAATCCCGACGGTGTTGTTACCGCAGGTAACGCATCCGGTATCAATGACGGCGCAGCAGCTATCGTTGTTATGAGCGAGGAGAAGGCTAAAGAGCTTGGCGTTAAGCCTATGGCAACATATGTTGCAGGCGCTCTTGCAGGCGTTCGTCCCGAAGTTATGGGTATCGGACCCGTTGCAGCTACCCGCAAGGCTATGGCTAAGTGCGGATACAAGATCGAAGACTTTGATATCATCGAGGCAAATGAGGCATTTGCAGCTCAGTCCGTAGCAGTAGGCAAGGATCTGGGCATCGATGTTGACAAGCAGCTTAATCCCAACGGCGGCGCTATCGCTCTGGGTCACCCCGTAGGCGCATCAGGTGCGCGTATCCTTGTTACCCTGCTTCACGAGATGGAAGCTAAGGGAGCTAAGAAGGGTCTGGCTACTCTGTGCATCGGCGGCGGCATGGGCTGCGCTACAATAGTAGAAGCATACGAAGGTTAATTCTTGGGGGGAGTATATCCCCCCGTTTTTTATGGAGGTAAAATATGGAATTCGTTTTATATGAAGTAAAAGATGCCGTAGGTATCATTACAATAAACCGTGAGAAGGCTCTTAACGCCCTTAATTCACAGGTGCTTGACGAGCTGAATGCTACACTGGATGCAGTTGATCTTGATGCTGTACGCTGCCTTATCCTTACCGGTGCAGGTGAGAAGAGCTTTGTGGCCTGTTAACGGCTTCGCATTAGGCGGCGGCTGCGAGATATCCATGAGCTGCGATATCCGTATCTGCTCTGACAATGCTATGTTCGGCCAGCCTGAGGTAGGTCTTGGCATTACCCCCGGATTCGGCGGTACCCAGAGACTTGCACGTCTGGTAGGCGCAGGCATGGCTAAGCAGCTTATCTACACTGCAAGAAACATCAAGGCTGCAGAGGCTTACAGGATCGGTCTTGTAAACCAGGTTGTATCCGCAGAGCTTAACGAGGCAGGAGAAGTAGTTAAATCTGCTAAGGATGCTCTTATGGACGCTGCATTTAAGATGGCAGCCGGCATCGCTGCACAGGCTCCTATCGCAGTACGTAACTGCAAGAAGGCTATCAACGAAGGCCTTCAGGTTTCTATAGACGAAGGCGTTGCTATCGAAGAGAAGCTCTTCGGCGACTGCTTCGAGACCGAGGATCAGAAGGCCGGCATGGGCAACTTCTTAAAGAAGAAGGATGACCCCACTAAGGTTAAGGTTGTTACATTTGTAAATAAATAAGGGGATATCATGGTTGCACTTGGCGGTATTTCATTGATGATCATGCTGTTCGTGGCGATTGGACTCATCGCAACTATTGCAGGCGTGATCATAGCGGTCGTTATTACGGTCAACAAGAAGAATAATGAGAAAAAGCTCAATCAGCAGATTATGGCAGAACAGGCAGTAATGCAGCAACAGCCGCAGGATCAGTCAAACCCTTATACACAAACGTTTAACAAGGTTAATTAATTATTTAAGGAGGAAAGATAAATGAAGGTAGGTGTTATAGGAGCAGGTACAATGGGCCAGGGCATCGCTAAGGCATTTGCCCAGACCGAAGGCTACACCGTAGCTCTCTGCGATATCAAGCAGGAGTGGGCAGAAGGCGGTAAGGACAAGATCGTTAAGGGCTATGCAAAGCTCGTAGAGAAAGGAAAACTTACCCAGGAGCAGGTAGACAAGATCACCGGAGCTATCACTCCCGGACTTAAAGAAGATATCTGTGCAGACTGCGACCTTATCGTAGAGGCAGCTTTCGAGGATATGACCGTTAAGCAGACTACATTTAAAGAGCTTGATGCTATCTGCAAGGCAGACTGCATCTTTGCATCAAATACTTCTTCACTGTCAATCACCGAGATCGGAAAGGGCGTTAACCGTCCCGTTGTAGGTATGCACTTCTTTAATCCCGCAGACAGGATGAAGCTTATCGAGGTTATCGCAGGTGTTAATACACCCGCTGATATCGTTGAGAAGATCAAGAAGATCTCCGAAGAGATCGGCAAGACACCCGTTCAGGTTAACGAGGCAGCAGGTTTCGTAGTAAACCGTATCCTCATTCCCCTTATCAACGAAGCAGCTTTCATCAAGATGGAAGGTGTTTCCGATATCGAGGGTATCGATACAGCTATGAAGCTGGGTGCAAATCATCCTATGGGGCCCCTGGAGCTGGGCGATTATATCGGACTGGATATCTGCCTTGCTATCATGGATGTTCTCTACAATGAGACCAAGGACAGCAAGTACAGAGCATGCCCTCTTATGCGTAAGATGGTACGCGGCGGCAATCTTGGTGTAAAGAGCGGCAAGGGCTTCTATGTATACAATGCCGACAAGACCAAGACACCTGTTGACAAGTTGTGATTTTAAGGTGTATAAGCCTTTAAAATATATTTACGAAAGGATTGATAAGTCATGGATTTTACATTAAGCAAAGAGCATGAAATGGCGAGAACACTGTTCCGTGATTTCGCCGAGAACGAAGTAAAGCCTCTGGCTCAGGAGGTTGATGAGGAAGAGCGCTTCCCCAGAGAGACTGTTGAGAAGATGGCACGCTACGGTTTCCTTGGTATACCCGTACCCCGTGAGTACGGCGGCCAGGGCGCAGATCCTCTTACCTACGCTATGTGCGTTGAGGAGCTTTCAAAGGTTTGCGGTACCACAGGCGTTATCGTATCCGCACATACTTCACTGTGCGTTGATCCTATTATGACATTCGGTACCGAGGAGCAGAAGCAGAAGTATCTTGTACCCCTTGCAAAGGGCGAGAAGCTGGGTGCATTCGGTCTTACTGAGCCCGGTGCAGGTACCGATGCCCAGGGTCAGCAGACCAAGGCAGTACTTGACGGTGATGAGTGGGTTCTTAACGGTTCCAAGTGCTTTATCACCAACGGTAAGGAAGCAGACGTTTACGTTATCTTCGCTGTTACCGGCAAGATAGAGAAGAGAGGCAAGATGATGAAGGAGATCTCCGCATTCATCGTAGAAAAAGGCACTCCCGGCTTTACCTTCGGTACCAAGGAGAACAAGATGGGTATCCGCGGATCATCCACCTATGAGCTGATCTTCACCGACTGCCGTATCCCTAAGGAGAATCTCTTAGGACAGCAGGGTAAGGGCTTCAATATCGCAATGCACACCCTTGACGGCGGCCGTATCGGTATCGCTGCACAGGCTCTGGGCCTTGCAGAGGGCGCTCTTGAGACCACTATCAACTATGTTAAGGAACGTAAGCAGTTCGGTAAAGCGATCGGTGCTTTCCAGAATACCCAGTTCCAGCTGGCTGATATGGCTACCAAGGTAAAGGCTGCACAGTATCTGGTATACGCAGCAGCTATGAAGAAGGCAGAATATCAGAAGAATCCCAAGGTATCCTATTCTGTAGAAGCAGCTATGGCTAAGCTGGCAGCTGCAGAGATCGCTATGGAAGTTACTACCAAGGCAGTTCAGCTCCACGGCGGTTACGGTTACATCCGTGAATATGATGTTGAGCGCATGATGCGTGATGCAAAGATCACCGAGATCTACGAAGGTACTTCAGAAGTACAGCGTATGGTCATCTCTGCAAATATACTTAAGTAGGATAGGAGGGTAAGACATTGAAGATAATCGTATGTATCAAACAGGTTCCCGATACAAAGGGCGGTGTTGAGTTCAATCCCGACGGAACCTTAAACAGAGCTGCAATGCTCACTATAATGAATCCTGATGACAAGGCAGGTCTTGAGGCTGCTCTTCGTCTTAAGGATCAGTACGGTGCAGAGGTTACCGTACTTACCATGGGTCTTCCCAAGGCAACAGATGTGCTGCAGGAAGCTATAGCAATGGGCGCTGACAAGGCAGTCCTGGTTACCGACAGAAGACTGGGCGGTGCTGATACCTGGGCTACTTCCACTACCATCGCAGGCGCTATCCGCAATCTTGAGTACGACCTGATCATCACCGGCCGTCAGGCTATCGATGGTGATACCGCTCAGGTTGGTCCCCAGATCGCTGAGCACCTTGGCCTGCCCGTAATATCCTACGCTATGGATATCAAGGTTGACGAGGCTGCAAAGAAGGTTACCGTACAGCGTCAGTATGACGATCGTTATCATGTGATAGAAGCTAAGATGCCCTGCCTTATCACAGCTCTTTCCGAGCTCAACGAGCCCCGTTACATGAGCGTAGGCGGCATTTTTGATGCAGTAAAGGCAGAGATCACCACCTGGGGCCGCGATGACCTTAAGGATGTTGATGATGCAAACATCGGTCTGGCAGGTTCTCCTACCAAGATCGCAAAGGCTTCCGATAAAGTACGTAAGGGCGCAGGTGAGAAGAAGACCTTTGATTCACCTGAAGAGTCTGTAGCTTATATCGTAGAGAAGCTTGATGCAAAACACGTCATCTGATGAAAGGAGCAAATTAAAAAATGGCATTAGAAGATTACAAGGGCGTATATGTCTTCGCACAGCAGGTAGACAATGAGATAAGCCCCATAGCATTTGAACTGCTGGGCAAAGCCAGAGATCTGGCTGAGCCTTTAAAGACCGAAGTTACCGCAGTACTTATCGGTTCAGGCGTTAAAGGCCTGGCTGACCGTCTTGCTGAGTACGGCGCAGATAAGGTTATCGTTGTTGACGATCCCGAGCTTAAGGATTATCGTACCGAGCCTTATGCTCACGCACTGGCTTCCGTTATCAATGAGTACAAGCCCGAGATAGTTCTGGTTGGTGCAACCGCTATCGGACGTGACTTGGGTCCTACCGTTTCCGCACGTGTAGCTACCGGTCTTACCGCAGACTGCACACAGCTGGATATAGGTGATTTCCCCTTAAATCCCATTCCGGGCCAGGAAGATAAGCAGAAGCACAATCAGCTGCTTATGACCCGTCCTGCATTCGGCGGCAATACCATTGCTACCATCGCCTGCCCCGATAACCGTCCTCAGATGGCTACCGTTCGTCCCGGCGTTATGCAGAAGATCGATCCCGTTGCCGGAAAGAAGGCAGAGGTTATCGAATATAATCCCGGATTCACACCCAACGACCGCTATGTTACCATCAAAGAGGTTGTTAAGGCTGTATCCGATACCGTTGATATCATGGATGCAAAGATCCTTGTATCCGGCGGCCGTGGCGTAGGCTCACCCGAGAACTTCAAGATCCTTGAGGATCTGGCAGAGGCTCTTGGCGGAACCGTTTCCTGCTCACGTGCAGTTGTAGATGCAGGCTGGAAGCCCAAGGATCTGCAGGTTGGTCAGACCGGTAAGACCGTTCGTCCCAACCTTTACTTTGCTATCGGTATCTCCGGTGCTATCCAGCACGTGGCAGGTATGGAAGAGAGCGATATCATCGTAGCTATCAACAAGGATGAGGATGCTCCTATCTTTGACGTAGCAGATTACGGTGTAGTAGGCGACCTTAACAAGATCGTTCCCCAGCTGACCGCAGCTATCAAGGCTGAGAAGGCTAAGAAAGCAGCAGGCTGAGTAAAAGCTTAAAAAGAGAGAAGACTAAAAGCGTCCTCCGTTTTGCGGAGGGCGCTTTTTACATCACGTAGCAGCTTTCCGTTTTGCAAATTGAAAAAAAGACAGTTTTATGTTATGATATTTAGTGGATATATATATAATTTTTAGGAGACTATATGAGAAGATTTAAAGGAATGTGGCGCCTTACAGCCATACTTATACTGGCGTTTACAGTGCTGGCAGGATGTTCGGATGATATTCCGGCAGCAGCACCAATGGGCGACGAGATGTCGATGTCGGAAGAGACCGGAGGCGGTTTTTTCGGCGAAGGGCAGCCGGCGCCTGCACAGACGGCAGTTACTGATGGGGAGGAAGATGATCCGGCTGCCATAGGGCCGACGCCAACGCCGGCCTATGAAGATCCGGAGGCAGTATCATTGCCTGAACAGACAGATGCGGAGCCGGGAAATGATCCAATGCAGGCGCAGGAAACTACTGCTCCTGAGCCGGCGGAGGAAGATACAGAGCCGGCACCGGACGCAGTGCCGGCTGTGGAAGAGGCAGAGGCTGAGCCTGCACCTGAAGCAGCCATCGCAGAGGATGGAGAATATACTTCAAAAAAGGATGTGGCGCTTTATATACATACATACGGAAAGCTTCCCGAAAATTTCATCACAAAAAAAGATGCCCAGGCTCTGGGATGGGAGGGTGGCAGCCTTGAGCCGTATGCACCCGGAAAAAGCATAGGCGGTGACCGCTTCGGAAATTACGAGGGGCTGCTGCCGGACGGCAGATATAAAGAGTGTGATATAGACACAAAGGGAAAAAAGAGCCGCGGATCGAAGCGTATAGTATTTGACGATAAAGGGAATATTTATTATACGGGCGATCATTACGAAAGCTTTACGCAGCTATACTGACCTATGGAGGTAGTCATGAAAGAAATAACTCTTGATATAGATAATGTATGCGGTGCAGATGAATTCTACGATCTGCTTGGAAAACATATCGAACTTCCGGCATATTTCGGGAGGAATCTGGATGCACTCTATGATGTGCTCACAGAACAGCCCGGAGGAATAAAGATCACTCTTGTCAATACGGACGTTATGGAGGCTATGGCACCTAAGTTTCTGCGTAAGCTTAAGCGGATGCTTGCGGATGCGGCCGGTGAATGAATCACCGGGAGTGACAGAGGGCTGATACTGTATCGGCTTTAGAGGAGGATGTATTTGGATAAAGGGCAGAAGATTCTTTCAAGAGTAATGATCGGAGCGTGGGCAGCTTATGCAATAGCTACTCTCGCAGGTTTTGATGTTGTATATAATATCTTATCGCCGATCACCGGTCTTTTGGCTTTTTTCCTGATATACATCAGTTATAAACGCGCAGAGAAATATAAATATGCCACTGCTTTTATAATGCTCGGTATCGGTTCATGGATCGTTGCGGATATAATCCTCTTTATCTACACATATATACGCATAGATGAACCCTTTCTTATAGATCTTTCGGATAAGCTGTATCTCGCACCTAATTATTGCTTCGGAGCTGCCCTGACAGCATATATAATAGTTGATTTTAAAAAGCAGGACATATTCAGACTGCTCATCAATACTTTTATTCTCGGGGTCACGGGTTTTATCATGGTCCGCAAGCTATATCTTCTCGGATTCGGGATCAACACATATGAGGGAACATTTCCGCTCAGCTCGATCCTGTATCTGACAGCTGTAATGTATGTTCTTACACTGTTATTTTTCATCCTGACTATCAGGGGAGTTACTAATCATACCAGAGCCGGGTATATAGTCTTTGGCGCCGTGGTTGTCTATAACATCTTTGAGATGCGTTTCACTTACTATACGGCCGGAGGCTTTGATGCCGAGAGTGTTTATATAGATATTATCTATATGGCCTGTGTATGTGCGATCGGTCTCGCCTTTGCCGATCCGTCTGTCAGAAAGGCGGTGGAGAATTCCGAGCGCTTAAAGCAGGAGGAAAAGGATATTCGTTCTTCAATGGGAGCGGGATGGATATTCGGACTGATACTTATACCTGCAGTGATAATGCTGTATATGATCAGATTCCTTTCGGAAACGGAGTTCTATATCCTTATCGTTTCGGCCATGGGCTATCTTATCATGTGGAAGACACAGCAGACCAATGAACTTACCCAGGAGCTTTTAAAGAAGCAGAAGGAAGAGAATGAAAAGCTGGGGCAGTGGGTTGATTATCAGGAGCAGGAGCTTAAGGTCGCCAACGAACAGCTGGAACGTGTATCTTACAAGGATGCTCTTACCGGTCTGTATAACAGAAAATACAGCCGTCTTTATATGAACCAGATACTTATGGAGAATGCCGATACTCAGTTTGCGGTATTTTCGATGGATATAAATTATTTCAAGCCGATAAATGATAATTACGGACTTGAGGCAGGTGATAAGGTACTGATAGAGATAGCCAGAAGACTGTCGGAGCTTGAAAATGACGACATACAGGCATTTCGTATCGCCGCGGATGAGTTTTTGCTGGTATATAAGAACTTTGATAATGAAGATAAACTCCGTATAATGGCAAGGGTCTTAAAGGAGAGTCTGGATCATCCGATGGAGGTGGGAGGGAATATACTCCGCCCTTCGATCAGTATAGGAGTGGCCCAGTATCCGGCTGATGCCCAGGATCTGGAGCAGCTTTTCAAATTTGCCGATTCTGCACGCAGAGCTATAAAACACAGACATTCCAAGACAGAGTACAAGTTTTATGATCAGGATCTTATAAAGCAGATGAGCCGTCAGAGACGTTTGGAAGTAAAGCTTCAGTCGGCGGATTATGACAGGGATTTTAAGCTTTACTATCAGCCGCAGGTTGACTGTGCTTCGGGAGAGCTTATAGGTATGGAAGCGCTCATTCGCTGGATAGACCCCATAGACGGATTTATCTCTCCGGTAGAGTTCATACCTCTTGCCGAAGAGATGGGCCTTATGAATAATATAGGTGAATGGGTCAACACCACAGCCATGAAGCAGATAAAGTTATGGAATGAGAAGTATGATAAAGATCTGGTAGTAGGTATCAACGTATCGCCGCTTCAGCTCCGTGACAGGGATTTTGCCGATAAATTCATAAATCTGAAAACAGAACTCGCTGTACCTTCAAAGTGGCTGGATGTGGAGATAACCGAAGGCTATGCACTGGATTCATCCCTGGCAAGCGGAGAGATAATCACAAAACTTAAGAAAGACGGTCTGACATTTTCAGTTGATGATTTCGGTACCGGATATGCCAGTTTCACAAACATGCTGGATTTTACTTTTGACAGGATCAAGATCGCCAAAGAGCTGGTCGATGACATCGAATCAAACTGGAATGCATATGTGGTAGTCAAGGTCATCGTACTTATGGCTCAGGGCCTTAACCTTAAGGTTATTGCAGAGGGTGTTGAGCGGGAAGAACAATTGAAGATATTGCGTGAGCTGGAATGCGGGCAGATACAGGGATATTATTTCGGGCGTCCGCTTCCTGCGGATCAGTTTGAAGAGCGCTGGCTGATATCAGATAAGAATGATCATAACGAAGATTGATAAATGTTCACAAACGGAGGTTTTTTATGATAGACAATAAACAGCTGATGGGCTTTGCCATAGCCGCAAGGCATATGGCATATGCTCCTTACTCGGGATACAGGGTAGGAGCGGCTCTGATAACGGAGGATGATCAGCTTTTTACAGGAAGTAATGTTGAAAATGCGTCTTACGGTGCGACATGCTGTGCAGAAAGGACTGCTGTGTTTAAGGCTGTGAGCGAGGGGCATCTTAAGCTGAAGACCATTGCGATATCCGGAGGAAAGGGTGATGAACTGAACATGGCCTTCCCCTGCGGGATCTGCAGACAGGTATTAAGAGAATTCTGTGATCCGAAGAAGCTTAAGGTGCTGGTAGGTACTTCTTCCGAGGATTATAAAGAATACAGCCTTCAGGAACTGCTTCCCGAAAGCTTTGGACCGGAGGCGCTTGAGTAAGATGAATGAGATACTGTTAGTACTTGGACTTTTTGCAGCACTTGTGGCTGTATTTACCTTTTTTGGTCTTCTGGAGCGCCGTAAATATACCCGGCTTTTAAAGGGACGTATACACAGGGAGTATGGAAAATTCAGGGACAAACCGATAAGCGCCGAGAGAGCTGAATGTATCACGGCATATTTCAGAAAGCACAGGGATGATCTGTCCATTGATGATATCACAGCTTCCGACCTGGAGCTGGACCGTATCTTCACGGTGATGGACTTAACTTACTCATCAGCCGGAGAGGAACTGCTTTATCATACACTGCGTACGCCTCTTTTTGATGAGGAGGAACTGAAACGCAGAGATGAACAGATAAGATATTTTGATGAGCATCAGAAAGAAAGAGAGGAGATGCAGTATTTCTTTGCCTGCATGGGAAAGAGCGGGCGATATTCTCTGTATGACCACCTGGATTTTGCAGATACGCTGGGAGAGGATAAGACGCTTGGGATGCATTTTATCGCACCGCTGTTGTTAGCGGCTGCAATAGCCCTTCTGTTTGTAAAGACAGGTACCGGTATCCTTGCGATGATCGCTGCCATAGTGTTCAATATGGCATGGTATTTCAGGACTAAAGGAAAGATACAGCCTTATGTGGTAACGCTTAAGTATATTATGCGTGATATCTATTCCGGGCGGAAAGCCATTAAGATGGATATCCCCTGTATTAAGCGCGAGCAGGAGGAGATGAAGAAAGCACTGGATGAGCTTAAGGATTTCACCCGTGGTGCCGGTGCGGTCTTTAAAGGCGACAGTTCAAGCGGCGATCCCATGGAAGTGGTCGCAGATTATTTAAATATGATATTGCATACGGATCTGATCAGTTTTTACCGTATGTTCAGGCAGATGCTGAGTCATAAGACACAGATCGATTCCCTGCACGGATCACTGGGCTATATCGAGATGATCATAGCCGTTGCTTCCTATAAGAGGGCACTGGGGACAGTATGCACACCGGTATATGACGGGAAGGAAGCGGCAAAAGAGCTGTATCATCCGATGATAGCCGATCCCGTTAAGAATTCTTACGAGCTTAAAGGGAACATGCTTCTGACCGGTTCAAATGCTTCCGGTAAATCCACCTTCTTAAAGACCATGGCATTAAACCAGCTCTTCGGACAGTGTTTTTATTTCGCATGCGCGGATGAATTCCATACAGATATGCACAGGATATATACTTCAATGTCTCTGCGGGATGATCTGGCAAGTGCGGAAAGTTACTTCATGGTAGAGATAAAGGCTATGAGGCGTATACTGGAAGCAGCTAAGCAGCCCGGAGCAAAGATCGCCTGCTATGTGGATGAAGTGCTGCGCGGTACCAATACGGTAGAGCGTATCGCCGCCTCAACTGTCATATTAAAGTCCATGGACAGTAAAAAGCTGTTTGCGGCAGCAGCGACCCATGACATCGAGCTTACGGAGCTGCTTAAGCAGTATTATGAGAACTACCATTTTGAGGAAGAGATAAAAGACGGGGACGTTCTCTTTAACTACAAGCTGATGCAGGGCAAGGCCACATCAAGGAATGCTATCAGGCTGCTCTCGGTAATGGGATATGACCCGGCACTGGTAAAGGAAGCCGAAGATCTGGCACAGCAGTTTATGAAAGAAGGGGCCTGGACATGACGAAAGTTACTATATATACGGACGGCGCGGCACGGGGTAATCCGGACGGTCCCGGCGGATACGGGGCTGTACTTCAGTTTATTGATTCTAAGGGTGTGCTGCATGAAAAAGAACTGAGCGCAGGTTATAAAAAGACGACTAATAACCGTATGGAGCTTATGGCTGCGATCGTTGCCCTGGAGGAACTGACTAAGCCCTGTGAGGTAGACCTGCATTCGGATTCAAAATACCTTGTGGATGCCTTTAACCAGCACTGGATAGATTCCTGGCTGAAAAAAGGATGGAAGCGCGGGAAAAATGAGGAAGTTAAAAACATTGACCTGTGGAAACGCCTGCTTAAGGCAAAAGAACAGCATAAAGTAAACTTTATCTGGGTAAAAGGACATGCCGGAGAAGAAATAAACGAACGATGCGATAAGCTGGCAACTGCTGCCGCTGACGGAGAGGATCTTTTGGATGATCCTGCAGTGTCATCCGGTCTGTAAGGAGATTTCAGGATAATGGCAAAGAAAAATCCCATAAGCATACTTTTTCCGGACAGGGAAGGAATAGTATACCGTAATATCTCTGATGCGTCATGGCATGATCTGGGGCTTGACAGTATCTGTGACAAGCTTACCCAGAAGGTCACGGAACGCAGTGTGATCGCTTCCGTGATGAGGGCAATGACGGACGATCCTTTTGTGGCCGCCTACAGGGCAGGCGTGTTTAATGATATCATGAAATATCCCGATCTGCGTACACAGATGATGGAGCTTCTTTCGCATGTACAGTTCTTAAATGATTACGGTAATTTCAAAAAGGATCATGACATGCGTACCGGGGTATGGGAGCTTCTTCACCGTTTGAGTGAGCTGGATGATTATATCAAATGTGTGGAACAGATACGTGAATGCCTTGAAAAATTCGAGATCACTTCTGAAGGCTTGAAGACGCTTCATGATCATATCGATATGATATATCAGGATTCACTCTTTGCCGAGCTGAAACAGGATATAGCAGCCCTGAAAGCCGATACCGATAATCTTAAGAGTATAACTGTAGGGATCAATCTGAACCGTAATTTCCAGGTCGACAGTATAGGACTTATATCCGTAAATAAAAAGGAGTTTAAGAGTTCAGGCATTCTGTCCAGTTTTTCGGAAGCCGTTACTACCAGAAACGGATTAAAGGATGATGAGAAATGGGACGGACATATGCGCTTTCATCCCGTTGATAACAGTTCTGCGGATTTTTCCGGCGGAAACACCATGAAGCTTGGAGCTTTATATGCGGCTGCACGTGTGCCGCTGCTTACCCCGCTTCTGGCATCAACTCTGGTCACTCCTCCGGATAATGATCCCGCACAGTATGTGACCCGCTTTTTTGACAAGGAAGTAAGCGGCATGCTGAATCTCATGACACGCAGACTGGAGCAGGTACTGAGTAAGTATGTTAATTTCAGCATTGGTAATATCGCGGATCTTATACCTGAGTTCATGTTTTACATACGCTGGGCAGAATATATTGAAAAGCTTAAGGAAAAAGGATATGAATTCTGTACTCCGGTAGTTATGAACGAAGAGCAGGCAAACAGCGAGAGAAGCATGCAGGCTGTCGGGCTTTATAATCTGAAACTGGCAGCTGTGGGAGAAATGCCTTTCAAAGATATAGTAAAGAATGATCTGGACTTTTCCAAAGAGCATACACTTTATCTGCTGACCGGTGCAAACCGCGGCGGCAAGACTACCATCACACAGGCGATAGGTCTGATCTATGTACTGGCCCAGGGGGGGATAAGCGTACCTTGCAGACGGTTTGAATTTATTCCTGCAGACTGTATCTATACTCATTATCCTGCGGATGAGGATAAGACAATGGATCTGGGAAGACTGGGTGAAGAGTGCAGCCGTTTTAAAGCACTATTTGATGCCTGCACAGATAAGAGCCTGCTGCTTTTAAACGAGACTTTTTCAACCACCTCATTTGAAGAAGGGTATTTTATCGCCAAGGATGCCATACGTGCGATACTGACAAAGGGTGCACGTACGGTATATAACACACATATGCATAAGCTGGCTTTGGAGATCGATGAGCTGAATGCCGGGATCGAAAGAGCACAGGCGGCTTCCCTTGTAGCTGTATCCACTGCGGGATTGAGGTCTTTTAAGATGAAGACGGCTCCTCCGGAAGGCCGGTCCTATGCGGAGGATATAGCGGTAAGATACGGTGTGACATTTGAACAGCTTACGGCATCCGAAAAAAGCAGTGAAGAGTGAAATGAGCGGCCATGCAGATCGTGTATGGCCGTTATTTTTTTTATAAACCCATAAATCCTTATCCCGTTGTGCGTATACAGAACATAACAACCTTAAAACACGGGAGGTAAACGGGATATGAAAAAGAAAAGCTTATTCGGAATAGTACTGGCAGGAATGCTGCTTCTGGGCGGATGCGGCGGACGCAGTTATACAAAAAACAGTGAAGGTATTGCTGCGGAAGCATATACATACGCCGGTTCGGCACCGGCTGCCGCAGGCTACGGATTCAGCAGTGGAGCAGTTGCAGCCGATATGGCGGATTATGCTGTTTATGATGAAGAGGCGGATGCAGCGGAGCCTGCCATGGGGATGCCGGATGTGGGAGAAAGTGCCGCAACCAGCTCACGTAAGCTTATCCGTAATGTCAATATGGAAGTGGAGACTAAAGAATATGACGATCTGATAGCTTTTCTCCAGACAAATATAGCAGCCGTGGGCGGTTATATCGAGAACAGCTACAGCTACAACGGAAGCGCATATAACGGAGGCGGCTCCAGGCGCAATACCAGCTTTGTGTTCAGGATCCCGGCTGATAACCTGGATCAGTTTCTTAGCGATGTGGGCGGCAGGGCCAATGTGATCAGCCGTAATGAGAATACAAATGATGTCACACTCGCTTATGTTGATATGGAAAGTCACAAGAATGCATTAAGGACAGAGGAACAGAGCCTGATCAATATGCTGGCCAGGGCAGAGACTGTTGAGGATCTGATCACTATTGAGAACAGACTTGCAGATGTGCGTTATCAGATCGAGAGCATGGAAAGCCAGCTTCGTACATATGATAATCTTGTGGATTATGCAACCCTTTCCATAAATGTAAGCGAGGTGGAGGAACTTACACCGGTGACTGAGCAGAGCGCATGGGAGAAGATGGGCAGCGGATTTATGGCCAGCTTTCATAATATAGGGCGCGGTCTCCAGAATTTCGGTATAGGCGTTGTAATGAACCTGCCTTATATCCTCATCTGGGGAGTGGTTCTTCTGGCGGCTTTCCTTATCGGAAAGAAGGTCATAAAGAGCGTTATCAAAAAGATAAAAGAGAGATTTAAAAAGACTAAAGAAAATGTATCGGAGAATCCGGCATAAAACATAGGGGAAATGATCAGATGCGCCGCAGGAGAGATCCTGCGGTGTATTTGTATATTTGCCATCTTGCAGGCCTATGAACTCACATGTATAATCAGATACAGAGATATCGCAGAAAACGATATACAGTATGAGAAGGAGGAGCGCGTATGATAAGTATGGAAGAAACCGGTAAGCTTGGTTTTGGTCTGATGCGTCTGCCGAAGAAAGGACTTGGCATAGATATACCCCAGACAAGTGAAATGGTGGATATGTTCATGGATGCGGGTTTTACATATTTTGATACCGCGCATGTCTATCCCGGATCCGAAGAAGCTACCGGTAAAGCGCTGGTGGCCAGGCATCCAAGAGAAAGCTTTACTCTTGCAACGAAGCTTTTTGCCATGCTGGCACTTACGGAAAAGATGGCAAGGCAGCAGTTTGAGACTTCGCTGAGCCGCATGGGTACGGATTATATCGATTATTATCTCCTTCATACGCTCATGGAGAATAATTACCGTAAATATGAAAAGTTTCATCTTTGGGATTTTGTTAAAGAGGAAAAGGAAAAGGGGCGTATCCGCTACGCAGGGTTCTCATTCCACGACGGTCCGGAGCTTCTGGAGAAAATATTGAAGGCTCATCCTGAAGCTGATTTTGTGCAGCTGCAGATCAACTATGCGGATTGGGAGAATCCCAATGTGACCTCCAGAGCCAATTACGAGATGGCACGTAAGTACGGGAAGAAGATAGTAGTCATGGAGCCTGTCAAAGGCGGGGCACTGGCCGATCCGCCTAAAGAGGTTAAGAAACTCTTTGACGGATATAACCCCGATGCTTCTTACGCATCCTGGGCAATACGTTTTGTGGCATCCCTTGAAGGCATACTTACTGTTCTTTCGGGAATGTCAAATACAGCCCAGATGAAAGATAATCTTTCATATATGAAGGATTTTAAACCCCTTAACGAAGAAGAACGCATTATCATCAGGAAGGCCCAGGAGATAATGGGACGCAGTGCCACGATCCCCTGTACAGCCTGTTCGTATTGTACCAAGGGCTGCCCTAAACAGATCCCCATACCCGATATCTTTGCTGCAATGAATAAGCGCCTGGGCGACGGGCAGATCGAAGAGGCAGCCCGGGCATATAAGGATGTGGTATCAAAGGGAGCGGGAGCGGAAGCCTGCGTCGCGTGCGGACAGTGCGAGAATGCATGCCCCCAGCACATTAAGATAATAGATGAGCTGAAGCGGTGTAAAGAAGCTCTTGCATAAAAAAATGCTCCGGTCATACCGGGGCATTTTTGATACTGAAGTATGAACTGTAAGCTATGCCTGAGAGCGTCTGGCTGCTATGCGAAGATGAGATGACGGTGCACAGAGTGCCAGTGAGGTAACTACACCGAAAAGGGCCTGAAGGATCTCAAAAGGAAGCTTTAAAACGGCATATTCCGGTGTGGCATATACGTATGCACGTCCTAAGGTATAACCGGTGACCATGATCACTGCACCTAAGAGCACGCCTATAGCCTGTGAAATGAAAATGGCTGCATGAGGGTGGTCACTGCGCAGCTTTCCTTTTGCAAACAGACGGCTGCTGCAAAAGGCTATGACAGCTGCCTGTATACCGTGCGTAAAGAGTGATACGAACATTGAGGGCGGGTTAAAGAAAACATCTCCAAGGAAGGATCCGAATCCGCCCATTATAAAAGCAGCTACGGGATTAGCTATAAGTATGGCACCGGTACAGATGGCGGCATCGCAGAAGTATAGATGGCCACCAGGCACCGGGATGCTGAACGAAGACAGTGCAATGGTGAGCGCCATAAATACTGCTGAGAGCGTTAAGGTCTTAACAGAAATAGCATTCTTAGATGTATACATTTTTATGACACCTCCTTTTTTATTTTCAAGAGAGTATAGCATGTATGTTTTTGGCATGCAAGGGTTTATATGATAGTTGCTGGTGATCATCCGCAATAAACATATCTTATGATACGTTCATTCCGGGGAGGAGCACGAAGTATCTTCCATCCTTGTAAATCTGTTCATATAGGTATATAATTTTGCACATTATGACAGAGAATAAAGGTTTAAAAAAATACATTGGAAATAAGGCATTCTATAAGGCGGTGCTTGCCGTGGCGGTGCCTATCATGGTGCAGAACGGGGTATCCAGCCTTGTGAGCATGCTCGATAATCTGATGATAGGACATCTGGGTACGGATCCGCTGTCCGGAGTAGCGATCTCAAACCAGCTTATGTTCGTCTTCTTTCTGCTGGTATTCGGTGCTACGGCCGGAGTGGGGATATTTACAGCGCAGTATCATGGCATGGGCGATACGGAGGGTGTGCGCAATACCTTCCGCGCCAAGCTTATGATCAATACAGTGCTCTGCATCATCTGTATACTGGTGCTGAAGCGCTTTTCAAAACCTCTTATAACCATGTTCCTTCACGGGGAAGAATATGTAAAAGGGGACGTTGTTAACCATTCCACGGTGATCCTTTCCATAGGATCACGCTATATGGATATCATGCTCTACGGCCTGATACCCGTAGGCATTACCAATGCCTATGCAGGTACATTAAGAGACACAGGGCAGACAAAGGTGCCGATGATGGCATCCGTTATAGCTATTTTTGTAAACCTTATCGGAAATCTTCTGCTGATCTACGGTTATCTGGGCCTGCCGGCACTTGGCGCCGACGGGGCAGCGATCGCGACGGTGATCTCACGTTTTGTGGAGATGTTTGTGCTGATCATCTATACTATGACTCACAGCAAGAGCCATCCTTTTATAAAAGGGGTATTCAGACACTTTTTCATACCCGGCAGGCTTATGTGGAAGTATCTGCTCAAGTCGCTGCCGCTTATGCTCAATGAGACTTTATGGGCAGCAGGACAGACATTTATGAACCAGTGCTATTCTTACAGAAGCCTGGATTCGGTGGCGGCACTTAATATAGAGAATACGCTCTGGGGATTTCTTGGCGTAGCATTCCTGGCTATGGGAGAGGCTGTGGGGATCCTTGTCGGACAGGTGCTTGGCAGCGGCGATATAGAAAAGGCTAAGGATCATGCAAGGAAGATGCGGGCATTTACGGTTGGCTGCGGTATAGTATTCGGCCTGCTGATGATACTTATCAGTCCGTTCTTTCCGCTTCTCTATAATACAAGTGACTGGATAAGGTTAATGGCTATGAAGCTGATAATAATCTTTGGAGCGCTCATGCCGGTATTTGCATATACGCATGCTTCTTATTTTACGATACGCTCCGGCGGTAATACGTTCATCACGTTTTTGTTTGACAGCTGCTTCGCCTGGCTCATCGTGGCGCCGCTGGCGTATGTGCTCAGCCGTTATACGCAGATCGATGTGGTGCTCATGGTACTCATAGTGCAGAGTGCCGAGATCTTAAAGGCTGTTATAGGCGGTGCCATGGTAATAAGCGGAATCTGGGCAAAGAATATAGTTAAGCAGGTGGGGGACGGAAATGCCGGAAACAAAAAAGCAGGATAAGCTCGATGAGCTTGAACATGATATAAAGGAACTTGAGGCAGATATTGAAAAGGGAAAAAAGTATTGCGAAGAACTGCGGAAAAAACAGGCCGTGGTGAAAAAAAGCCTGGAAAAGTACAATTCCCGCTTTATGTGGTTTATAATTTTATATGTGCTGCTTCTGATCGTCTTTACCGTTTCCTTTATAGCGGAAGCTTATCTTATAAGTATTATCATATTTGCCGGCATATTGTGCGGAAGTCTGTTTGTGGTCATGGGGGATCTGCCGGATCGCTGGCAGCGTGAAAAAAGACAAATGTTAAAAGAGGAGGAAGAGATCTTTGTACGTCTGCATGATAAAGAGATGGAAAATGCTCATTTAGGAGCAAAGCTTACAAAGAAGCTTGAGAAAAGACAAAGGCTTAAGCTGTGATCATCAGAGCGGATATGGTATGATCACTTAGACAAGAAAAAAATAACCCGTTTGCAGTTTTAGTACCGGAAAAGTATATTATTATGAATATTCAGCAGATAAAATATGTTATAGAGGTGGCTAACTCTTCTTCCATGAGAGAAGCTGCTACAAGACTGTATATCACCCAGCCTGCTTTGTCAGCAAATATCAGTGATCTGGAAGAAGAGCTTGGGATAGTGATATTTGAAAGGACGAATAAAGGGATATCCCTTACGGATGAAGGAAGGGAGTTTGTATCCTATGCAAAGAAAGCGGTGGCCCAATATGAGATACTTGAAGAACGCTATCTTTCCAAAGATGTAGATAAAGAACATTTTTCCGTATCGACCCAGCATTACAGTTTTCCGATAAAGGCTTTTACCGAAACCGTTAAGAAGAACTTCCCAGATAAGTTTGTTTTTTCGGTTCATGAGACAAAGACAAGGGAGGTTCTGGAGGATGTCAGAAGCTTAAAAAGCGAAGTCGGTATATTATCCTTTTCAAGTGCAAATGAAGCTGTGATAAAAAAGCTTATCAGGGAGTACAATCTTGAATTTACACCGCTTATGCAGCGTGAGACCTATGTTAATGTCTGGAAGGATCATAAACTGGCGAAGCGGAAAGAAGTATCGATCGAAGAGCTGTCAGAATATCCCTGTATAGTATTTGACCAGAGCGGTGAGGGTAATTTCTATCTGATGGAGGAAGCCTTGGCGGATCAGGATTTTAAAAGACTGATAAAATCTGATGACCGGGCATCCAGCATGGAGATGATAGCGGAGCTGAACGGATATTCCATAGGGAGCGGTCTGCTGACAGGAGATGATGTGATCCTCAAAGGAATGGTTTCCATAAAGCTAAAAGAAGAAGATCCCATAACCATAGGCTATATCATAAGAAAAGGAAGTACGCTTTCCGCATATGGAAAAGCGTATATAGAAGAACTGTTAAAGTATAAGGAAATATAAATAAAGCCTTAAAAAGGAAAAGCAGTTACCCCGGATCTGCATGAAAAAAGACGCGGTGAAGATCACAGTGTCTTTTTGTTTTGCGATAAGTAAAGCTTATCACAGATGATCAAAAGAGCGTAATTTTCAAAAACCTACTAAAGTGCTAGGATTATCCCAACGAAAGCAAGGAGATGAAGAAATGAAGAGAACAGGTGTCATTGAATCATACAACATGCTCTGTAAGCGAATGCATTACTCTTATCTTCAGATGGGAGCTTCTGAATGATAAGGGAAAAAAGTACGGCAGCAAAATAATATAAAAAAACAAATCGAAAAGGAGATTAAAAAAATGAGTGAATACAGATTTGAAACATTACAGTTACATGTAGGACAGGAGCAGGCCGACCCGGCTACAGATTCCAGGGCCGTACCTATTTATCAGACGACATCATATGTTTTCCACAACAGCAAGCACGCGGCAGACCGCTTTGGTCTGGCAGATGCAGGTAACATCTATGGAAGACTTACCAATTCAACCCAGGATGTACTTGAGAAGAGACTGGCGGCTCTTGAAGGCGGAAGCGCAGCATTGGCACTTGCTTCCGGAGCAGCAGCTATCACCTATACTATTCAGGCATTGGCAGCAAACGGTGGCCATATTGTAGCACAGAAGACCATTTACGGCGGAAGCTATAATCTGCTGGCACACACCCTTCCCCAGTACGGAATAAACACCACCTTCGTGGATGCGCATAACCTTGCAGAGGTTGAGGGTGCTATAAAGGAAAACACCAGAGCGGTCTATCTTGAGACGCTTGGAAATCCCAACAGCGATATTCCCGATATCGACGCCATCGCAGAAATAGCTCATAAGCACGGACTTCCCCTGGTAGTAGATAATACTTTCGGTACGCCTTATCTGTTCAGACCTTTTGAGCACGGCGCAGATATAGTTGTCCATTCCGCAACCAAGTTCATCGGTGGTCACGGAACCACTCTTGGTGGTATAATCGTTGAGTCCGGCAGGTTTGACTGGAAGGCAAGCGGCAAGTATCCCAATATTGCAGCTCCCAATCCCAGCTACCACGGCGTATCTTTCTATGATGCAGTAGGACCCGCAGCATTCGTTACATTTATAAGAGCAATCCTTCTTCGTGATACCGGTGCTACCATTTCACCTTTCAATGCATTCCTTCTTCTTCAGGGCGTTGAGACTCTGTCACTCAGACTTGAGCGTCATGCAGAGAATACAAAGAAGGTAGTTGAATTCCTGAGCAGGCATCCCAAGGTAGAGAAGGTAAATCATCCTTCACTTGCGGATCATCCCGATCACGCCCTGTATCAGAAGTACTTCCCCAATGGCGGCGCTTCGATCTTCACCTTCAATATCAAGGGCGGCCAGGAAGAAGCATGGAAGTTCATCGATAACTTAAGCATCTTCTCACTGCTGGCAAATGTCGCAGATGTTAAGAGTCTTGTGATCCATCCCGCATCGACCACTCATTCACAGCTTACCGATGAGGAGCTGGCAGATCAGGGTATCGGAAGAAATACCATCCGTCTGTCAATCGGTACGGAGCATATTGATGATATTATCGCAGATCTTGAAAAAGGTTTTGCGGCTATCTGATAGACAGGATTAAGGTGATAGAAAAATCTTTTAATGAAAAAAGCGGGGGATGGGCCATGTGGTCCGTCCCCCTTGCTTTAGCGGTATTTATTTCTTTTTTCCGAATTTATCCAGATTTCTCTTTATAGCGTCAAAAGTAGTGTCGCTTATATAGTGTTCTATACGGCACGCATCTTCGGTAGCTGTTTTTTCGTCTACGCCAAGTTTCATGAACAGTCCCGAAAGGACAGTGTGGCGCTCATAAATACGCTTGGCCAGGACTTCACCGGCTACAGTAAGGACTATACGGTTATCACTTTCCTTTCTGATAAGTCCTTCATCCTTTAACAGGCCCAGCGCCCGGCTGACGGAGGGTTTTGAAAACCCCATGTATTCTCCGATATCTATTGCACGTACAGTATTCTTTTCCTGTGACAGTACGTATATAGTCTCAAGATACATTTCTCCTGATTCCTGTAATGCCATATAGAAAACCTCCCGGTCATATTCTGAGGGGCAGCCCCATACTTTCCCGGATATTTTATCATATCCTGATACTACAATCAATAAATGATAAAAATCGCATAAAACGGCTTGACAAGTTAGCGAGAGCTAATTATACTGTTTGCGTTAGCAAAAGCAAACCGCATACTGATAATGCAGTTAAAATGCTTTGCTTATGAGGTTGCTGCAGGCTAATCAGGTACCGGTGAAAGGGGAGATAGTTATGGATCTGAATGATGCGGAACTTGAAAAGGAATATGTTATCACAGGTGTAGATACCGAAGGCGATGAGGAAATGGAGAGTTTTCTTTTTTCTCTGGGATGCTACAGCGGGGAAAAGATAACCGTAGTCGATAAAAAGAGAAATCTCGTGGTATCTATAAAGGATGCAAGGTACAATATCGACCCCGAACTTGGGGCTTGCATTAAAATATAAGGGAGGAAAACAAAATGAGGATCGCACTTGCAGGTAACCCGAACAGCGGAAAAACTACTATGTATAATGCGCTGACGGGCAGAAATGAAAAGATCGGTAACTGGGCCGGTGTTACGGTGGACAGGAAAGAGAGTCCGATCAGGAAGAATTATAACAGCAGCGGAAAGGAGCTGATAGCGGTCGATCTGCCTGGAGCATACTCAATGTCACCCTTCACTTCAGAGGAAAGTATCACCAGCGCCTATGTTAAGAATGAACATCCGGATGCCATCATCAATATCGTGGATGCCAGTAATCTGAGCAGAAGTCTGTTCTTTACCACTCAGCTGCTTGAACTTGGTATCCCGGTAGTAGTGGCTTTAAATAAAAGTGATGTAAACGGTAAAAAAGGTAATAAGATCGATACAGGAAAGCTTTCCAAAAGCCTTGGCTGTCCTGTAATAGAAACTGTTTCCACAGAAGGAAAGGGACTGGCCGAAGTAGTGGCAACCGCATCGGGATTAAACGGAGCAAAGCAGACTGCTCCTTTTGATGAAGGCAATGTTGATCTTAGTGATAAAAATTCCGTGGAAACGGCAGATCGCAGACGTTTTGAATTTGTAAATAATATAGTAAAGGAAGTGGAGGTACGTAAGACCTTTACAAAAGATAAGACAAAGGGAGATGCTATAGATAAAGTGATCACGCATCCCATCATAGGGATCCCGATCTTCGCCGGCATCATGTTCCTTGTCTTCTATATATCTCAGACGACTGTAGGTACCTGGGTGGCTGATATACTTGCCGGCGCTATCGAGTCCTTCCAGGGATGGGTAGGTGATCAGATGGCAGACGCCAATCCGCTGCTCTACGCACTTCTTGTGGACGGCATCATCGGCGGAGTAGGTGCGGTGGTTGGCTTCCTGCCTCTGGTTATGGTTATGTATTTCCTGATAGCTCTCCTCGAAGACTGCGGATATATGTCACGGGCAACTGTTGTACTGGATCCGATATTTAAGCGTGTGGGACTTTCCGGCAAGTCGGTCATTCCCATGGTCATCGGTACCGGCTGCGGTATCCCTGCTATCATGGCTTGCCGTACCATACGTAATGAGAGAGAAAGAAGAGCCACGGCTATGCTGGCAACCTTTATGCCCTGTGGAGCTAAGCTTCCCGTTATCGCTCTTTTTGCCGGAGCATTTTTCCCCGAGGCTACCTGGGTCAGCTTTGTAGGCTATATGCTGGGCATAGTTCTCATCCTTCTGGGAGCTTTGCTGATCAAGGCAATCACAGGAATGAAATACAGAAAGAGCTTTTTCATCATAGAGCTTCCCGAATATAAGGCTCCGAGCCTTCTCTTTGCACTTAAGTCGATGCTGGAACGTGGTAAGGCATATATAGTAAAGGCCGGGACCGTTATCCTTGTATGCAATACGGTTGTACAGATCATGCAGGCCTTTAACTGGAGCTTTGAAGAGGTTGAGGAAGGAATGGAAGATACTTCCATACTGGCTTCCATAGCAGGTCCGTTTTCGGTATTACTGGTGCCGGTAGTGGGCGTGGCTGCATGGCAGCTGGCAGCAGCAGCTATCACCGGTTTTATAGCAAAGGAAAATGTGGTCGGTACCATAGCAACGGTATATGCGATCACTAATCTGGTGGATCCTGAAGAGCTTGAGCTTGTAGGGGAGGGAACTACGGTAGCGGCTGTAATAGGTATCACAAAAGTTGCTGCTCTTGCATATCTTATGTTCAATCTTTATACACCTCCCTGCTTTGCGGCGCTTGGTGCCATGAATTCTGAGATGAAATCAGCCAAGTGGCTGTGGGGAGCGATAGGACTGCAGCTTGCCACAGGCTTTACCGTAGGATTTCTGGTATATCAGGTGGGTACGCTTATTACAACCGGAAGCTTCGGTGCCGGCTTTGTGGGAGGCCTGATAGCGGTCCTTGGGTTTGCGGCTGTTATCACAGGTATAATATTATCAAACCGTAAGAAGATGGTAATGGAATACAGGCTTAAGACGAACTGATGAATAGGGCCTATAGGGCAGGCTGCAGATATATCTGAACTGCAGCCTGCATGTAAGAAGAGCGCAGTTTTTCGGGAGAATGATCATGGTAGATCTTATCGCGGCAGCAGTTACGGTACTTTTATTTACGGGTGCCTGTGTTTATATACTGAAAGAAAAGAAAAAAGGCAATCATTGCATAGGCTGTCCTATGGCTAAAGACTGTGCAAAAAAGAAATGTCAGAGCCTTTTGTCAACAGATAAGTTAAAGAGTTTATAAAAAATTAGCACTCACTCTTGACGAGTGCTAACAACCGAGCTATAGTATTAAACGTAAGGTGGATCGCCTTACGTTTATTTATTTGCAGATGCTAAGGAGGTGAAAGACTATGAACATTCAGAAATTTACACAGAATTCCATGCAGGCGGTTCAGGACTGCGAAAAGCTGGCAGTGGAATACGGCAATCAGGAAATAGAACAGGAGCATCTGCTGAACGCGCTCCTTGGTCTGGACGATTCCCTGATACTTAAACTGGTAGAGAAAATGGAGATCAATACCGCTCACTTTAAGGACAGGGCAGAGCAGGCACTGGCAAAGAGAGTAAAGGTTCAGGGCGGTGACCTTCGCATAGGGCCGGACCTTAATAAAGTACTTATAAGCGCAGAGGATGAAGCCAAAGCCATGGGCGATGAGTATGTATCTGTGGAGCATCTCATGCTTGCCATGATAGCTCATCCCAATAAAGAGATAAAAGCACTGTTTACCGAGTACGGATTTACAAGGGAGCGTTTTCTGATGGCACTGCAGACAGTAAGGGGCAATCAGAGAGTGACCAGCGATAATCCCGAGGCTACTTATGATACTCTGGAAAAATACGGTCAGGATCTGGTGGAAAAAGCCAGAAAGCAGAAGCTGGATCCTGTTATAGGCCGTGATGCCGAGATCCGCAACGTGATCCGTATTCTTTCCCGAAAGACAAAGAATAATCCCGTATTGATAGGTGAGCCTGGCGTAGGTAAGACGGCAGTCGTTGAGGGGCTCGCTCAGCGTATAGTACGCGGTGATGTTCCGGGCGGTCTTAAGGATAAGAAGATATTCGGGCTGGATATGGGAGCCCTGGTTGCAGGAGCCAAGTACAGGGGCGAATTTGAGGAGCGTCTTAAAGCCGTTCTTGAGGAAGTGAAAAAGAGTGACGGACAGATAATCCTCTTTATCGATGAGCTTCATACCATAGTGGGAGCAGGAAAGACCGATGGTGCACTGGATGCCGGCAATATGTTAAAGCCCATGCTGGCAAGAGGCGAGCTGCACTGCATCGGTGCGACCACACTTGATGAATACAGGAAGTATATAGAAAAAGATCCGGCACTCGAAAGACGTTTCCAGCCTGTTATGGTAGATGAGCCTACGGTGGAGGATACCATATCGATACTGCGCGGACTGAAGGAACGTTATGAGGTATATCATGGTGTGAAGATACTTGACAACGCGCTGGTAAGCGCGGCGGTATTATCCAACCGGTATATCACCGACCGTTTCCTGCCCGATAAGGCTATCGATCTGGTTGATGAGGCATGCGCGCTGATCAAGACCGAGCTTGATACCATGCCTACGGAACTGGATGAGGCCAGCCGGCGTATAATGCAGATGGAGATCGAGGTCGCAGCGCTTAAGAAAGAGGACGATAACTTAAGCCGTGAACGTCTTGAGGATCTGCAGAAAGAACTGGCGGACGAAAAGGAAGAATTTGAAAAAGCAAAAGCACAGTGGGAGAATGAAAAAGCTGCGGTAGATAAGGTATCAAAGATACGTGAAGAGATAGAAAGCGTAAATAATGAGATACAGATAGCACAGCGCGAAGGCAATTATGAAAAAGCCGGGGAACTTTCATACGGCAAGCTGCCTGAACTTAAGCGTGCCCTTGAGCAGGAAGAGGAGATCGCAGGAAAGAAGGACAACCGCCTGGTACATGAGAATGTTTCCGATGAGGAAATAGCACGTATAATTTCACGCTGGACGGGCATACCCGTAAGCAAGCTCAACGAGAGTGAACGTAATAAGACCCTGCATCTTGACGAAGAACTGCATAAACGTGTCATAGGGCAGGATACGGCTGTGACCAAGGTCAGCGAAGCCATCATCAGATCTAAGGCCGGTATAAAGGATCCGACCAAGCCCATCGGCTCATTCCTGTTCCTTGGACCTACCGGTGTAGGTAAGACGGAACTGGCAAAATCACTTGCAGCTACGCTGTTTGATGATGAGAGCAATATGGTGCGTATCGATATGAGCGAGTATATGGAGAAGCATTCTGTATCAAGGCTGATCGGAGCGCCTCCGGGATATGTAGGTTACGATGAAGGCGGACAGCTTACTGAGGCAGTGCGCAGAAAACCTTATTCAGTTGTCCTCTTTGATGAGGTTGAAAAGGCTCATCCCGATGTGTTCAATATACTGCTTCAGGTGCTGGACGACGGGCGCATCACCGATTCACAGGGACGTACAGTGGACTTTAAGAATACGATCCTCATAATGACGTCCAATATCGGTTCTCAGTCATTACTGGAAGGTATTGATGAAGAAGGCAATATCACCGAAGAGGCACAGGAAGCGGCAGAATCACAGCTTAAGCTTCACTTCAGACCGGAGTTCTTAAACCGTCTGGATGAGATCATACTCTTTAAGCCTCTTACAAAGGATAACATCGGCGGCATAGTAAAGCTTATCATGGATGATCTGAACCGAAGGCTTGCCGAGAAGGAGATAAGCGTAGAGCTTTCCGAAGAAGCACGCAGGCTGGTAGTTGATGAAGGCTATGATCCCATATACGGAGCGCGTCCTCTTAAGAGGTATATACAGAAGACGGTTGAGACTTTATCAGCAAAACTGATCCTTTCGGGTGCTATCTCCCAGGGTGATACCATACTCATTGAGGCTGACGGTGATGAACTGAAGGCAGTCAGGAAGTAAATACCCCCTGTACTGTCTGCCACAGTTGGCTTATATTTTTACACTGTCTGTTTCAGGCAGTGTATTTTTATGCTATAATCTTGCGCATGAGAAAAAGAAGATCAAAACACTGTTTATTATTGACTGTATTTATCAGTTTAAGCATCCTTATGAGTGCCTGTGGGAAGAAACAGATAGTTATCACCACGGGTTTTGGCGATGATGAAGTCTTCAGGGTGGAAGAATATAAATGCAGTGCATCTGAAGTGATGCTGTATCTGTATAATATGCATTCTCAATATGAGCGCACATACGGAAAAGGTATATGGAATGCCGGCGGTTTTGGGACGGATCTTTCGGAAAATCTGAAACAGACCGTGCTTGCCAGACTGGCTAAGATAAAACTGATGAATATCATGGCGGAAAGGTATCAGGTCGTGCCGGATGGTGAATTAAAAGCCAAAGCGTCGCAGGCTGCAAAGATGTATTATGCTTCATTGAGTCCCGAAGAGATCGCTCTGATGAAGGGGATAAGCTGTGAACAGGTAGAGAGCATGTACGAAGAATATGCCCTGGCAGAGCTTTTGTATGACGCACTGAGTTCCGGCGTGAATACAGAGATAAGCGATGATGAGGCAAGGGTGGTCAGACTTCACCGGATAGTCCTGCTTAAGAAAAAAACGATGGATGACGGCAGTGTCAGCTATAATGATGCCGAAGATCTAAAAAGACGGGCCGAATCTATCATCAGGCGCATAGATGACGGTGAAGATTTTGATACTATTGCGTATGCTGTCAGTGACGATGAACAGATAAATGTGGAAATGGTAAAAGGAGGGGCATCTCCGGAAGCCGAGAATATGTGTTTTGCTCTGGCAGAGGGTGAAGTGAGTACGCCGCTTGTGGCAGATGACGGGGTATATATATATAAATGCATAAGTACTTATGACAGGCAGCAGACAGAGGAAAGGAAACGCAAGCTTGCCGAAGAACGCAAAAAGCAGCATTTTGATGATAAATATGAGGAGTTTGCCTCGGGGATGGAGATCTATTTAAATGAGGATCTATGGAATTCTCTGGGAGAAGAAGACATTCCGACAGTATCACAGACAGATTTTTTTGAAATATACAGCAGGTTTTTTGTTAGCACTCAATAAAATTGAGTGCTAATTTTTTCTTGACTTTTCATTTCTACGGTCTTATACTTTTCTGTAACGAAGTAAATACAGAAAGGAAGTGCTTTAACATGTCAGTAAAACAGGGAACTCTTTCCATTAACAGTGAGAATATCTTTCCTATCATCAAGAAATGGCTGTATTCCGACCATGATATCTTCTACAGGGAGCTGGTGAGCAACGGCTGTGATGCTATCACCAAATTAAAGAAGCTGGAGATGATGGGTGAGTATACCCTTCCGGATGATTATAAGGCCAGGATACTGGTGGAAGTAAGTCCGGAGGACAAGACCATAACCATCACCGATAACGGCCTTGGCATGACAGCTGAGGAAGTAGAGGAATATATTACCCAGATAGCTTTCTCGGGTGCTACTGACTTTATCGAAAAGTATAAGGACAAAGCAAACGAGGATCAGATCATAGGTCATTTCGGTCTGGGATTTTACTCAGCCTTCATGGTTTCCGATTCGGTGGAGATCAATACCCTTTCATATAAAGAAGGCTCAAAGGCAGTGCACTGGAGCTGTGATGGCGGTACATCGTATTCTATGGAAGACGGCAGCCGTACTGAAGTGGGTACAGAGATAATCCTGCACGTCACCGAAGAATGCCTTAAGTTCTGCAACAAGTATGAAGCTGAAGAAGTACTGAAGAAGTACTGTTCATTCATGCCTTATGAGATCTACCTTTCAAAGAAAGGGGAGGAACTTACCCAGACTATCTATGAGGACGAAAAGCTGGATACAGATACCGTTATAGAAGAGATCGTTCCTGAAAAGAAAGAGGATGATAAAGAGGAACCTAAAAAACGTCTTAAGATAAAGAAGCGTCCTGAGGCATTAAACGATACCACGCCTCTCTGGTCTAAACATCCCAATGACTGCACCAGGGAAGAATATCTGGAATTTTACAGGAAGGTATTTCACGATTATAAGGAGCCTCTTTTCTGGATACATCTTAACATGGATTATCCTTTCAACTTAAAGGGAATACTTTATTTCCCCAAGATCAACATAGAGTTTGAATCGATAGAAGGTGTGATCAAATTATACAACAATCAGGTGTTCATCGCAGATAATATCAAAGAAGTCATCCCCGAATACCTGATGCTGTTAAAGGGAGTTATCGACTGCCCTGATCTGCCGCTCAACGTATCCAGATCGGCCCTTCAGAACGACGGTTTTGTTAAGAAGATATCCGAGTATATCTCCAAGAAGGTGGCAGACAAGCTTTCCGGTATGTGCAAGACGGAACGTGAGGAGTATGAGAAATACTGGGATGATATCAGTCCGTTTATCAAATACGGCTGTCTGAAGGATGATAAATTCTGTGAGAAGATGACAGATTATATCCTCTTCAAGAATCTGGACGGCAAGTATGAGAGTCTGCCAGAGTGCCTTGAGGTTAAACCTATCGATACAGGCGATGATGAAGAAAAGGCTGAGGACGCAGACGGCAATAAGGCTGAAGCGGAAGCGGCAGAGGATGCAGCCGGAGAGGAAAAGACCGAAGGCGCCGAAGAAGAAAAGAAGGAAAAGAAGGTTTATTATGTAACAGATGAGCAGCAGCAGAGCCAGTACATAGCGATGTTCAAAAAGGCAGGAAAGGATGCTGTTGTGCTTAAGCATCAGATCGACCAGCCGTTCATCAGCCAGCTGGAGAGTAAGAACGAAGGTATTAAGTTCCTCCGCATAGATGCCGATCTGACCGATGACTTTAAGGCAAAAACCGGCAAGAAGGCACAGGAAGAGCTGGACGCCCAGACGGAGGAGCTTTCGAAGATCTTCAAGAAGGCTATAAAGAAGGATAACCTTACCGTTAAAGTTGAGAAGCTCAAAAATAAGGATATCTCATCCATGATCACCGTTTCAGAGGAAACCAGACGTATGCAGGATATGATGAAGATGTATTCCATGCAGGGGCTGAACATGGGCGGCATGGGCCGGGAAGGATATACGCTTGTCCTTAATGCAAATAATAAGCTTGTGCAGAAGATACTGGAAGATAAGGAAGGAGAGAATGTACAGCTGTTATGCGAACAGCTTTACGATCTGGCGCTTATACAGAATGCGCCTCTTGAGCCGGAGGCTATGAGTAAATTTGTAGCAAGAAGCAACAAGATCATGGGCTTATTGCTCTGATTCGGAGCACTTTCGCTACTTTTAAGCGGGGGCACTTGTCAAAGTGCCCCCTTTTTTGTATAATGACCGCGGTATAAGGTAATATACCGCATAAGCCGCCGGCAATGGGCGGCACGTATATAAGAGGGAGGGAAGAGTATGAAAAAGAGATTAGCAGTACTGTTGGGAGCAGGAACTCTCGCAATGGCAGTCCTTTGCGGCTGCGGAGCCACTAAAGAGCAGATAGTGGACAAGATGTTTGATGAACAGGCTGAGTCGATGGTCATGAACATGGATGTTGATGCTGATGTATCTTTGGGAATGAGCGGGATGAACATGGATGTAGGCTTCAGCGGAAGCGTTGAATCTGAAGTGGATAATTCTGATGAAGATGCACCTAAAATGCACATGAGTGTTGATGCGAAAGTATCGGCTATGGGATCAAGTGAAAAGGTTAAGACCGAGTCGTATGTCATTACCGATGATGACGAAGTTACTACCTATGTAAAAGATCCGGACACCGGAGACTGGTCATATACCACCGCAGAGGTGGCTGAGAATCCACTTGATAAAAAGACACGTGATAAGTTCATAGAAGAAGTTAAGGATGTTTTAAAGGAGAACGGAGATCTTCAAAAGAAGACCGAGAAGAAAGAGGGAGAGGATTGCTACGTTCTTAAATTCAATACCACGTTTGACTCATTTGACGGGGTTATCGACATTATCTGGGAGGCAGCAGGTGAGGACATTACTTCCGAGCTTGAAGATGCGGATGTGGATAAAAAGACTATCCTTAAGTACCTTTCGTACTTCAATGTTGACGCTACTTTCTATGCATCAAAGAAAAACGGTTACCTTGTGGCAGCTGATATAAGTCTGGCAGACAGCGATGTGGACGGGCTCCTTAAGCAGGCACAGAAGGATTTCGGTGACATGACCTCCGGTATGGGACTGGATCTGAGCAGCATCAGTGTAGATATTTCTGCTCTTTCCATGAGCATGACATTCAGCGATTGGGGTGATGCTGAAGTAGAGGTTCCCAAGGATGTAAAGAACAATGCTACAGATATGAATCTGGGAAACATCCTTGACGGTGATGATTTCGGCGGAGATGATGATGACGATTACGATGATGATGACGTATATCCGTTAGACGGTGATGATGACGATGATGATGGTGATGATGATGGTGATGATGATATGGATTCGGACAGTGATATAAAGGTCAATTCTGACGGAAGCGTAACCCTTTATGACTATTATGACAACAGTATTGTAGATGTGTATCCCATAAAAGGCTACTCACTCAGCCCTGACTGGTCCAGCAAGTATATGTATTACTTTGAGTCTGATACAAGCTATGCTTCATACTCTGTAGCAACTGCAAACTGGGTAGCATGGAATGATGTCCTTCAGAATGGCGAGAAGGTAGAGAGTGACGGCTATGAGTATTATGTGGTAATGGATGAAGATGATTCTGCTTGCCAGATGGTAGTAGACCTGGGCCTTAAGATGGACGGAAATACCGTATATGCTGCTGTAGACGGTGATTATGACAAGGATGCAGGAGAGTTCAGTTATGGTTCATACTATATAGTATATGAGTATGACACAGATAAGTGGGTACAGATCAATGTTTCCGGTCTGGAAGATGTTGCAGAGTGGGAACCTGAGGATTTCATCGATGTCTTTGAGCAGACATTCGGAGATTGATGAGCTGTTAAAAATGTGATTGATCCAACCGGCTGCCTGAATAAGGCGGCCGATTGTATTTTTCCGGGAAAAATGATATACTGTAATACTGTATGAAAGAGATACTGGAAAAGATACTTGGAGGAGATTATGATTTCGGAGAGGAGAGGCTTCCTCTCTCATTTTCGTGTGATGAGATCTTTTCTGAAAGTCTGCCTGATATGGAATTAAAAGGCAGCTTCAATATATATGCCGCTGACGGTGCTAAAGGATATATATATTCGGACGATCTTCGTATAATTATAGAGGATGAGGAGTTCGAAGGAAAAAACTGCGAGATCAGATATAAAATAGATACTCACGGCCTGCCTCATGGTGCAAAAAATGAGGGCAGGCTTCTTATAGTTTCTGACCATGGTGAATACGAACTGCCCTGGACTATATGCGTAAGCAAAGAGCAGCCTGATTCATCCCTGGGTGAGATCAGAAACCTTTTCCATTTTGCCAATCTTGCAAAAGCTGACTGGGAAGAAGCACGTGAACTGTTTTATTCACCGGTATTCCAGAGCGTTTTAAACGGTACGGATAAGAGTTACGCGACAGCTTACCGTGGATTTTCTCATGTGAGCGGCAATCCGGCCAATATGGAGATGTTTCTGGAAGTAAGCCGCAAAAAGACCAGACCGGGATATATGACGGATGTTCAGCGGGTGGATATGGTATTGCCCAGGAAGAGCATACGGCGTCATATCAGCATAGTAAAGGAGGGGTGGGGCTATACCTTCCTTCAGGTGGAATGCCGCGGTGATTTTCTGTATGCGGAGACTGAGACCCTGACGGATGAGGATTTTTCGGGAAATGTGGCCCAGCTTTCCTATGTGATAGAACGGGAAGCTCTTCTCCCCGGGGAGAATCTGGGAGAGATCATCATTCATGACCGGCTGGATGAGATAAGCATTCCCGTATGTGTTAATGTGCCGTGCAGGGAGATAGATAATTCGGACCATAAGAACATATCATATCTGATGAAACTGTATCTGGCTTACAGGACCGGCGCGGAGACTCTTGGTGATTTTGTTACCGATGCCGGGAAACTGATAGACCGCATACTGGCGGTTGATCCGGATGATCTGGAATACCGCCTGTATCAGGCTCAGATCCTGGTCGTACAGAAAAGGATCGATGAAGCACAGGGTATACTTGACCGTGTGGCGGTGCTGGCGGATGAAAATGGTGTGAGTGCGGAACAGGAGGCATACAGGCTGTACCTGCAGAGCCTTTGTTCGGATGATGAAGATTACCTTATCAGGCTTTCGGCCCATGTAGAAGAACTTTATAATAATGATGAATCGAACTGGCGTCTGGCCTGGGCTTATATGTCAATTGATAAGAGCTTTTCGGGGAATGATAAGAAAAAATGGCGTCTGATAAAAGAGCAGTATGAAAAGTATGCCAATACGTCGCCGGTAATGTTGCTTGAAGCTTATCATATAATCATGCAGGAACCCAAGCGCATGGATGAGATAGGCGAATTTGAGATGGCGATCATACGTTTTGCGCTTAAGAGACGTATAATGACAAAAGAATTAAAAGAACGTTTTGCCCTGCTGTCAATGGAAGTTCATGTTTATTCAGATGAAATGTGTGAACTTCTGAAGGCATGTTACTATCCCGAGGAGAGTATAGTGCTGCTGGAAGCAGTGTGTCTTCATCTTATGCGGGGGAACCGCTGTGGAAGGGAAGAGTTCGACTGGTATAAGCTGGCTGTAGACAGGGAGCTCCGTTTAAGCAGGCTTTATGAATATTATGTGATGAGTGCACCGCTTGAGTATAAAGGCAGCCTTCCCAGGATAGTTCTGATGTATTTTGCTTACCGCTCTCCTCTTGATGCCGAGAGAAATGCTTTTATATATGCGAATGTACTGCGGCATAAAAATGAATATCAGGAGCTGTATGAACAGTATCTGCCGGTCATTACCGAATTCGCGAAAGAGCAGATCAAAAACGGCAGGGTAGATGATAATCTTGCTTATATATATAAAAAGCTCTTATCCGGCAAAAAACAGGAGCAGGAGCTTACCGATGCTTATACAGAGCTGCTCTTTACCATGAAGATAAAGATCAGGCAGCCCGGAACGGTCAATCTTGTGCTTGTTTATGACCATTTAAAAGACGAACAGGTATATCCGCTTTATATGGATGAGGTTTATATACCCATATACGGCGATCGTTACTGTCTTTTTCTGGAGGATGAATGGGGGAACAGGTATCTTGACGAAAACCTTTATGAGTGCAGGCCTCTTCTTAAAGAAAGGCCAGATGTAAAAAGGCTGGGCTTGGGAGGACAGCTTTCAGTAGGCGGCATGCTGAGTCTTGCTGAACAGGGAGGAGACAGTCTTTCTGTTGATAAAGACAATTCGAAGGTTCTACTGAGTCTTTCAGAATGCGATGAAATAGATGAGGATTACCGCCTTCGTATAAGGATAGCTTTGGCGGAGTATTATTTTGACAATGATGAGATAGCATCGCTTGATGCACTGCTGCTTCGCTTTGAGCCTCTTAAGATGGATGCAGTGGATCGGGAACGCTGCATACGCATCCTGGTTGCAAGAGGGTTCTATGAGGAAGCTTTTGAATGGATAAAACAATGCGGATGTGAGGGCATCGATATTAAGATACTGGTGCGTCTTACAGACCGTCTGATGGCCAGGAATGATTCGGAGTATTCGGAACAGATGCTTAAGCTCTGCAGGAGGATAATGGCCGGTGGCAGATATGATGAGGATATACTTAAATATTTATTGAAATACAGCAAAGGTACGCTTAAAGACAGAAAGGAACTGTGGAGAGCGGCCGATTCTTTCGGCTTGGATGTGCAGGATCTTCTGGAGAGCATGATGCTTCAGGTGCTGTTTACCGGAGCGGATATAGATGAGAAGGCGGCGATATACCTGGATCATCTGAGCGGAGGTGTGGGTGCCGAGCTTGAGAGGGCATATCTGGCACGGCTTTCTTATGATCATTTTATCCTCCAGAAAGAAATGGATGATAAGGTCTTTGAGAGGGCAGCAGTATTGTATCGCCTGGAGGAACCGATCCAGACGGTATGTGTGCTGGGATGGCTTAAGAAGGCTGCCGAACATGCCAGGGAGCGGAAACTTAATGAGGATGAAACGGCGCTCTGCCGTGAGTTCCTGGAGCAGATGCATTCGCGGGATATCTTCCTTCCGTTTTTTACTGCCTTTGCTGAGATAGATCCTGTATGCAGGGCCATGTCCGGGCAGAGTTTTATAGAATACAGAGGGCATAAAGATTCCCAGGTAGTGCTTCATTATGTGGTTGAGAATGAAGGGGAAGAAAATCCTGAATACTGCCGTGAGGAGATGCAGCATATATATGAAGGGATATATGTAAAACGGTTTTCTCTGTTTTACGGGGAATGTATACATTATTATATTACCGAAGAAGATGCGCGAAACGAGCGCCTTACAAGATCTGCTCTTCTGGAGTATCGGGACAGCGAGCACGAGCTTTTAGAAGACCGCTTCAGCCTTGTAAATAATCTGGCGATCGCGCGGGATATGAATGATGAGATGACTTTCTTAAAGCTTACCGAAGATTATAACCGGCAGGATTATATAACGGATGCACTGTTTGTTCCGGCCGGGGCATTCAGGGGAGGCATGCAGTAATGGCGGCGATCGGCAGTATTAAAAATATGATCAATAATGCCGGGAAGGACCGCTATTATATCGGGATCGACCTTAGCGACGAGTTTTCGCAGGTAAGTTATGCCTGCGGCAGTGAAGAACCGGTGACACCCAGTCTTATCGCAGGGACTGACAGGCTGTGTATTCCCACCATGCTGGCAAAGAAATACGGAGAGAGTACCTGGACATATGGAGAGGAAGCTCTGGAGCTGAGTTCTGCCGATGAGGCATTTCCTGTGGACCGGCTTGTGGAACGTGCAAGGAACGGCAGGCCCGTTGAAGTGGAAACAGTGGATTACAATCCGGTGGATCTTCTGGCACTTTTTATACGCAAGTGCCTGTCGAGGCTGTATTCCAAGGCACCGCTGGAAAAGGTGGCAGCTATTGTGATTACCGTTGAAGAACCTGATGAGCAGATGATAGCTATATTAGGCCAGGTGGTAAAAACGCTGAGGCTGAAGCCGGAGAGAGTTTTTTTCCAGAGTCATTCCGAGAGTGCATATCATTTTATCATGCACCAGAGCATGGATGTGCGTTCGGCAGATGTGTGTATATGTGATCTGCGCTCAGGCGGACTTAAGCTCACGCTTTTTTCCGAGAACATACAGACCAGACCTCATGTGGTTATAATGCAGGAGAGGATATATGAAGATTTTGTGCCTGAGGATCTGGAAGGCGTAAAAAATGCCGAGGGCAGGAAGAATAAGAAAGATACGGAGTTTTATCAGATACTGTACGGGAATCTTGACGGCAGGAGGGTATCGGCCGTATACCTTCTGGGAGACGGCTTCGAAGGTGACTGGTGCAGCGAGAGCCTTAAGTATATATGCAAAGGACGAAGGGCATTTAAAGGAAATAATCTTTTCAGTAAAGGTGCCTGCTATGGTGCGAGAGAGAAGCTGGAACCTTCCGATGCGGAAAAGATGTGCGTTTTCCTGGGAGAGGATAAGCTGAAGGCGAATATCGGAATGAGTGTCGTGCGCAGCGGAGAGGAAGCGTATATGGCGCTTCTTGATGCCGGCAGGAACTGGTATGACAGTGCAAAAGAATGTGAACTGATGATGGACCCGGGAGACAGGCTGGATTTTATAGTTACTCCGCTGAACGGAAAAAATCCGAAGGTTGTACCGATGTATCTTACGGGATTGCCAAGGAGACAGAGACGTGCTACAAGGATCCATCTGAAGCTTTCGATGCTTTCAGAGACTAAAGTAAACGTTATAGTTACTGATATGGGGTTTGGTGAGATCTTCCCTCCTTCGGGACTGGAATGGGAAAGCAGTTTTGTAATATCATGAGGAAAAAGAATTGACAGGTATCCATCAATGCGTGGGCCGGTATGCTTCGGAGCCGCTGATCATTAAAAATACATATATAAGGGTTTGGTGCCTGGAAGAGCTCTGTTATTATATCTGCGAAAATGCAGATCTTCTGGATGATTCTTTTGAGTCCAACGAATTGATAGACTGGGTGGGAGATGAATGCGGTCTTAAGGATCTGGCATCCAGATTAAGGATAGTGCGCCGTCAGAGTGTGAAAATGGAAAGCTTTGTGGCGGAAATATTAAATGCTGCCGATTATGTGGATGAAGAAGAGCTTAAGCGTATCGGCAGAGTGATCAGAGCCAATCGCAGTATGCCTGAAACCGGACGCCTTATGGTGCTGGCGGATTATTTCCTGCGCGGCGGGAATTTTGTACCGGCGCTTAAAACTTATGAGAGACTTCTGCTCATGGAGCAGGATGGGCCCGATACACATCAGCTGAGCCGTATATATATTAATCTTGGCGTTGTTTACGCAAAGCTCTTCTGCTATGAAGAAGCGGCTGATTTTTATATGAGATCTTATGAGACAGAGAATTCCGAGGAAGCAATGTTCGGGCATCTTGCTGCAAAGCGCATGCAGCTTACGGACGGGGAATATCTTGAATATCTGTCTTCGCTGAAGATGGATACATCCGTATCCGCAAAAGTTGAGGACGCCTTACAGCAGGCAAAAAATGACTATAAAGGTTCCCAAAGGGGCGGGATCGCCGATAGTCTGAGAAAACTTCGGATGGGAAGCGACAGGAGTGAGTATCTGCGTGATGCGACGTCTTTTTTACAGTACGAGAAGGACAGATACAGAAAATACATGTCGGAGTAGCAGATGGGATTCTTTCAAAAACTGAAAGAAAAATGGCATAACTGGTTTTTCGGCGACTATGAAGAAGATGAGGAAGAATGGGATGAGAAGTCGCTGGAAGATGATAAACCTGTTTCCTCAAGAGGCGCAGGATATTTTAATGATGCGGATACCCGCACGGTATATGTTCTTGAAGCACTGCAGCAGATGAGTGAAGCTGCGGGAAAGGTGGAACAGTATCAGAGTGAATATGATGCCGTGACTGCTCTTTTAAAAGATACTGAAGAGATAGATTCACTTGTCGGGGACATGAAGGATAATATAAGTGCCCAGGCCCAGAGGATAGAAAAGCTTGAAAAGGAAAGAAGGCAGGCGTATGAGGATGCCGGCATCCTTGATGATTACAGGCTGGAGCTTTTGAAACGGTATGAAGATGCTATACCCGCTGCCATAGAAAAGATGAAAGAGGCAGAGAGTTACAGGCGTCTGGTGAAGATGGATCTGCGAAAAATGGAAGCGGAAAAAGCATCTAACCGATATCAGATGAAGGAAGCGGTGGTCACTCTTTCCAACAGCAGGGGTGTAGCGGTGATAATCGCTGTTGCAGTTATATTTGCAATTCTGCTTCTTGCTGTGTTACAATACGCATTCGGTATGGATGTGAGCTGGGGATATATGATGACAGGCGGCGCAGGGGCGATAGCGCTTACAGTGATGTTTGTTAAATACCAGGATGCATCTAAAGAGATCAAGCTTCTGCAGAAAGCCAGAGACAAGATCATCGTGCTGCATAATACAGTGAAGATCCGCTATGTTAATAATACCAATCTGCTTTCGTATATGTATAATAAATATGATGTGGACTCTTCAAAAGACCTGGAAGCGGACTGGGCAGATTACATTGAAGTGACAAATGCCAGGATAAAAGATGAGCGCCTCAGGCAGGATCTGGAGTATTATTACGAAAAGCTTACGGACACCTTGCGTAAATGCGGGATAAAGGACCCGGAGATATGGACCAGACAGGTAAGGGCTCTGGTCGATCCGAGGGAGATGGTGGAAGTGCGGCATGCGCTGATAGGCAGGCGCGGCAAGCTGCGGGAACATCTTGAATACAATAAGCAGATCACCGGGCGTGCCCAGGATAAGATAAAGGATCTGGTAATGGCTTATCCTCAATATGCTGATGAAGTTGAGGGGATAGTGAAGAGATATGATGCTAATTAATCAGGAGGAGGAAACAAATGAAACCCATTAAAGAAGGCAAGGTAAGAGAGATCTATGATAACGGCGACAGCCTTATCATGGTAGCAACGGACAGGATCAGCTGCTTTGACGTGATCCTCAAGAACATCATCGAAAAGAAGGGTACGGTGCTTACCCAGATGTCGAAGTTCTGGTTTGATATGACCGGTGACATCGTAAAGAATCACATGATAAGCACGGATGTAAATGATATGCCCGAATTCTTCAGAAAGCCGGAATTCAAAGGCAAGAGCATGATGTGCAAGAAGCTTACGATGCTGCCCATCGAGTGCATAGTCCGCGGATATATCACCGGCAGCGGCTGGGCAAGCTATCAGAAGGACGGCACGGTATGCGGCATTAAACTGCCTGAAGGGCTTAAGGAATCCGAGAAGCTGCCTGAGCCCATCTACACTCCCAGCACCAAGGCTGAGATAGGTGATCACGATGAGAATATCTCCTATGAGAGATCCATCGAAGTACTTGAAAAAGAATTCCCCGGCAAGGGAGAGGAATATGCAAAGAAGCTTCGCGACTATACCATAGCGCTGTATGTGAAATGTGCGGATTACGCACGCAGTAAGGGCATCATCATTGCCGACACCAAGTTTGAGTTCGGTCTGGATGAGAACGGCGAGATCATCATCGGTGACGAGATGCTCACGCCCGACAGCTCACGTTTCTGGCCTGTAGAAGGCTATGAAGCAGGCAAGAGCCAGCCTTCCTTTGACAAGCAGTTCGCCCGTGACTGGCCCAAGAGCAACGAGCACGACTGGAAGCTGCCTGCAGAAGTAGAGCAGAAGACCATCGAGAAATATCTTGAAGCATACCGCCTGTTGACCGGAAAGGAACTTGAGGTATAAGAAGTAATAAAAAAGTCATCCTGAGCTTTGCTCAGGATGACTTTTTTAATTTCGGAATGATGACTGTTTCTTATACGCTTACCACGCCCTTGGCGCCCAGCAGTTCCTTATTGGCATCAAGTACGGGCTGTACGAAGTCACGAAGGTAAACTTCAACCTGTCTGGGTGAGCGGCCCACATAATCGGCGGGATTCATCTTTGCTTCCAGGGCTTCCTTTGTGGTATTGAACTTGGGATCGGCTGCGATCAGATCCAGCAGATCGTTGTCTTTGCCTTCCTGCTTGATATGCTTTCCTGCTTCCATGGAGAGCCTGCGCACTTCTTCGTGCATTTCCTGTCTGTCGCCGCCGGCCTTTACGGCATCCATCATCAGATTCTCTGTAGCCATGAAGGGCAGTTCAGCCATCAGATGCTTGTTGACCACCTTATCATTAACAACCAGTCCGTCCACTACGTTAAGGCAGAGCTCAAGGATACCGTCTGTTGCAAGGAAAGCTTCGGCGATGGAGATGCGCTTGTTTGCGGAATCATCCAGTGTGCGCTCAAACCACTGAGTAGCGGAAGTGATCGCAGGGTTCAAAGCGTCGATTATCACATATCTTGAAAGGGAAGCGATGCGCTCGCTTCTCATGGGATTGCGCTTGTAAGCCATAGCGGAAGAACCAATCTGTGACTTTTCGAAGGGTTCCTCAACCTCCTTTAAATGCTGGAGCAGGCGGATGTCGTTACTCATCTTGTGGGCTGAAGCAGCAATGCCTGCAAGTATGTTGAGAACACGGGTGTCAACCTTGCGTGAATAGGTCTGTCCGGAAACGGGATAGCAGGACTCAAAGCCCATCTTTTCTGCGATCATCGGATCGATCTTATCGATGGTATCATCGTCATCGTTAAACAGCTCACGGAAGCTGGCCTGTGTACCGGTGGTACCCTTTGAGCCTAAGAGCTTTAAGCTGCCTGATACATAATTAAGATCCTCCAGATCTATCATGAATTCGTTGATCCAGAGGGTAGCACGCTTGCCGACCGTGGTAGGCTGAGCAGGCTGGAAATGGGTAAATGCCAGAGTGGGCAGATCCTTGTATTCCCTGGCAAATTTAGCAAGTTCATCGATAACGCACACGAGCTTTTTCTTTATCAGCTTAAGTGCTTCTTTCATCACTATGATATCGGTGTTATCACCCACATAGCAGGAGGTTGCGCCCAGATGGATTATGCCCTTTGCCTTGGGACACTGCAGGCCGTATGCATATACATGGCTCATTACATCATGGCGTACTTCTTTTTCGCGTGCACGGGCATCATCATAGTTGATATTGTCTTTATTGGCTTTGAGCTCTTCGATCATCTCGGGAGTGATCTGAGTAAGGCCCAGCTCCATCTCTGTTTCGGCCAGGGCTATCCATAAACGGCGCCAGGTCCTGAATTTCATATCCTGTGAAAAAATGTACTGCATGTCCTTTCCGGCATAGCGCTCGGATAAGGGACTTGTGTAGATGTCTGTAGGCATTTATCTCTCCTCCTTAGGATCATTATTCTAAAAAACAACGAGCACATTATAATATAAGACCTGTATATATTCAAATGCAAAAAAAGAGGACAGGGGGACGGTCCTTCTGTCCTCACACTTCATAGTCTTCGAGCTCCAGAAGGCAGCGGACCTCGTGTTCAAGCTCGCTTTCGGACAGGGCAGGTGAGAAGGCGCCGATCTCCTCCATGATGCCTATATCGGCGTATTCGGAATCATCTGTGGCATTGGCGATAAGGAAGGGTTCGCCATCGATCTCAGAGATGCTCATGCGATAGTATGCGCCGTTAAATTTATATGTTCGTCTTAGTTTGTATTTTTCCTCGCCGGAGGTAAAGACCTGCTCGGCACCGTTTTTTAACAGCATCGCTTCGACGTATTCAGCCATGCGTTCAACGTCCCGCAGGCTGCTTTTGGAAGGATCTGTTTTAGAGCGTTTATCTAACTCTTTTTCGATATAGTCACGCAGGGCTATGCGCTCTTTAAAGTAACGTATGGCGAGCTCTATGATATCATTTATCAGAAAGCCGGCTCCGATCAGGAGAATGACTTTGATGAATCTTTTTAAGCTGTTATCCTTCATTTATTTATCTCCTTTTTTCCGGGGATTTACTACAGCTACACGTACCAGAGGGATCTTTTCGTGCAGGGCGGCGGCCCAGCGGTGATGGCCGTTAAGTATCATGTATCCTCCGATCTGCATCCTCTGTATTATGATAGGCTCGGGAAATATATCCTCATCATATCGCTGGTTTCTGCGTATTACTTCACAATAACCCTGTATAATACGTTCGTTAGGTCCGATATTGTCAAAAGTAAATTCATCGTCCGGGTTGGGCCTAAGCATTTCGGGCGGAAGCTTATGCACCATCAGCCGCACGAGGATGTTTACTCTGACCATGTCCCGCCGGTCTTTATATGTTTTTATGTCATTGCGGACACGTTCAAGAAAATCACTGCTCCAGCTCATCTGCCCCTCCTTTGCCTTTCAGCCGCTTCTTCAAGCTTGCGTATCCGGTCTGCTTCTGCCAGGACTTTTTCTGCCCAGTGTTCGTCGGGTTCGCATACCCTTAAGACTTTAAAACCAAAGCTGCGGGCATTGGCGATGATAGCTTCTTCGTCATCCACATGCAGTGATATGTGGTAGTGGCCGGGCATCTTCTGGGGCAATATCTCGCTCCGGCCGCGCTGTACCTCGGCATTATGCCTGTAGCCATTGATGATACCGTTGAACTTAATTCCGTAATGCCTGAAAAGATTACGGATATAGACATCAGCGCGGAAAGATGAAGTATATATCCAGACTTCAAACCCACGGGACTGGAGCTCGTGGATCAGATCTACCGTGCCCTTCCGGAGACGTTCGCTGAACACACGGTTTAAGGGGAAACGCAGAGGGGGCTCGGTATCGAAAGTATCGGGATCGACAAACAGTACCTCATCCAGATCAAAAGAAATTCTCATAAAATAACTCCTATTGCGGCCGTTAAAGCTGTTACTGAGTGTTACTGTAACGGCTGTAAACAGACAGATCCTTACATTACAGGATTATATCATAACGGGCAGGGTATAGTAAATCGGCAGAACGGTATTGATCGATAAAAACAGGTTTTTAATCCGCGCTGCGTATCAGCTCCATGAATTTACGGGCAGCCATGCTGACTTCGCCGTTTTTGGGGGACAGCATGCTCACGGCACGCTCCGGAAGGGAGGTGCTTAAGTTAAGACGCTTTACTATGCCTTTATCCAGTGCTTCTCCGGAAAATTCTTCGGTGATACCGGCTATTCCCAGACCTATCCCGGCCAGCGATATAAGAAGTTCGTAGCTTGCCAGTTCTATTTCCGGCTCCAGCCGCAGTCCCTTTTTCAGAAAACAATCCTCAAGGAAACGGCGTGATCCCGCCTCTTTTTCGAGGAGAATGAGGGGCAGGGAGGATATCTCCTTTAAGCTGTAGGTCTTTGAGAAGTCGATGGGATAATCTGCAGCAGCTACGAATGCTGTATGCGTTTTAAAGCACATATAGGATTCGAAGCGTTTATCTCTTTCGTTCGTGGTTGCAAAAGCTATATCTACCGTACCGTTGTTCAGAAAGCTCATAACGCGCTTTGAAGTGCCGTTTAATATACGTACCTTAACTCCGGGATATATGCGGTGATACTGTTTCAGGTATTTTAACAGATAGCATTCTGTCAGGGTGTTGCTGGCGCCTATGGTAAGTTCGCCGCGCACCAGCTCCCTTGATTCGTTGAGGCGCACTTCGCCTGTCTCCAGCAGCGAGAGCGCGCCGGATACATATTCATAGAGCGTATGACCGTCGTTTGTAAGCTGCACGCCCCTTGGAGTGCGTGAAAAGAGTTTTACCCCAAGGGAATCCTCCAGGGTCTTAACTGACTGGCTTATGGCAGACTGGCTTAAGTACAGTTCTTTGGCGGTAGTTGAGATGTTACCGTTGTCCGCAACTGCCTTAAATATCTTATAATGCTCCAGCTTGGCCTTCATATTACCTCCTTTGAGATATTAAAAATACTTATGTCAGATATTAAAATATTCTGTTTTACTTATATTGCTGCTTTGATTATAATTATCATTGTCCGTTTTTTCAATAGTGAAAAACGGCTGCATCAATTGTTTTAATGGGGAATGTATACAGGAGGAAAAAATGTCAGAAGAAAGAAGAGTAGGTACTGTATCAAGAGGCATACGCTGCCCTATAATCCGTCAGGGCGACGATCTGGCGCAGATAGTGACAGACAGCGTGCTGGGCGCAGCTGATTCGGAAGGTTTCTCAATGCGTGACCGTGATGTCATAGCGATCACCGAATCTGTAGTAGCTCGTTCACAGGGAAATTACTGCAGTGTAAATGATATAGCGGAAGATGTTAAGAATAAACTTGGTGGAGAGACCGTCGGCGTTATCTTTCCCATACTTTCACGCAACCGTTTCGCGATATGTCTTAAGGGCATCGCTATGGGAGCGAAGAAGATAGTGCTGATGCTTTCCTATCCTTCGGATGAGGTGGGAAACTGCCTTGTCAATATAGATAAGATAGATGAGGCCGGCGTTAATCCTTACAGTGATGTGCTGAGCCTTGAAAAATACCGTGAGCTTTTCGGATACGGGGTGCACGAGTTCACAGGAGTGGATTACGTGGCTTATTACAGTGACCTGATCAAAGAGGCAGGCGCCGAAGTTGAGATAATCTTTGCAAATCGGGCTAAGGCGATACTGGACTATACAAAGAATGTTATCAACTGCGATATCCATACGAGAGTCCGCACAAAGAGGATACTTCTGGCTGCCGGAGCCGAAAAGGTATTTGGTCTTGATGAGATAATGAACGCTCCGGTAAACGGAAGCGGATGCAATGAAAAATACGGTCTGCTGGGTTCGAACAAGGCTACCGAAGATACGGTCAAGCTTTTCCCCAGAGAGTGTAAGGATCTGGTACTTGATATCCAGAAGAGAGTGCTCGACAAGACCGGAAAGCATGTAGAAGTAATGGTATACGGCGACGGCGCATTCAAAGATCCCCAGGGAAAGATCTGGGAACTTGCGGATCCGGTTGTATCACCTGCGTTCACCGACGGACTTGTCGGAACACCCAACGAGCTTAAGCTTAAATATCTTGCTGACAATGATTTTGCAAACCTTTCGGGTGAGGAACTCAAGAAGGCGATATCCGACAGCATCAGGGCAAAGGATGCAAATCTGGTAGGCAAGATGGCCAGCGAGGGAACCACTCCCAGACAGCTCACCGACCTTATCGGATCACTCTGCGACCTGACTTCAGGATCGGGAGATAAGGGAACCCCTGTAGTCCTGGTTCAGGGATATTTTGATAACTATACCAACTGATCGTGATATCTCCGGGTTTTGTGCCCGGAGATAAACATTTGAAGCCATTCATTAACGGAGGATAAAGCAATGGTAAAAGCAGTAGTAGGTGCTAACTGGGGTGACGAGGGAAAAGGTAAGATAACCGATATGCTGGCACAGGATGCCGACATAGTAGTACGCTTTCAGGGCGGAGCAAATGCGGGACATACCATAAAGAACCAATACGGTAAGTTTGCACTTCATACCCTGCCTTCGGGTGTGTTTTATGGACATACCACATCGGTGATAGGAAACGGCGTGGCGCTCAATGTCCCCAAGTTTTTTGAGGAAGTAAAGTCCATCACGGACAGGAATGTACCCATGCCTAAGATAATGATAAGCGACAGGGCTCAGATAGTTATGCCCTATCATATCAAGTTTGATGAGTATGAGGAAGAACGTTTAAAAGGCGCGGCATTCGGATCGACCAAGTCCGGCATAGCTCCTTTTTATTCGGATAAATTCGCAAAGACCGGTTTCCAGGTCAACGAGCTCTTTGAAGATGAGGAGCTTTTAAGGGATAAGATAAAGCGCGTGATCGTACAGAAAAACGTGCTCTTGGAGCATCTTTATCATAAGCCGCTGATCGATGAGAACGCGCTTTATGATACTCTTATGGAATATAAAAAGATGGTTGAGCCCTATGTGGGCGATGTGAGCGCGTTCCTATGCAGTGCGCTTAAAGAAGGCAAGACCATACTGCTGGAAGGCCAGCTGGGCACGCTTAAGGATACCGATCACGGAATCTATCCCATGGTCACCAGTTCAAATACCATAGCTGCATACGGCGCTGTAGGCGCAGGCGTGCCTCCCTATGAGATAAAGCAGGTTGTGACCGTATGTAAGGCTTATTCATCCGCAGTAGGCGGCGGTGATTTCGTATCCGAGATATTCGGTGATGAGGCAGAGGAACTGCGTAACCGCGGCGGAGACGGCGGTGAATACGGCGCTACCACAGGACGCCCCAGACGTGTGGGCTGGTTTGATGCGGTGGCATCCAAGTACGGCTGCAGGCTGCAGGGTACTACCGATGTGGCGTTTACCGTGCTGGATGTGCTGGGCTATCTTAAAGAGATCCCTGTATGCGTAGGTTATGAGATAAACGGAAATGTGACAACGGATTTCCCCGTTACGCATCTGCTTAACAAGGCTAAGCCCGTTTGGAAGACTCTTCCCGGCTGGAACTGTGATATAAGCGGTATCCGTAAATATGAGGAACTTCCCGAGAATTGCCGTAAGTATATTGAGTTTGTTGAACAGCAGATAGGTTATCCCATCACCATGATATCCAACGGCCCTTCCAGGGAAGATATCATCTACAGGGAGTCGCCGCTTAAGAAATAAGGTGTTATAAAAATGTTATGGATGTTGCTGACCCTGTTTTACGGAGTGGTAAAGGGTCTGCGTGAGATAGTAAAAAAGAAATCCTTAGAGAAAAGTACCGTAATGGAGGTACTTTTCTTTTATACTCTGATAGGCTTTGTGATGCTCCTGCCGGATGTGGGAGAGGTAAGCGTTGTTGAGCCCTCACTCATGCTTATGGTCGCGCTCAAATCCTTTGTGATATTTGTGGCGTGGATCTGCAGTTTCAAAGCCATCAAGGAGATACCTGTGAGCCTGTACGGGCTGCTGGATCTTTCGCGCGTTATCTTCTCGATGCTGTTGGGAGTGTTCCTTCTTAAAGAGGTGCTGAGTCCGGCGCGTATCATTGGGATGTGCCTTGTGGCAGCAGGCCTTTTCGCTCTTCGTTTTGAGGATAAGGTGCATTTTAAGCTGTATGGTGCAAAGGCGCAGAGCGATGAAGAAAAGGTGAAAGCAGAAACAGCGGATAAATCGAAGAATAAAGGGCGGATGTGGGTGTTCGTTCTGATGTCTTTTGCATCCGCTTTCTTAAATGCGGTATCGGGCACCATGGATAAGATCCTGACTAAAGATATCAAACCTGTGGATCTTCAATTCTGGTATATGCTGTTCCTGACACTTTTCTATGCGGCATATATTCTGATAAGCCGCACGCATATGGATTGGAAAAAGACCATAAAGAATTACTGGATATGGATACTTAGTTTTATTTTCATACTGGCGGACCGTGCACTTTTCATGGCCAATCAGATACCCGATTCAAAGGTGACCGTGATGACGCTGATAAAGCAGTCGGGCTGCATAGTGACGATAATAGGAGGCAGGCTTGTTTTTAAGGAAAAAGGCATAGGGTATAAACTGCTCTGTGCAACGGTGATAATTGCTGGTATAATGACAGGGATATTGTAGGAAATATATGTAATAGATTTTGAGGTGTTTTGATGGGATTACTGGATGAATTAAACGACAGGCAGCGTGAGGCAGCTGAGCATGTGGACGGGCCGCTGCTGATAATCGCAGGTGCGGGATCGGGAAAGACCAAGACCGTGACCCACCGCATAGCATATCTGATAAAGGAATGCGGTGTTAACCCGTGGAATATCATGGCTATAACCTTTACTAATAAGGCAGCCGGCGAGATGCGTGAGAGGGTTGACAAGATAGTTGGCGAAGGTGCTGAAGGTGTGTGGGTAATGACCTTCCATTCATCATGCGTGCGCATACTGCGCAGGCATATCCATGAGATAGGTTATGACAACAGCTTTACCATATACGATACGGATGATTCGAAATCCGTAATGAAGGCAGTGTTTAAAAAGCTTAAGTTTGATCCAAAGCAGATCAGGGAAGCTACGGTCTTGCGTGAGATATCGAATGCGAAGAATGAGCTGATAGGGCCGAAGGAATACGCGGAGATAAATGAGCATGACTTTGGGAAGAAACGCTTTGTTGAAGCATATACCGAATATCAGGAGGCGCTCTTTAAGAACAATGCACTGGATTTTGATGATCTGATCCGTATGACCGTGCATCTGTTCAAGGCCTGCCCCGAGGTCCTGAAATATTATCAGGACCGTTTCCGCTACATCTGCGTTGATGAGTATCAGGATACCAACAATGCGCAGTTTGAGCTGGTCCGCCTGCTGGCCGGACAGAGGAAAAATATCTGTGTGGTTGGTGATGACGATCAGTCCATCTATAAGTTCCGCGGCGCCAATATTATGAACATCCTCAATTTTGAGAATGTTTTCCATGGAGCAAAGGTAATAAAACTGGAACAGAATTACCGCAGCACGAAGAATATCCTGGATGCGGCAAATGCTGTCATAAGGAACAATAAGGGGAGGAAGTCTAAGGCGCTCTGGACCGACAGACGGGCTGATGAACCTGTACACTTTACGCAGTATGGCAGCGGACGTGAAGAAGCGCAGGAAATAGTAAGCGAGATCTGCCGCCTGCACCGCAAAGGGGAGGCTGACTGGAAAGACTGTGCGATACTGTACCGTACCAATGCGCAGTCCCGGGAGTTTGAAGAGGCTTTTGTTCACGAGAATGTTCCCTATTACATCGTCGGAGGCATAAACTTCTATGCAAGAAAAGAGATAAAGGACGTTCTGGCATATCTTAAGACCATAGATAATGCTAAGGATGACCTGGCGGTACGCCGTATAATAAATGTTCCAAGGAGGGGGATAGGAGCCACATCCGTTCAGAAGGTGGCTGATTATGCTGATGTTAATAACATAGATTTTTTTGAAGCCTGCAGCCGCGCCCGCGATATACCGGGCATAGGGAAAGCCGGTGATAAGATAATGGCATTTGCTAAGATGATACGTTCCTATAAGGCGGCGCTTGATGATTATGGTATATTGGAGACAACAAAAAATCTGCTGGATGAAACGGGGTATCTGGATGAGATAAGGGATTCCGATGAAGATGATGCACAGGAGCGCATAGAAAATATCGAGGAATTCATAAACCGTATAGCAGTATTTGAGGAAGAGAATCCGGAAGGAACGCTCTCGGCTTTGCTTGAGGAGGTCGCACTGGTATCGGATCTGGATAATGCAGATTCGGAAAGCAGCCGTGTGCTGCTGATGACGGTACATTCCGCAAAAGGCCTTGAATTCCCGCGTGTATGGCTGGCCGGCATGGAAGACGGCGTGTTCCCGGGCTATATGACCATAAACAGCGACAGCCGCGAGGACATGGAGGAAGAGCGCAGACTGGCGTATGTGGCTATCACCAGGGCAAAGGATGTGCTTAACATAAGCGCTGCCAGAAGCCGTATGACGCATGGTGAGACCAGCTTCAATCCCGTGAGCCGTTTTGTATCGGAGATTCCGGAGGAGCTGCTGGAGCGGGAAGGAGAGAGTGTGAGCCGCGGACGGTTCAGTTTTGCCGATGATGATGCACCGAGACGGCATTTTAAGGAGATGCCGTTCAATATGGATGATGATGACCTTGGAGGATATATACCACCCAAAAAAAAGACTGTGGTTCCCCGGGCACCATTGACTGCGCCTAAAGCCCCCATAACTCTTTCAAAGGTGGCAGAATTGACTTTTGCAGAGCCCGATTATTCTGTGGGAGACCGGGTTCATCATGTTAAATATGGTGACGGGACTGTTCTGGAGATATTGCAGAAGCCCAGAGATTATCAGGTTACCGTTATGTTTGATGAGGCGGGCCAGAAGGTAATGTATGCCGCTTTCGCCAAGCTGCAAAAAATATGAGAGAATTTTTAAAAAATCTGTGGATAAACCCTAAATATTGTGCTATAATGACATGAGTTAAGAAAAAAATGTATTTTACCGGCTGGTGTGCCGGAATTATAGAAAGTACTAGGAGGAAAAATAATGGCAAGCAAAGTTGAAGACGTTCTGGCAGCAGTAAAGCTTAATGATCTGCTCAACAAGAAGGCAGAACCGGTCATCGAGGTAAAGGAAAAGAAGTCTACATTAAAGACTGTTCTGATCATAATCGGGCTTGTAGCTGTAGTGGCTGCTATAGCATATGCGGTTTATAAGTTCATGACTCCTGATTATCTTGATGATTTTGATGATGATTTTGATGACGATTTCGATGATGATTTCTTTGATGATGATGATCTGGTAGTTGACGAGTCCAAGAAGTCTGACGCTGAATAATCGCTAATGTTATTATGAATTATCTGAAAGCAGATCGCGCAGTAGCTGTGGTCTGCTTTCTTTTTATGTTATACTGCTGCGGGTCCCTCCTGATACTAAAAGGCGGGCCCCTTCTTGTGACTTGGTCATCTGAGGACGCAGCCCGAAGGATCTTGATAGAATGTGAGGGTTCAATGAAAAAAGGCAATATATACGAAGGCTATGTAGAACGCATGGATTTTCCCAATAAGGGAGTGGTGCGTGTAGAAACTGAAGAAGGGACAGAGTATGCCCATGTAAAAGACGCCCTTCCGGGCCGCAGAATATCCTTTATGGTTAATAAGAAGCGCGGCGGTAAAGCGGAAGGCCGTCAGATCGAGGTGCTGAGTCCTGCGTTATGCGAAGCCGGCGCGGATAAATGTGAATACAGCGGTATCTGCGGCGGCTGTCTGTACCAGGGCTTCCCTTATGAAGAGAGCGTAAAGGTTAAAGAGGCGCAGATAAAGCGCCTTCTGGGAAACTATACCGCAGATGCGGTGTATGACGGGGTGATACACAGTCCTTCTTATAAGGGATACCGTAATAAGATGGAGTACACTTTCGGCGATGAGTATATGGACGGGCCTCTGGCTGTGGGGCTTCATAAGAGAGGGAGTTTTTATGATATCTTAAACGTACCCGGCTGTGTGATAGCACCTGCGGATTTTGGCGTGATACTTGACTATACTTTAAACTTTTTTAAAGAGCGTGGCGTACCGCATTACCACAGGATGAGGCATACGGGGATACTGCGGCATCTGCTGCTGCGTAAGTCCCATGCCGGCGGGGAGATAATGGCGGGGCTGGTCACCACATCGGAGATGGACGAAGCGCTGGCTGTAGAATGGTGCGCAGGCCTTAAGAAGTGTAAGTTTGAGGGAAAGCTTGCATCGGTGCTGCACATAATAAACGATGCGTTTGCTGATGCTGTTAAGTGCGACCGTCTGGTATTGCTTGACGGGAGCGAATACATTACAGAGGAACTGCTGGGGCTTAAGTTCAGGATATCGCCTTTCTCGTTCTTCCAGACCAACAGCGCGGGAGCGGAGAGGCTGTACTCACTGGTACGGGAATATCTTATGCAGGAAGGCGTTAAGGGGACTGTATTTGATCTGTACAGCGGCACGGGCACGATATCCCAGATGATCAGCCCGGCAGCAGAGAAGGTCATAGCGGTGGAAATAGTGGAGGAAGCCGTAGAAGCTGCCCGTGAGAATGCAAAGCTTAACGGCATCTCCAATTGTGAGTTTATCGCTGACGATGTATTGAAAGCTTTGGATGATATCAGTGATAAGCCGGACTATATTATCCTTGATCCGCCCCGTGACGGCATCAATCCAAAGGCCTTAAAGAAGATACTTGATTACGGCGTGGACAGCCTGGTCTACATTTCCTGCAAGCCTACCAGTCTCGAGCGCGACATGGTCGCCATTACTTCGGCCGGTTATCGTATCATCCGCTGGGGTATGGTAGACATGTTCCCTTTTACGGGGAATATTGAGACGGTTGCTCTTTTGTCCAAACTTTCTGAGGCAAAGCATCACATCGAGGTTAAGGTGGATATGGACGAGCTGGATCTGACAAGTGCGGAAGCCAAGGCTACATACAAGGAGATACAGGACTGGGTGCAGGAGAAGTACGGATTTCATGTGACAAATCTGAATATTGCCCAGGTGAAACAGAAGCACGGGATCATCGAGCGGGAAAACTATAACAAGCCCAAGTCTTCTGATAGTAAACAGCCGGGATGTCCGGAAGAGAAGGTTAAGGCGATAGAGGATGCCATGAGGCATTTTCAGATGATTTAAGCGTAGAATTCATGATCAGGTTTAAGTTCGAGAAAGCACAGGTTTATGAGGCATATTATGAAAAAGATATTGATCGTTGAGGATGACATAGAGATCAGTCGTATGATCTCTGACTATCTTTCTTCACAGGGTTATGAAACACAATCTGCATATAACGGATATGGTGCAGTTCGTATTACTCGTGAACAAAGCGATATTTCATTGCTAATACTTGATCTGATGCTCCCGTTTCAAAGCGGAGATATGGTATTAAAGAAGATCAGAGAGTTTTCGGATACTCCGGTTATTGTTGTATCCGCAAAGAGTGAAACATGTTCAAAGATCGATCTGATACGAATGGGTGCGGATGATTATCTCACAAAGCCATTTGATCTGGATGAATTGCTTGTTCGTATAGAGGCAGTCATAAGAAGATATGAAGGAAAATCATCAGGCATACCTGAAAACACTGTACTAAACTACAAAAATCTGACACTTGACATAACAGCCGGAATTGCAAGTATCAGCGGAAACAATCTTGTACTTACAAGCAAGGAATTTGCAATATTGAAACTGATGCTTGGTAATCCGACAAAGCTTTGGTCTAAAGTCAATCTGTTTGAAAGCGTATGGGGTGAGGATTATCTTACTGATGATAATACCATAAAAGTCCACATGAGTAATATACGTTCAAAGCTGAAAAAGTATGATGAAGGGAATGAATATATTGAAACAGTATGGGGAATGGGCTATCGTCTGGTAACTTAACTCTTTCTTTACCTTTCACTTAACCTTTTCTTTACAGTTGTCAGTTAGGATTGTGATATCAAAAGTGAAAGGGGCGATGTTTATGGATGATAAGGTGATAAACGTCAAAGCGCTTTGCAAGTCCTATAAAAAACAGGAAGTTCTGCATGATTACAGCTTATCTGTGAAGCAGGGGCATATCTGCGGACTGATAGGTCCGAATGGTGCAGGCAAGACAACAATCATGAAAATAATGGCAGGGATCATGTTCCCGTCACTGGGTTCACTTGAGTTTTTTGGAAGCCCTGATAATCTCGATGATTCCCGTGCGAGAATGAGCTTTATGATCGAGCAGCCTATTATATCAGGCTCTCTTACGGCGCGTGATAATCTCAAATATGTCTGCTGTTTAAGAGGTTATCCCGACGAAAAACGTGTTGATGAAATCCTGGAGCTTGTGGGACTTGCGGGCACAGAGAAAAAGAAAGCAGATAAGTTTTCTCTTGGTATGAAGCAGCGTCTTGGGATTGGCATGGCTCTTCTACCCAAACCGGAGATCATGGTGCTCGATGAGCCTGTGAACGGTCTGGATCCTGAAGGCATCGTAGAGATAAGGCAGCTTATCAGGCGTATGCAGGAGGACTGGGGTGTAACAGTTCTTATTTCCAGTCATCTTCTTTCAGAGCTGTCAGAGCTTTGTACTGATTTCTCCATTATCAGCCATGGAAAGCTTATCGAAAACTTAAGTCGTGAAGAGCTGCTTGTAAAGTGCAGAAATCATATCACCCTGCGTACGGATGATATCAATAAAACCGCAGCAATTCTGGAAGATAAGTTATCTATTCGTGATTATAAGGTTATTCACGGTGAGGAAATCCATGTCTTTGAAAAAATAGATGAAATTCATAATATCTCCCAAACCCTTACAGACAGCGGCCTTGTTATTACAAGGCTGAATGAAGAAGGTCAGAGCTTAGAGGATTATTATCTGGAAAGGGTGGGTGGACAGGTATGAATAACATTATCAGAACTCAGTGGTTACTTGTAAAAAAACGAGCTTGGATAGCAATGGGATGCCTGACGGTACCGATCTTTTTTCTCTTCATATTGCTTTTAACAAGCGAAACGGCTGCGGAAGGATTTGCTAATGGAAGTTCAGTTGGGCTGGCGTTTGCTTCTGCGCTTCCGGCATTTCTTATCACATATCAATACGATGAGAGAATTCAGATGTATGAAATTATGGCGGGGTTTAAGCCTCACCAGATCATCCTTGGAAGAACTGTCGCATATCTTCCGTTTACGCTGTTGTTCCTTATAGGAGTTAGCGTAGTTAGTCTCTTTTTTGATAATAGTGCTGAGACAGGATTAAGACTGGTACTTTTTGGAGTAATGACCCTAAGGGCAGTATTGGGGATAGTCTTTCTAAGCCCATTGTTTAAAAAAATATCATTTGCTCCACTATTCAGTATCATGCTGATGATGCTTGGCGGCACGGATCCGGAAACGCTTTCGCACTCACCTTTGTCTGTATTCGTATATGAACAGGGCCTTTTGCTTGCCGGCAAGATCAACGATGGCTTTATCATCAAGGTTATTGTTTCTGCGGTTATATCCTGTGCATTATATTATTGTATCGGTTTTGTTACGCTGAAGAGGAAGATTGACCTTGAACCGCACAGACTCTGAGAGAGGTGCGATCATGATAAAATCTTCTAAAAAGGATAAGTGAAGAGATTAAAACTATTCTTCGATAAAACAGGAGGTGTATGCAATGGAATGGTTTTTCATGATAATTTGCGTGTGCCTCTTTGTACTGCTGTTGTTAACTGCATGGAAATATATTTTGCTTAAAGCTAATATCAGACGTTTTTCACAGGAGCTGGAAAAGCTTAAAAGTAATGATTACAGGCAGCCTATAAAGGTTACTGATTCAGATAAAGATATTGCGGAACTTGCGATCAGACTCAATGAACATACAGAAATGCGACAGCAGCTGGAAAATGAATTTGAGCAAAATAAAAAACGGCTTGGCGTGGTTATTTCAGGTATTTCACATGATTTTCGAACTCCACTTACTGCATCTTTAGGCTATCTGCAGATGATAGAGAAAAGCGGCGAACTGTCCGGGAAGACTGCGGAATACTTAAGTATCGCCACGCAGAAAAACCTGTACCTGAAAGAACTATCAGATGAATTCTTTGAGCTTACCAAGATTGAAAGCAATACCGGTGAACTGCAATGTGAAGAGGTAAATCTCAGCAATATCCTGACAGAAATGCTGCTTGAACAGCATTCCTGGATAGCGGAAGGAAGTATCCGTACGGATTTTGATATTCCTGACGGTATTTTAATCGAAGCTGATCCGCATTACCTGAAAAGGATCTTAAATAACTTGATGTCCAATGCGCAGAAATACTCATCATCATATTTTGGCGTCGCCCTGAAACAGGAAGAGGAGGATGCCGTGCTCTGTATGAGTAATATACTCAAGGATAATTCTTCTGTGAATATAGAGAGAATATTTGAACCGTTTTACCGTATGAGTGCCAGAACATCAGGAGGCAGCGGACTTGGGTTGTATGTAGTGAAGCTGCTTTGTCAGAGGCATGGATGGAAAGTAGAAGCAGATATAAATAACGAGATTTTTACTGTCAGAATAACTATATGTTGATCCGATATACATCTTCGCAAGCAGTGTCTCTGTCTGGACAAAGTCATTTTTTTCAAAAATGCCTGCCAGCCGGAGACGCAACTTCGCGAGCAGTGCATTTGTAATACAAACGCACTTCACGCGTTGGGAGTTGCTCCCAATCCCTTCAAACGTTCAACTTCGTTGACCGGGCTACGCACCACTTCGTGGCGCTGGATGCTGTCAAAAACCTGCAGCTTTTTTGCCGCGCCCTCTCGGGTGTAGCATTTTTTTATATACACTGGAATACTTTTCAACGATCCCGGTAAAAAACTGGACCTCTGCCGGATCCATTTTGTTAAAATTCATCCCCAGCTGTTTTCCAAGGGTTGAAAGTGTAGCCTTCATCGGATCTGTAGCTGTTTTATATTCCTTTTCGAAATCGATAACCTCACTCAGCGGATTGTTATCATCCCCCGTCTCGGCATCTTTGCGGTGATCATCCCTGATATCTTCAACGATCTTTGTAAGATCATCGCAGATGCACTTGATGAAATAATCATTCTCATCGATCTCACAGGCTTTGAGTGTCTGAATATAGCGTTCTGAATCCGGAACCTTATTCTTAAGCAGTATCTTTGCACGCATTATAGCAACAAAAGAATTGAGATTGTTTATCTGCATGGAAGCAAGGCTGTCGACATATATCTCGGTGTCGCTCATGAACTTCCAAAAGTCAGGATGTTTTATGATCTCACAGAGCAGTCTGTTGTTTATCACACGTTCTTTTAAGATCCCGATGGTATTATCATCAAGATTGAGTTCCGAGAGCTCACAGTTTTCTGCTATCCGGTTCTCCGTTAACCCCATAAGATAATCTGTACTCACACCGTAGAACTTAGCAAGTATGATCATAGCCGTATGGGAGATATCTTTATAATCGTTACTTTCATAACTGCCCAGGGCAGACTTCGACAGACCGGTTGCCTTTCCCAGTTCTTCTAAAGTCAGACCTTTTTCCAATCTCAGATCCTTCAGTCTTTCCTGAATGGATAACTTACATTTCATCGTTTTTCTCCCTTTTTAAATCGAACGCCTGTTCTTTTTTCGATTATAGCCTTTATGCAATCCATCGTCAACAGCTTTTTCCGTGTTCGTGGAAATTATTAAAAATCTCCAAAAAATCCTGCCTTTCGGATATACGGGACGGGCCCTCTGAAAAGTCTAGAATCCGATTAACAGCAGACAAAAAAGAAAACCGAATGAGCATACCGTGTGGATACCACTTCGGGGAAGCTAAGCGAGGATGTCAAATGACGGAGCGAGCCAGGGGGTGAGAAACGGCACAGTCCATGGGGCTAAAGAAACCAGAGGTTACCTGCCAGGAACACACTACGGAGAATATGACGCAAAACGAGACAAGGAGGAAAAGGAATGAAGGAGTACACAGACAGGATTAGGGTATGGGTCAAACCCGAAGAACGTAAGCTGATCGAAGAAAAGATGAAGCTTGCAGGGGTAAAGAACATGTCCGCTTACATCCGCAAGATGGCCATCGACGGCTATATCATCAGGCTGGATCTGAGTGAGCTTAAAGAGGTCACCAGACTGATGCGGATCAATGCAAACAACGTAAACCAGTATGCAAAAAAAGCAAATGAGACCGGGAGCATCTATATAGATGACATCAGAGAGCTTAAGACACAGCATGAAAAGATCTGGCAGGCGATCAAAAAGGTCTATCAAGGTCTTAGCAATCTGTTGGACAGGGATCAGCATCACAATTTGTGATGCGCAGCTCCGAACGGATGTGAGGTTCTCAGGGTTTGGGGCTATGCTCCAACAAGCAAAAATCGCACCGCGGGCCCGCGATGCACTGCTTGAGAAGATTGATAATCATAAAATAACGAAAGGGGATGATGAAGATAGGAGTAACAGTTAACAACCCGGATGAATGGAAACCGCTGGCAGATCTGTTAGCAGAGCTGATCGCAAAATATGCATACGAGATCAGATTTGAAGAGTTACCGGATCCAGATAAGTTCCTTCGGGTAAGATCAATGAAGGAAGCATATAAGAGATACACCGTAAGGAGAAACAGAGATCTGAAAGAGTGGATCTTTATGGAATATGTACTTACAGGTAGTTGAGAGCTGAGCGGATTCACAAAAAGGAAGGATAATCTTCTTGCGTAAAAGGCAGTGATATGGTATTGTTGGTATATGCCAACAATACCATACAGGGAGGCCGGTTATGACAATAGGTGAGAGACTTTTTAAGATTATGAAGGAAAAGAATATATCAATGCCCGAACTGTCGAGGATGACCGGTATATCAAGGCATACGATCTTTGACTGGCAAAGAAGGAATACGAATCCGGGAGCAGACAAGATCATGGTCATATGTGAAGCACTGCAGATCACACCGGAGGAGCTACTTGCAGGAAAGCAAAATGATGAGGAGCCGGAAAATGACCATTCGATAAGCGCGGACGATATTGAAATACAGATCATGAAGGAATGTCATGATCTGTCTGAAGCAAAAAAGAAACGGTTGCTGGCATATGTGAGTATGCTGCAGAATACGAAGGAGTAGGAAATGGATAGAAATGTCGAGATCATTACAGATAATAAGGGTAAGAAGCTTGTATGCATAAATGATATCCGGTTTAAGGGGAAGCGTTCTGTTGATTGGGATGATGTAAAGGGGTATCTTGAAGAATATGTCGGACAGTTTTATCAGATCACATCTTCGGAAGATATCATATACATAGGGAATAAACTCCCGGATGAGTATACGGGATCTAAATATACGAGGGGGCTAAAGGGAGCAGCAGCAAAAGCGAAGGCAAATGCAGCGCAAGGCATTCCCGAACTAATAGAGATTGCTACCGATAAACATTTTAAAGAAAACCATGGTGATAAACATCAATGGAATGCACGATACGGGTGGTACCGTTATAATTCGAGGTTTGCCTTGCCGGTGTTTTCAGAAGATGGCATTTTGGAGCGGTATAACGTTTTTCACGCATCATTGCTGATCAGACATGACAATAATGGAAAGATGTATCTATATGATGTTATAGATATAAAAAAAGAAACGAGCAACCCTTTGGAGTCATAGACTTTACTTGGCAAAAACCCATTTCTCTTTACGTTAAATCTAACACATATCAGAATGGGATGTCAATACGATATTTGAATTAATTGCCTCGAATCTGAGGCAATAGAGAGGAGTATGATGAGAAAAGAAAAAACAAAAGTCTATCTGTATACCCGTGTATCTACTTTAATGCAGATCGATGGCTATTCTCTTGATGCACAGAAGACCAAGATGAAAGCTTTCTGTGATTACAACGGTTATGAAATTGCAGGGGAATACGAAGACGCAGGAAGATCGGGAAAGTCCATAGAGGGAAGGGAAGCATTTAACAGGATGATGGATGATATCAGATCCGGGAAAGATGGAGTATCCTTTGTACTCGTGTTCAAACTATCGAGATTCGGGCGAAATGCAGCAGACGTCTTATCGGCGCTTCAGGTGATGCAGGATTATGGTGTGAATCTGATCTGTGTGGAGGACGGAATTGATTCTTCCAAAGACGCGGGAAAACTTATGATCTCTGTTCTTTCTGCTGTTGCAGAGATTGAAAGAGAAAACATCCGCGTGCAGACTATGGAGGGTAGGATTCAGAAAGCTCGTGAGGGAAAGTGGAATGGCGGATTTGCTCCTTACGGTTATGAGCTTAAAGATGGAAAACTGTATATCAACGAAGAAGAGGCTGAAGCTATCCGTGTGATATTTGACCAATATGTTAATACCGATATGGGATCAACAGGAATTGCGAAGTATCTTGAGAATCATGGCATTCACAAAATAGCCAGACAGAATGGGAAAAATCCGTTATTTGATTCCTCACTTATCAGATGGATAATTCAGAACCCGGTATATTGTGGAAAAATAGCGTATGGAAGGCGTAAGACAGAAAAAGTGATAGGGACACGTAATGATTATCATTTGGTACCGCAGGATGATTATCTGCTTGTGGACGGACTGCATGATGCTATTGTTTCTGAAGAAATGTGGGAGCAGGCGCAGGTAAAAGTAATATCGCAGGCGAAAAAGTATGAGCATGTAAACCGCGTGAAGGGTGAGAAAACGCACCTGCTTTCGGGAATTGTCCGTTGCCCTGTCTGCGGTGCAGGAATGTATGGAAACAAATGCATAAAGCATCGAAAGGATGGAACGAAGTACAAAGACTTCTTCTACTATGGCTGTAAGCACCGCAACATGACCAGAGGACATAAGTGTGATTACAAAAAGCAGATCAATGAAGAAATGCTGGATGAGGCTGTTGCCGAAGTGATCAGGAGACTTGTCAGTAACAAAAAGTTTGCCGATATGATGAAGCAGAAGATCAATATGGGAGTGGATACAACAGCACTTGATCAGGAAATAGCCAATTACGAAAAGCAGCTGAGGCAGTGTTATTCCAATAAAGATGCCATCATGTCAGATCTTGATTCGCTAGACTATGATGATAAACATTATCAGCGTAGAAAGGCAGATCTGGAAGACAGACTGTACCGGACATATGATAAAATGGACATGACGGAATCGCTGCTTACAGAGGCAAAAGCAAAGCGGAGATCAATATTGACTGAAAAGATGTCCGGCGATAACATATACAAGGCACTGATTTTTTTTGACAAACTTTATGAAAAAATGAGTGAGACAGAGAAGCGGGCATTTATTGAAAAGCTTATCAAGGAAGTTCAGATATATGAGGAACGCCAGCCTAACGGGCAGTGGTTAAAATCCATAGAATTCAAGCTTCCGATTATTGGGAGAGATATGAAACTGAGTTTGGACAATTCTGATAACGTTGAGGTCTGTTGTTTACTTGAGAGGCTGAGATCGGCGAAGGATCATATCGAGATTACGATTGATGCTGAGGATTACTATAGGATCAAGGATTCTGAGAAGAAACAGGATGAGTAATTAACAGGTCCATTATAATCCGCCCACGCATTGCGAACAACTATTGATCGTGGTATACTTTAACCATAAACACGCAATGCGAGGTAACGATATGGATATAGCAAAATCTATAAAAGAGCTGAGAGAAAGTACAGGGATGTCACGCAAGGAGTTTTCAGAGCATACGGGCATCCCTGTTCGTACATTGGAAGACTGGGAAGCGGGGCGGAGGACTCCACCGGAATATATCCCGAGATTATTGGCATATCAGATAAAATTTGAGGGGATATTCGTTGCAAAAAAGAAAGCAAAAAATAAGATTGACATTGTTACTGATCCGGACGGGAACAAAATAGTCTTGCTTAATGATATTTTATTTAAGTCAAGAAGATCGATTAATTGGGATGACATAGAACAGATATTAATGCACTATATCGGGGAATACTATGAGATTGCCGAAACTGCAGAAAAGGTATATATAGTATCAGATTTTCCGGATGAGTTTACACATTCAAAATATACAAAAGCTGTTAGAGGTGCAAATGAGAAGGCAAAGGCTAATGTGATAACTGCAATTGGTGAATTAATCCAAATTTCAGATAAGAAGGCAGAATTCCCGGACTATGGCA
>CACZBK010000018.1 GCA_902779395.1 uncultured Lachnospiraceae bacterium | reverse complement strand
AAATCCTTCTTCTACTACCCAGTATGAATCATTTAATGATAAACCTCTGCAAACCGATATAACATCCATAGGTCTGTTGGCGTTCAGTCCGCACTTTGCGAGGAAAGAATTAACATATGCCCGGTTTTTCGGGATAGTTCTGTTTTTCATCCAAGAGGCAAGGCCTTTGTCGCTTAATTCCATTCCCAAAGGAAGTAGATGCTTTTTCTTTTCATTTATCCATGTGATCCGCAACACCGGATCAGCTAAGTTCTCAATAATATTAAATTTAATAAGCTCTATATCAAATAGTTTTAAAATATATTCCATAAAAAGCTCCTATTTGGCATTCCAATTAATCAGACCACTTATTTCATTCATCGACTATAATAACGGTCAAGCAATTGACAAAAGTTTGCAAAGCCGACAGTGCCAAGTAATTCTTCTGCCAACTTTTGTTGTTGAACAGGAGCAAGCAATCGTATTGACTCTATTGCCTTTAGCATATCTCTTTTTGCTTTTTCGTACGCATCCGTTGGCACAATGCCAACTGAAATCTTATAATCACTCATGGCCTTCCCTCCTTGTTTTTGATAATATGATAAAGCCTTACCTAAATATACACAATGAAGTTTTTATGCCTTTTTAGTGACATTTTAGTGCAGTTTTCGTAACATCTCAAACAACTTTTTATATCACCAAGTATCATTTATGCTGTGATAGTCATAAGCAAACCTCATTTACAAATCACTTTCAAACATCCCTATAGTCAAATCAGTTCTTATCTTGTATTTTCTTTTATAATTATCATGAATGGTAATACCTATCTTATCAGTCGGATTGCACAACTTTTCCATTCCAGCCTTATGATAAGACTGTACTACACTGCTTCCATTAAAGGTAATTCTATCTACTCCGCTTGGTTGTATACGGAGTTCCTGCAATCCATCACGGATATCCACATAAAAGACATGAGTATCAATGCTAAACACTATTTTAGTTATAATCACAGTCCGCATAGAGTCATTAGTTGCATATATAACAAATCGAGGTGCATACTCTGCCTTAATTAGCAACTTCTTTGTTTTTTCATACAAATTTAACCATATGCCAATGATTCCGACACAAGTAGCTCCGATTGTTCCTATTCCCGTTATTGCATCCCAGTTCATGATTTCTCCTATCCAAAATATTCCTGCATTAGGCTATCGAAAAGGGTTTGCGTTTCATTCAACGCCTTCTGTACTACAACTTTTGATTTGTCGACTTGTTTACAAAACTCAGCATATTCTCTCTGGCTATCAATTGTCGGAATAATTGTTGGTAATCCTCGTAGCTGAGTCATATTTATACTTGCTATTCCTGTTGTTTGTTTTGCTGCTTTTAGAAAATACTTCTTTGCTTGCGGGCTCTGCAAATAAGCTGAAAAATATCGTGGCAAAACTCTTTTTTCATCCAACCTTACTCTGAAGATATGATTCTGATGAATACAATCTTCTGGTGGATTAGAAATAATAGCACCTCTTCCTAGCTTGTCCGGATCACCGCCTTCAGTCATGAGTACATCATTGGGCATTAATTTGTACTGTCTTATTTCATCTTCTGTAGCCAATATAGTTTTTACTGTCGTCCAGTCGATATATCCGTCCTTAACATTGGAAACAGCCATGTAGGGTACTTCTCTGAATTCGGTCTCCTTAGTTTTCCTGCCTTTTGTTATTCCTGAAACTATATCTGCAATTTCTTCAAGTCTATAAGTATTTTCATCACTACCATTTTCAAACATCTCGACAAATCGGGCTTTGATGAGTTCATCTAATTTGTCTAATTCTTGTCTTCTGCCTTCAATAATTGATGATGTCTTATCCAGTATATTAGTTATTTCCTGTTGTTCATGAAGCTTTCTGATTGGAACCTCAAATCCTCGTAATATGGACATGTTAATATTATTTTGAGCTACACCACGTCCCACTTCATTTACGTAATTTTTCTTAGACTTCAAATAATAGAATAAATAATCTCTATATATTACGAACTCATCTTTTATAGTTATTCCAGCAATAGCCTGATTTGTACATGCATCAATAGTGAGCACTCCTGCCTCTCCTAGTGTTGCAAAAATCGTATATAAAATAGTCCCCTTTTTTAACATCTTAGCCGAAGACCCCGACAAGCCTGCTTCCGTAATAAACTCATCAGCTTCAGAAACATATTTTGATTTAATATTTCCAATTTTAATCCATGGAATATCACCATTCCAATACTCTTGCTTAGACCTTGATGGAGTTCCTCCCGAAACGACATCACATAATTCACCTAATTTTTTATATTCCATCTATCACCCCTACAAATCTCAATTTAGATTTGCCCTCCTTTATAATTTGCTGATAGTGCGGTCAAATAATTGATAAATGCACTGCACGATACCAACATAAACTTAGCTTCTTCGAAAGTTGAGGACTTCCCTCCCAGATCCCCAGCGTGTCTAATTCCACTGGCATCAGAAGTATAGCCATAAAGAATATTAAATGCCGATTTTAAGCCTGAGTGAATTTCTATGCCTCTCTCCTCTATTTTCTTCAACATTTTTCCTAACGTAGCCTCTCTGCCTTTTGTTCCAGTTATTATTTCGCATATAGCCTCTATTGCACTTATACTTTCCTTTATAGAATTTTCATAATCTGGATTATCCCTATCAGCTAATAACCCATTTGCTTTTGATAAATGGTCATATACTGGTTTATATTTTGTGTCCAACGCCTCACTAATAGCATCTATTTCATTCTCATCACTGATTGGAACTATTATTTCATTCACAAACCTATATCCTACAAATTCTTTTTTTAAAACTTGATTCACCTTTTCAAAAATTGATGTAGATGTTATCCCCTCATAAAAGGAATCATAATGAATACCACCATGACCTATCTCTTTAAGGTAAGCACTCCAATATTGAACGATTCCTTCGATAAGTGTCAAAACATCATCATAATCGGCCTCAAGAATAGTCTTTCTTATCAAATCAATTACAGCACTATCCCGATATGTCTCCTTAACATTTATAGGCTCTGAATATATTTCACTTAACACAAATCTTAAATACTCTTGTATATCGTCATTGTACATATTCAAATCATAACTATATACTTCTCCATATAGATTACTTATCATATTTTGAAGTTGAATCCTCGTTCTTTTATCAAAATCTTTTAGCTGGATTTCCATGTTAATATTCTTGATACCATTTCTATCCGAAAATCCGCCTCTTCTGGAAACTTGTGCCATCTTTTCTCCCTCTATTTTATTAACTTCTCAAGCTCATCCATTTCCTTACTGATCTGCTTCTCAATTTCTCTGATATTAGCCATGATCTCCGATGTTGGCGGATACTCTACCGCTACATATTCAACTTCCTTGTACTTGTTGATAGAAAGATCATAGTCGTTATCAGCAATTTCCTTCTTGGAAACCATAAAGGATTTGTCCGTACGTTTTCTGTCCTTTTCAGCCTCAAGATTCTTGAAACGGCTGATAATGTCAGGAATATCGTTATCCTTAATCTCAGTACGCTTATCATCAAGACTGAAGCCGTCAGCGGTCATATTATAGAACCACACATCATCTGTTCCGCCATGACCAGTCTTGGTAAAGATAAGTATTGCAGTAGATACTCCGGCGTAAGGTTTGAACACACCTGAAGGCATGGAGATTACTGCTTCAAGGCGCTGATTTTCTACGATTTCCTTTCTGATTGCCTTGTGAGCGTTGGAAGAACCAAATAGTACTCCGTCAGGAACGATGCAAGCACATCTTCCGCCAATCTTAAGCATTCTCACAAACAATGCCAGGAATAAAAGCTCTGTTTTCTTGGTCTTGCAGACCTTCTGAAGGTTTGTTGATATAGTATCCGCATCAAGGTTTCCCTTAAACGGAGGATTCGCCAAAATAAGGGTATACATATCCTTATCCGGGTTCTGATCAGATAAACTGTCTCGATACTCAATAAAAGGATTCTCAACGCCATGTGTCATCATATTCATGGCGCCAATGCGGAGCATGGTTCTGTCCATGTCATATCCATGGAACATATCATTCATGAAGTGATTTCTGTTCTGTTTATCAAGAAGTACTTCCTTCTTGTATTTTTCTCTTAAGTAGTCTCCGCTGATTACAAGGAATCCTGAAGTTCCGCAAGCCGGATCGCAGATAAAGTCTGTAGGCTTCGGATCCATCATCTCTACCATCATACGGATGATATGTCTCGGTGTTCTGAACTGGCCGTTAACACCGGACTGAGCGATCTTGGAAAGAAGGTACTCATATACATCACCGCGGATATCTGTCTGATGCAATTCTTCCATCATGGAATAAATCTCATCCATAGCATCAACAATTTTGGAGAGCATCAATGGTGTATTTACCTTGAAGATTGCATCATCCATGTATTTGCTATAGGCAGAGTTCTTGTCTCCATGAAGATTCTTTATAAAAGGGAATACCCATTCCTGGACAACTGAGTACATTCTCTGTGCCGGGAAATCATGGAAGGTAGACCACTTAAGCTGATTACCATCAACCTTACGGTCTCCGATCTCAACTTCATCTGCAAATATGCTCTTGTAAGAAAGCCCAAGCATGGCAGCTTCCTTTGCACGGAGGTTATCTGTATCATCCAGATCCTTTATAAACATGAGGTATGTCATCTGCTCAACAACATCAAGCGGATTTGTGATCCCGCCGTTCCAAAAGATTTCCCACAAACTATCAATCTTATTACCAAGTTCTCCGGTCATTATCGTTCTCCTTTATTCCTTATCTCTGTTCCAAACGTATTTTGTATATCTGCCGCCACCAATCTTTATTATGCTTTCCGATGACAGAAGTTCTGACAGTGCCCTCTCAACAGTTATGCGGCTTATGTCAGGGCATTTCTCCATAATCTGCGACTTTGTGATCTCGCCGTAAGTATTTTTTATCAATTCAGCCACGCGCTCCGGTTTTGAAAGGCCGCTGGTAACCAAAGTCTCTACTCTGTCAGAGAAATCTCTGTATGCGGCCACTACAACACCAAGCATATACTGTACAAACGGAACATAATTATTCTCTTCCTCATGCCAGTTAAGAGAGCTTTCCTGCAGGCACTCATAATATGATGTTTTAGTCTTTTCAATCAGATTCTCAATACTGATGTACTTTCCTACGATGTATCCGGCCCTGTACAGCATCAGCAATGTAAGCAGTCTGCTCATTCTTCCGTTGCCGTCATTAAACGGATGGACGCATAAAAAATCCAGTATAAACATTGGTATCAGAAGAAGCGGATCTATTGTTCCGGTTCCGAGAGCTTTATCAAACTCATTGCAAAGACTCTCGATTGACTCAGGCGTTTCCCATGCAGGAACCGGTCTGAATCTTACAAACTTGTTGCCCTGTTCGTCCTCTTCCTCAATGATATTATCCGCTGCTTTATACTTTCCTCCGATATCATAACCTTCAAATTTATATAAATCTCTGTGAAGCTGAAGGATCATATTGGGTCTTATCGAGATGTAATCATGACTCTCATGGATCGTATTAAGTACATCCCTGTATCCGGCAATCTCTCGCTCGCTTCTCGTCTTAGGCGTAGTCTTATCTTTAACAAGTGCTTTCAGTCTCGCATCGGAAGTATAGATACCTTCAATCTTGTTGGATGCTTCGGTACTCTGAATCTTCGCAATCTCAACAAGTTGCGTCAGTGAATCTGCCTTCGCTTCTATAAAAAGTGACTGCTCACCTTTATACTCATGGATCTGCGTAAGCAGCGCCACTATTTCCGGTGTCAGTAGTTTTTCCCATTTTTTACTGTAATCAAAATTTCTCATTTCAATATCCTCATTCAAACATCAATTCACTCATGAGTGGGTATAATGATGCATTTAAATAATAACACTCATTATACTCATTGTCAATATTAATTGCATCATTATTCCAAATATGATGTAGTTAAGCAATTGATGATGTAATTAAAATCGCCTTCCGATACCATCCTCTGAACATTAGCTTATTTTCGTGCATTGTCAACATATAAATTGATTTCGAATGCAAAATATGATAAAGCACAATTTTATAGTACTGCACTTTATTTTGCGCTTTGAAACGAATCTTTCCGTACCCATGATGTACCCGTCACTTCTTTCTCTGTTATCAAATCGTTATCTATTAACGCTAAAAGGCTTCCGAAGGTGCTGATTTACACCATCGAAAGCCTTTATTTACTGTTATTAAATTCCTACCTACAAACCACCCGGTACTATTCCAGCTCAATCGTTCCGGGCGGTTTGCTCGTCAGGTCGTAGAATACGCGGTTGACGCCTTTCACTTCGTTGACGATGCGGCGCATCGCGGTCTGTAAGACGGGGAACGGGATGTCGGCGCACTCGGCGGTCATGAAATCGCTGGTGATCACGGCGCGCAGGGCTACCGCATAATCGTAGGTGCGGAAGTCGCCCATGACTCCGACGGAACGCATGTTGGTAAGAGCTGCAAAGTACTGGGACGGCATCCAGGGCGGATCGATACGAGGCGCATCCTTTGTGGATATGCCGGCGTTTTTGTATACCTGTCCGGCGGCGTTCTCCCGGCGCCATGCTTCTGCTGCCTTTGCGATCTCCTCGCGATAGATGGCATCCGCATCCTGCACGATACGCACTTTTTCCTCAGTCACTTCACCAACGATACGTACGCCCAGTCCCGGACCGGGGAAAGGCTGGCGGTATACCAGATGATCGGGAATACCCAGTTCCAGACCTGCCCTTCTCACCTCATCCTTAAACAGCATTCGAAGCGGTTCTATTATCTCCTTAAAATCAACTACCGAAGGAAGACCTCCGACATTGTGATGGCTCTTGATCACAGCGGAATTTCCCAGACCGCTTTCTATCACATCCGGATAAATGGTCCCCTGCACCAGATAATCCACCGCTCCGATCTTTTTCGCTTCTTCTTCAAAGATTCGGATGAACTCCTCGCCAATGATCTTTCGTTTGCGTTCCGGCTCTTCCACGCCTTTAAGCTTTTCATAATAACGCTCCGCTGCATTCACGCGGATAAAATTCAGTTCATAATCCCCTTTGGGCCCGAAGATTGCTTCCACTTCATCCCCTTCGTTTTTACGAAGCAGTCCGTGATCTACAAACACGCAGGTCAGCTGCTTTCCCACTGCTTTAGAAAGCAGAACTGCTGCCACAGAAGAATCCACGCCGCCCGAAAGCGCACAGAGCACTTTTCCACTGCCGATCTTTTCACGAAGAGACTTAATACTGTTCTCCACAAAGGAGCCCATCTGCCAGTCGCCCTTGCAGCCGCACACATCAAGCGCAAAATGCCGAAGCATCTTCATACCTTCCCTGGTGTGCATTACCTCGGGATGGAACTGGGTTGCATATATCTTTTTCTCTGCATTTTCCATTGCCGCTACAGGGCAGACCGGGGTATGCCCCGTTATACGGTAGCCTGCGGGAGGCCCGGCGATATAATCGGTATGACTCATCCATACGACCGTGGTATCCTCCACGTCACTAAAGAGCACGGAGCTGCGGTCTATTTCCACTTCGGTATGACCATATTCACTTACAGGCGCTGTCTCAACTTTCCCACCTGCCATATACGCTATCAGCTGCGAGCCGTAGCAGATGCCCAGGATGGGGATCCCCAGATCAAGTATAGCCGGATCGTAATGCGGCGAAGTCTCATCATAAACACTGTTGGGACCGCCGGTAAAAATGATCCCCTTTGGCTGCATTGCCTTCAACTCGTCAATGGGCAAGGTGTACGGCTTAACTTCACAATATACATTGCATTCACGAACTCGTCTTGCGATCAGCTGATTATACTGGCCGCCGAAATCAAGAACAATGATCTTCTCCCGGTTCATAAGATCTCCTCCATATTATACTTATGGGTCCTGCCGAAGGAAATTAAAACTGCACCGATCCCGGATCTGATGCCTTTATTTTCGCTTCACAAAGGATGACAAATATCATAGACCAAAAAACGAAAAATGTAAATAATTTCCTCTTGCATTTTCTGTTGATAGTGCTATACTTTGTGCTTGTGTTTGGTCAAAATATACATATTACAGAGGACAAATCTATGCACAAAGACAAAATCAAACCAATGTTATTCAGTACAATAAAGAAATACAGCGGCAAGCAGTTCGCTACCGATGTGCTTAGCGGAGTGATCGTAGCTATAATCGCTCTTCCGCTTTCCATAGCGCTGGCCCTCGCATCCGGTGTCGGTCCGGAGGAAGGCCTCTATACTGCCATCGTGGCCGGATTTATCATATCGTTCCTTGGCGGCAGCCGTGTACAGATCGCCGGCCCCACCGCTGCCTTTGCAACGATCGTTGCCGGTATCGTGGCACGCTCCGGCATGGAAGGTCTTATGCTTGCTACCATAGTAGCAGGTGTTATTCTCATACTTATGGGACTCTTCCGCCTTGGCGGTCTGATCAAATTCATTCCTTATACTATAACAACCGGTTTTACCTCAGGTATAGCAGTTACTATCCTTATAGGGCAGCTAAAGGATTTCTTCGGTTTGAACTATCCGGCAGGGACGCCTTCTGTCGAGACCATGGATAAGATCAAAGCTGTTGCATTAAATTTCGGCACTTTCAATCCCTGGGCTTTGCTTGTAGGCGCGATAAGCCTTCTTATACTGATCATCTGGCCTAAAATAAATGAAAAGATCCCCGGGTCACTTATCGCTGTTATCGCAGGGATCCTTATTGTAAAATTCGCAGATCTTCCCGTAAACACCATCGAAAATCAGTTTATAATAAGCAATAAACTTCCGGTCTTACATATACCGCAGTTCAGCATAGAAACATTAAAAGCTGTAGCGGGAGACGGATTTACCATCGCCATACTGGCTGCAATCGAATCCCTGCTCTCATGCGTGGTCGCCGACAGTATGATCAATTCACATCACCGTTCCAATATGGAACTTATAGCTCAGGGCTGCGGAAATATAGGATCCGCATTGTTCGGCGGCATCCCCGCCACCGGTGCCATCGCACGTACCGCTGCCAATATAAAAAACGGCGGCCGTACCCCTGTAGCAGGCATCGTTCATTCCATAGTACTGGTGCTGGTGCTGGTGATCCTCATGCCTTACGCTGCTTTGATACCCATGCCTACAATAGCAGCTATTCTCTTTATGGTAGCTTATAACATGTGTCAGTGGCGTACTTTCGTACATCTGTGCAAGACCGCACCTAAAAGCGATATAATAGTACTTGTCAGTACTTTTGTACTGACCGTAGTATTCGACCTTGTTATAGCCATAGAAATCGGAATGGTTCTGGCTCTCATCCTGTTTATGAAGCGTATGAGTGAAGAAACTCAGATAAAAGGCTGGAAATCCTATGACCCCGAAGAAGATCCGGACGGGATAGAATTAAAGCCTATCCCGAAGCATGTACGTGTTTATGAGATATCAGGTCCCATATTTTTCGGTGATGCTGAACGCATTGCTACCATTGAATTCAGCGAGACCACGAAGGTCGTTATACTCCGTATGCGCGGTGTACCCGCACTTGATGCCACCGCAATGCATTCGCTTGAGCAGTTCTATGAACGCTGTAAAACTGCAGGCATCACTCTGGTATTCTCACACGTTAACGAGCAGCCCATGAATACGATGAAAAAGGGCGGCTTTGTAAATATGATCGGAAAAGAAAACTTCCGGCCGCATATCGATGATGCCATCGCATGGGCCGGAAAGCTTGTTGACAAAGCCGCTTAATATATTAAGAATTTAATCCCGGGAGGGTCTTTACCCATTCGATCTGCTCATCAGTGTAGCGGAAACGTTTCTGCTTCTGCTCATCCACCTTACCGTCCTGCATACAGCCTGCATACATACGGAAGAGCCCTCCCCTTTTGAAAGCACCATGTATCAGTTTTCTCCGCAGCTGTTCATCCTTAACCTGCACCACGTGGGATGCAAAACGCGATACCAGTGCTTTTTCATTTTCACTTTTTTTATTTCCAAGATAATACCTGCAAAGCGCCTCCTCGGACAAGTCAAAATCCATATGATAACGCTTTACAAACTCCTTGGTGATCTTCTCCTCATAGTTGACGGAGATCTTAAGTATCTTATACAATTCCCTGTCATGAGGCAGACATTCCGCCGGTATATAAAAGGCCAGACAATACAGTATCTTCGAAGTGAAAAAAACCTGTTTTGAAACAAATACCTTTTCCGTTATTCTCCTTACCAGCTCAAGATCTTTATACTTTACACGGTGATAATAGTTCTTCACATTACGTATCATACCCGTGATGAACTCTTTATCCTCTTTTTCCATTACAGCTTCAAAAAGCAGAAGAGCATCTTCGGCTGATGACGATTCTATATAAACCTTATTTATCTCACGGTCGACGCAGATGATATCATACATATCCGCACCGTAATGATACGAAGCCATGAAAAAGGCTGCTATATTCTTCCTCTTGGGCGCACATTCAAGCACCCACTTCCTGGCTGTATCTGTATCCGGACGCAGCTCCCTGGGTATCTCAAAGGACGTAAAGCTCTGCATCTTAAGTTCCGCAGGCATATCGGAAGAAGCAATGGACTCTATCAGCTCCTTTATCCCTTCCTGATCAGTATAGCCAAAACCTTTATGCTCGGTAAACACTCGGGACAGGAGGCTGAAAAGCTTCTTATCGTACCCTTCTGCCGCAAGATGTTCAGCCACCTTAAGCAGCTCTATGGGACTAAGACGCGTAGCGATCCTGCGGATCTGATAAGTACCGGGTATCATCGGATCCGTTGCGGTTTCATTGTTTAAGTTTACTGCCTGTTCTTCATTCATAGCTTATCCCTCTAAAAAAGTGCTTTCACCCCGTTAAGCTCAGATCTATGCGATCACTTTCGGCAGTATGTCACTTACACACCCATGTATCACAATATCTGCATAACGGTCCGTGAAATGTTCCTCTTTTGTTATCAGTACCACACGGTCACTCTTATAATCTTCCGTACAGAACTTGACCATGTTATCGTACATATTGGTTCCCAGTACCAGTATCAGGTCAGCTTCCTCACAGGCATTAACAGCCTCCGTCATCAGATCGTTATGTATAGTCTCACCGAAAAGCAATATACCGGGACGTATTGCCGATTTACATACATCACACAAAGGTACACCTTTCGACTCCCTTATATACTCAACCGTAAATTTTTTTCCGCACTCACTGCAATGATTATTCTTTACGTTACCGTGAAGCTCAACCACATCTTTAAGCCCCGCTTCATTGTGCAGATCAAAATAACTCTGAGTGATGATCTTTAATATCTTCCCTCTCTCCTGCAGACGCTTCAGATCATTGTATAACGGTGCCGGCTTAAGGTCACAGCCGATTATCTCCCTTTTATAAAATTCAAAAAACTTATCCCTGCGGGCACTGTAGTATCCCACACTCATCATCTCATCCGGTGATTTATGGTAGATATCCTCTATGCGGTAACACTCCCTGGAAGACCAGAGATTCTCGCCGCCGCTTTCGATAATAGCGCCTACACCAAGCATCACCACGATCCTGGATGAATCCTCGATCATTTCTTTTACTTTTCTGATTTCTTCGCTCTGATCAGACATATTCCCCCTCCGTTAATATCCTCAAAGCATTATGTCTTTATCGCCTTGCATTACGGCCCTCCGCATATCCGTAATTAATAAAATGCATGTAGTATTGTTTCCAGTCGTTTCCAAAGGCGTTTCTCAGATCGGCATAATTATTCTTATAGGCTATGGGATTGAAATTCTCACACCCCTGTCTGCCCTCTGCCATACCGTTGTTCACAAAGTGCTGGAGTGCTCCCGAAGGATTGTTTCCATACAGAACACGCATATCGGGATAACGGTTTATATAATAAGCAAAATCATATACTTTTGAATAATCTGTTCCTCTATTAACTATAGCCTGACGCGCACTGTAGCTGGGTGCAACCCCGGAATTAGCCGCAGAGAATGAATAAACCGTACACTTTGCAGCATTGGTGGTATACCATACTATCTTACCATTGAATAGGATCGGCTGACAATCGGATAAACATCCTGTCATGGAATACACCTGGGAAGTCAGCTGTCCGGACCCGTTAATAAATACCCAGTTTACGGTCTCTGTCTCCGCATATCCGCTGCGGTTCTCCCATATGACCACAAACTGATCCATGTTCAGCTTCACCACAAAAGGGGTCATAGCCGATTCAAGATCTCCGTAAGCATAACCCGTAGCATAGGCGATACGCACCTCATCGGTATAATAGCTGCTCTTAGGTACCGTAGCTATGAATATATTCCTGTTGGGTGAACTGCCGTCATAAGAATCCGTGACACCTATTGCCAGTCTGTACTGCGATGAAACCTCATAGCCTCCGATACTGGTCCCCGGTGTATTGCTTCCGGCAGCTCCTCTTAGCGAAAGAGCATCAGCGGTATAACACCACGATATGAAATTGCCGCCTGCAGGTGCGGTATACTTTCCAAACTCTACAGCATGAGGTGTCCCCAGACAATGATCAAGGGTACTCACTTCACCGTCGCTGGCATCGATAAAGGTAGCGGCACTGTCGGCATATGCCCCGTATGAAAGACCGCTAACATCACATTGCAGCTGTATAAGGGCATTATCCGTAGTGCGGGCAGCCATTGTCATGACAGCCTGCTGACCGCCATAGGTCATATGCCCCATACGCACATATACGGTATCACCGTATTCCGAAAAATCGGTATTACATCCGTAAAACGGAAATGCAGTATTCCCACCATATACGGAAGTCGATCCCAGCCTGTTCCAGGACTTATCAAAACGCACAAGACGCAGGACTTCCAGATTATCATCATGCCCGGGGTTATCCCGGCCGAACATCACATAATTATACTTTGCACCACCCCAGAAACCTCCGAATACCGGCAGTTCCATACCGATAAACGACTGACCCAAAAGCGTAAGTCCCGAATTATAGGTTTCTATCAGGACTATATCCCCCATGTTCTCTACACGGCTGAAAGTTGAATTACCGTTATCCACCACATAACAGTCAGCCACACGCTTACGTGCGGAATAGTCGTTATCATGTATGTTATTGGTCACGATACTCTTGCCGTTTACCTTGGACGCCGCTCCGGCGATGATGGGTGCAGCTGTCAGGATCGCGATCAGCGCGATCAGGGGAGCAATAAGTTTTTTTACCCGCTTTTTTCTCATATATCTTCCCTCATATATGGTGCACATTTCATTGTAACATATTTATCGGAAAAATACCAGTTTACGTTAATCTGCCGCGGTCACAGTTACTTTGATGCTTATGCTCTTTCCGTTTATCCTGGCTGTGAGCTTTGCACTGCCCGCTTCATTCGCACGTATCACATCATTTTCATCCACGAAAGCCACCGCAGGTCTGTTGCTCTTAAACACCACCGGCTGGTATACGGCATGCGAATCATCATTCAGGAAATCCAGATCGATCCTGTCGCCTGTCTTTGCGCTTAATGTATATGTATTAGTCTTTTCGGAAGGCAGGTCTATACGCGGATCCTCCACATAGATCACTGCCGTATAGGTGAAGCCTGCCCCTTCTATACCATAAGGATTATAAGTACAGTTAACCGCTGTCTCACCTGCCGTATATTGATATGTACTTACTACACCTTTTTCATTAACATATGCAATACCCGGATCTTCCGATTCCCATTGTGCCTTAGCATTCTTTACGGAAGGGAATTTCAGCGTCTTCTTTTTGCCGACGGCGATATACTGCACCTGCTCTACGGGATCGGATACGGTCACTGTATACTCGGTACCGTTTGGTGCTGTGAGCACCGTTGTTCCGACTCCTATGGCTGTTATCTTACCGGCTGATGTTATATAGACGATGCTGTCGGCATATGCCGTTTTGCTTCCGTTATATACAGCTGTCATTTCACTGTCGGATTTCCATTCGCCTTTGATCTTTGTATTAATACTCTGTAAAGGAGAAAGTGTTATGTTCTTTACAGATGCATCAAATTTCACGGAAAGAATGTCCTTGACCATTACTTTGCAGGAATACTCCTTACCGTTTACGACCGCTATGATCTTAGCGCTGCCTTTTGATATGCCATATACCTCGCCGTCTTCCACTGAGGCAACAGCAGGTGCCGAACTGTACCAGAATACGGGATATTCATCATTTATCCCGCTGAGTGATAATTGCAGCGTATCACCGGTTTTAATCCCGGCACTCTTTAAACTCATCTCAGGTTTGATTACCTGGATGTTGTATTCCATTGATCCGTCAGACGAAGCTATCCTTGCAGTGCCGGCTTTCTTTGCAGTGAGTATACCCTTCTTTGAAATGCTTACCGACTTATTCGTAATAACGATTATATTCCACGAAGGATAATGCAGATCAAATTTCTGGCCAGCTACCAGATATAATGTATCCTGTGAAAAATCGGGAACCGTATCAAATGCAGATCTTGATTCATCTCCGGCTCCGCTCTTTTGACCTACTCCAACGTAACACTTTGCCTTAACATCGCCACTCTTTATTGTAATGGTAGCTTTTCCGTCTGAAAGCGCGCTCACCAGACCGCTCTCATTTACGGCAGCCACTTTTTTATTGCTGCTGTCAAAGCTTAACGAAGGCTCTTCGATGACCAGACCGTACTGATCCTCGACCACCACCTTGAGCTGCATCGTTTCTCCCGCTGTACCAAACTCGATGTTCTCCGGAACTACGATAATATTATTGGGAACAGCTTGCTTTCTTTCACCAAGGAATACAGTAACGGCACACTCAGCAGAAAGTCTGCCGCTTGCTGCTTTGATCACTGCATTTCCATCCGCAACTGCCGTAACGCTGCCGTTGCTCACTGTCACAACCTTCTCGTCAGAACTGCTCCATACTACTGCAGCATTGCTGCTGATATTCCCGGCCGCATCATAAACAACAGCTTTTAGCTCTTTTGCTGCTCCTGCCTCCGTAAATGATATCTTGATATCGGAAAGCTCTATAGCAGATCTGTCTTCAACGGTATATGTATAGCTTGCCACATCACTGTCTGTGTAATGATCCGCCATGGCAACAGCCTTAAGGACCAGTTCCGATGCGGCATATTCTGCCCCTATAGTTATCGGCCCGGTATACTTAAGAGAATCGCTGTCAGGCACACTGCCATCCAAAGTATAGTAGATCTCTGCCACACTGTCCGTACTGCTGAGTGTCAGTTCCGTTCCAAGTTTAAGCTCTGATCCGTCAGCTTTATCCGCTACAGGCGATGCGAGTTTAGTAAAATTAACCGACACAACGCAGTTAGCCGAAAGCGTACCGCTCTTTGCTATTATCAAAGCCGTACCGTTCCCCACAGCGCTTATATTACCTTCACTGACAGTTACGACCTTTGTGTCCGTGCTGTTATAGCTGACTACTGCAGCCTTATCCTCTTCACCTTCATCGGTATATACAACAGCTGTAAGTTTTGCTTCAGGCTTTTCCGATGTAAGGCTCAGGTTTTTTTCCGATAACACGATACCCGCCCTGCTCTGTACACTGAATTCGTATGTAAGCACATCGCTGGGTTTATAGTAATCCGCGAAGGCCCGGAATTTATACGTTATGCTGCTTTCTTTAACCATATCGGAAGTGACTTTTATCTTTCCAGTATAAAACATCGATCCGGTATCAGGATCCGTTCCGTCATCCGTATAGTATATCTTTGCCCCGGCCGTCGCACAGCTTACCGATATCATATCCCCGACATACAGTATTTTTTCGGTCTTATCGGATACCGGCTTTTCAGCTTTTGAAAATACTACGGTCACATCACATGAAGCTTCATATTCTCCGCTCGTTACGGTGATAACGGTTGTACCTTCCTCTACGGCGGTAACGCTAACGCTGTTTCCGCTTACCTTATCTATTACTGCGACAGAGCTGTCCGCGATATTCCAGCTTATCACCGCATCTGTATCTTCTGAATTATCTTCATTCAGTACCTTTGCAGTGACAGTTACTTCAGGTTCATTGGAAGAAAGCGTTATTGCTTTTTTTGAAAGATTTAAGCCTACCTTGCTTTCTTCGACGGTATATTCCCAGTCTGCCACATCGCTCGGATTATAATGATCCGCATAAGTAACAGCTTTAATGTTTATCGTTTTACCTGCATCCTCCAGACCGAAGCTTATGCCGTCCTCATATTTGCTTGAGGCCTGTGTAGGATCGGTCCCGTCAAGAGTGTAATAGATCCCGGCATCTTTGGTATCACAGCTTAATTCGATCTTCTCGCCAAAAGCCAGCTCGGATCCTGCTTCCTTATTTGATACGGGCTTTGCAGCCTTTGAAAGCTTTACTGTAACCGTACAGCTTACCTTATATTCCCCGCTGGTTGCGGTAACAGTTGCCGTACCGTCTCCAACGGCTGTGATACTTACTTTTTTTCCGCTTGTTTTATCTATTGTTATTACATTTTTATTCGAGGTGCTCCATAATACAACAGCATCATCCTTTGTATTTCCGTCAGCATCCGTAACTACGGCATTTAAATCCGCGGTATATGATTTAGTGGAAAGTGACAGTTTGGAATCTGATAAAGCAATCCCTTCCCTAGTCACATCCTTAGTCAAAGCTGTTATAACAAAGTTTCCATATCCATAAGATAGATAATTCTTTGCGGAATCGGTCCAGTTTTTTCCGTTTGACGAACTGAAGCTTTGTCCGGTCTCGCAATTCACCGTACTGTTAACACCTTCATAGTTTTTTAAAGCCCCTTCAATCGTAACACATGAACCGTCGTTCTCAAAACATACTACTACACTGAAGGAATCACCTTTATCCAGAACAACCGGCTTTTCCAGAGGAACAGTATAATTTCCGATATAATATAACTTTCCGCTGCCTGTTCCGCCTACTTTTTCTCCGCTGCAGGGATTGCTTCCGGTGGGATTCTTATATATTTCTACATGATAATCCTCACCGCTGTTCTGCAGCCTGGATACTTCGAACGTTACCGCTTCAAGCTCCTCCTGATCGGCATCTCCGTTAACTTTGTATACATTTGCATAGTATTTCAGATTAGTGGGGTTATCATCATTTCCGAATACACCGCTGCCATGTAACGCAGAATCATAATAATAATGATTATCATACGGAAACTCCGTTTCCACCTCATATATCCAGCCGCCTTTCAAAGGGACATCCTTATATGACAGCCAAAAATACGAGAAATAATTATCATCTACTGTAGTTGACCAGCTGTTTCTTATCAGCCAGGCTCCATCAGTCCCGGGATTACTTGCAAAATATCCGGCAGGAAAATCATCATCCCAGCCTACTATGGTAACAGCATGATTTGTTTTTTGTTTATCACCGCAATAATATGCTGCGTGTTCAGGATTAAAGTATTTATAATAATATGAGCTTTTGTTTTGGGCGGCATAAATAGATACGCCTACGGCACCATGTTCGATCAACGCCTCTTTTATCTTATTTCTGTTATTCTTATCCTCTATATCTATCTTATATGCATTTTTAAGATAATAGCTGTCATCTCTTTCTGTATCAGCTTTCAGCCTGCTGCCTCCGGCAATCTCGGCTGCCTTAGTGTACGGAGCAACACTCTCATCCGCAAACCCACGCTGACGCATAAGCCCCTGGGACGCAAGCCCTACATCTCCGCCGTTATCAAGAACGGATGCAGCATTATATGTCGGAGAAAAACCGATACTGTCCCCTGTATCTCCTGCTGCCTCAGAAGCAGTTCCGTTATTATAACTCCAGTACACAAGATGAAGCTCGCTCAGATCTATGTTTTTATCCGCTTTTCCATGATTGATAAGATTGAATTCAGCCAGGCACATAGCTGAATGAGCCCAACATGAACCATATGGATTCTGATCTCTGGTAGCGGGATAATTATCTATATAATAATCTAACCATTCCTCCTCATGAGAATAAGGAAATGCCCTGTCTGTATATAATGCAGACCGGGCCTCCGTTGTAGAAAGATCAACCCCGTATTCCTCCGAAGGATCTGAATTCAGTGCATCACGTGTTTCTTTGAAGCTTATTGCCGGATCAACTGCAGGAGAGACAGGTTCATCCGGAACAGGCAGATACCCCGGTACAAAAACAAAATCATCATCACCGGCATCCACATCTGCTCCGGCTTCGGCTTCCGCTGCGATCTCCTCAACAGGCATTTCTTCCGGAACCGTATCTGCCTCTTCAGTCTGTCCTTCAGATGAGGCTTTGTCATCCGATACCGCATCTTCACTGACTGCAATGATCTCCGCTTCCGGAACGCCATCGCCTGCAGCAACAGTCGGCAGGATATCATTCCCGATAAGACTCAGACTGAGTACAAAGGAAAGAATCCTGTTCATTTTGCTTCTTTTTTTCATATGACCTCCTTGATCCTGATAAGGCTTGTTTAAAATACAGAACTTTCATTAACGTTCATTATGCCCGTCTGTATCAGCGGTTTTTCAAAAAGCGTTTTATAACTTTCGCGCTGTTAGCAGCTGCCAGTTCCACAAATGCCGGATAGTCCATTTTAGCACTGTCATCCGCCGAATCGGAAATTGCACGCAGCACACAGAAAGGCATTTTATTTACATAGCAGACCTGAGCTATGGATGCTCCTTCCATTTCGCAGGCAATCGCTTCAAACTCCTCAGCTATCAGCTGCTTCTGCCCCTTTGATGAAATGAACTGATCACCCGATGCTATGGTTCCCTGCAGAGCCTTGACCTCGCGCTTTCCGAATGCTCCTTCAGCATTGAGCATCATTATGGAAGAAAAGAGGGCATCACGTATTTCCTCCGATGTGGAGATATACCGTATATCACTGCCAAGTATCTGTCCCCTGGGCACACCCAGTGCGGTAACGTCCATATCATGCTGTACCAGCCTGCGCGCTATCACGATATCAGCTACACCAAGACTTTTGGACAGAGACCCGGCAACCCCCACATTAATGATAAGGTCCGGATGAAACTTAAGTATCATGGTCTGGGCACAGATGGCAGCGAAAACCTTGCCTACACCGCATACGGCACAAACCACATCCTGTCCTTCAAGTTTTCCCAGATAAAAATCAACGCCGGAATAATTAAGCTCGCCATCGGGCTCCATTCCGGCTTTGATCTCCTTAAGTTCTTCCTGCATTGCACATATTATGCCTATCATGCCTGATCCTTCTCCTTTTTACTTTTAAATACCCACAGCTGCTGCACCTTATAACTGATGAAGAACAATATCGTATCTACAATAAACTTGACCACGCTCTTGTTCCAGCTTATCAGCTTTATAAGATTATCAACACAAAATGCGGATATACACATCTGTATAAGCCAGACAAGCAGATACTTCGGGCCGCTGGAGCTCACCTTGCTCTTGGACTTGAATATCCAGCGGTTAAAATTGTAATTAAACAATCCGGAGCATACTCTGGCGATCGCTGTTGCTATATATGTTTCGTAAAGAAGTAACGCACTGCCTTCCTGCGCATAAGCCTCTATCAGCTTCCACAGCACTGTAAAAACAGCAATATCTATAAGGAACGACCCGAAAGATGATACGCAGAACTTGAAAAACACCTTGTATATCTTGATCGAATCCTTTATCGGATTGAAATGCGAGCTGGAATTGTTATCAAGGTATATTACTTCAATGGGTACTTCTACAAAAGGAACATCCATATCCTTTAATTTAAATATGACATTCATTTCATACTCGTACCGTTCGCCTTCAACCTCCGTAAGCTCTTTAAGGTATTTCATCGAATGAACTCGCAGTCCCGTCTGCGTATCGGAAAGCTTTATATCACAGAAGAATTTCATCAGTCTGCTCGTAAGCCTGTTTCCGAAACGGCTTCGGGGCGGTATCTTTTCATCCGATTCAAAATCCCTGCAGCCGAAAACGATGCTGTCAGGCTTCTTAAGAAACTCCTCGCAGCAATGCAGCGTATCCTTTACGGTATGCTGTCCGTCTGCATCAAGCGTTACCACGCCTTTGGCATCCGGATGCTTCTCCAGCACATACTTAAAGCCGGTCTTCAGGGCACAGCCTTTGCCTCTGTTCTCCGGGTGTTTAAGTATCACTACTCCAGGAAGTTCCCGCACCGCATCAAAAATGGGCGCATATTCCTCTCCGCATCCATCATCAACTATCACTACAGCAGGGAACTCCCGGCTGAGTGCCGTAACCGATTCGACCATGCTCTTTTCCGGACAGTATGCCGGAACAAGGGCGATCAAGCTTTCCATTCCACTCATCTTATCAGCCCTGAAGCCCTCTCGACTGTCTGTCCATATCCTCTACGACTATATCGTAGATCTCGCCCAGGCTGCGGCAGTATTCCAGTATCTTCCAGGGCTCATTTGTATGATAGTGGATCTTTATGGGATCCCCGTCCCCTCCTACCGCCAGAAGCGAATCGCCTACAAAATTAGCGGTAATATAATCATTGATCTCATCCTCATCAAGATCATCACCATCGATCAGAAGCTGTGTGTCGTAACGAAATTCTATTGAGTCCATACTCTAACCTCCGTAAAATAAACATAGTTATAAATATTTTAGCAGAAACTGTACATATTGCAAGCATTTGAAAAGTGTGATAGAATGCCAGAAGTTGCTCTGAATATACATATGAAGGAGATTTGAGAAATGCCCAAATGGTTGATCGTGTTACTTATAGTACTGGTCGTGATAATAGTCCTTCTGGTGGTACTGTATTTTGCAGGAAAGAAACTCCAGAAACAGCAGGCTGAACAGCAGGCTATGCTCGAAGCCAACAAGCAGACCGTTTCACTGCTGGTCATCGATAAAAAACGCATGAAGATAAAAGATGCCAAACTGCCGGAAGCTGTAATGTCGCAAATGCCCAAGATGGCAAAGAACGTTAAGACTCCTATGGTAAAAGTAAAAGTTGGCCCCCAGATACTTACTCTCTTCTGTGACGAGAAGATCTTCGACCTTGTCCCCGTCAGAAAAGAGGTCAAGGCAGAGGTATCAGGTATGTATCTTATGGGAGTCAAAGGAATTCACGGAACCCAGATACAGAAAGATCAGAAAAAGAAAAGCAAATTTAAGCAGCTTCTTGAAAAAGCCCAGGAGAAGGCAGGAGCAAAGCCCATCAAGTAAACATGGTCATGCCCATCTCCTTGGAGCAGGCTTTTACGGATACACGGCAATCCGCAAAGTATTCGTAATTCAGATCCAGATGATATCTGATATCAAGACTCAGATCATCTTCATTCTCTGCAATATTAATATCAGTGGTATCAAGGCCTACCATAAGGCCGCCGAAAGGGGTGTTGTAACGGCTTAAGTTCTTCTGCCCCTTTTCAAATACCATGGAAACAGCCATAGGACCGTTCTTGGAAAGCTCTACCCTTTCCGGTCTCAGTTTCATCATTGTGCGTGTCTTTTCATTAAGTCCCGGAACATCTTCATCATAGATCAGATACTTGGTACCGTTTTTTTCATAATAAGTTCCCGGAACTATAAGCTCCACATTCTCATGATGATCGCTCGAAGGATCATCAAACTGCAGTCCCTTTATTGATATCAGTATATCTTTAGTCATTTTCCTCACCGCCGATAAAGCCGCACACCGTGCAAAATGCATCGGGATAGCTTTTTTTCATGGCATCACATGCCTTATTTACCATAATCTCATCTGCAAACAATCCAAATACGGAAGGTCCCGAACCGCTCATTAAAGCCCCTTCGGCACCAAGTTCCTTCATTTTGCCGGCCATCTGCCCTATCACGGGATACTGATCCTGAGTAACTTCCGCCAGCACGTTCATAAGGCAGGCAGATACAGCCTTTATATCCGCACCGTGGTCCATGAGCAGCTCCGTCAGTCTGCCGCTCAGATCTTCCCTCTCTGTTACGGAGAGCGCGTCATATGCCTCATATACCTGCCTGGTCGATACTGCCACAGGGAGCTTTGCCAGCAGTATATATGCTTTCTCAGGTGACGGCAGCACTGTAAGCTTATCGCCTATACCTTCGGCAAGTGCAGTCCCGCCCAATATGCAAAACGGCACATCTGCTCCCAGCTTGACACCCAGTTCACAGAGCTTTCCGCTATCATAGCCAAGCCCGTACAGCCGGCTTATCCCCCTGAGCACTGCTGCCGCGTCGGTGCTTCCGCCGGCCAGTCCTGCTGCCGCAGGGATATTCTTATGCAGTATTATCTCAACACCGCCGGAAATACCCGCTTCCTTAAGTATCAGTTCCGCTGCCTTCCATGCTATATTCCGGGCATCCTCCGGCACTACCTCATGGCTTAAGCCCGATGCGTTTGACGATACTACCTTAAGGCTGATATCATCGGCTTTTTTCAGCTCAACAACATCATAAACGGATATCTGCTGCATGATGCTGCGCAGCAGATGATATCCGTCTTCACGCCTGCCTGTTATATCCAGGGTCAGGTTTATTTTTGCGTAAGCTTTTATACTTATATCTTCCATGATTCAGTCTGCGTATGCACAGGCTGCCAGGGCAGCCACCGCCCCGTCTGCAGCTGCCGTAGTAAGCTGGCGCACGGTCTTGGTACGGCAGTCACCGGCTGCAAAGATACCTTCTACATTGGTCTTACAGTCCTCACCTGCCACTATGTATCCGCCCTTATCAAGCTCGATAAGAGGCGCAAATGCTGCATTTTCGGGCATCTGTCCGATGGCTATAAAAAGACCGTCCAGCTCTATGTCCTTATCCACGCCGCTTATCTTATCATGTACTTTTACGCCCTTAAGCTCATCATCACCCAGAAGCTCCGTGATGGTTGCATTCAGGACAAATTCAATATTCTCTTTCTCTTTAAGCTTTTCTGCCTGCTTCGCCTCACCGCGGAACTCATCGCGGCGGTGTATCAGATACACTTTTTTGCAGTAATTCGATAAGAAGAGCGCATCCTCCAGCGCGGTATTCCCGCCGCCGTTTACGGCTACTACCCTGCCTTTAAAGAAAGCTCCGTCACAGGTAGCACAATAGGAAATGCCGCTGCCTATGAATTCAGTTTCCTTATCAAGACCCAGAGGTCTGTTCTTTGCACCTGTAGCCAGGATGATGGCCTTACACTCATACTCACCGCCGGCAGTCCTGACTTTCTTGACTTCTCCGTCCTCTATACCGGTAACCTGCTCGTATTTAAGCTCTGCCCCCAGAGCTTCGGCCTGCTCATAAAGCCCCTGGGCGAAGTCGAAACCTGAAATACTCTTTATGCCCGGATAATTCTCTACCTCAGGCGTATTTATTATCTGACCGCCGTAGGTGAGCTGCTCCATAAGAAGCACGCTCTTTCCGGCTCTTAATGCATATATAGCCGCGGACAGGCCTGCCGTTCCCGCGCCTATTATGATGATATCAGTCATATTTCATCTCCTTATACTTCAAGCAGGGCCTTTATCTTATCCTTCGGTATCATGCCTACTGATTCCTTTACAACTTCTCCGCCCTTGAAAACCTTGAGTGCAGGGATGTTCATGATACCATACTTCTCTGCAAGATCTCCTTCATCGTCCACATTGACCTTGCCTACCTTATAGCTTCCGTCGGATTCCTCCGCAACCTGCTCAACCATGGGCCCCAGCATCTTACAGGGTCCGCACCAGCTCGCCCAGAAGTCCACCAGTACGGGTACATCGCTCTTTAATACTTCTTCTTCAAAATTTGATGATGTTAATGTGATCGCTGCCATTTTTGTTTCCTCCTTTGTCAATAGGATCCCTGTGCGGAAAAGTCAGGCAAAGCATTTAAAGCTCTGTTTTTTTGACTTTACGCTCAGAGTTACAGTATTTTACTTACCATCCTGTTCATAAAATTTATAAACTGCCCATAGGCAATGCATATTACCGGCCCAAGGGCTTCAAGCACAATGATCATCAATACAATAAAAAGCGGCAATGGAGTAGAATCGAATACGGTACCCGCTGCCAGTTCACTGATATTTCCTATAAAAATACTATACAAAGCAATGCCTGCGGCTAAGAGAACATTCCACGACAGTACGGTTATGATGACGGCCGTTCCCCTGCCAAAGGGCTTTTTTGTCCGGCTTCGCTCATTAATGTACTGACATATCAGCACAAAAACCGCCAATCCCAGAAAGCTGAAGCAATGGAGCTTGAAAGGCATGATGATCATCCCAAGCAGAAAAGCTGCAGCCGTACTTCCGATACCAAACGGCATTTTGCTCAGCTCTGCAGTATATCCGCACACGAATGCTGCCAGGAGAAAGCAGAAACCGGAACTTTTTATAAGCAGGGTATCTGCCAGGATAAGGCATATCACCGAAAGTGCCGTGAACAGTCCCGATAAGGCCAGCGCCTTTGTTTTACTCATAAGCAGCCGCAGATATCGCCGCCCATACACTCACAAAGTGTATCGGCGCACCACAGATCACAGCAGAGATTACCGGTACCGCAGCTGTCCATTCCGTTATAGTTTGCGGGACGTCCGTAGTAATTCCCGTTATTCTGATAATTCTGCTGATAGGGCTGCTGGTAGTTTCCGCCGCCCTGACCGCCCTGACCTCCAAAGGCTCCGCCGCCGGGGGCGCCGTTTGCCCCGTTATATCCGTTCTGTCCGCTATGCGGATAAGGTCCCCTGTTTACATTTCCCTGTCCGAAGGGGTTACCCGTCTGCATTCCGTTCTCCGGTCCCAGCGGCCCGTAATAACCCTGGGCACGTACCTTCATTATCTCGTTGTACGCCTCCTGGGCTTCCTTGAATTTTTCTTCTGCCAGAGGTGCCAGCGGATTGTCGGTACCCGCATAATTATCGGGATGATACTTGCGAAGCATCTCTTTATAAGCCTGTTTTACTTCATCGTCACTGGCAGTATGATAAATGCCCAGTACTTCATATGCGTCTTTCATATTTACCTCGATATTGTATATGTTCACATGCGGGACTTTTTCTTATCGTACCTGTTCCACACCCCCGCATAGAGGATATTCCTGAGTATATCCCCATACTGCACACACGGCAGTTTTTCGAAATAATAAGAACACTTGGCCATCTCATCAAAGAGCAGCGCCTCTATGTCTTCGCCCCCTTTGAGCGGATTATAACGCCCTTTCTTTTCGTCCTCTTCCTTATCGTCCCAGGCATCCATAATATAAATAAAGCGCCCAAGATGAAAGGCCATGCCGTTTAGATCATGTTCGAATATATCGCCCGGCCTGTATGCAAAGAGGCTCATCATAAGCCTTCCGAAACAGTCTGCTCCCTTATCCAACGCCTCATCTGCGGCTGACTTTTCCACCGCAGCCAGCTCCTTCATGGCTTTTGCGATGCCGCGGCACTGATAAGGATATTTATCCTTTATCTTTAAAAAATCGCTGCGGTAGAGCGCAAGCCCCCCCGCAGCCTTTATACTCTTTTCATCCTCACGGTCATCTTTAAAGTGATACCATGATAATAATACGTTCATATCCGCACAGTAGCGGGAAGCATCCGTCACGCTCATTGCATGCTTCTTTGCGGGATGCACTATGCAGCGCGACATGCTCTTCTCAACATCCGGCTCGTAAAGCGAGCTGAGCAGGATTACAAGAAAGGTACAGTCATATGTCAGGGTGATCTGCCCCTTAAGGCCGTGTCTGTCTTTTAATGCATGACACAGGCCGCAGTAAAAACTGTGATACAGCTCATAATCCTTAACTTTTAATTCCGCTTTCCGGATCTGGACATAGCCGAACATTTATACCTTCTTAAATACCGGTATCTGGTCTATGGGTGCTGCCACGCTAACTGTCTTTCCGCCTGTAACGGTCTTCTTTGTGAAGATGTTCTCCCATTTGCCTTCAGGCAGATATACGCTGCGCTCCCTTGCACCGTATTCAAACACCGGTGCTACCAGATAATCGGGTCCGAACATGTACTGGTCCTCGCATTCCCAGCACTTTTCGTCCTCGGGGAATTCGTAGAACATGGTACGGATCACGGGTGAACCGTTCCTGTGTGCTTCCTTCATAAGTCCGGCAATGTAAGGCTTTAAGCTCTCACGAAGACGGATGTACTTTGTCATTATCTTCTGCTCTTCCCTGCCGTAACTCCATATCTCATTATCCTGACCTGTATGCAGATAGCCGCCGCCGAAATCCCTGTTATCCAGAGGAGGGATATCATAAGGCCCGCGGTCTCCGTGAAGACGCATTACGGGGCTGAACACGCCGAATGCGAACCAGCGCATCAGAAGTTCCTTAAACTCAGGGTCGTTTACATCGTCAGTCATGAAGCCGCCGATATCCGTATTCCACCAGGGAATGCCTGCTATGCCGGCATTGAGCCCGCCTGCGAGCTGGTCACGGAACGCCTCAAAGGTCGAAGGCACATCACCGCTCCATAATACGGGGCCGTACTTCTGGCTTCCCACCCATGCGCTGCGGATAAGTGATATAGGCATCTTTTCGCCGTCGTTCACTGCGCCTTCCGATACAACCTTAAGATAGTTCTTGGGATATTCAAGACCCACCTTGGCGCTGCGGCCGGTATAATAACGCATATTGTCGAACTGGTATACCGCGCTGTCCGGCTCCGCATTATCAAGCCAGAAATAGTCAATGCCCAGTCTCTTATAATTCTCTTTAAGCTTGTTCCAGAGATACTGTCTTGCCTCGGGATTGAAAACATCTATGGTCGCGCATTCGCCCTGATAATCATAGGTCTCGATGGTCCCGCGGTCTGTTCTGGTAAGATATCCCAGATCCGCCATCTCCTGATAATTCTCGGACCTCTTATCAACGGAAGGCCATACGCTTACGATGATCTTTGTTCCATAGCTGTGGATCTCATCCACCATTGCCTTGAGTTCATCTTCGGGCCAGTATTTCTCATCAAAACGGTAGCTGCCCTGATAAGGCCAGTGGAAAAAGTCGATTATGATAATGTCAAGGTGAATATTAAGCTCCTTGTATTTGCGCACTACAGAGAGCACTTCTTCCGGCGTACGGTAACGCAGCTTGCACTGCCAGAAGCCCAGAAGGTCGGATGACAATACAGGAGCGCGTCCCACAACAGCCGTATAATTCTCGACTATCTTTGCAGGAGTATCGTCTACGGTGATCCAGTAATCCAGCTCATCCGTCTCGTCTGCCACCCATTCGGTAAGGTTGCGTCCGAAGGCCACGCGGCCCGTAGCCGGGTTATTCCAGAGGAAACCGTAGCCCTTATTCGAAAGCGCAAAGGGGATCGCTACCTGCGAATTGCGCTGTGAAAGCTCTAAAGTACAGCCTTTAAGGTCCAGATAGGGCTGCTGGTACTGGCCCATTCCGTATATCCTTTCGCCTTCGTTGCGCTCAAAACGTGCAGTAAGCTTATAGCTGTCGGATGCCAGGCCAACAAATTCCCTGGCCACATATTTAAGGCAGCGGCTCTCTTTGGTAAGAGGAGTGCCGTAGCATCTGTTGTATTCGTACAGTACACGCTCGTTGTCCTTAAAGAAAGCGATCATGCCGCTCTCGTTCACCTCGGCGCGTATATGACCGTTGGTGATGCTGCTTAACTTCTTGCCGATCTTTATCCTGCTCTTGGTGCTCTTTACCGGCTCCGTCAGGGCCTTGTCATTTCCGGAAAAATCCGGAAGGACGGTAGCTCTTACCCTCAGTGCGTTCTTTCCCCAGGGCTCTATGCGCAGGGTCTCATTAGCTGCACAGACTATGAGTGCGTTATCCTTTTCTGTAAATATCATTCATAACCTCCAACTGTCATGCTTTCGTTCTCTGAAAGAATACCGTTTCGTCAATATCTCCGGCTGCGCTCAGGACGGCAGAAGAAGCTGTCTTTCTGAGCGCACGATCCGAAGGAACTTTTATTTTTTCTTTAAATTCACCTTATCAAGATGCCAGATATCATCAACATACTCCTGTATGGTACGGTCGGAAGTGAACTTGCCGGAGCATGAGGTGTTGAGTATCGCCGACTTAGCCCAGCGCTTTTCATCCTTGTATGCAGCTTCAACCTTCTTCTGAGCTTCTGCATAGGCCTTGAAATCCTTGAGGATGAAGTATGTATCTGCTCTTGAAGTGTTCTGTGTATTGAGCAGTGAATTGTACAGAGGGCGGAACAGATCCGGATCATGAGGCGCGAAACTGCCGTTGATCAGCTGCATCAGCACCTTACGGATATCAGGATCGTTATTGAATATATCCATAGGATTATATCCGCCGTAGTTCTCATACTGTATTACTTCGTCAGAGGACAGACCGAAGATAAATGCATTCTCTTCCCCGACCTCTTCAACTATTTCAACATTAGCACCATCCATCGTACCTATGGTAAGGGCACCGTTGAGCATGAACTTCATGTTACCGGTACCGGATGCCTCCTTGCTGGCAGTGGAGATCTGCTCCGAAACATCGGAAGCGGCAAATATCATCTCCGCATTCGATACACGATAGTCCTCAATGAACACTACCTTTATCTTACCGCCGATAGCGGGATCGTTGTTCACAACATCAGCCACCGAATTGATGAGCTTGATGGTAAGCTTTGCATTCATGTAGCCGGCTGCTGCCTTTGCACCGAAGATAAACGTGCGGGGGAAGAAGTCCATATCCGGATGCTCCTTCAGCTCATTGTACAGATACATCACGTGCAGTATATTGAGCAGCTGTCTCTTATATTCATGCAGACGCTTGACCTGAACATCAAAGATGGATCTGGGATCAACTTCCACACCGTTATGCTCCTTAATGTAGGCTGCCAGACGCACCTTGTTCTGATACTTGATGTTCATGAACTCCTGCTGCGCCTTCTCATCTTCTGCATAAACCTTAAGCTTCTTTATCTTGGAAAGGTCGGTGATCCACTCATCACCGATATGGTCGGTAACCCAGTCAGCCAGCAGGGGATTTCCGTGAAGAAGGAAACGTCTCTGTGTGATACCGTTGGTCTTATTATTGAACTTCTCGGGGAACATCTCATAGAAATCCCTGAGTTCCTGCTTCTTCAATATCTCTGTATGCAGACGCGCCACACCGTTTACGGAATAGCCCGCGCAGATAGCCAGATGAGCCATCTTTACCTGGCCGTCGTATACAATAGCCATCTTGCGGATCTTCTCCTGATCGCCGGGGAACTTCCTCTCGATATCAAGGATGAAGCGGCGGTTGATCTCTTCAATGATCTGATAGATCCTGGGCAGCAGACGTGAGAAGAGCTCGATGGGCCATTTCTCAAGTGCCTCGGCCATGATGGTATGATTTGTGTACGCACAGGTCTTGGTTGTAACCTCCCATGCCTCATCCCAGGTGAGATAATACTCATCCATCAGTATACGCATAAGCTCTGCGATAGCCACGGTAGGGTGGGTATCGTTAAGCTGGAAAGTAACTTTCTCATAGAACTTGCGGATGTCATCATGCTGGCGCATATACTTCGCAACAGCTTCCTGTACGGATGCACTGATGAAGAAGTACTGCTGCTTTAAGCGGAGCTCCTTGCCTGCATAATGGTTATCGTTGGGATAAAGGACCTCAACGATATTGCGCGCAAGATTTTCCTGCTCAACTGCCTTCTGATAATCACCCTTATCAAAGGAATCAAGACGGAATACATCGATAGGCTCCGCATCCCAGATACGAAGGGTGTTTACGATGCCGTTTCCGTAACCTACTATGGGCAGATCGTAAGGAATGGCCTTTACTGCCTGATAGCCTTCCTGATAATAATTGTTACGTCCGTTCTCATCGGTGCGGACATTTACATAGCCTCCGAAACGGACTTCCTTTGCATATTCGGGGCGGCGGAGTTCAAAAGGATTGCCGTCCTTAAGCCAGTTATCGGGCACCTCCACCTGATAACCGTCTTTTATCTTCTGTTTGAACATACCGTAGCGGTAACGTATACCGCAGCCATATGCCGCATATCCAAGCGTTGCCAGCGAATCAAGGAAGCAGGCTGCCAGACGTCCCAGACCTCCGTTACCAAGTGCTGCATCCGGTTCCTGGTCTTCCACTACGTTAAGGTCAAGCCCCAGCTCCTTAAGCGCCTCGGCTACGGCCTTATAGGCTTTCATATTGATCATCATGTTGCCCATGGCACGTCCCATAAGGAATTCCATCGACAGATAGTAGACAGTCTTAGGATCTTTCTTCTCATACTGTTTCTGGGTCTCCAGCCACATATCAACGACCTGATCCTTGATCGCATAGGACACTGCCTGAAATACCTGCTGGGGAGATGCTTCCTCTAAGGTCTTTCTGTAAAGCGTCTTTATGTTGTACAGTACGCTGCGCTTAAACAGCTCCTTATCAAAACTGTCTCTTAAAGTGGCCCCTGACTCGGATGTCACGGCCGTTACGCTCTTCTTTGCTGCCATATGTAGTTCCTCCTGTTTATTGATAGTGTCATGTCACACCAATGACGGTATTATACTATAAATAGAGCTATAAATCAAATTTTTTAAAGATCAGTCTTCGCCTGTCTCTGCTATGGCCTTTGCGTTCTCCTTCTGTATCTCCGGATCATAAGAAAGCATGGGCTCGACCTTTTTGTCTCCTTTGATACGGCGCTGTACGTAATTCTTCGTCAGCTTCATCACAAGAGGGCTCATTGCGACCACACCTATAAGGTTGGGGATCATCATAAGACCGTTAAAGGTGTCTGAGATATCCCATGCGATGGAACTGGTCATAAGTGCTCCCGAAAGGATCATAAGAACGAAAATCACTTTGTATACCTTTGTTACTGCCGGCGCGCTCTTTCCTGCAAGGTATTCCACAGCCTTGGTACCGTAATGGGACCATCCCAGAACGGTGGTAAAGGCAAAGAGCAGTATCGCGATGGCTATGAAATAGCGGCCGTACTCTATATTGCCTATTTTAAAGATGGTATTGAACGCTTCTGCAACCAGGGTAGCATCGCCGTATTCGGTCACGCCCTTATCAAGGTCGATGACACCGGAAGTAAGGATCACCAGCGCTGTCATGGTACATACGATGATTGTATCGGCAAATACTTCGAAGATGCCCCAGAGGCCCTGCTTAACAGGTTCCTTGACGTTCGAGTTGGAATGTACCATAACGGAGGAGCCAAGACCTGCCTCATTGGAGAACACGCCCCTCTTGCAGCCCTGGGTGATAATCGTTGAGAAAGCCACGCCGGTCGCACCGCCCCATGCAGCCCTGGGCGTGAACGCCATGCTGAAGATATGTCCGAAGGCTGTTCCCACATGGCTGATATGCGTAAAGATTATGATCAGTGAACCTATAACATACACCACCACCATAAAAGGGATGATGGTCTCTGCCACGACAGCTATACGCTGCAGGCCTCCGATGACCACAATGCCCACCAGTATCATGAGGATCACACCCACTATCAGCATATAAAGCGTCACATCTTTATCGCCCGATGAATACAGGACAACATCAGAAAGCGGCTTGATATCGAAAGCGGAAGTAAAATTGATGACTATCTTGTTGATCTGGCCCATGTTGCCGATACCGAAAGATGCCAGTGCGGCGCAGATGGCAAAGATGATCGCCAGCACCTTGCCTATGCCCTTCATGCCTTTATATCCGCCAAGGCCGTCTTCCAGATAGTACATTGCTCCGCCGGACCATTCGCCGTGATGATTCTTGCGGCGGAAATAGATACCCAGGATATTTTCGGAATAATTTGTCATCATACCAAAGAAAGCTGCCAGCCACATCCAGAATACCGCACCGGGTCCTCCCGTGATTATGGCTGCCGAAACACCGGCGATATTGCCTACACCCACTGTAGCCGCCAGAGCCGTACACAGCGCCTGGAACTGTGATATGGATGCATGCTCCCCGGTATGCCCTGTTACCTTCTTGTCAAAAAGGCTTCCCACGGTCTTTTTCATCCAGTGGCCGATCCTTGTCACCTGGAAAAAGCCTGTGAGTATAGTCATCAGAAGACCTGTAGCTATAAGGAGCCACACACCCACCTTGGTCCAGACAAAAGTATTAACCGCGTCATTTACTGCTGCCAACTGTTCCATAATACTACCTCCTTAATAAGCATTTGAGGACGCGGGGACGGTCCTTGCTGTCCTCATCGAAGTATGAGGACAGAAGGACCGTCCCCGTGTCCTCAAAGTCCTCAAAAATAAAAGCCGCAACCGGGTGAGGACCACCCCGTTGCGGCCTATGATGCGTTATTATACCCTATTGTAATTTATCAGGCAACCCTTAAGTATTATCTCTCTTTCGGTATCCGTGAGCGCGCCCAGCTTAAGATCGAATTCCTTTAAGCTGCCGTCTGCTATCACATAAGCCCTGATAACATCTGCCTTTTCCTCCACGGCCTTTCTTATGCCGGGCAGGAAGATGTAGTCAAGGTTCTTGAAAGGCAGCTCTCCTTCGGGGATAACGAAGGGCAGCATACCCCAGTTGATAAGGTTTGAACGGTAACGCTTTGTAGCGTATTCATTTGCGATGTTGGCCCAGCCGCCAAGTACCTTCTGACAGCTTGCAGCCTGCTCACGCGCAGAACCGTCACCCGGCTTAACCGCAAAGATAGTCGAACCTATACCGCAGTTAGCGCTCGTAACATCGGGGAACTGCTTCCATACGGTCTTAACAGCCTCGGTAATTTCGTCGCTCATCTGATCGAGTGCCACATCCTTGCGCCTCTTCTCTTCCTGTGCATATACTTCCTTTGCGCGGCCCACGTATGCGGGATCCTTTCTGGAAAGAGCGAACTCTGCCAGGCCCAGGGGATTGCTCCTGTAGGATGAAGTCTCGCCCGAAGGGATCAGCTCGTCGGTGGTGGTAACGGGATCGTGGATCTCGCTCACTACCTTGAGCAGCAGGTTATCGGTGAGGGCAACCATTGCCGGCCAGTCCTTGATATTAGGACCGAACTTGACCTCTACGCTCTCATCTGCCACGCCCTTTGAATCGAATACGCGGTTCTCGTAAATGCTCTTATCGAAGAAATACTTGTACTTTCCGATCTTTTCCGGAACCTCGGTAGCAGGGGTAAGATAACCCTTGTTGGCTGCGGTAGCTGCGATGGAACGTGCATCCATAAGTGCAACCGAAGCGATCTGACCGCTCTGAAGCTTGGAACCTTCGCGGTTGGGGAAGTTCCTGGTTGAATGACGGATAGAAAATTCGTTATTTGCGGGAGTATCGCCTGCGCCGAAGCAGGGACCGCAGAACGCCGTCTTTATTATCGCGCCGGTCTTCAAAAGCTTGGCAGCGGCGCCATTCTTTATCAGTTCCATATATACGGGCACGGATGCGGGATATACACTTAAGTTGAATTCATCCGATCCGATATTTGCGCCGTCCATGATATCGGCTGCGGCGCAGATGTTTTCGAATCCGCCGCCTGCGCAGCCTGCGATGATACCCTGATCCACAAGGAGCTTTCCGTTATGGATCTTGTTGCGCAGCTTAAAGTCCACAGCGCCGTCAAGGCTTACCTTGCCCTTTGCCTCGCAGTCGACAAGGATATCGTCAAGGTTTGCGTTGAGCTCGTCTATGGTATATGTGTTTGAAGGATGGAAAGGCAGGGCTATCATGGGCTTAACAGCCGAAAGATCGACCTCTACCACACCGTCGTAATATGCAACATCGGCAGGCTTAAGCTCTTTATAATCGCCGCTGCGGCCGTGGATATCATAAAATTCCTTTATCTGCTCATCTGTCTGCCAGATGGATGAAAGGCAGGTGGTCTCGGTGGTCATAACGTCCACGCCTATACGGAAATCAGCGGAGAGCTTTGCCACGCCGGGGCCTACGAATTCCATTACCTTATTCTTTACATACCCGTTCTTGAACACTGCTCCGATTATAGCGAGTGCCACGTCCTGAGGACCCACGCCTCTTGCGGGCTCGCCCTTAAGATAAACAGCCACAACATCGGGCATATCTATATCATAGGTCTGGTTTAAAAGCTGCTTGACCAGCTCGGGACCGCCCTCGCCTACAGCCATGGTTCCGAGTGCACCGTAACGGGTGTGGGAATCGGATCCCAGTATCATGCCGCCACCGGTAGCCAGCATCTCTCTTGCAAACTGATGGATGACAGCCATGTGGGGCGGAACATATACGCCGCCGTAACGCTTTGCACAGGAAAGACCGAATACGTGGTCATCCTCATTTATGGTACCGCCTACAGCACAGAGTGAGTTGTGGCAGTTTGTGAGCACATAAGGCATGGGGAACTTCTTAAGTCCCGAAGCCCTTGCAGTCTGGATAATGCCCACGAAAGTAATATCATGGGATGTAAGCTTGTCAAAACGGATATTGAGCTTTTCGTCATTGCCGGACTTATTATGCCCTGTCAGTATCCCGTAAGCTATCGTTCCTTTCTTTGCTTCTTTGACGTTTACTTCCTTACCGCATTTTGCGGCTGCGGCAGCTTCATCGGTGAAAAGTTCACCGCCCGCAAGGAACGCTCCGCCTTCGTACAGTTTTACCATTTTACTTTTTCCTCCTATTAATGATAACCCGAAACAAACAGGTTTTCAGTTCTTCCTCATATTATCGCTCTATTCAGGAATTTGCCCACAGACACATCGTATTTTCAATATCTGTGGGGGAGATCGCCACGGCCCTTGCAAAGTATTCTCTCGCCTTGGCCTTGTCTCCTTTGAATTCCGCCATATACCCAAGGACTATGAGCCTGTCATAACATTCCTGGTAACGGCAGGATAAGCAGAAGCACCCGTCATCGATATGGTCCAGATACTCCGCAAATTTCTTCTCATCGCCTTTTATCAGATACATGAGGGCAAGCCTCTCATAGCGTATGGCATTATCAGCAGGCTGGGACTTAAGATAATATTCCTCCGTATCCATGTTCTCACCCTGCATTTCCTTTATATGCTTCGGAGGGTTCTTTGCCCTGATACAGTCCCTTATCTCTGCATCAGCATACAGATCCGCTCTCCACTTCCAGTCACCGAAATTCGATCCTCCGCGGAAAGGCTTTAAAGATGCCAGTTTACAGCACAGCGCAAGACTCCTGAAAAGGCCTATGCGGCTCATCCCCAGCTTCTTCTTAAGGATACTGCCCTTCATTAGGTAATCATATGCCTTATCAAGCTTTCTTGCATAGAGCAGCTTATCTCCCACTACGGTGAAATATGTAGCCAGATTCTTAAGTGTCTCATTATCTTCTTTTTTATAACTGAATGTCTCAAGCACTTCCGAAGGAAGATGGATATGTTTCCACTTTACTCCCAGCACTTCACGCATCTTTTGGTCGTATTCCTTAAAATACAGATCAAAATCCTGCGGATGGATCTGCATCATCGTCTCAAACTTTGCGTCATATATCTGCCAGTCATTCAGGTAATCGATCTCATGCATCTTATCGTAATATCTGTTGGCTGTTTCCTCATCACCGCAGCAGATATACATTTCTGCCAGTTTATTCAGATAATTACCCCGATCCTTATATTCATCCAGATATTTTTCCAGTATGTTTACGGCTTCCCTCCACTGTCCTTTACTGCCAAGCGTATCCGCCAACTGGAATATCGGAGCCGTCTGTATCGATCCGTATTTTTCTATACATTCACGGAATATCCTCTCCGCCTCATCAGTCCGGCGCATAAGATAATGCATATCCCCTATCCTGTAGAGACGGTAAGAATCATCATAAGCATCATCCTCTCCGCCTTCACTCTTATCAAGTGCAGACTGAAGATCGGCAATGGCCGCATCAAGATCACCGCTGTGAGTAAGCAGATCTGCCCTGGCAGCCATAACAAAAGCAGAGGGGTTCATCTCTACAAGCTTATCAAAGTATTTCTTTGATTCTTCGTAATCCTTAAGCGCCTCGTACTTCTCATAGCGCCGCTGATAGCAGCGTGCCAGCTCGTATACGGCACGGTCTTCTTCTTCGTCCATCTCCAGCACATGCTTATAACAGGAAATGGCGGATCCGTCATCTCCTTCTGTGGCCCTGTAGCATTCTCCAAGATAATACCAAGGTGCGGTATTATCCGGCTCTTTTTCGGCTATCTCCTTATAAAACCCTATAGCTTCATCATATCTCTTCATCATGCGGAGGAGATTGGCCCGGAGCATATAGATATTACGGAGTCCCGTACCCTTCTCTATACAGCTGTTTACAAGCGCGAGCGCCTCATCCTTTTTTTCCTGTTCGGTAAGAACCCTGGCCATCTCAAAGCTGACCATATCCTCTGTGACCACATCATCTTCATAAGCTTCGGGGCCGGGAGGATCCTGTGCTTTCACTTCTTCCAGAAGGCTGTTAGCCTTTTTCCAAAACTCATCCATCGCCTCTTCTCTGAGGCCTCTTTCATGCATGAGCTTAAGCTCCTCAAGTGAGATCGCCACATTGCTTATGCCGTTTTCCTTTGCCGCGTTAAGTACCTGATCGGCATCCTCAAACTGATCGTATGCGATGAACACACGAAGCGCCAGAAGATAAGGTCTGTAATAATCACGGTAAAGAGCCAGTATTGAATGATAATCATCCACCACGCCCTGAGCATCCCTGAGCTGATAATATGCCTCCTGTCTGCGCATATAAGCAGGCAGGTTATTCTTATCCTTCCTTATCTGCTCATCACAGTCATCAATCACTTCCTTGTATCTGCCCGCACGAAGGCGCAGCCGCTGCAGAAGATCCCTGTACGGAAGCATCATGGATTCATCCCATTCAACCTCTATCGCAGCCTTTATGTATTCTATAGCCTTATCAAAAAGTCCGGGCTCCTCTCTCCTGATCGCAAGATGCCCGTAGCACTCGGCAAAAACAAAGCGCTGATAGCCCAGTGTTTTTTTCCTCTTTTTATACTTTTCACTGCCGTCATCGGGCAGCTCCTCTAGCGCCTTTTCCCATTCCTCAAGATATTTGAGTGCTTCCTCATACTCTTCCATCTCAAGGAGACAGCGCCCCTTCATATCAACATAATCATAATATTCGGAAGTACCCGGTGTGAAGGTCTTCTGATCCAGCATCTCCAGAGTTTCTTTGATACGGTCACTGTGGAAACGGCTCCAGCATACCTCTATCCACGCATCCAGATCATCGGGATCTTTCTCAAGCCTCTCCAGATACTGCCCTTCCCGGGAATGCTGCACCTGCATGAAGAAATTCTTCACCTTGGGCGAACCGTTCAGATGCTGGATATGATCACGGATGATATTCTCTGCCTTTTCAAAATCCCCGAGGTGCTGTTCATACCTTGCCATATCATAATGCACCATAGCGTGATCGGGTATCTTTTCAAGAGCTTTTTCCCAGCACTGCTTTGCTTCTTCCCATTTATCACAGGCAGCATATGCTTCCCCGCATACCCTGTACACATAAGCTTCGTCATACTTTTCACTCAGCTCATGCGCGAGTACTTCTATACTGCGGCCGTCAGAGAGGGTCGTTTCATCTTCGATCAGGGCCAGACGGATCTCCTCCACATCCCTGTAGGGATGATAAACGCCCTTTTGATCAAGCTCGGCGATCTTTTCATGTACAGACCTCCTGACATCATCCAGTTCTTTATTCTTTTCAAATATCTGAGCTGAGGTAAGAAATACCGCAGGACCTTCACGCATCTCATCCTGGCCGTCTTCAACCCTTACCTGTTCTATATCATTATCAAGACCGGTGATCATACGGTTTATCTCATAGAAAAGATTGATATATCCGTCGTAATCCGGCTCTTCCCCGTCCTTTTGCTCAAAGAGTTCGTAGTCGCCGAAGGTGTCGTTATCGATCTGATATATCACATAATCCAGAAAATTTTCGGGGAACTTTTCTAGCAGCTCCTCTTTTTCCTCGACAATGCGGAACGTATCATCTAAGAGCTTCCATACTTCTTTGGGCAGATACTGGTGGCTCATAATAAATACAAGGAGTCTTTCCCTGGTCTCATATGCGGTATCAAGGCCCTGGCATAGCGGATCGGAAAGCAGTTCTTTCCACTGCTCCGCATCACGACGCAGATACATATCCTCATATACAGGCCCTACCTTTTTAAGCCACAGGGCGATATCGTCATCCGGTTCCTGCGGCCCCTCTTCTTCCTTAGGAGGGTTAAGGGCGAGCTCATATGCCTCACGCAGACTTTTAAAGCCCTCCGGATCATCCTCCGGATTATGCTTAGGCAGCAGAAGCTTATACTGCTTCTTTATGGCAGCTTCATCTTCTGTGGGATCCATCTGAAGGATCTTCCAAGCTTCTTTTATATCCATGCCCATACCTCGCTTATATTGCTATGTAACGCTACTTAATTCTCATACCGGCTCACAGGCACAGTCTTCCTTCGCGCTTCTGCCGCATCAGTCAATTCCTGCGTGCCCTGTCCGAAGAAGATCTGTTATCTCATCTGTCTCAAACGTGTAATCTTTATTGCAGAAGTCGCAGTGCAGCGTTACCGGTTTTCCTTCTGCTATCATTTTATCAAGCTCATCCCTGCCAAGGCTGATAAGAGCTTTTGTTACACGATCTCTATCACAGTTGCAGTGATATTCCGGTGTAAGTTCCCCCTCCACCCCGATATCACCCAGGAGAGCCTTCATAAATTCTTCAAGGCTCTCTCCCGCAGCAAAATGATCGGTGACAGAGCTCATGCCGGCCAGGGTCTTTTCAAGCATGCTTATGGTCTCCTCCGATGCAAAAGGAAGGAGCTGTATGATAAACCCGCCTGCATGCTTTATGCTGCCGTCTGTATCTACCAATACTCCCAGGCCTACGGCTGATGGCGTCTGCTCACTGGTCGCAAAATAATAGGTCAGGTCATCACCTATCTCACCGGACGTAAGGGGCGTCTGACCTGTATATGACTCCTTAAGGCCCAGATCCTTCATGACCGTGAGCATGCCGGCGCCGATGCCGCCGCCCACATCCAGATGGCCATTTGCCTTAAGAGGCAGTTCTACTGACGGGTCATACATCAGTCCTTTGACTTTAGCCTGCGGATCCGCACTCACCGTCATCTGTCTGATGGGACCGTCTCCGTCTATCTTTAAGGTTATCAGGTCTTCTTCGCTCTTACACATGCTGCCCATCATGGCTCCGGCGGTAAGAAGCCTGCCAAGCGCAGCAGAACACAGCGGCGATGTATTATGGATCTTCCTCGCCTCTTCAACGGTATCTTTTGTATATGCAGCAATAAAACGGATCTCCTTATTAGCAGAGAGTCCGTGTATCAGCCGGTCACTCATTTGTCCCACTCCTCCAGGAAATCCCTGAATTCTTCCCGTGCGGCGTCGATGCGCTTGGGATCCTGGGAATTAAGTGCCTGTTCGAATTTCCTTATATAGTGCTCGATGACCTGGCGGTCCTCGCCGAAATTCTCTTCATAGAGGCGCTCGCCCTTAACCAGAAGCAGCTTGTTCTTTTCCTGCTCGCGGGGCGGGATCTTAAGATAAGCCAGCTCTTCCATGCGCGCCGCTATCTCTTCGTCTGTCATATCGACATCGCGGCCCTTTAAGATCTGCTTGGTCACCTCACCGGTCAGATTTACGCGCACCTGTACTTCCAGTATGGAGTTGACATCGTAGGTGTAGGTCACATCCACACTGTTCTCTTCTTTCTTGCGCTTGGGAAGCGGTATCTCCAGCTCGCCCAGATTTAAGTTATTCTCCGCAAAGCGGCTCTCGCCCTGCAGCACCTTTACTCTTATACTCTTCTGGTTATCATAAAGAGGGTAAAGCGTTTCCGTGCGGCTGGCGGGGATCACGGTATTGCGCTCGATTATGGGGCACACATGGCCGCTTTCAAAGCCGCCGCCCTCACGTTCTATGCTCACTTCGGTGCTCAATGTGAAGGGGCAGACATCCGTAAGGATCACCTCGCGTATGCTCTCCCGCCTTTCCTTCATGGCAGCCTGAATGGCTGCGCCTACGGCGATGGCTTCGTCCGGATTTACCGATGTATCGGGCAGGCTCCTGAAAAGCTTTCCTACCAGGCGGCGCACCAGCGGAAGGCGCGTAGCTCCACCCACCATCACTACCTTATCTATCTCGGAAAGCTTAAGCTTGGCATCGGATAAGCTCTTCCTTACGGGGATCCTGATGCGCTCAAGCAGCTCTTCGCAGTTTTTCTCAAATTCATCCAGCCTGAGCTGAACTTCCTTTTCCTCATCGCCGATCATGCACTTCATGCTCACCATTCTTTCCCTGTCGATGATGAGCTTGCAGTTCTCTGCCTGCTTATGCACGTGACGCAGCGTCTTTTCGTCAAGGCTGTCGCGGTCGACTTCCGCCTTCTTATACCACATATCTTCTATGACAGCCGTAAAATCTTCGCCGCCCAGATAGTTATCGCCTGCCACGGCGCGCACTTCCAGTATGGTGCCGGACAGTTCAAGTATGGATACGTCAAAGGTACCGCCCCCCAGGTCGAATACCAGCACCTTCGCATCATCCTGCATATCGTACAGGCCGTATGCCACTGCCGCTGCAGTGGGCTCGCTGATTATACGCTCCACCTTAAGCCCTGCCAGCTCGCCGGAACGCTTGGTAGCCTTTCTTCGGGCATCGTTAAAATATGCGGGCACACTGATAACAGCCTCGGTGATCTCCTCACCCAGGAATGCCTCCGCATCCTCTTTTAAAGAGCGCAGTATAAAGGAGGACAGCTCCTCCGAACGGAAAAGCCTGCCGCTTAAGCGGTACTTTGCATCCGTTCCCATGGTGCGCTTAAAAACTGCCGCGCTGTCTTCGGGGTGCGTGAGCATGCGCTCCTTCGCCACATCTCCTACATATATATGCTCGCCCTCCACGCTCACTACCGAAGGGGTGAGCCTGCCGCCCAGGCGGTTGGGTATTATATGGGGGCCGTCATCTCCGTAATATGCCACCAGGCTGTTGGTGGTCCCCAGATCGATACCTATGATCATCTTAATATCCTCTCAATAAAAAACTGAATATGTATTATAGCAGAATAAGATATACACCGCAATGCCATAAATAACCATGCATGCGCCAAAAAAACCACGAGGTCCGGCCCCGTGGTTTAGCGTTATCCGCGCCGGAAGATCCTTTTAAGTATCATGCACATCCAGTACCCTATCAGCGCGCCCATCGTGTTATGCAGCAGGTCTCCAAGCTCCAGGCTGCCGCGGCAGGTGATGAACTGAGTTATCTCTATGCAGAGTGAAAATCCGCCGCATATCAGCAGCACATGTATAAACTTCGCTTTATCCCAAATGATGGGGATGAAGAGTCCCATCGGCAAAAGCATCAGCATATTGTAGCCCACGTCCTTAAATGTGCGGTCGCTGCCGTTTATGATGCGCTTATAGGTCCGCAGCAGATCAAAATTATAAGTCCTGTATCCGTTATCCCTGCGGTATATGATGGTGAGCATCAGTATCAGCACTATCCAGGCCACCAGTCCCGCAACGGCAAGGGCATGCCAGAATTTCTTCCAGCCGCTCTTCTTTCTTTCAAATATCAGCGCCAGCACAAAAAAGACCGCAAATACAGCGATCACAGCAAGATACGGTATATCTTCCTCAAATGTCCAATAAGCGATACTGCTGGGCGTCATTATGCTAACCTTAACTATTTTGGAAAACCATGGGGACGGACCTCATGGCTTTTCCGTGGTTTTTTCCGCGGTTCACTTTCTGCTGCGTGCCTCGATATAGACCAGCAGAACGGATACATCGGCAGGGCTCACGCCGCTTATGCGGGAAGCCTGGCCCACGCTCTCGGGCCTGAAAAGCTTAAGCTTCTGCCTTGCTTCCAGACGCAGGCTCTTTACGTCATCATAATCGATATCCGCAGGGATACGGCGGCTCTCCATCTTCTTAAAGCCTTCCACCTGTGCCTGCTGCCGGCGGATATACCCCTCGTATTTAATATTTATGTCTATCTGGTTTACGGCGTCATCATAAAGCCTGTCGCTAAAGCCCTCAGGCTTAGCCGGGCGCTCTGTATCGAGCTGCGCTATCAGCTTATAATCAAGCTCCGGACGGCAGATCAGCTCTGCAAGAGAAGTATTCTTCTTGACCGTCGCGCTGCCCATGCTTTCCAGAAATTCCTGAACGGCATTATTTGCGCCCACGAAGCTTTCGTGCAGACGCTGCACCTCGCTGTCGATAAAACTCTGCTTTAAGCTTACCTGCTCGTCGTCCTCTGCGCTTATAAGGCCCACTTCATGGCCGTAGTGGCGCAGTCTCAGGTCCGCATTGTCCTGGCGCAGCAGCAGACGGTATTCCGCCCTGCTGGTCATCATGCGATAAGGCTCGTTATTTTCCTTATTCACCAGATCATCGATGAGCACGCCTATATAGGCTTCCGAGCGGTCCAGTATAAGAGGCTCCCTGCCCCTTATCATATTTGCGGCGTTTATGCCGGCCATCAGTCCCTGGGCTGCAGCTTCTTCGTAGCCGCTGCTGCCGTTGAACTGTCCGGCGCAGAACACGCCCTTTATGGCCTTTAGCTCAAGTGATAATTTAAGCTGCCCGGATGAGAGGCAGTCGTATTCGATGGCGTAGGCGTTGCGCACTATACGGCAGTTCTCCATCCCCGGAACGGTGCGGTACATTGCAAGCTGTACATCTTCGGGCAGCGAACTGCTCATGCCGCCCACATACATCTCATCGGTATGAAGCCCTTCGGGCTCGATGAATACCTGATGGCGCTCCTTCTCCGGGAACTTCACCACCTTATCCTCTATGGACGGACAGTACCTGGGGCCGGTGCCCTCTATCACGCCCGCGTATATGGGCGAGCGGTCCAGATTAGCCCTTATTATCTCATGGGTTTTTTCGTTGGTATAGGTCAGATAACAGTCGGCCTGTTCTTTCTGCACGCTTTCCGGATCGGTAGAAAACGAAAACGGAACGACGGGCGTATCGCCGTGCTGGGGCTCCATCTTAGACAGATCCAGGCTGCGCCTGTCCATGCGGGCAGGTGTGCCGGTCTTAAAACGCCTGAGCTCCACGCCGTTATCTCTAAGCGACTGCGAAAGATGCGTAGCCGCCTGCAGGCCGTTTGGCCCGGTATAAGTAATGGCCTCGCCGCACAGACAGCGGGCGCTTAAATATGTTCCCGTGCAGATTATCAGCGCCTTGCATTCGTAAAAGGCGCCTGTATAGCTGCGAACTCCCTTTATGCGCTTTCCTTCGGGGGTATCTTCGGTCTCGATCTCGCAGACCTCGCCCTGCTTGATGATCAGATTCTCCTGATGCTCAAGGTGCTTGCGCATCTCGCGGGTGTACTCCGCCTTATCGGCCTGGGCGCGCAGTGAATGCACGGCAGGGCCTTTTGAGCGGTTGAGCATCTTTGACTGGATAAATGTCTTGTCGATGACCTTGCCCATCTCACCGCCCAGCGCATCCAGCTCACGCACCAGATGCCCCTTTGAAGATCCGCCCACATTGGGGTTACAGGGCATCAGCGCTATGGAATCCACGCTTACGGTGAATATAACAGTACTAAGCCCCAGCCTTGCACAGGCCAGGGCCGCCTCACAGCCGGCATGGCCGGCTCCTATGACGCATACATCCACACATTCATGTATGGTATTCTTAGTACATACACTCATTTCAATAACTGTTTCAGACTTTCTCCACGCCCAGCGTTACCTTCTCACCGTTGATGGTGTATTCGGCTGCCGCGGCATTTGCCTTGTCGTATTCGATGGAATCTGCCAGCAGCTTGGTAGCCATGGCTTCTTCGTTCTTCTTCATTATAGCGGCTATGCGCTCGTTTCCGCTCACATACACACGGATGCGGTCCATAACCTCAAAACCGCTGTCCTTACGCATGTTCTGGAACTTGCTGATCAGCTCGTTCACAAAGCCTTCCTCGATAAGCTCCTCGCTTAAGTTGGTATCCATCACAACGGTCACATCGCCGTCTGCGGATGCTTCAAAGCCTTCCTTCTGGGCTATGCTTATCAGCAGGTCTTCCTCTGCCAGCGCCACTTCCGTGCCGTTTACGTCAAACTTGAGCGCGCCTTCGCTCTTTAAGGTATCCATTGCGGCGTTGCCGTCTACGGATGCCAGATATTCCTGAATGCCCTTAAGCTGCTTGCCGTACTTGGGTCCCACGGTCTTAAGCTGGGGCTTGAAGGTATAAGAGGTGAACTCTCTCACATCATCGGTAAAGATGATCTCCTTCACATTCAGCTCGTCCTTTACCACGTCTGCAAAGTTGTCTTCCATGGTGAAAGGCGCCTTAACATACATCTTTCCTATAGGCTGGCGGCTCTTGATGTTTGCTGCGTTTCTTGCAGCCAGACCGATGGTCTTTACCTTGAGCACGGCATCCATTGCAGCTTCCAGATCCTTGTCGATCCACTCCTGCTTAACAACAGGGAAGTCACACAGATGTATGCTCTCCTTAGCCGAAGGATCGATGCTCACTACCAGATTCTGATAGATCTGCTCTGCCATGAAAGGTATCATGGGCGCTGCGGTCTTTGCTATGGTGACCAGCGCGGTGTAGAGAGTCATGTAAGCATTTATCTTATCCTGCTCCATGCCGCTCGCCCAGAAACGCTCACGTCCGCGGCGCACATACCAGTTGCTCATCTCATCAACGAACTGGTCCAGAGCTCTTGCAGCTTCGGGGATCTTATAATCATTCAGGTCGGCGTCAACCTCACCCACTACGGTATTTAAGCGGGAGAGCAGCCATCTGTCCATAACGGGCAGCTTATCGTAATCAAGTGTATACTTTGTAGCGTCGAACTGGTCTATCTCTGCATAGAGTACCCAGAACGCATAAGTGTTCCAGAGGGTATCCATGAACTTTCTCTGGCCTTCGGTAACAGCTCCGTCGTGGAAGCGGTTGGGCAGCCAGGGTGCGGAGTTGATGTAGAAATACCAGCGGATAGCGTCTGCGCCGTGCTTTTCGAGCGCATCGAAAGGATCAACGGCGTTGCCCTTGGACTTGCTCATCTTCTGGCCGTTCTCATCCTGCACATGGCCCAGCACTATTACGTTCTGATAGCAGGGGCTGTCAAAGAGCAGGGTCGATTCAGCCAGCAGCGAATAGAACCATCCACGGGTCTGGTCCACTGCCTCGGATATGAACTGCGCGGGATACTGTGCCTCGAACAGCTCCTTATTTTCGAAAGGATAATGATGCTGTGCATAAGGCATAGCGCCCGAATCGAACCAGCAGTCGATAACTTCGGGTACGCGGTGCATGGTCTTTCCGCACTTGGGGCAGGGAAAGGTCACTTCGTCGATATAAGGTCTGTGAAGCTCTACCTCTGCAGCCTTGGGATCGCCGCTAAGCTCTGCCAGCTCTGCGCGGCTGCCTACGGAATGGAACTCGCCGCACTCGCACTCCCAGATATTGAGCGGGGTGCCCCAGTAACGGTTACGGCTTATAGCCCAGTCCTGCAGGTTCTCCAGCCAGTCGCCGAAGCGGCCCTTGCCGATGGACTCGGGGATCCAGTTTATCTTATTGTTATTGCGGATCATATTTTCCTTCACCGCAGTCATCTTTATGTACCAGCTCTCGCGTGCGTAGTAAAGCAGCGGAGTGTCGCAGCGCCAGCAGTGAGGATAGCTGTGCTCAAACTTGGGAGCCGCAAAGAGAAGCTTTCTTGCGGAGAGTTCCTTTAATACTTCGGGGTCTGCGCTCACTGCGCCGGCCTTTATCTCCTTCTCGGTAGGCTTGCAGCGCATGCCGGCAAAAGGAGTTTCTTCCTTCATGTGACCGCTCTCATCCACCATCTGAACGAAGGGCAGGTCGTACTTGCGGCCCACGTTCGCATCGTCTTCACCAAAGGCGGGAGCTATATGAACGATACCGGTACCGTCTGTCATGGTAACGTATTCGTCGCATACTACATAGAAGCCCTTTTTCTTCTGCTTATCGGCGGATGCCTTTGCGCAGTCGTATAAAGGCTCATATTCCTTCTTCTCAAGGTCGGTGCCCTTGTATTCTTCGATTATCTCATAGGAAGCCTTGCCGGCTTCCTTGTCTTCTTTGGTAAGAAGCTGATCCAGCACGGTACCCAGCAGAGCCTTAGCCATATAGTAGGTGTTGCCGTCCACGGCCTTCACCTTGCAGTAGGTCTCATTCGGGTTAACGCACAGAGCCACGTTTGAAGGCAGGGTCCAGGGTGTGGTGGTCCATGCCAGTATATATGCATCCTCGCCCACGCACTTAAAGCGTACGATAGCGGAGCGTTCTTTTACATCCTTATAGCCCTGAGCCACTTCCTGTGCGGAAAGAGGGGTACCGCAGCGGGGACAGTAAGGCACGATCTTAAAGCCCTTGTAGAGCAGGTTCTTGTTCCAGATCTCTTTAAGCGCCCACCATACGCTCTCGATGTAGTTATCATCATAGGTAACGTAAGGATCGTCCATATCAGCCCAGAAACCGACGGTGCCGGAGAAATCCTCCCACATTCCCTTGTATTTCCAGACGCTCTCCTTACATTTCTTTATGAAGGGCTCGAGGCCGTACGCCTCGATCTGGTCCTTGCCATCAAGGCCCAGCATCTTCTCTACTTCTATCTCTACAGGCAGCCCGTGAGTGTCCCAGCCGGCCTTACGGGGCACCTTATAGCCCTTCATGGTCCGGTATCTGGGGATCATATCCTTAATGACACGGGTAAGCACATGCCCGATGTGGGGCTTGCCGTTGGCCGTAGGAGGCCCGTCGTAAAACATGTAGGTCGGGCATCCTTCGCGCTCGGATATGCTCTTCTTGAAAATATCCTTATCTTTCCAGAACTGCTCGATCTCTTTTTCCCTTGCCACGAAATTCTGATCCTTGGCTACCTTCTTGTACATCCTTAATTTCCTCCCGTATATATTTCCTCTCCCGGATGTTTTCGGGAATCGGCAAAAACAAAATCCCCTGTCACCAGAGAAAAGGATATAAAAAACTACCCGCCCCGTTTACAGGCCGGGTATTTTTCTATCCTGTAATCTTATAAGCGTAGATTATAAAGCGAAAAGCCTTATAAAGTCAAGCCCTATCGGATATTCACAGCGTAAAAAACCGCTCCGGGAAAACCGGAGCGGCCAGTGAAAATCCTTATTAAATTACTGCCTTCTCAAAAATCCGCTTTAGTCTGTCACGTAAGGCATGATAGCAACGTGACGGGCACGCTTGATAGCCAGAGTAAGTGCACGCTGGTGCTTTGCACAGCAACCGGTAACACGTCTGGGCAGGATCTTGCCGCGCTCGGAAACATATTTCTTAAGCTTGTTAGCATCCTTATAGCTTATCTCATTGTCCTTGCCGCAAAATACACATACCTTTTTGCGTCTGCGAATGCCTGTGCCCATTCTTCTTCTGGGTGCATCGCCCTTATCAGACTCTCTGTTAAATGCCATGATCTTTCCTCCTGTTTATTTACCAAAGCTCACATCAGGACCCAAACGGCATTTCATCATCAATGCCTTCAGCGATATTCATGAACCCGTCATCTATGGCCTCAGGGGCAGGACCTGCATTACTGTAGCTTGCTCCGCCACCGTTTCCGCCGTTTGCATTCTTGCTCTCGGCGAATTCCTGATCCTCCACTACCACGTCGGTGGTATATACCTTCTGGCCATCCTTATTGGTATAGCTTCCGGTCTGGATACGGCCTGTGACAGCGATCTTGGTTCCTTTATGCAGATACTTCTCAGCGAACTCTCCGCTCTTTCCGAAAGCAACACAGCTGATAAAATCCGCTGACTGTTCCTGATTGGAACCACTACCTCTGCTGAACCTTCTGTCTACTGCAAGAGTATATCTTGCGATAGCCATGGGTGAATCACCATTCTGTGAATATCTTACGTCCGGGTCTCTTGCGAGACGTCCCATTAATATTACTTTGTTCATTACTTTAAAATCCTCTTTTCTTTATGCCTCGTCTTGTCGAACGCATAAATAACGGATCACATCTTCCATCAGACGAACACGATTCTCGATCTCAATGGGAGCACTGCTGTCCGCTTCGAAGTGGATGAAATAGTAGTAAGCTTCGCTCATGTCCTGGATCTCGTAAGCAAGCTTCCTCTTACCGCCGTCCTCTACATCAGAGATCACGCCGCCAAATCTTTCGACGTAACCCTTAGCTTTCTCGACGGTAGCACTTCTCCGTTCATCATCGACTTTTGCGCTGACAACAACGGCTAATTCGTATTTGTTCATGCTACTCTTTACCTCCTTATGGTCTGACCTGCTTTGTACAGGCCGAATGGCCCCTGTTCTCCAGGAGCAAGGATATTTCACGGAGTTTCATAATAACACGCGGGATTATTCTTTGCAAGCATTTTTTTCGAAATATGCAGCTGCTCTTTATTTACCGCAAGATATAGTGCCGGCAGCGTGATATCACAGCAAATGATCATGAATTACACATATTTTACCATTAAAAACATGGATTTGGAACATAATATGTATTAGAATAAGATAACAGAGCTGATAACCGTAAAATAAGATATCTGTTTGCCACTGTTATGAGATTGATACTGATCTATCAGCCTGCGGATGCTGATAAAAATATCGAATATATAAAGCTTTACCAAAACGAATGCAAACGCCGTGGTTTGGAATTCTCCCTTATGATCATGGGAGCTCCGGGCTGCGGCGTTAACTATGCTAATGAAGGGATCCCTTTTTGCTTCTTCGATCCCGCTAAATATCCTTATGAGCCGGATGCTGAAGCGGCAGACAGCATTTTCATCAACCGCTCCCGTGATGCCGCCCTGACCGGGCGGCTTGAGAAGGCAGGTTTTCAGGTATATAACGATTCCCTTACTGCGGAGCTTGGCAACGATAAGCTTAAAGCCATACGCTTTATGGAAGAGCTGGATATCCCGGTCATGAAAACGTATGAGAACGCGCCTGCGTTCTTTCCTTTCATAATGAAGACAACAGACGGACATGGAGGGGATGAAGTATTCCTGATAAAGAATGAAGAAGAACTGAAAAATACTTCCGCTCATCTGAAAGGCCGAAAGCTCATCTATCAAGAATTCTGCGACACTCCCGGCAGGGACAAGCGTGTCTATATAGTGGGAAATAAAGTTGTGGCTGCCATGCTGCGGACAAGCAATACCGACTTCCGCAGTAATTATTCCCTTGGCGGGAATGCCGGGATTTCCGAACTCACTCCGGAAGAAAGAATGATAGTCGATAAAATATTATCCCGCATGACCATAGGCCATGCAGGCATAGACCTGATCTATCATAAGGGTCATCCCGTATTCAACGAACTCGAGGACGTTGTCGGAAGCCGCATGCTGTACCGCTATACCGATATCGACGTGGTAAAGCTTTTCATGGATCATATAGTAAAAAAAGAGCAGAATGCGAAGACCGCCCCCTGCTCTTTCGATCAATGACTAAACCTCAGACGTTCTTAAAGAATATCTGCAGCGCATGATAAAGATGCAGCTGCCATGCCTTCATATCGTGTACCCCTCCCGGGATAACAAAGAAATCATAATTCTTACCCTGCTCAAGATAAGGACATACTGCAACGGCTTTTTCCATTATATCCTTATGCTCGGCATACGCGATATCATCCGTACCGTTGGCGCAGAACATGTAGTCCAGTTTATAGCCCTTCTTATCGCCCTCTTCAAGCGTAGTGCATATGCGCTTAACTTCCTTTTCGTGATCTCCGTGCGGTCCGCAGCAGCCCGAAAAAGGCCCGAACCATGAGAAGATATCAAAGTTTCTGTAGAAAGCCGACCTGTAGGTAGTCATGGATCCCATGGATAATCCCGCAAATGCACGGTGTCTCCTGGTCTTTACCAGATTCTCATCAGATACATCACCGCCGCAGTATGTTGAATACTTCTTCTCTATACCGGGGATCAGGTCCTTACGCAGCTCCTGATAAAACTGCTCTGTCCTCTCATCGATAATGCCCTCTTTATCTTTTTCACTCCTGTAGAAAGTGGGCGTTACTATGATGAGCGGCTTACTCAGCCCCTTTGCTATCATGTTATCCAGTATGGTCACGGTATCGGGAAAGAGCTTAAACCACCACTCTTCGGTAAAGTTGCCGCCATGCATCAGATAAAGGATATCGTATTTCTTCGAAGCATCATAAGCATAAGGCAGATACACCCAGGCTCCCTTATGTATAGGCTGTGAGTCTCCCTCATCATAGGTGAAGGAATCGTACTCAAAGCGCTCTACCGTTCCTTTCTGCGCACATTCCTCAAGCATTTCCTTTGGCATTTCATAAACATAGTCCATTGTGTTACCCCCTTGATCATTATAATATTACAAGCCGCGTCCGGCCGTATTCAGGCATCTGCGCGGTCATTTACTATGTACTCCATTATCGCTTCCGCGGCATTAATGCCGGTACAATCATACAGGTTTTTAAAATGTGCGTTGGAATTTACTTCGCACAGTACCGGCTCCTCACCCGGACCGAAGAGTATATCCACTCCCGCGAAATCCAGTCCCAATGCCCTGCAGGCTTCCACTGCCATCCCTGCCTGGGCAGGCGTTACCGCAGCCGTGTAGTCTGTCGCAGTCCCGCCGTTTGTGATATTAGCGCGGAAATCTTCACGATTTTCACGAAGCATGGCAGCCACGATCCTGCCTCCGACCACCTGCAGCCTTATGTCCCTGCCTTCCGAAGAAGCTATGTACTCCTGGATGATATAAGGCCTTTCCCCGCACTCCCTGACACAGGCGATAAGCTCAGACTCATCTGCAGCCAGCTTAACCTGCTGCCCGAAGGAGCCGAAGGCTTCCTTGATCACACAGGGGAATCCTATACGCCCTCTCACGGCAGCCGGCAGATCTTCATCGAAAAGACCGTCCGCATGAAACTTCTTCGGCGATATGATGCTTTTCGGCTGTCTGATCCCCGCATGCTCACATGTAAGCCAGGTAAGTGTCTTATCATCACAGAGCTCTATTGCCCTCGCCGGATTATATACTCTGATGCCCTGTCCCTCGAGCTCATAAGCCAGGCGCACATCCTTATCCCAGAAAAGAACGAAATCCGGCTTATCCTTAAGCTCATATCCGCATCCTGCCAGTCTAAGCCAGGCCTGTGAATTACTGATACGCTCAAGATCCACATCAAAAGGAGCTGCTGCTGCCATAAGCAGCGCAAACAGCTCCTCAAATTTTTCCGTCCTTACAAAATGATTAACTGCCAGCCAGCCCTTCATCAGATCTTTATCTGTGAGAATATCTCACCGATCTTTCCGTGTATTGAAAAATCCGCAACCGAATCCCTTGCGGTCGCATCATAATTGATAAGAACCAGTTTCTTTCCACGATAATAATCGATAAGTCCGGCTGCAGGATATACCACAAGGCTGGTCCCGCCAATTATAAGCATATCTGCATCCATGATGGCACGGATCGCGCCGTTCATTGTGTCTGAGTCAAGCCCCTCTTCGTAAAGCACCACGTCGGGCTTGATATCGCCGCCGCAGGCATCGCATTTGGGGATCCCGTCTGACTTATAAAGGTACGAAGCGCTAAAGCCTTTGTGGCAGGATTGACAGTAGTTACGCAGCACGCTGCCGTGAAGCTCATACACTGTTCTGCTGCCGGCCGCCTGATGAAGACCGTCGATATTCTGTGTGATCACAGCCTTGAGCTTGCCCTTTTTTTCAAGCTCTGCCAGCGCTATATGCGCTGCATTGGGCTTTGCGGGATTCTCCCCGCAGGTGCATTCCAGCAGCTTGTCCCTGTAAAAATCAAAGAATTCTTCCTTGTGGGTCACAAAGAAGCTGTGTGAGAGCATTGTCTCCGGAGGATACTTAAACTTCATGTGATACAGACCATCAACGCTTCTGAAATCCTTGATGCCGCTTTCGGTCGAAACACCGGCTCCGCCGAAAAAGACTATGTTGTCGGAACCGTCTATGAGTTCCTGGAGTTTAGCGATGTCTATTTCCATGTGGTTACCTCCTTTTTTGATATTCCTGCAGTTTACTTATGTGAAACAGCTGTGTTACAGCTCTGCTATGTCTTCCTGGGTGAGTACCCTGATGCCGGCACGCTCGAGCGCTACTTCTGCAGTCTTATGGTCGCTCACGCGGAATATCATATATGCCTTCTGGGGTTCTTTACCTGCCGATAAAGCATAAATGTATTCCAGATTTATGGAAGCCTCGGTAAACACCTTAAGGACTTTATTAAGTCCGCCCGGTGTATTGGGTACCTCAACTATGACTACACTGGTAAGCCTGTTTATATATCCGGCATCCTTGAGCACGGTAGTTGCGCTGTAGGGATCGTCAACGATTATCCTCACTATGCCGAAACCGTCTGTTTCCGCCAGCGATACGGCACGCATGTTTATATTGTTCTTTCCAAGTATATCCGTCATCTCATCGAGTCTGCCGGTCTTATTCTCAAGAAAAATAGATATCTGTTTAACGCTCATATCGTAACCCTCCCGGTATAATAATGATGTATCTTTCAGATCTTTCTGTTATCTATTACCCTGACTGCCTTTCCTTCACTTCTGGTGATACTCTTGGGTGCGACAAGCGTAACCTTTGCCTTGATACCCAGCATGCTCAGCAGGCCCTTGACCAGATCACCCTGACGCTTGTTGATCTCCGTGATATCGTCGGTGAACATCTCCGGTGTCATCTCCACATGCACATCCAGAGTATCGGTGTTGTTTTCGCGACCGACAATTATCTGGTAATTAGCCTGATAGCCATGCTCTAAAAGTACAGTCTCGATCTGGCTCGGGAACACATTCACTCCCCTGATGATGAGCATATCGTCCGTACGTCCCTTCGGTTTTTCCATCTTGATAAGCGTACGTCCGCAGCTGCACTTCTCACGTCTGAGCGTGCAGATATCACGGGTACGGTAACGGATCACCGGGAAAGCTTTCTTGTCGATAGCAGTGAATACCAGTTCGCCCTGGCTTCCCTCAGGAAGAACTTCCTCTGTATCGGGATCGATTATCTCTGCGATAAAATGATCTTCATTGATATGCATGCCGGTCTGTGCGCTGCATTCGAACGCCACGCCGGGGCCGGAAAGCTCTGTAAGTCCGTAGATATCATAAGCCTTGATACCCAGAGTATTCTGGATCTCGCGGCGCATTTCCTCACTCCATGCCTCTGCTCCGAAGATACCTGCCTTTAAGGGGATATCATTGGGAGTGAGTCCCATCTCCTTCATGCTCTCTCCCAGATATGCCGCATATGAAGGAGTGCAGCAGATAATTGTAGCATTCAGATCACGGATGAACATGATCTGACGGTCTGTATTTCCTGAAGACGCCGGAATGGTCATACAGCCTACTTTATGGGCACCGCCGTGCAGTCCCATACCGCCGGTGAACAGACCGTAACCGTAAGATACCTGGCAGACATCTTCATCACTGCCGCCGGCTGCCACTATGGCTCTTGCGCAGCAGTCTTCCCACAGATCAATATCGCCCTGCGTATAATAAGCGACCACACGCTTGCCTGTGGTACCGCTGGTAGAATGGATACGCACCACATCCTTCAGGGGCACGCCCAGCATTCCGTAGGGATAAGAATCTCTCAGATCATACTTGGAAATAAAAGGCAGCTTATGCAGATCATCAACGGATCTTATATCATCCGGTGTTACTCCCTTTTCTTCCATTTTCTTTCTGTAGTAAGGCACATTATCCCAGACATGCTTTACCTGCTCCACAAGTTTTCTGCTCTGTATGTCACGTAAAGTCTCCTCTGAAGCACATTCGATCTCTTCCTGAAAATAACGCTCCAATGGTCTTACCTCCAAATATTTAATATCCATAAAGTATATCACAGTAATAAATTAACTGCAAAGAAATATTAGCAAATATCTGCGACATGAGACTGTATCAGCCCATACCGCTGTCATTATAATACTCATGGACCAGGCTTTTATAGCCCCATTCCTTCATATCTTCATAGTTGATCCTGAAATTCCCTTTATAATGCCTGCCGCTCACACACCAGCGCACATATTGCTGCATATAGGCATCCAGCTCCCTTAGGCTCTTATCCGTAGTGATGTTTGGGAAAAACCATCTGCTCCAGGAGAAAAGGTCATCTTCGGACCTGATATATAGTTTACGGTTCATGGCTTTTATGAAGCCCTTCGCCCCGCGCTCCGGCGGAAGTTTCTTACTCATGCACCATCTGCGGAGGGCATGTGCCTTGCGCTTTATCTTGTTCTTCAGCTTGGTCTTCGTTATCTCCGCCAGATCGATACAGCTTTCCGATACGGAAAATCCCAGGTATTCCACACTCTCACCGGGTGCATATGTATTAAGTTTTTCTTTGTTTATCTTCAGGCCGTCATCCATAAGACGTTCAAACAGGGTCTCTTTTGCCTGCCCAAGTTTTTCTTCGCTGCCGGCACATATCAGTATGTCATCGGAATATCGCATATATAAAAGGTCTGCATCCTCAAAATACCGGTCTGTATCGATCAGGTAAACATTTGCAAAAAAAGGTGCTACGGGTATCCCCGCCATAGCCCCGCACTTCATCATGCTCACCTCTCCTTTTGCATCCGACGCTTTTCCGGCAGTGAGCATAGCCTCAAATACCCTGAAAAGGCGCATATCTTCTTTTTTCAGAAAATCCAGGCGATGCAGCAGTTTTTTACTGTCGATGGAATTAAAATAATCACTTATATCCGCTTTAAGTGAATAAATGCCTCCTCTGTTTAATTCCCTGCTGATCAGGGGAATGGCGTCTTTTGCGCTGATATTCGGACGGAAGGCAAAGCAGTTAGCGGAAAAGATATCATCATAACGATATAAAGCATAAGAAATGAATTTTAGGATACGGTTAAAATCGGAAGGGTAAGAAAAAACCACACGTTTTTTACTGCTGCCGGTTTTATTTATCTCCATTTTAACCGGGATCGGCGGGATAAAACTGCCGTTCATCATTTCTTTCACTGCCGGCAGATATATTTCGTTTTCAATATATTCCTCCCAGGCCTCTGTTTCCGCTGCAGAAAATTTACGGACCGACAGCCTGTAGTTTAAGAATTCATACCATTTATCTTTTTGTGATAATTCATCGATAATATCCATAAGAATTCAGACAATAAAAAAGGAAAGAGAAAACGCTTTGAAAGAAATTAAGCATGCTTATTTCTACAGGATGGTACGCCGGCGCAGCCGCCTGCAAGGCCCTGAAAGCACCGCGCTGCATCCGCCGCAGGCGTGATATATCACATTTCTCTTTCCCTTTTAACAAATATTATTATGCGAACGCCTGCATTATACGGTCTCTCATGTAATTGACACCGTTTGGCATGTAATCAAAGAAGTCAAGTACTTTCATACCCATCTGCATACAATGTACGCCCACCGCCCTGTTTGCGGCATGATCATACTTACTATATGCTTTCCACAAACGGATATATACCTGTTTTCCGTTGTATGTTAAAACATAGGTGAAATTATCAGCCGGGCAGCGGTTTCCGCCGCGTGCATATATCTGGCGGCCTGCCTGAAGCTCCAGGAAATCGGGAGATACTTCATAGTCAACCGAACATCCGGGCATAGACGCGATTATCTCCTTAAACTTCTCATCAAAAGGACGCCCGTCGGCTTCGGCCTGCATATCAAGGCGTCTGGTTTCCTCCTGATAACTCTGAGTATTGGAAGTAACTTCCGAGGTGGCATCTGCCACACTGTCGGAAACACTTTTAGCCAATTTTACAATACTGTCAAATAATCCCATAGCTTTTCTCCTTTGAAATTATCATAACAACAGTTCACAGATAATTCTAATTTATTGACAGGTATTAGTCAACAATATTCATGCTTCCGGGAACGCATCAAAAAGGCGGATCCGAAGATCCGCCTTAAATACCGGAAACACTGACCGGGTTTACTCTGTAACGTTTACTTTGATGGTCACGCTCTTTCCGTTGATCTTTGCAGTAAGCTTGCTGCTTCCGGGCTTCATTGCACAGATAAGTCCGTCTTCCGATGCATATGCTGTCTCCGGTTTGCTTGCCTTTACTATGATATATCTGTCGGTCTCAAAGTAAAGCTGGGCTTCCTGTCCGACTTTCATATTTATCTCATACTTGCCCTTGCCCTTTTCGGTATAACCAAAGGTAGAAGGATCTATTATAGCAGGCCTTTCGATATATACATTGAACAAATACATCTTACCATCCTTAGATGTTCCCGTTACCTGTACTAAACCGGTTTTGTCTTTTGCGATGACTGTATTCTTTTTTATCTCAGCAAAATCGGCATAAGCCTCAGCAATCTCAAATTTCTCAAACTTAACACCGCTGAGCTTAAGACTCTTTTTACTTTTTACATTCATGTAAACTTCATGTTTCGTAAGAACAGTGTCTTCAGTTACCTTAAGCCTGCAGCTATATGCCTTACCGTTAACATATGCCGTAATTGTTGATGTACCTTTTCCGAAGAAATATAATTCTCCGGTTCTGAGATTGATGGCGCATACCTCGGGATTTGAAACGTAATATGCTACAGGAAGGTCATCGAAATCCTTAAATCCGCAGTGCTTTGGTCCATTTGATACATCGGCCTTTATGGTCTTCTCACTGAAATTAGGCTGGATAACAGTAATATCTATCGATCTGGTCTTATCCTTATTCCAGATCTTTACAGGCGCTTTCGTTACCTTCTTGGCACTGAGCTTGCCCTTCTTACTGATGGTAACATACTTCTTATCAGCTTTATCAACGCTCCAGCCAACAAGCACATCCGCAGTAAACTTTTGTCCCTTTACAAGCAAAAGATTATCTGTGCTCTCACCGATAAAGGGAACGGGATTCATTGCCGAAACAAGTCTAAGCTCCTCCCAGTATGCATAGATGGTGATATCGGAAGTAACAGGTGTATTGAAATCATAAGGCTGTGTGCATTCTTTATCCTTATACCAGTCCACGAAAATCCAGCCATCCTCTGCAGGATCTGCCGGTCTCTCAACACATTCTCCGCTCCAAAGTGTAACATCTGCCGGTGCGGTGCCATGGCCGTTAGTATCAAACTTAACGGTACACTGAACGGTCTTTTCAAGCAGCACAACCTTCTTTGCGGTATTACCCTCAGCATCAACTACTGATTTTCCGCTTGTGCTGAGCTTTCCACCCTTGGGTTCCAAGATAAGCATCTTATCGGAAAGAGTTATCTTGGAGTTTGCGAGCATCGACCCTGCTTTTCCTTCAGCGGTAATCTTTCCGCCGTTTAACCTGATCGTTGTTGCTTTAAGTGCGTAAGAATCGTCTGCACCGGCTTTAACAATAAGCTCGCCTCCGTTTACCTCTATACCACCAAGTACCTCTGCATTTATCCCGTCTTTAGCGGAATTGATCACTACCTTGCCGCCGTTGATCTTTACTCCTCCCAATCCTGACAAAATACCGGTATCACAATTAATTGTAAGATCTGCATCAATATTGAGATTTAATCCGCTTATTCCGACCGAAGCGCCGGACAGTTCAGCACTTCCCTTTATCGTCAGTTCGTTTGTACCTGTCGATGCAATACAGTAAGTAGAATCTCCGGACTTGTAGAGCTCTCCGAAATCCTTAACTCCGTTAAGGGTAAGTACTCCTGTCTCAGGATCATAACTGGCTTTTCCGTCACCGAATATATCGGAAGTATTGTTATTTGTAACAGCTGTATTTCCAAGCCACAGTCCATAGCCTTCTACAGCCTTTATTTCCACCTCACTCACATCTTTATCGTCTGCATCAACGATCTTTCCGCCCTGGATCTTAGCTCCTTCCGGAGAAGCTATACACAGATAGTTAGTGTCCAGAGTGACAGATCCGTTTGCTGCAGCTACAGCCGCTGTGCCTGTGTATGCCTTAAGCTCTGCAGAACCATTGTTAAATGAAATATTGCCGTTTAATGCATATACCGCTGATTTCCCGGATACAACGCTTGTTGCGTCAACTTTTGCACCGTTAAAGCTTATATTACCATTATATGCATAAATTGTCTGAAAACTGCTCGCGTAAGCATCAATATCACCGCTGTTTAATTCAACGTCAGTGTAAGAATACAAAGCATGATTCTTTGCTCTTAGCTTGTATGTGCCACCTTTAACGATCAGTTTTCCCTTATCCACAGTAGAGATCGCTCTGTCCGGAAATGCTTTCATACCGCTCATATCAATATCACAATCAAGAGTAAGATCATTTGAACTATTGATCAGATACCCTGCTTCGCTTCCGTCAAGCATCGATAAACTGAAGTTTCCCTTTATCGTGATCGCTTCAGCGCAATTGATCCAGGCTTTTTGATAATATCCCTTAAAGCCGCCTGCATTATTAAGTGTCAGAACCTTTGTATCTTTATCATATGTTGCACTTCCGACGTCAAGGCCCCATATATCATAAGCTCTTCCTTCAGTAACCTGCTGACCGCCGATCCATATATTCAGCCCATCTGTCTCATCTACCTGTATCTGAACATTTATGGACGGCTCATCCTTCTCATTAACTACATATCTGAAGTCAGAGTCCTTTTTGACATGTTCCTTATCATATATATACAGGGACTTATCAACGATAATATCACCGCTTACCTTAAGCGAGCCATATTTACTTACATCCGGTGTACTTTTACTTTCATTGACCGCCATAAAATCCGATCCTGCATTAAGCGTAAGATTACCTTTTACATCCAATGCATTACTGTTATAGTTGCCTTTATGGCTATACAGATATAATGTACCACCATTAACAGTTAAGCCTCCCGACTTAACACAAAGAGCATTCTGATCAACTCCATAAAAGGAATTATCGGTATTATTAACCAGATCGGTATTAACATATGCTCCTGATTCCACAGTTACTGCCTTGCCGCTTTGTATAGGACAGTAAATACTTTCACATTGAAACTCGGAATCTGCCTTAAAAGTTAAACTTCCTTTAGTCTCTATACCACGACCTATCTTTTTGCTGCTTCCAACTGTGGAAACTGTGATATTACCGGACAGATTCAGGTCAGCGGCTGAATAGATAAACCAATAATCCTTATTTGAATAGAGTGTTTCGGGAATGTCAATGTCACAATCCTCTGCAACTATATTGAAGGTATCTGCACCTGCATAATAAATATATGCATATTCATAAGTTTCTTTACCCTCATCCTGTATGCCTATACCGCCTATAAAACCTACAACATTGTAAAGGTAAAGCGTATTAGTAACAGGGTTAAAAGTTGCCTTGGCCTCATCACCTTTCAACCCATAAAGATCCGGACGTGAAGTCTCTTTTATATCGTCCTTATTATTATCAGTAACTTGTACTCCGCCAACCCACAGCTTATAAGAGACAGTTTCATCCTCTTCTTCGGGAACGATCACATCCTCCGAAGGCTCATCGGTATCTTCGGATTCTGTCGTTATATCCTGTGTGTCCGCTTCATTATCGGATACATCTTCCTCAATTGCAGAATCATCCGAAGTTACTGCATCATCGCTTACAGCATCTTCATCAGTAACCGCAGCTTCTTCTCCGGCCGCCAAAACATGTATACCGCTTTGGGCAAAGCCTGTGACTGACATGACTAATACAAGCAGTAATGTCAGTAAACGATTGATAGCTTTTTTACTTTTCATTTTTTTCCCTCCTCGTATGGAATTGATGTTTTAATTTCAAAATAAATGTTAAACGAAAAAAAATAAAAAGTATATCACCCAAAAGTACCATTTTTTGATCTGATTCAGGAGTTAGAAGACAAAAAAATAACTCCTTCTCAGGAGTTAACTAAGTGCCCAGAACCGGAATCGAACCAGTGACACGAGGATTTTCAGTCCTCTGCTCTACCAACTGAGCTATCTGGGCGTATAAGATTGGAAGCAGGAGCAAAGTACTGGATGGAATGGATGTATGTGCTTCGAAAGCTTGCTTTCGTAAGCACATCATACATTTCAGACAGCAGCTTGTTCGTATTTACGAACAAGCGTACATTCGGCGAATTGCGAAGCAATTTGACGAATGGGCTTTGCTATCATCAAATCACGCAACATTCTGACGAATGAGCTTTGCATATAATTCACATTTCAATCTACAATAGCGGGGACAGGATTTGAACCTGTGACCTTCGGGTTATGAGCCCGACGAGCTTCCAGACTGCTCCACCCCGCGTCAATCCGAGGAGGATCCTCTCCTCTACTGGGCGATCGTGGATTCGAACCACGGAAGGCAGTGCCAACAGATTTACAGTCTGCTCCCTTTGGCCACTCGGGAAATCGCCCATGTTAAATTATCAAACTTCTTTTTCAAAAAAAGTGGAGGCTACAGGGCTCGAACCTGTGACCCCCTGCTTGTAAGGCAGATGCTCTCCCAGCTGAGCTAAGCCTCCCCACTTTTTTATTACCTGATCTCTCAGGTAAGCGACCCAGATCGGACTCGAACCGACGACCTCCGCCGTGACAGGGCGGCGCTCTAACCAACTGAGCCACTAGGCCATAAATGAATACTGTAATATATTACAACATTCTGATTAAAATTTCAAGGTTTTTTACCTTGAAAACCGAATACAGAATCTCTCAAACCAACAGACCTTATCAGAACAAGCCCTCGACCGATTAGTGACACTCCGCTGAGTGCGTTACCGCACTTACACTTATGCCC
>CACZBK010000017.1 GCA_902779395.1 uncultured Lachnospiraceae bacterium | reverse complement strand
CCGGTAAATCAGGCTCCTCCGGTAAACCAGATGCCGCCTGTAAATAACCAGATGCCCCCGGTAAATCAGGCTCCTCCGGTAAACCAGATGCCGCCTGTAAATAACCAGATGCCCCCGGTAAATCAGGCGCCTCCGGTAAACCAGATGCCGCCTGTAAATAACCAGATGCCTCCGGTAAATCAGGCTCCTCCGGTAAACCAGATGCCGCCTGTAAATAATCAGATGCCTCCTGTGAATAATCAGGTTCCGCCTGCCGCTTCACCTTTTCAGCAGCAGCCTGCACCTAATCCGTTGTTTTCTGCTCCTCCCCAGGAGCCTCCGAAGAAGAAAAAGAAGGGCGGCGGGATAATCATAGTACTTATCATAATACTGCTTCTTCTTGCGGGAGGAACGGTTGGGATCCTGTTCGGTACAGGTGTTATCGGACCCAAGAAAGAGATACAGCTTTCCAAGACCAGTGTTAAGATCGAGAAGGGCGAAGAGATAGTCATCAGGATCGAAAATTACGAGGATGAGCTTAATGGTATCTACCTAAACTATGAAAGTGAAGATCCCAAGATCGCAAAGATCTCTGATGAATATGATGATGCATTCGTAATACAGGGTAAGAAGAAAGGCAAGACTACGATAACCGTAAGCGGCAAACGCTGTGAGACGGTAACTATAAGCGTAACAGTCAAGGATTGATAGAAGATGAATAAGTCCGCAATAGAGATAGATCGTGTATTTTTAAGCGCCATAGATGCAACTAAGGCTTTTGTAGAGTATAACGAATGGACAATAGATCCGGATGGCGAGATGTATCAGTACATACTTCAGCTTTTTTCGCACAATTATTCACAGGCGGCAGCGAAGAAGGCGCGGTACGCGGATGATTCGTTCTTAGCACAGATCACACCCACGGAGGCAGAAGGTTTTGATGCCTTTGTGGATGTGATAGGCGATGAGATGCATGAGCTGTTAAAAGATGCATATGGCATGCAGCCCGGCAGCGGGCTGTTTGTCTTTGCAACTGTGGAGGAGCAGCCTGTCATAGCATTTTTTAAGCTGAATTACCAGAGCCGTTTCGCCTGCGGAATGAAGGACGGCAAGGTCGTCTGGTCTAAGGATGCAAGGCTTTTGCCGGCACACACCCAGAAAGAATATGATTATTTCTATATCAATGTATTTGAACGCAGGGTGTGGATGAGCGACATGCACTGTGTAATAGATGGCGAGAGCATAAATTACATGGAGGAACGCATTCTTAAGGTGGATCTCAACAAGTCCGAAAAGGAAACGGTTGAAGTTTTTCAGGCGGCCGTGATGGATACCATAAAAGAGTGCTATGCTGATGAAGCTCCTAAAAAGCTTTTTGAGTACCGCAAAGAAGTGGCTGAAGATGCAAAGGAAAAAGGAGAGATAAATCCTGTCCGTATCCCGCAGCGTATATTTGCCGATAATGAGAAGGCGGCAAAGCGCTATGAAGAGAAGACACAGGATCTTGAGATCAAAGATACTCCCGTATTTGTTAGTCCCCAGACCAGAAGAAGCCTCACGAAAAAACAGAAGATAGTCACTGAGAACGGCATAGAGATACTTGTTCCGATAGAGTATCTTGATGATAAGAGTATTTTTGAGTATAAACAGGAGAATGGCATGGTGAGCATACATATCCATGACATTAACGGAACACTCAAATGAACATGAGATCTTAACCCGAAGCTGTTTCGGAGGGCGGAAAGTGAAAATTACCAGGAATATCCAGCGTTATATAGATGATGAAAAAAGTCTGGAGGACAGGTTCTTTGCAGTTGTCCTGATGGTGGGTGTTGCCATCGTCTGGATCTCGATGGTAGTTACGTTTATAGAGAAGCTCTCACCTGCTGCCAATATCGGCCCCATCATCTCGGCCGTCATGCTTCTGGCAGTCTTTTTTGTGGCTTACGGCCGGAAAAAGATGGATATAGCCAGGTTTATGCTCTGTTACATCTTAAACTGCTTTGTTATCCCGGTTTCATTTTTTTCCTGCGGCGGTATAGATTCAGGTATGCCCCTTTATATGATAGCCGGGCTTTTTCTTGTGGTACCGGTATTAAAAGGTGCAAAAAGGATCGTGTGTATCATTATCTCATTTCTGGTGCATACTGTCTGTATCTATGTGTCCTATTATTTTATGCCAGGTTCGGGGATCGATGGTGAGCCCGCCTGGAGTATGGTCACACAGTTGAGCCCTCAGGCCAGGATAATCGATATGATCAGTTCTGTCATACTGATCGGTCTTTATATCGTCATCACTACCATGCTTATCATGGATGCTTACCGTAAAGAGAGAGAGAGTACCGAGGAATTGCTCATGAAGCTTGATGAACTGTCAAGTACGGATGAGCTGACGGGCCTTTACAACAGACGGGAGCTTTTCCGCTTTCTTGAAGATGTGGCTGTAAAGGATGATGAAAGATACTATCTCTGCATGCTGGATATAGATCATTTTAAGATCCTGAATGATAAATACGGACATTTCTTCGGAGATATCGTATTAAAACAGCTGGCTGCGATAATGAAAGAAGAAGTGAAGGATGAGAATAATGAAATAGCGGCGAGATACGGCGGTGAGGAATTCCTTATCATATTAAAAGCCGACCGCCAGGAAGAGGCTTACAGAAGGATCGACAGGATAAGAGACAGTTTCACCAGAGTGGTATGGGAGAAGGATCCCGATCTTCTTACTTCGTTCAGCGCAGGGATCGTGCGCTGTTCACGTTTCGGATCTACATCTGAGGCTATCTCACATGCTGATAAGCTCCTATATACATCGAAGGAAAACGGGCGTAACAGGATAAGCCTGTGATAAAAGCTGAGCCTGTTTTTGCGGGCGAATGATCTTCAGTCAAGGATATCTCTGGGATTGTCGCCGCTGTTTTGAAACTCTGCCGTGGGCATTTCGTCCTTCATAGGCAGTTTTTTTCTGTTATTGATGCTGAAGACGGTCATCCCTTCATGGATATCCGCTGCTTTCTGCGCACAGCCGAACAGATCGCCGTCCAGCCAGGAAAAATCTATCACTCCGCGGGAGAAGATCTTATCCATGGCGGTGCGGGTAAGCTTGAAAGTCCTGTTTATACCCGGAATACGTATGCTGCCGCTTTTGCCCAGATCATCGGAATATCCCTGGGTTACTATATTCATTTCATAATAGGCAGTGCCGTCCGTATTGTGCTTTTCATCTACCTTTATATCCAGAGAACCGTTATAGCGGGCATAGGTTTCCTGAAGTATATTGGAGATCTCAACGTAGTTTTTTATCTCTTTGAGCTCATCGACAAGAGCTTTAAGTTCATTATCTTTCTCTATCAGGACAGTGTTTTCGCTTCGCGCCATACGTTCGCGTATGGGACCTATTATCCCCCGGGTTGAAAAAATGCTGTAAAGCAGTGATATGATGCCTGCCGGCATAAAAATATATATCAGAGGCAGGATATGTAATCTTAAGCTGAGAAAGCCTGCGCACATTAAAAGGCCGCTGAGCATGTAATCCCAGAAACGGTTGTCGCTGCTTTCGAGTAAAGTACTGTATTGAGAACGGAAACGTTCTATCTCGGTAAGGGCATTTTCTATATCTTCACTTTTGTTTTTACTGTAGATCAGTTCTGTTTTCATAATGGCTTATTGCGCCTTATCCTTTCCTGAAATATATACAGATTCAAGAAGTGTATCATACCTCCTGACTGGTCTCCAGGCGACGAAGAAGCACGACCGCATCAAATAACGGCTGCTTCATCATGTGCTCGGCACCTACGCGATGTACCATTTCGCTTACCATTTCTTCGATATACTCGTCGGTATATTTGCCGTCCGGGCGGATATAATCGATCGTCGGTATATTTGATACCAGACCGCTGTCTGATAAACACCGTTTGAGTTTGACGACGATATCATCATATTCCTTGGGACTTTCGTTTTCTCTGATCATTAATAGTTTCATATGCGTAACCCTCCTGTTATTTCTATGCTGATTATATAATATCCGGCTTTATACCGCAAGAGAAGCAGTTTTGCTGACGTCAGAAGCTTGACACGTCTGCAGGTGTGGATATACTTATATCTGTGATCGGCAGCAGGCATATTTTTAAGATGATTCATTGAAAGAATCTTAAAAATATGAGATAATATATTGTTTAAATATTTTGTTTGTTATGATCACATTAATCTGTGTCAAAGGATAGTATGATGACCGGTAGCGAGAAGAATACCAGACAATTAAAAAAGCAGAAACAGGGTAAGCCTTTTGTTTTGCCGGAGTATGATAAAGATATAAAGATCATACGCGGGGATCTGAACATCGCTGTTCCGGATGGCTTTGAAAAATATGAGGATAATGGAGCGCTCCTGATAAAAAATGAGGATGATCTGCTCATCATCAAGGCATCCGGGCTTGATCCGCACGATATTGATACCATATGGCGTGATAAGACCGGCGCGGATAAAGCAGAGTTTTTTGCCAAAACAGGAAAATGCAAAAATGTCCGTTTTATTATTGAAAACGATGATATCACGGTTGCTTACGGTAAGAAAGCTGAGGCCGGAAAAGAAGAGGAACCGTACTGGATAAGTTATTCGCTTATCGTTTTGTCAGAGAAACTGTCATGGCTGTTTGAGCTGCGTTTTAATTACAGAAGGAGTACTGCTAAGAATTATAACCGCGCGGTTGAGGATTTCGGCAGCAGACTTGCGGCAGTAAAAGTTTCACCGGCCGATGAACTGAAAGCCTGCCTGGCTGAAAAAGAAAGGAAGCTGGCGGAAACGGATGCTGAATGGAAAGAAAGTGAAATAAAAAGAGAAGAGCAGGCGCTTAAGCTGGAAGAAGCAGAAAAAGCCTCCATCAAGCTTCTGACGGAAAAGATGATCGAAGAGGAATCTTATAAACTGCAGATCAATAACAAGAGAACAGAATTAAAAAATCTGGAAGAGCAGGTTGTACAGCTTGATACGGAACGAAAAGAGATAAAGAGTAAAAAGGAAAAATATAAAAGTGATATCAAAGAAATCAGATCGGATTGCCGAAAAAAAAGCGAGGAGCTGTCTAAGGAACGCGTTAAGCTTGTAAAAAGTCTTTTTGAATTAAACAGCGAGATAAGCGGGATCAGGGAAGAGAAGGACGAAAAAAAGAATAAGCTGAAAAGTGCGTTCCTGTTTAAGAAGAAAAAACGTCAGGAATACGATGAGGCAAAAAAACGCCTGAATGAAAAAGACAGCGAGATATCTGCCTGTGATCAGGATATAAAAGAACTTGATGATAAGATAGAGGAAATAAAAGATAATACCGAAAATGAGATAAACAGGATAAAAGACGAAATATCGTTAATGAGCGAAAAAGAGCGCGGTTTGCAGCTTGCGCTCAATAATGCCAGGGATGATATCAAAAAACATAAAGAAGGGCTGGCCTCTTTGGAAGAACAGATAAAGAATTATGATCTGAGGCATGCAGATGACGGTAAGGAACTGGCCGAATTCAAACAGCAGTATGATTTTTTTGATGAGCTTGTTAATAAAAAAGCCACACGCAGAGAAGAACTTCAGAAAGAGATAGCGGCTTTAAAGCAAAAACTGGCTGATATATCATAAAGCGGGACGTTTTTATCTGACTTTAACAGGGATAAAGGTTATTATAAATTTTTTTATATAAGGAGGGAGAGTTTATGAAAAAGAGGATGTTATTTCTTGGAAGCCTGTTAATGAGCGGTATGCTTGTTTTAGGCGGATGCAAAGGGGCTGAAGAAAAGCCTGCAAAAGAAGCTGAGGTGGAGGATGACAGCTCAGCTGAAGATGAAGAAGTAAAAGAAGAGGTCAAAGAGGAGGAAAAAGAAGAAACAAAAGAAGAAGTGACGGATGATCCTGTGGAAGAAGAGCCTGTTGATGGTGATGCAGAAGAACCGGAAGACGAGGATACAGAAGAACTTCTGAGCATGATCTATGAGCAGTATTATGATATCATATCCGGCCTTGATGAAAAATGGGATCAGTTCATGTTTGTTTATTTTGATAACGACGATATTCCGGATGTTATTGTTTCAAGCACTACGCCGGATGCGAATGATCTGAGAGAGTATCAGATCATTACCCGCAGCAGGGCAGGCGCAGAAGTTAATGATGATCTTAGGGATGGTGTTGCCAGTGCAGGCGGCTACAGAGGAGATCTTTATTATGTTCCTTCGGCAGGGATACTGTATGAACGTACCTTTAACGCTCCTTTGAATAATCCCGGGGATTATGTATATCTGCTTGATGACGGTCATCTTACCCTTTATGCTACCGGCCGTACAGAGGTAACAGACGGTTATGAAGGTCCTGATGATAAGGAACATATGACCTGGTTTTGGAATGATGAGGAAGTAAGCGCAGAGGAATACGAGAAAAAACTGATGGAGGAAACCAATAATCTGTCCGGGGATGCACTGTCATCTCTCTTCTATGTTGACAGAGAATCCATGTTAAACAGATTGTCAAAAACGATCGATTAAACAGAATGATCCGGTAATGCTTAAACCACGGGGATTGCCCCCGTGGTTTTTTAGACTCCGGCAGGCGGACCTCGACGGTACTGCCGGGGGCTTGACACACCTGCCGGGACATATATACTTATATTTACATGATAGCAGGAGCGGAGGGCATAATGGCAACACGTATACTGATAGTAGAAGACGACAGGGAGATCAGAAAGCTTTTAGCGGATTTCCTTAAAGCGCACGGATCTGAAGTTACGGAAGCAGAAGATGGCCGCGAGGCGTCTGCGGTTATGATGGCGGAGAAGTTTGATGTTATCCTGATGGATATGATGCTGCCATATAGATCCGGTGAGGAACTGATCGCGGAGCTTAAGTCTGATACTGCGACTGAACGCAGTAAGACGCCTGTGATAGTTATATCCGCCAGATCAAAACTCGATACGCGTCTGGAAGTGCTGCGTATGGGCGCGGATGATTATATCATCAAGCCTTTTGATCTGGAAGAGGTCCTGGTGCGTATAGAAGTGGTGCTGCGAAGGATTAAAGAACAGGAAAACAGTGCGGAAGTCTTAAGCTTCGGACCGCTGGTACTCGATGTACGCAATAATTCCTTAAGTTATGACGGTCGCGAGATAAAGCTTACATCCAAAGAGCTTCAGCTTTTGCAGCTTTTTCTTAAAAATCCGAAGAAGACATTTACCAAGGCCAATCTGTATGAATCTGTCTGGGATGATGTCTATTATTATGAGGATAATACCATCAACGTCCATATAAGTAATCTGAGAAACAAACTGAAGAAGGCGGCAGGAGAGGATATTATAGAGACCGTCTGGGGCATAGGATACCGCCTGAAGGCGGAGCCTGCGTATACCTAAATATTATGAATACATTATCGCTTATAATAATTTCAATCCCGGTCATTCTCTGCATCGTTCTCCTTATAATGCTTTTTATGATCAAAGCAAACATAAAAGAGATCACAAGAGAGCTTAAGAAAACGCGAGAGTCGGATTACGACCGACAGCTGCGTGTTATATTAAATGACAGGGATATGGAAGAGCTGGCAAAGGAGCTTAATCTTAATCTGGATCATCAGAAAGAGCTTAAGCTTAAGGAAGAATCTGCAAAGAAGCAGTTGGAGCAGTCTGTTGCCGATATAGCGCATGATCTGCGCACGCCTCTTACCGTGGTAAAAGGAAATCTCCAGATGCTGGCGTCAGAAAAGCTGAGCGATGAAGGCAGGCAGTATCTTGAGGTGAGCAGCAGGAAAGCAGAAACTCTAAAGAACATGGTTGACGAATTCTTTGAACTGTCGGTGCTTGAAAGTGATGCACAGATGCCGGAGCTGAAGCGGATCGACATCGTGGAGTTTCTGGTGCAGTTCATTATTGATCACGAGAGCATGATCAGGGATAAAGGACTCACGCCGGATATTGATCTTCCGGATAAGTCGGTTTTTATCGAAGCCAATGAAGAACTGATGGTCCGGGTGTTCTCAAACCTTCTGGCTAATATCTGCAAGTATGCAAAAGAGAGTTTTAGAATATCGGTCTCTGCGGAAGAAAGAAAAGTTATACTGTCAAACAGGATAGTTTCTCACGACGAGATTGATATTGAGCATATCTTTGACCGCACTTACCGCGCCGATAAAGCGCGGCGGGAAGGCAGCGCAGGTCTGGGGCTTTATATTGCAAAACTGCTGATGGAAAAGCAGAAGGGAAATATCATCGCAGATATTTCGGACGGAGAGATACATTTTATCCTATCCTTTATACCGGCGGGACAATAGGACCGGGGAGGCATCCGGCGTTCTGGAGTATACCGGTACCGAGTATTTTATACGTACATATACCGACGAAGAAAACTGTACCGACGAAATACTCTATACAGACGGATCCGGCAGATTCTGGTTTGATGAAGACGGAAAGCTCAACTGGGTAACTTTTTTTATTCAGTTTTCACGGTTTTCGTTTTTTCTTATGGGTGTCTTCCCCAACCGCAGATATCGTATCATAATCTTTCAAGCTTGTTAAGAGCCAAAAAGATGTTGACAGTCAGGATACTCTTTGTTATGATGTGCGGGAAGTAAAAAATCTTAAAGAAAGCGAGGTAATCATGATGTTGACAGTGAAGTTTGAGATTGCAATTGAATACAGTATGAAGACCTCGGTTTGTGCATATTGATCCGATAAGGACAATTCTTTTGAAATGATCAGATCGTGACATTCCCGTCACGGTATTTTTATGTCCATTTTCAATCCAGAGGTTTTCAGACAATCAGGGGCAATCAGGGGGACGCTTCTCTGATTGGTCCGGAAGTAAGAATCGTTTTATAGTTTTATCCCTTTTTATGTCCGTGTGCTTGAAAAGGGAAGCAGGTATTACTATTCACAGCCCGGGAGCAGTGAATAGTAACAAGTATGTATCAATGATCGGAGGAAAAAATGATCACGATTAAAGAATCAACATATGATGATATCAGGAATATCCAGAGCCTTTGGGCTGATGAAGATGTTATGAAGTATATCTGGCCGGGAGGATTACATGAAACAGAGGACGCCGTACGGGAATGGCTGGACAGGTTTATCAATGCCGGACCGATGCAAAAACATTATTCGATCTTTGAAGACGGAGAATATTGCGGAGAGACACAATATGGGATAGATGAAACTACACATAGCGCAGCTTTGGATATCAAACTGTTTAAGTCCGCATGGGGACAAGGGATCGCAACCCAGGCGCTGCAATACTCTATTGGGGAAGCCTTTAAAAACGGAGCAGAAACAGTGTGGGTAGATCCGCGTCCGGATAACAGCAGGGCAATAGCTTTATATCGCAGGCTGGGTTTTGTCCGGAAAGAAATGCCGGAGCATGTGATCGCACTGGGAGAGGATCCGACAGTTTTTACCTATATGGAAATCGGTGAAGAAAAGCGTGGAAGGATCTGCGAGGTTCAGAAGAACAGCTATACCATAAAGTTTATGGGGCGGGAACTGCCTGCAGTACTGATCAGAGATTTTTATGAAGAAGAGGCTGATAAACTTCCGGTAGTCGGTGACTATGTGACATTCCGGTATAACCCGGACGGTGACAGCAGGATACTTTCCGTCTGTGAAAGAAAGAGCTTTTTGCAGAGACCGGATCAGTCCAAGACAGGCGTGATGCAGTATATGGTAGCAAACGTGGATTATTGCTTCATCGTCACTTCGCTGAATGACGACTACAGTTATAATCGCATAGCGAGGTATGCCAGTGTGGCGCTGCAGGGAGGCGCGATACCGGTAGCCATACTTACGAAAGCGGATCTGTGCAATAATGTCGGCCGTTATGTGAGTGAGGTGGAGACCATATCGGATAAGATCAGGGTACATGCCATATCGGCTTTGTATGATATTGGCATGGATGAACTGAAAGAGTACCTTACACCCGGTACGACCATTTGCCTGATGGGGTCATCAGGTGCGGGCAAGTCGACACTGCTTAATTCGCTTACGGGTGAAGAGACCATGAAAACATCGGCGATCAGGGAAAGCGATTCCAAGGGACGTCATACCACTACCTACAGACAGCTGATAGAGCTTGAAAACGGAGTGTTGATCATTGATACTCCGGGAATGAGGGAGATCGGAATGGCCCTGACAGAAGAAAGCTTAGACAACATTTTTTCGGATATCCTTGAACTGGAGAGCCGCTGTAAATTCAGCGACTGCAGACATGATACCGAACCGGGCTGCGCTATAAAGAAAGCATTGGAAGACGGCAGCTTGTCAAGGGATCGTTTCATGCTGTATAAAAATCTCGGTTCGGAAAACCACAGGAACTACGCCATGAAAAAGCGGATATCCATTTTGGTAAAGCAGCGGAAGAAATACGGACTGGATGTCTAGTCCGGCGCAAGTTTATTTGGAATCAATGAGGATTGACATATCATCATTGAGTCTGTATAATTCGAAAAGTGTAAGGATTATTTTCATCCAAGTCGGAAATTTATGAAAGGAGGTATAGAACCGTGTTTATCCGCATTAAAAAATCTTTTGAAAACACCTATAGTAAAGATCATACCTCCTGTGGAAGTGTATAATAGCGGATATTTCTTGTTTGGGATCACCCTGATATTTGAGATATTGTTTATGCTGTTAAGCCCTGATGCCGGAAGGTATCGGGGCTGTTTTTATACATACGCAGGTGAGGAGCAATCGTTGAGAGGAGGAAGGTAAAAATGATCAATTTTATCAGACTGAGGAACATCTGACTGTGTGAGACTAAAGCCTTTGATCTATGGTTTCACACATAAGAGGAAAAACTAACTGTTCAGAATAACTAACGAAACACAGATCAAACGGAGGAAATATATATGTACGAAAATGAGATAAGAAAAGAAAAATATATACTGCTCATCGCTTATTCAGGCGATGAGGAAGAAGCGGATGCATCGCTGGATGAGCTTGCGGAGCTTCTTGACACCGCTGACGGGACAACTGTGGGAAGGATGAAGCAGAAGCTTTATCAGCCGGATCCGGCCACTTATATCGGCAGCGGAAAGGCTATGGAACTTAAGATAAGCATAGCCGCCCGAGAGGCAGACGGAGTGATCTGCGATGATGAACTTACGCCGGCCCAGATGAAGAATCTTTCGGATCTGCTGGATACCAAGGTGATCGACAGGACCATGCTGATACTTGATATCTTTGCGGCGCACGCACATACCAGCGAAGGAAAGCGCCAGGTAGAGATGGCACAGCTTAAATACAGGGCCAGTCATCTGGTGGGAGCAGGTAAAGCCATGTCACGTCTGGGAGGCGGTATCGGAACAAGAGGACCCGGTGAGACCAAGCTGGAGACCGACCGAAGAGTGATAGGAAAGCGGATCGCCAGACTGTCAGGTGAGATAAAGGACATGCAGCGCGTTCGTATGACCACGCGGAAAAAGCGACTGGGAAACATGACGCCGGTTGTTGCAATAGTCGGTTATACAAATGCCGGAAAATCCACGCTTTTAAATCATCTGACGGATGCGACCGTGCTTTCCGAAGATAAGCTTTTTGCTACGCTTGACCCCACAACACGTACCTGCGTGATGAAAGGCGGCCAGGAAGTGCTGTTTACGGATACAGTAGGTTTTATCAATAAACTGCCGCATCAGCTGATCGATGCATTCCGCAGTACTCTGGAAGAGGCAAAGTATGCGGATATCATCCTGCATGTTGCTGATGCTTCTGATCCTGCGCTGGATATGCATATGCAGGTGGTTTATGAAACCCTTAATGATCTGGAGATAAAGGGAAAACCGGTGATCACAGCGTTTAATAAGACTGATCTGCTGGAGGGCACCGAGCGGCTTTATGATGACCGCGCGGACAAGAGTATCAGGATATCTGCAAAAAACGGGGAAAACACGGAGCAGCTGCTAGATATGATCGAGGATATACTTCAGAAAAACAGAAAATATGTTGAATACCTTATACCCTATGCTGACGGAAGGATGCTGGATAAGCTTCACAGATACGGCAGGGTATTGGAAGAAGAATACCTTGAAGAGGGCATAAGCGTTAAGGCGTATGTACCGGTAGCAACCGGGGGGACGGTTCTTTGATCGGCTTGAAAAATGAGGGGCTGCGGGGATTTTGAAATGGAAAAATGGCAAAAATCAACCGCAGAACCGTCCCCATGATTGGTGGAGGAAATTATGCTGGAAAGAATGATGATATTGTTAAACGGACCGTCTTCGGCGGGAAAGTCGACACTTTCACGTGAATTACAAAACAGATTAAAAGAAATGAATGTGGATCCGCTTATCATATCCATAGATGATTATATGAGAACCGATCCTAAAGAGACTATCTACGAGGACGATATATTTGAGATCATGCCGGATATGTGCCGTGACACTAAAAGAGCGATAGAGCAGGGTAGAACAGTCATTGTCGATCATGCGATCACAAGCGAAAGGATCTATGATGCAATGATGGATGCGGCAAAAGGCGGAAAGGCCTATTCGGTCCGGGTGAGCTGTGATATAGAGATACTGCGTAAGAGAGAGGCTGAACGCGGAGACAGATGTCCGGGTTCGGCAGAGGCTTCTCTTGAATACCTGTGGCCGAAAGAAGGATATGATATCTGTATAGACAACGGAAAAAGATCTGTCACGGAAAATGCGGCGATCATACTGGAGGCGTTAACATGACCAGACCTGATTTTGATACTATCAAAAGTTATGAAGAATTCTTGAAATACTATTGGTACCGTGAGGAACTGATAAGGATATGCAAGGCTCACGGACTTAAAGCGGACGGAAGCAAGATCGAACTGAACAAAGTGATAGAAGCTTATTTTTCGGGAGAGAAGATCCTTCTGGAAAAGAAAGCTCCTGTAAAGAGAAAAAAGCCTGTTGTTAAAGAATTGACACCGGATACAGGGTTTATAGAATGTGGCTTTACTTTCGGCCCGCGTTTCCGGGATTTCTTTATAAAGCAAACCGGTGAAGCTAATTTTATGTTTAATGTGGATATGGTAGCTACTGCTAAAGCAGTGAAGGCTAACGGGGACGAAGCTTTTACACTGGGTGATTTATTGGACATCTATTACGGAAAGCAGACTGATGGATGATGCATGGGTATATGAAAAGCTGACTGCAGGGATAAAAGAATCGGGGCTTGAGATACAGAGTGTTACCCTGATCTGTGATGAAGAAAAACTTAGAGCTCAATGGACAGCTGATAAGGACTGCCCGTGGCGTACAGAGGAGTGGCTGGATATATTGATAAAGTCTCAGGGTTATTTTTCACAGGCGGATAACTGTATTAATACCAGCGGATTATCCGTGGAAGAGGTTGCTGACCGTATTATGAAGTGATAGGTGGAGGATAATAAAAATGGTATATTATAAAGATGATGAATTGATCATCCGTTCCATGGAAGAGGCAGATGATAAGGAGTTATTGAAGTGGCTGCTATATATAAAGAAGAGCGACTGAGCGCTTCGGAATACATAGAATTTTTGAAACGTACAGATCTGGGCTGACAGATTTTGTTACTGGCTGTATGTGACCGATCTGGGTGTGGACAGGGCTATGAACGGCAGGGGATAGGAAATGAAAAGAATATTACTGTTTATATTGATACTTGTTTTAATGCTGACGGCTTGTGGTTCCCGGAAAGTGATAGGAGAGGTCTACGGATCGGAGCATGAGTATATTTCTATCGGAGAGGATACATATACCCGGTGTAATAATCCGGGAGTAAATATCACATGGGATAAGAAAGAACAGCTTGGAATAGTTGAATTCAGGGACGTTGATACTGACCCCATGCAGGTATACAGCATAAAAGAGTATGATGAAAATGAGTATATCTATACCATATGGGTATATGATGGGACATTTTATAAAAAGGATACAAAATAGATTTTTCGGAGGTGTATAAATGAGTCATAGAACGGAAACTGCCGAATTTACGGTATTATGTCTGATCCATGATAAGGACAGGATACTTATGCAGGACAGGAAAAGCGAAGACTGGAAAGGATATACTCTTCCGGGCGGCCATGTGGAGATCGGTGAATCAATAGTAGATGCAGTGATCCGTGAGATGAAGGAAGAGACCGGCCTGATTATACGGAACCCGAAACTGTGTGGAGTAAAACAGTTTCCAATCTATGACGGTGATTATTCCAAAGGACGGTATGTGGTCTTTCTGTTTGAGACTGACGAATATTCAGGAGAACTTGTCTCTTCGGAAGAGGGAGCCATGCATTGGGTCAGCAACTCGGATCTTGATAAGGTGGACATGGTGGATGATCTCCCGGAACTTCTGGAAGTGATGATGGATGGGAAATACAATGAGTTTCAGTATATAGTGAAAGATAAAGTTTGGAACATTATCAGAAAATAAGCTCCCTTTATATTCATGAAAAAAGATTTGGAGGATAAGATGGAAATCTGGGATTTATACGATAAGGAAGGCAGGAGAACAGGAAAGACCTGGGAGAGGCAATTTGGAAATTACAGGCAGATTCCTGATGGATATTACCATATGGTAGTAGATATCCTTGTTCAGCATACAGATGGCACTTATCTTTTGACGAAAAGGGATATGAGTAAAGATGTTTATCCGGGATATTGGGAGGCCAGTGCAGGAGGATCTGCTATAGCAGGGGAAGAGCCGTTTGAAGCGGCAAGGAGAGAACTTTTTGAAGAGACGGGGCTGACTGCATTTAGAATGGAGCTGGTGAGTCATACCTTCAGAGATCCAAGCCACAGCATGTTTTATTCATTTCTGGCGACTGTGGATGCAGCTAAGGATTCTCTTGTTCTTCAGGAAGGAGAAACGGTCGATTATAAGTGGGTAGACGACAGGGGATTCATCAATTATGTTGAATCTGATCAGGCGATCAAAACACATAATGACAGATATAAAGATCTGATAGAAAGAATAAAGAAAAGATTGAATAACAGCTTTGCAGAAGCTTTATTGAGTGAAAAAACGGATAAGATCCCGGATGAATATGATTGGTTTGCGCCTCTCATAGGGGATTGGGATTGTGATTATTATGATGTATGGGATGGTGAGAAGCGCCATGTAAAAGGAGAGTGGATATTCCGAAGGATCTTGGAAGGTACCGGGATACAGGATATTTTCATTTTTCCATCGAGAAGTACTAAGGAGATATCACCGCAACCGGATGGGGAGTATGGAACTTCTCTACGCATGTATAACCGTGAAAAGAATTGTTACGATGTTGTTTATACCTGTGATCATGTCATGAAAAGACTATGTTTTACAAAAGATGGCGACAGTCTAAAGGGGAAGGTTCTTGACGAAGAAAGAACTTACTGGGTCTTTTCTGATATTACAGGTGATAGTTTCCGCTGGCAATATGTGATGTATAAGGAAGACGGCAGTAAGGAGCTGGTGTGTGAAGTGGAAGGAAAGCGTATATTAGAAACACTTCTGTAAAAGAAAAAAGCGGGGGATTGTATGAATTATTTAATTGAAGGTATACAGGGGGCAGGAAAGAGCACACTGGTGGCCAGGCTGGCTGAAAAATTGCCGGGATACCGGGTATTTCATGAGGGGGATTATTCACCTGTTGAACTTGCATGGTGTGCGTATCTTACAGAGGAACAGTATCGGAGCATCCTGGAAAAATATGCTGATATAGCTGAAGAGATTAAAAAGAACACCACCATTGAGCCTGATTATAAGAAACTATTGAGGATTGATTTTGCAAAACCGATAAAAATGTAATTATAGGAGATGATCGTTTCATGATATATGAGATAGATGATATGAAAAAGGTTGAAGAACTGTTTGCAGGCTGGGAGGAGACGCTGTTCTATTCCTGTCTGCAGAAAGTTATGGGTAAGATATATGTGACGGATACGGAGGCACCTGAATCTGCAATGGCATATGTCGGATGCTTTGGCTTTCTTGCGGGCATACCGGATAAAGAACTTATTATGAGAAAACCTGATGGTTTCAGTATTCTGGTTCCGCAGAATGAAGACTGGTCAGCGATGATAGAAGAATGCTTTCCGGATTCTAAAAGAGTTACCAGATATGCGATCAGAAAAGATACTGTATTTGATGAAGAGTATTTGAATTCGCTGATCACAGGTTTTAAAAATGATCCTAAGTTCACCGGATATGAGTTGAAAGCTATTGACGCTGAGATTTATGAGTTGTGTCTGAATGATCCGGTAACAAGAGATTTTGTATCGTCATTTGAAAGTAAGGAGAGATATCTTGAACTTGGACGCGGTATGGTGATAATGAAAGAAGGGCGGATCGTTGCCGGAGCTTCATCTTTTACAAGATATAAGGACGGTATCGAGATTGAAGTAGATACTGCACCGAATGAAAGACGGAAAGGGCTTGCCACAGTATGTTCGGCTGCGTTGATCCTTAACTGTCTGGAAGAAGGTTTATATCCAAGCTGGGACGCGGCAAATCTTGATTCCGTCCATCTGTCGGAAAAACTTGGCTACGAATTTGATCATGAATATGCTGCTTACGAAGTGAATCAACCGGGGGGACGGTTCTCTGATCGGCCTGAAAAATAAGGCTTTTTTGACTTGATGAGGGTGATTATGGAAAAAAACAACCGAAGAACCGTCCCCATGATCGGTGAGAAGGAAAAAGATATGGATAAAAAACAATTGGAGATGTGCTGGATAGTTAATGATGATCCGATAGAGCTTGATCTTCCGGATGGATATACGATGGAAAACTATACCGGCGTTGAAGATAAGCGGGCTTGGTGCGAATGCTGCCGTGATGGCATGCTGATCGATGAGAATGCCGGAACGCAAGCATTTGATGATTCGATGTCGGATGATATCGTGGTTGATCTTTATAAAGACGTTTTCTTCCTGAAATATAAGGGAGAAGCGATAGGGACCGTGACTGCTTTTGTAAGAGAGGACGGTAACGGCGCGCTTCATATGGTCAGTATACGTCCTGAATACAGAGCTAAGGGGCTGAGCAGATATCTGAATGCGATGGGGAAGCTTAGACTAAAGCGTACCGGCGTGAAATGCATTTATCTTACAACGGATGAGTTCCGAAGAAGCGCGATCAAAGGTTATCTTTCTGCAGGATTCCTGCCGGTTGATAACGATGTGGATGTGCAGGACAGATGGGAACAGGTGCTGGATGATCTGGGTATCGTTAAAACAGATATGCTCGGAGAGAATATTAGTGAAAGATATACCATATATAATCTGCCGGAGTCGATACGGAAGTTTATCGATCATAAAACATATCATATTGATAATGTGGGCTGCTCGGATTCACAGGTCCGGATCTATGATGATCTTGTCCTTAAGATCGAGAAGGAACGGCCGGAACTTGAGGATATGGTTTCTCTCATGAAGTGGCTGGAGGGGAAACTGCCTGTACCTAAGGTGATATGTACGGAAGTGAACAAAGGATACCGTTATCTGCTGATGAGTAAGGCTGAAGGAAGTATGGCATGTAATCAGTATTATATGGAAAGGCCGGAGGTGTTAGTGCCTCTCCTGGCAGAAACAATACAGATGCTTTGGACTGTGGACATATCAGACTGTCCGCGAAAACGCACGCTGGATATTAAACTTAAAGAAGCAAGATACCGTGTGGAGCATGATATGGTGGATGTGGATGATGCGGAGCCTGAAACATACGGAGAGGACGGGTTTAGGAATCCGGTGGAGCTTTTATCGTGGCTTGAAGCAAACAGGCCGGAAGAAGAGCTGGTGTTATCACATGGTGACCTGTGCCTGCCGAATATTTTCTTTAAAGACGGAGAGATCAGCTGCCTCATAGACCTGGGTAATGCGGGAATAGCTGATAAATGGCAGGATCTTGCGCTTTGTTATCGTAGTCTTAAACATAATGCGAACGGAAGTTATGGTAAAATATATCCGGGGATACATGAAGATGATCTGTTTAAACTGCTTGGCATTGAACCTGACCAGGAAAAGCTGCTATATTATATACTACTTGATGAGTTGTTTTGAAATAACACTGTAATGATATAAGAAAATCATAATCCGTAAGGTAATAATATGATATATTAAGCTATTATAGGTATTAAGGATATCAGATGAGGATAAAGATTTGATCAGATTAAAAACGATTGATACGGAGAATATTGAAGATGTTCTTGCATTACGCATCCGGGATGATCAGAAAGGTTTTGTGATCTCCACAGCAGAATCATTAGCTAAGGTCACAAAGATACTGCAGGACGAATTCTATGATTACAGTTATATACATTATACTTATGAAACTAACTGGTATTCAAAGCTTGGATATAAGACGTTTCTTAAATGGAACTGTAAAGGGATAATTGGGGAAGACAATGAATAGGCTTGAAAAGATGGGAGAGTTCTTTAATGCCAGACTTGACGGTTATGAAGAACACCAGATGAGTACAATAGAATTTGCTGATGAGTTTTATCCGTATACGGCTGAGTGTTTACCAAAGGAATCGAAAGCTTGCATTTTGGATCTGGGATGCGGGACAGGACTGGAACTGGATCAGTACTTTAAGATAGTTCTGGATGCAAAAGTAACAGGTATCGATCTTGCAGAGGATATGCTTGGGGCGCTCAGAAAGAAGCATCCTGATAAGGATCTGAAATTGATAAATGCTTCTTATTTTACTGAACCCTTTGGTGAGAAAGTGTTTGATGCAGCGGTTTCAGTGGAGTCGCTTCATCATTTTACGAAGGAAGAGAAGATACCCTTATACACTAAGCTTAACAGAGCATTGAAAGACGGCGGATATTTTATACTGACCGATTACTTTGCGCTTACGGATGACGAGGAGAAACAAAGGCGCAGGGAGCTCCTGGCTTTAAGAAAAGAGCAGGGGTTAGCTGAAGGAGTATTTTACCATTATGACACACCTCTGACAGTGGAGCACGAGACGGAAGCATTACGTGAAGCGGGCTTCACCACGGTTCAGATGATCAAAAGCTGGGGGGCAACTCATACTATTAAAGCGATCAGATCAACCGGGAGGACGGTTCTCTGATCCCCATGATCGAAAGGAGTTTTATGAAGCATAAACGGCTTAACAGAGATGGCTGGGGATTCCAGTATTATCCTTATTATCAGATGAGGATAGATGATCCGGTCTTTAAGGGAATTGCCTGCCTGATAAAACTGACAGATGGGGAAGAGAATTATTGGGCTACTCCTAAAGCGGGCAGGATACAGGTGACAGGAAGCGGTATGTCCTGGCTGGAACTGATCCCGGATAATACCAATCGTGTGATCACGGTCATGTATTTTCCTGAGGACACTCATGATGCGGAAAGAAAGGCGTATCCTGAGCCTGTTGATAAGAAATACCAGACGTCAGTCTGGTATGTGGATGTCATAGAAGGGATCGAGTATGATGATGATGGCATCGCAGTATTCATTGATAAATATATAGATGTTATTTTCACTCCGGAAGGTGATGTCAAGATTGATGATAGGGATGAACTGGATGCCGCATTTTCATCCGGGGAATTGTCGAAAGAGCAGTATGATGCGGCGCTTACGGAAAGCAAGCTGATCCTCCGTGAATATTGCGGGAACATCCGCAGGACAGACGAATGGTGCGCAAAGATAAGAAGACTGGTCGAGGAAAGAATAGCTGCGGGAGAGCCGATAAAGGAATGCCGCGAAGTTAAGGAACTAAGGAACTGATAAATAGTTACTTGTATATATCCGATAGGAGAAGTATTGATGACTAAACCTGAGATGATCCTGTTTGATTACGGTCAGACCCTGATCGATGAGCAGGGATTTGACGGTGTAAGAGGCACTGCGGCTGTCATGAAATATGCCGTAAAGAATAAGTACAATAAAACACCCGCTGAAATACAGGCCTTTGCGGATCAACTGAACAGGGAGATCGGACGATATGATCCGGGTAAAAGACATCTGTTCCAGTATGAACTGCCCAACTACAGGGGGTAAAAAGATGAAGCCGGATCTTGATAAGGGGTATATTCCCTTCGATTGGAGCATGATAGAAAACAGGGATCATTGGCTGGAGCCTTGCGAGGAGAGTTATTATTATGCGCAGAAGTGGCGCAGGGAAGGCAGAAGGAGCGTTTTGGATCTGGGCTGCGGGCTTGGGCGTCATGCTGTTCTGTTTGCAAAGTGCGGCTTTAAAGTGACGGCAACGGATATCTCTAAGGATGCGCTTGACTTTTTAAAGAAATACCGGAGGAAGCAGGGCGTGGATATCGCATGCCGGCTGGCAGATATGGAGGCTCTTCCTTTTGCGGATGATGCTTTTGATGCGATCTTTGCGATGCATTCTGCAGGACATGCAGATACAGAAGGAATGAAGAAAGTCATGAGTGAGATACACCGCGTCCTTAAACCGGATGGAGTGGTGTTTATGACCTTATGTTCCAAGGAAACCTGGACATATGCCGAGTCTGGTCTGCCTAAGGTTGATGATAACACCGTGCTCAAGACGGATGGCCCGGAACAGGGGGTGCCGCACTTCTTTGTTGACCGTGATGATATAACAAAGCTGTTTGGGGATTTCGAGCTGGTAAAAGTGCGTCATATTGATGACTGCTACGATGGAGACAAGTGGAAGAACCAGAAGCATTATTTCATAGAGGCAGTGGTCAGAAAGCAGGCTAAAATCATTGATTATTCGGATATCTATGGGAAACATGTGGATTGTAAGATAGACCGCCCTTTGGGAACAGCGCATCCAAGGCATGCTGAATTAGTCTATCCCGTTAATTACGGATATGTTCCCGGGATTATTGCCGGTGACGGGGCAGAGCAGGATGTATATATCCTTGGAGTGAACGAAGCGTTGAAAGAGTTCTCCGGGACGGTTATAGCTGTATATCACCGGTTTAACGATAATGAGGATAAATGGATCGTAGCTCCGGATGGGATGGATCTTACACGGGAGGAGATCCTCAGTAAGATTGATTTTCAGGAAAGATTCTTCGATGGGGAACTGTATCTTAAGTGAGACCGATCCAAGTCCCCCGGGGATCGCAAGATCAATCTCATACCATTCCCGTGATTGACCGAAAAGCGTTTTTTTGATAGATTATTACTACGCATCCGGGAAAGACTACGAGGGGGAGAACAATCGTTCCGTAGCAGAGGTGTCATATGGAGAATCATCGGAAGAAGATAGCTATATTCGGGAGCAATCTAACCAGCAGATATAAGCGCAGTTTATGCAGGGTATTTACCCTTGCTGCGCAGGAGTTTGATCTTGATCTGGTAATCTTCAATACATATGGGAAAATAGGTACCAGAAACGGATTTACGGAGGACTATGAGACCGAGATCCTGGATTATTTTGATCTGGACCAGTTTGACGGCATAGTTTTTGACGGGGAAGGCTACAGTGTTGATGGTATGTCGGAGAGTATCGAGCGTAAGCTCCGCACCCTTAAGTGTCCTGTAGTCTCTATCAGCAGCCGTATAGAAGGATTCCATAATATTGACTTCGATGATAACGGTGGTCTCCGGGTCATGGTTGAGCATTTTCTCGATCATCATCATTTTACAAGGATAGCCTATCTTTCCGGCCCCCTTAACCATCCTGATGCGGTGTCGCGTCTTAATGAATTCCGTACAGTTATGAAGGAGCAGGGGCTGCCGGAAGACGGTGTGGGTATGTTCGAGGGCGATTTCTGGTATAACAAGGGATCGGAAGCTGCCCATTATTTCCTTTCATTATCCGAGCGCCCCGAGGCGATAGTCTGCGCAAATGACTATATGGCAATCTCCCTTATCAATAATTTAAGAAAGCACGGGATAAAGGTCCCTGAAGATATAGCTGTATCCGGTTATGACGGAACCCTTGAGGGAAAAGAATTTCTTCCGCATCTCACTACCGTTACCAGGGAACGTAAGGATATAGCAAGAAAAGCTCTTAAGCTTCTGGTTGACATTTCTGACGGGAAAGACGGAAAAGACGTTGATCTGTGTGTTTCTCCGAAGCCTATCCTGGCCCAGTCATGCGGATGTGAACCTCTTGATTACCAGCATGTACTTGATATAGTGGCCCGTGTTCACGAAGAAAAACGAATGATGAGTACCGATCTTTATGAATCGGAATCCGCCATGGTCAAACTTAATAAGGTTGATAATATCAGAAAGATGGAGGCGGTATTTGCCGAAGATTCCGTAAACTTCGGAGAATATTCATCATTCTTTATGATGGTCCATGCGGATGAAAACGGGATACCGGCATTTGACAGCAGTTTTTCGGCTCCTTCCGGTAACTTTGTTCCCGTAATCTGGATAGATAAGAATAAGGAGTATGCAGGGAGTCCCCATACCCTTAACAGATCATTGTTCATTCCGAAAACAGATTCCGACAGATGCCATGTATATTACCTGATGAGTGTTCACTGCGCGGAAAAACTGTTTGGTTATTCCATCGTGGAAATGATCGGTACGGATATCTTTACCGAGTTCCATAATATGTGGATCCATAATCTGGGACTTACCCTTAATGCCCTGCAGAAAGATGACCGCATCAATAAGCTGATCGATAAGCTTGAGGGGCTCAGTGTGACCGACGACCTGACAGGGATGCTTAACAGGCGAGGTTTTGATGACAGATCGCGTAATGAGATCGCAAATATTTCCGAGTCCAAAACTGTATGTACCATGGTCATCGATATGGACGGACTCAAACGTATCAACGATGAGTTCGGCCATCATGAAGGAGACCGGGCAATCAAAGCTCTGGCAAACATGATACAGAAATGCTGTGATTCCGGTGAGGTGGCCGGAAGGGCCGGAGGGGATGAATTCTACATCTTTGCTTCTGATTATTCGGAAAGCCGTCTGAACAGGCTTATCGAACATATGAAGAGTTATGCAGATGAGTATAACAGCGCAAATAAGAGACCGTATAAACTTGATTTCAGTTATGGTGCGTATATGACCGAAACCGATTCTTTCGGACGTATTGAAGAGTTCCTTAAGATCAGTGATGCGAGGATGTATGAGCAGAAGATGACGAAACCCGGCAGAAGACGTTAAATTATTTTGAACCGTCCTGAAAAAAAAGGAATCGTTTCTGTGTGGCAGCAGCCATTCCGGCTGTGCTTATTTCCAATTTGCTGAGCGAAGTATTATGGCTGAAAAAAGCAGCCTGATCAAAAGGAGAATAAGATCAGGGATTGCATTGAGGAAGCAATAGAAAGCGCTTTGGAAGAAAAACTTGAGACGCTTGCTGATGAAATGAGAGATGCCATCGAAGAAGTCAGCTATGATTCTGTTTCGGAAGCTATTGAGCAGAGAGTTTCATTGATAGAGTTATGAGGATCGATAGGGAAAAACCGTTGTTTTTGAAGTTTGATACGCAAGAAAGCCGGAGAAAATATGGGGGTTCATGCTTTATTGAGCTTCAGTTCTGCAGGCGGCCAGCGGGAACAAAGATAAAACAGATCCTGGAAGGTTCTGATCATTGGAAAGATGATTCTTTATATGTCTATGATGATCAGCAGGGCGATTTTTATCTAAAATATAAGGATGTTATCGGTTTTGGGATTCATCCGAATATGTCGGAAGGGTATTTTGATACCTGGGGAGTCACATATTATGGGCCAAATCAGATCGGAGACATAAAGGAACGCTTAAAGGAGCATAAACCTGAGGAGTACGAAATCCTGCTGGAGTGGCTTGAAGAAGCAGAAAAGTATAACGGCTTTTATGTGTTGGGAGTATAAGAAAAATGAGATTGAAACGCGAACCTGAAATGCGTCTATTATTACGATAAACAATGCAATATGGAGTTTGATGCCGGCCTGATGGAACGCATTGGAAAACTTGGCTTGAAACTCTGTGTTTCCTGTCAGGAAATATAAGGCGGATGACTGGTATGTTAAAGGGCTGGCTATTAATGATGATAATATAGAAATATCTATTGGCATAAAGGCTGCAGAAAACCCGGAACATAATGGCTTTTATAATGTGAGTATATTTGTTGACTATAGTACGCAAGAGCCGAGTGTTGAGTTTAATATTGTCTGGTAAGGAATTATTTTACAAATAAATTACAGGTTTCTCAATAGTCCATAAAAACATACCGTCAGATTCGTATCACTTATATAAGCGGAATCTGAGAGGTGGAATTATGAGTGTAAATACTGCAAGGACATTGTACAGTATCTTTTCTAACCCGGCGTGGAAGCTGGTGCTTGTCGCCGGGTTTCTGGCATTTATTGCATGTTTTATCATAAAGGGCAAGAAAAGAGCAATCCCGATAGTTATATGTGTCTTGTCGTTGTGTATATATCTTGTTACGGCAGGAATAAGCGGAAGTGCAGATCATATGATTAGCCAGCAGGCGGGACAGGAGCCGATAAAGATAAGCAATATGGATGCGCAGGTGACTGAATATACTGCACCGGTGGATACTGAACCGGTACTTACAGAAGAAATGGTGGATCAGGAGATGAAAACTGTGTGCGCAGGAGGGCCGTATGGTGAGATCACTGTCGTCGGGCATAATGGCTGGAGTATCGAAGCAGCATCGGTAGACAGCGGTAAGTTGAGTTATGGTCTTTATGGCCTGATCCTGAAGCCTGAGGATGCTGAGGAAGGTCAAATCGAGGTGTTTTGCATAGACGGTTTTGGAGTATGCGGAACCGGACTAGAGACCGAAGAGATCTCTCTTGCAGGATATACGGCATATATGGGGACTTATGATGACCATGATCACTGGGATTATATCCTGATAAAGGGTGAGAAACCGGAGATAGTAGCGCAGCATACGGAGTGCGATTCATGGACAGATGAGATGTGGGAAGAAGCCCTTTCGATACTGGATACTGTATGCTTTGATGAAGGAAAGACGGAGGGCGGTATAGGACAGTACATACCGGAATCGGAAGATGATACCATAGCATTGATAATGAGCGTATCAAATGTCACCCCTGCAGGACTTACAGTACATTTTCGGCAGTATGATAAGCGTGAGAACATAAAACTGGTCTATGGGGATGTATACCATCTTGAGACTCTGAATGGAGATACCTGGGAAGATGTACCGAGGCTCATTGAAGAAAGAGGAACTGATGAGGAGGGAAATATTAAGCTGCCGTCAGAAGGAGAATCGGAGCTGGAGATCAACTGGAAAATTCTGTACGGGATACTGACTCCGGGAACCTACCGGATCACAATGACTATGGCGGATTGGGATCTAGACAACCCAAGTGTCTATATTCCGGCCTATCCCCTGACGGCGCAGTTTATTATCGCCGGTCCGGATGGGAATCCTTAATAAATACAATCCGTGTATGACCGGTAAGTAATAACATGGATCATATGACAAAAAAGAGAATATATGGTTGCCCCCCCAACGCAGGATTGCCAAGATAATAGGCGGCGAGGTGGATGTAAAAGCATAAACCATCTCATTTTGTGTTACTGTCTTATGAACACTGGCGTAAATGCCGGAGTTTTTTTTATTTCTTAAGAAATTCTTTAAGAATCAGTTTTATACTTCATTACAGTAAAGTTAAAAACCATACATATACAGGAGAGGAAAAATGTCGGAATATGTAGTTGAATCAAAAAAACTGACGAAGCAGTACGGCAGGCAGCTGGCGCTGGATGACGTGTCTTTCGGTATAAAGAAGGGCAGTATTGTAGGATTGATCGGCCCTAACGGCGCGGGCAAGTCTACCATTATGAAGATAATGGGCGGGCTGGTATTTCCTACATCGGGAAGCCTTGAGATGTTCGGGGAGAGCAGCGAAAAGGGACTCAACCATTCCAGGAGCCGCACAAGCTTCATGATAGAAACGCCTTATGCAAAGGCTGATATGAGTGCCAGGGAGAATCTGGAAAAGCAGCGCAGGCAGAAAGGCATACCTGATAAGGGAAGGATAGATGAGGTCCTTAAGATAGTCAAGCTGGAAGATACCGGTAAAAAGGAAGTAAAGAAGTTTTCACTTGGCATGAAGCAGAGGCTTGGCATTGCAAATGCGCTGCTTGGCAAGCCGGAGCTGATGGTACTTGACGAGCCCATAAACGGTTTGGACCCGGAAGGGATTGTTGAGATAAGGGAGCTCCTCAGAAACCTCAATAAAGAGGAAAAGGTGACCATAATAATCTCCTCACATATCTTAAGCGAGCTTTCGCAGCTTTGCACGGATTATATCTTTATAAATCACGGGAAGATAACCGATACGCTTACGGCTGAAGAACTCTCACAGGAGTGCAGTGAGTTTTATCATATAGATACGGACAATAACGAGCTGGCAAGCTCGATACTGACAAAGGAATGCGGTATCAATAAGCTGGAAGTGCTGGAAGACGGAAGCATGAGGATATATGAGGGCTTTGATGATATGCGAAGGATATCGAAGGCTCTTTATGAAGGCGGAGCGATCCCCATTCAGCTGGCGCGTAACGAAGTGAACCTGGAAGACTATTATATGAAGAAGGTGCAGGCGGATGTATAACATTATAAAATCACTTAATTTCACAAACCGCAGGAATATGGTGATAGTTATAACCATAATATCAATGATAGTCATGCCGCTGCTGATACCGACAGCAGTATTAAGTGTTCCTTTTAAGGATATCACAGGCGGAGCCTATCTTACAAACCTGAGCGGAGAACTGTTTACGGTATGGGTAATTGCGATAATGATAATCAGCTGCATCGTGGCTTCAGCGGATGCAGGGGACAAGACCCTTTACTATGAGATAATGGCAGGACACAGCAGAAGCCGTATCTTTTTTGCCAGAATAATAAGCGCATTGGCATGGGGAGTGCTTTTATGTGCAGCTACCTTCTACCTTCCGCTGGTTTATTACGGTCTGATCAACGGCTGGCCCACGGAAGGGATAAAGATCAGTGATATCATCCTGCGCTGTCTGTTAAGCCTTATGCCGATGTTTCGTATCGCGGCTTTTTGCATAATGATGTCGGTAGTGTTTAGGAGCGCCGGGAAAGGGATAGGCTTTTCATATCTCCTGATCGAAGTGGAGGTCATGATAATAGAGATATTACATGAGTTTTATAATAAGCTGGATAAGGCTTATCTGTCGGGAATGTATAACGTGATGGATCTGCTTACTTTTGATAACAGCCGTAACTACGTTATCAACGGCGTAAAAGTGGATGTCTATGATACTGCAGTGAGCGGTAAACAGGCGCTTATGACCATAGCCGTATCGCTTATCATCGGCGGGATATATCTGACTGCTGCATATCTGGAGTTCACGAAGCGTGACAGGAATTGAAATATCGTCGTGATGTAGCGGAAAAGAATATCAAAAAAGATCATTGGAGGAATAATGAAAAGATTACTATCATCACTTTCATACCAGTCGCTCCGCGATGGAGCGCTTTACAGGCTGACAGGCATATTTATTGTCGCTATGGCGGTATTCGGGATCGTGATCGGCATAGCGTCGGATGAAATACCCTGCGCGGGGAGACTGATCGCGGATGCGCCTTCGGTACTGTGGTTATTTCAGTATATGATAATAGCGATCATTGTCGGAACAGTAAGCGCAGGGGATTTTAAGGATAAGGATCTTTATTATGAGATCATGTCGGGGCATTCCCGTGTGGATATCTTTTTATCAAGGGCTATACCGTCAACGGTTCTATCGGCTTTACTTGCTGCTTTTTTATCGGCCGTGCCGGTGATAAGCAACTGCATCGTCTTTGGCTGGGGTGATGTGATAGAGGTTAAGGGGGCCGTGATCAGGATAGCGCTTTGCTTCTTTCCATTTCTCAGACTGGCTTCGTTCTATACGCTGACAGCATTCTTAAGTAAAAACAGGATGGTGGTGATAGCGATGGGATACATGGCTATGATCTGCTGTATTTTTTTACAGAATGTTATCACGGGCAGTCAGAGCGCCTTTCTGTTAAGCGGCTTTAATCTGCAGAAACTGATGGACTACGGCACCTGGTCGATCTATAACCTGGATCCGACAGGCGGGATAGTGATGTACACGGCATATGACAGCAGTATAAGCAAAAGCATGGCAGCCGGGACAATAATGATATCTGTACTTGTCAGTGCGGTTTATCTGCTGGCAGGATACGGGTTCTTCTGTAAAAACGATCTGGATTAGAAGGGAGCAAGACCATGGATATGTTAATGTTTCTGATATTTGCAATATGCATCTTAGGTTTTTTCCTTCCGTCGATAAGGAAAAAGTATGATTCGTCAATGTGGCGGCTTGTATATGTTGCGCCGCTGATGCTGGCTGTGATGATCAGTATATTTATAGAATTTAACATCGGCTACGCCGGCATGTATCTGGCAGTGATATTGATGCTGCTTGTGCTGTTTACGGAAAAAACGGCATTAAAAAAGTTCATCACCGCCGCAGCGGCTGTATCGGTCATGGTATCGATCATATGCATCATGGTCCTTAATATGGGGGCGGGCGTGGGTTATACCAAAGATTTTGAAGATGCTTTTGCTGTGATGAAGCAGCACTATGTGCTCACTGAAGAGAAGGCTATAGACTGGGACAGCCTGTATGCAAAGTATCATCCGCTTTTTGAAAAAGCAGAAAAGGAAAACGATGGTATACTGAATTATAAGAACTGGCTTCAGTTCACCCAGGAATTTTATGACGGGCATGTTGGATATCTGGTTTCGGATCAGCGGCTGGGGGAGACGGCGGATTGTGAGATCTTCGGAAATGACTACGGTCTTTCGCTGCTCAGGCTCACAAGCGGTGAGTATGTTGCGGTAAATGTTGAAGGGAGCGGATAATGCACATGCTGACAGGCTTCAGCTTTTAAATGCCGGTATTCATAACGGGACTGTGATCACTTCCTGGGACGGTAAGAGCATTGAAGAACTAAAGAAGGAAGTGGATGTTTATGTTGAGGCATTTCCTTCAAAAGATAATGAGGAGTTCTATCTGAGCGTATATGCCGCGGGTAAAGGTGCAGACAGTGTAAAGATAGGCTTTATCGACGATAGCGGTACGGAAAAGAGTGTGACGGCAAAGAAGCTTGGAGTATATTATCCCAGGATGAAAAGCACCGTGAAAAAACTTGATAACGGAGTGAATATATCCAATCTTGATATGCAGTCTGTTGACAGCGATACTGTGCTCCTGCGCATCTATCAGATGGCTTATGATACAAAGAGCTATACAGGTTCGGATTATACTGAAATGACGGAAGAAGTAAGGCAGAAAGTCCTTGAATACCGTGATAAAGGTTATAAGAGGCTTATAATCGACTTAAGAAGAAATGGCGGCGGCAGCCCGTTCATGGTAGGCGCTGTGGTGCAGCTTTTTGCACCGGAAGGTGAGCATCTTATAAGCTACAGCACAGTGATAAATGAAAAGACTGCCACGTATGAACGCGGTGCGGACGGGAAATATGCGAAGGATAAAAAGATGAGTTATATGGGAGAAAACTTATGGGATCAGGGAGATATCATACTTCTGGTGAATTATGGGACTATCAGCGCCGGTGATATGATGACAAGCCTTATGTCTGAATATCCCAATGTGACGATCATGGGATTTACCGGCAGTAATTCTTCATGCCAGGCGGTGACTTCTTACAGTATGAGGAGCGGAGGCGTTACATTCTCAGCGGTTCCGAATCTTGGTGAAGACGGCGAAATGATCATAGACACAAGAGCGGACCGTGTGCGCGGTGTGCCTATCGATCATGTGATCCCGCTTACCGGGGAAGCGATAACGGCAATCTTTGACAAGGGCGAAGATTACCTGCTGGATTATGCTGCAAATTACTGAGTGAGGACGCGGGGACGGTCCTGCTGTCCTCAAGCGGCTTTCCGGATCTGTCCTGCGTCAGAAGAAGGGCCAGAAACTCAGGAAGTAGCCGGGGATCACAACGATGATGAAGAAGGCCCAGCTGATAAGAGTAAAGGTCTTGATGAATGCGCCGCCTTTACCGGGATAATCCCGCACGTAGAGGCGGTAATTTATTACAGATGCCAATGATCCGATAAGCGAACACAGCCCTGCGGTATCAAGGCCGTAGATAAGTCCGGCAAAGTTTTCCGTAAAGGGATAAAGGACTATGGAAGCGGGAACATTTGATATTATCTGGCTGAGGCCAATCGACCAGAAGTATTCATTGCCTGCAACCGCCTTTTTTAAAAAGCCGCCTATGGCGGGATTTGCCGATATGGATGACGAAAATACAAAGAAGCATAAAAACGTAAGCAGAAGCACATAGTCCACTGCGGAAAACAGCTTTATGTTCACGGCACATACGGTTACTATAACGATGATTATCGCAAACGGCCATAGCTCTGTGCGGCTGACGATGGTGGCCAGTATCATGATAAAAAGCGCCATATAAGCTATGCGGCGTATCTTTTTATCCTTTTCCCATTCGCCGCATATATGTGCTGCATCGAGGCTGATCTTTGCGCCTTTTTCTTTACGGTACATCACCAGCACAAAGATTATCAGCAGTATACCCGAGCCTATGCAAAGCGGAGACATATGCAGCATGAAATTCAATGCGCTTGTCCCGGATTGCTGGTAAAGGAAGAGATTCTGGGGGCTGCCAAATGGCATTAAAAGCGAACCGCGGATAGCGGCAATGTTTTCCATTGAGATAACAGGCAGTATGCATTCCTCACGCTTAACACCGCGAAACAGCATGATCGTAAGCGGTACAAAGATGATAAGCGATACGTCGTTGGTCACGAACATGGAGCTGAAGAACACGCCAAAGATAAGAAACAGTGAAAGTCCGGCCATGGATTTAAAGTTTGCGGCCAGCCTGATCAGCGGATTGAAAAGCTTCTCCTGCTTGAAACCTTCAAGCACGGTGAGCATCATAAAAAGAGTCCCCAGTGTATGCCAGTCGATCTTTTGGATAAGATCCGGAGTGGGGGGCGTTATGAACAGTGATATGAGAGCAGCAGCCAGCGATACCAGCAGCATAGGCTCTTTTTTTATTATAGATGTTATTTTTTTCACGAGGCGTAATTCTATCACATTGTGCCCGGCTATGCAAGAGCCGCCTGATCACAGGCTTTATCCGGATCGGTATTCAAACAGTATTAAGAAATATAACTTGATAATCATGCCATATGGAAGTATGCTTAATGCCGGATGTATTTTGCCGGTTATATTTACGGCTTATCACGTAAAATATTTAAGAGGAGAAGATGCTATGTTTGACAGATTAAGATCCGTGTTGGGAAACGAAGCCGAAAGCGGTGAAGCAGCTCAGGCAGCGGATCCGGCAAAACTGCAGGAGGCAGTGATATGGATGTTTAGGATCACGGATAAAGAGTATAAGATCGATGACCGAAATGAATTTCAATACAGTATTGAGACAGGTATAAGCGATATTCTTAACGGTAAAGAAAAATACCTGATACTTACACCCACGGTGCCGGTTAACGGTACTGTTTATCTTAAGCTGAGCCCGGGCAGGGACATCATACCTTCAGGTTTTATCATCCAAACAGAAAAAGAAGATTCGGGTGAAAAGAAAGTAAAGTATTACAGGGAAACAGAAGATCCTGAAGAATGCATTAAGCTGTTCTCTGATTTTTACGAAGGCTGGGGAGTCAAAACAGACAGCTGGAGCAAAGCTGATCGCGGAGAAAACACATGACCGGGAAGATTCCCAAAGCACAGCGATGTGATCGATGTTTGATCCAATAGAATACAAAATAAAAGGGGAAAGAAGAACATAAAGAACCTACGCCGCTTCAGGAGGATATTATTGAAACACCCACGGAAGAAAAGGTGCAGAAGATGGTGTGCCCATCGATCCGAAAGGAAAATACCGTGTAGAAACATTGGACGGGGATCTGGGGAATCTTTATTCCGATCCTTATGGTCAGGGAAGGATAGATATAAAGGAATAGAACGATGCCCGGGATCGATGTGCATCAATGCCAACACCTTTTCACTGTATCTTTTTTGTGGTATTATTTACTGAATAGATCGATATTCGGAGGAGTGCACTATGACAGATTACAGGAAGCAGCTTTTTGATTTCTGGGAAGAGGTAAAGGAAGGGAATGCCGCTGCTGATATCTATAATCCGGACAGCAGCGGCTGGAAAAAGGAAAGTCATATCCCGTATCTTGGAGATTACGTTCCATGGCATGTCCTCAATTTATATTATCCCGAAGATCATGACGGCAGTAAGAAGCTTAAGACCGTTATATATATTCATGGCGGCGGCTGGCTGTACGGAACCGTTGATCTTTCGGAACGGTATCTTGGATGGATAGCATCTCAGGGCTACGCAGTCATGGGGATGAGCTATCGTCTTCTGCAGTATACGGATCTGAAGGGTCTTGTTGAGGATATTTACGGCGCTCTTTCCTGGCTTAAGGATCATGGCAGGGACAGAGGTTTTGATCTTGATAATATACTGCTTACCGGTGATTCCGCCGGAGGCCATCTTACAAATCTGACAGCATGCATAGAGAACAGCAGAAAACTGCAGGAAGTCTATGGCGTATCATCACAGGAGCTGAAGATAAAGGCTCTGTGTGTATGCTGTCCATGTGCCGATATCGATCATCTTTATATAAACGGCGAACCTGATACCGAAGCGGGAGAAGGCACTGCTGCGGCTTATAAAGCACTGATGCTTGGTGAAAAAGAAAATAAGGCTGCGTGGTATGGACTTATGGGCATAGATGAGACTATAGCGGTTTTGGATACCAAAGCTTCTGATATGCCGCCAATGCTGCTCATAGGAACGGAAAGAGATTCCCTCTATGCTCAGTCTGTTTTCCTGATGAAGCAGCTGGATAAGGCCGGCTGGCAGTACGAAAAGCTTATCTGGGGCAGGGATGAAGCAAGGCATCTGCAGCATGTTTTTAATATCTCGCATTGGGAGTGGAGGGAGAGCCTCATCTCAAATAAAAAAATGCTGGAGTTTTTTGAAAGGAAATGTAAATGATGAATACTAAAGTGAATATAGCAGGTATAGAACTTAAAAATCCGGTAATGACAGCATCCGGGACTTTCGGATCCGGAATGGAATATGCGGAGCTCACCGATATCGGAAGGCTGGGAGCCATAGTCACTAAGGGCGTGGCAAATGTGCCCTGGGAAGGTAATCCCACGCCGCGTGTAACGGAGGCAGGCAATGGCATGCTCAATGCCATAGGTCTTCAGAATCCCGGGGTGGATGTATTCATTGAAAGAGACCTTCCTTTTCTTAAAGATTATGATATCCCGGTGATAGTTAACGTATGTGGTCACACAGTAGAAGAGTACTGCGCCGTGGTTGAGCGGCTTAATGATACTTATGTTTCAATGTATGAGATAAATGTATCCTGCCCTAACGTAAAGCAGGGCGCTTTGGCTTTCGGACAGGATGCAGGGGTATTGGAAGAAACCACTAAAGCGATAAAAGCGGTTTCAAAGAAGCCTGTCATCATGAAGCTGTCTCCCAATGTTACTTCCATAAGAGACATGGCACTGGCAGCTCAGGCGGGAGGCGCTGATGCTATCTCACTGATAAATACACTTATCGGCATGAAGATAGATATAGAGAGAAGGAGTTTTGTGCTGGCTAACAGGACCGGCGGATATTCAGGCCCTGCCGTTAAGCCTGTGGCCCTCAGAATGGTATATGAAGCGGCGCATGCCGTTGATATCCCGGTTATAGGTATGGGAGGCATTTCAAGCGCAGAAGATGCGATCGAGTTTATCATGGCCGGTGCCACGGCGATAGCAGTCGGAACTGCTAATTTCGTGGATCCTGCAGCCACATCAAAGGTAGTCGGCGGTATAGAGGCTTATATGAGCAGGAAGGGAATAGCTGATCTGGAAGAAATAAGGAAGATACTGTAGGCCATGGTGAAATATAAAACTGTAATCAAGCCGGTCCCTGAAAAATATGAGGAACTGGCTCCGGAACGGGTAAGATATATGCTCCGGGGTAACAAAATGCATGCTATAGAGGCACAGGAAGAAGATGGCCGGCGTATCGGTATGCTCGCCTATTCTTATTCCGATAAAACAGCAGAACTCATATGGATATATGTTCTGCCGCCTGAACGCTCCCGTGGGACGGGCAGCGCTCTTATGGAAAAGTTTTTCTCAAAGATACAGGGCTTTGAGTTCTTGTATGCTGATCTGATAGTTACGGATGAAAGCGCGCCGCTTCAAAGTTTTCTGATGGCATATCGCTTCCGGTTCCAGAAAGATATCTCTTATATGTTCCTCAAAGGAGCAGGCGAGCTTAAAAGATCACAGCTGTTAGAACGTCCGGCGATCGCGCAGGACTGTGAAAGTTTAAAAGATATCAGCATTGAATGCTTCCGTGAGATAATGACAGGTTTTGGGCTTGAGCCGAAGGTTTATGATACAGAGTATCTGGATCTTGATCTGAGCAGTCTGCATCGTGATAAAAAAGGCAATGTAAACGGTATACTGCTGGTAAACAGATATGGGAGAAAGCTGGTCGAACCGGTATTGCTGCGCGCAAAGGCTGATGATATGACTATAGAGATCAAGCTTCTTAAGAGCAGTCTGTATCTGTTGGATAAGCTCGGGAGCGGAGCGTCGGTATATGTTAAATGCATAAGTGCGCAGAGCGGTGCACTTATAGATATGGTGTTAGAGGATACACATCCGATAAGAGTAATGCACGGTATATGCAGGGGATGAAAGGAGTGAGGCATTCTTGGACAGCAGCGGATTAATAAAAAAAGATATTATAGAACAGAAGATCATCAATACACAGATACAGAAGGATATGCAGGCTGATGTATCTGTTCCGGTCATGAATGTGCCACAGAACATTCAGTACCGGAAGCAGACCGGGCAGCTTCAGGAAGCGGTAGAAGACCCCATTCAGAAGGCAAAGGAGGTCGAATGGGCTAAATTCAGTGATGCCGGTGATTTTGTCGAAGTTCGCGAAGTGAATGATCTCAAGTTCCTGAAAGAAATGGCGGCTGGTTTCCTGCCCGAAGCCGAGAAGAAGAACAGCAGTTTTGCGATGAAGCTTGTGGGAATGCGTCTTCGTGAACTGATCAGCGTAATGGATAATAAGGAGTCTGACGATGAAGAGCAGCAGACCAGGACCGCCCGTGCGCTGTATGATCTTTATGATGCGTGTTCGAGGTATAAAAAGGCCAAGTTCAGGGGCGGAATAACCCCGAAGAATAAAAGGCACAGAATACTGGCACAGATCTCATATCAGGCCTGTGAATCATATAACAGGCTGAAGGGAAAACAGTTATCCCTGCACCATGAAGGACAATGGGATGAAAACCATATCTCAGAACAGCTGAAGGGGAGCAGGCTCAAAAAGGTAAGAGCAGCGCTTGGGAGGCTTAATGCGAAACTGACTGATAATATCCCGACTACGGCAGATGAGCTGAGTGAAAAATTGGAAGAGCTGAAAGAAGGATATTTTAAGAAGCTTATAAACGGCTTTGAAAATTATCTTGATGAGCATATTTCCTGGTCTGCCGAAAATGAGAACAGATACAGTTTTGCTTACGATATGTACAGGCAGTATAAGCTAGTGTCGGATTTTCTGGATTCGCTTGATGTTCATGAAATATTCAGGCGTCAGAAGGCCGGCGTTAAGACCTGGCAGGATCTTATAAGAGCGGATGTGAAAGTACTGACGGCGCATAAGGAGAATGTTAAGGAAAAGGTCAGGGAAGAAACTGAGAATGCCACCGAGGATGTAAAAGTCTCGGTGCTGGCAGGACTTGCAGGGTCGGATGTATATAAGAAATATGAGAAAAAGGACGATGAGAACGTATTTGTCTCGGAAGAGAAGAAGCTGCTTACAAAAGATGAGCTGATCACACGCGCCAAGGCAGAGGACAGGATAATACAGTATTCTGCTGAGGCACTTTTACAGACAAACGAAATACAGATCCTGGATATGCTGATGGGCGTTGAGAAGAGGGAGGAGGCGGATTTTCGTTACGATGCGGAGTCTGTAGTCTCTAAAGGGAAAGAAGTGCTTATGATCACCGGAGTGAAGGTGGTTTCAACAAAAGCTGCATTTACAGACGTCAAGCCCGGTAAGGAGCTCATGCTGCCTGACTATAAGTTCGGGATAAACTCTCTTGTATACAGAGGCATGCAGGATAAGATGAAAGCCGGCAGGATCGCGCTTAAGGACCGTATAAAAGGAATGAAGGCCGGGGATATAATAAATGAGCTTAAGAAAGCAGGAGTGGAGCTTACAAAAGAACAGACGGAAGCGTTTAGTTCAAGACTTGAAGGGCTGCAAAAGCTATATGACAGTGACCGGTATGAGGCACACAGCAGGTATGCGGATAAGGATCTGATAGCTGATGTAACGCAGGAATACAGGGAAAGCCAGATCCTGGAGAAGGCAAAGAAAAACAATTATAAAAATGTTAAAACCGGGGAAGATATCGAGAAGATGTCTAATTCGGGAAGGAGGATGCTGAAAAATAAGTCAGCTCTTGAAGCGGCATTGAATAAAAACCGCTCAACCCTGCAAAAGACCGGCGAAGATAAACTGCATCCCGTGGCAGAGGAACTCTATGGATATGTGGATGAATACCTGAAAATAAAAGATGTGGCAGAGGACAGGGATATCAATAAACTTCTGGGAGATGAACAGAAAAAACTGGGATTGGCGGATAAAGATAAAAAGATCACCGGGCTCGAAAATGTGGAAAGGGAATCGGAACTGGTGACACTGATACGTGAGAAACTGGCCGAATATGAGAAGCTGGTATCTCAGCGTATGACGTTTACCGATGAGCAGCTTGAAAATGACATATACAGCTTCACCAACGAAAAGGCAGGAATGGAGCAGGCAAAAAAACGGGGGCAGAAGAAATATCAAACAGTTGGCGGTATTCGCAGGCACCTCTGGGGGCGCGAGGCTGAAAAGGTCAAAAGAATAAAAGACTATTTCAAGACTGTCGACGGTCTTGGAAAGATGGCAGTGGAACTGTATGCAGAAGAATCGAAGGTTATCATATACAGGGCAAAGAAGACAGGTGAAAAGGGAGTAAATGATGCTGACGGTAATGAGTCGGACTTTGTAAGGGAAGAACTTAAAAGCGTAAAGGATCGCCCGTTGTTTGCGCATGAACCCTGCGCAGAGGATGTTATCCAGGGCGGGCTTGGTGACTGCTGGCTTTTGGGAACCCTGGCTTCCATCTGCGAGCGTAATCCGGAATATATAAAGGACATGATGCGTGATACAGGTGATAAAGTCATAGTCAGACTTTTTGATAAGAATTGTGATCCGGTCTTTATTGGGGTGGAAAAAACAGTCCCTTCAACATACAGTAACGGTGCCCTCTGGGTTCAGATGATAGAGAAAGCGATCACGGTTTCGGGGCTGATGGAACAGTATAAGAACTTATCGGACGAGAAAATAAATAATATCAGAAAAAAGGCTGACGAAGATAAAACGGGTGAATTTAAGAAAAATCATGAGGTAAAAGCTGCCATTCAATTCCAGGATATGAAGAAGATAGCGCATCAGGCTCCGGAGGAACAGGGGAAGACCGCCAGAAGCTATTATACCATCACCGGAGGAAATATGGATCTGGGCTTCAGCATCCTTACCGGAAAACAGTCTAAACAGACCTTATATGTATTGGGGAAAGAGAGGGGAAAGGAATCGGAGGAAGTGAAAAAGCTCCTTGCGCTCTCTGATAAAGAGATAATGGAAAGATACGGAGAGAATATAAAGGCAACGATAAAAGCTATCAAGGAAATGCAGAAAGACGAAAAGAATAAATTTGTCATGATCGCCGGAACCTATAATTACGCGCATTCGGAGGAAGAAGGGGAGAAGGGGAATAATTTCAGAAGAGGAGCGGCAGGACCGCATATGTATACTTTGCTGGGAGTGGAAAATAAGGACGGCAGGGATATGATAAAGCTCAGAAATCCCTGGGGAACAGGAAAGGTTATGTACATCACACAGAAAGCGACAGGTATTAAGGTACCGGTGATGGGAGATGAAACGGATACGGGGACCTTCCTTATGGAGGTCAAAGATTTTGCTGTATGCTTCAATCAGGTGAACAAGATCATGCTTACTAATGCGGTACAGAAAAAGTAATAAACGATCCGGAAATGAAACTTTATCTGAAAACGGAGGAAATAAAATGACCGGGATGATGGATGATGAGGAATTGAATATATATTGCGAATATGTCCTGATGCCAAGACTTGAGGCTTTTGCGGATAAAGCGCACGAGGCCGGAGTAGAGGCATACATTACCGCAGACAGAAAGGGACTGCCGGCCGTAGCCTTAAACGCCGGGGAGGGCAGGTTTATCATAAGCTATACACCTCTTGATGTGGATTGGGAAGCACTTATGGATCTGGATCCTGATTCATGCATAATGCTGCTTACAGCCACATTGCGTCTTGCGTCCGACGAACTTGAAGACAATGCGGGACGGCTTGTATTTCCCGAGGAACAGCTGCCTGACTTTCGGACTTTTATGGGGCTTTTGGAATCCGGGATCTGGATGAGAGATAACGCACTGAATCTTGAATATACAGAGGCTGATGTTATCCCTAAGTTAAACGGCCTGCTTCAGGTACTGGATGAAGCCGGACTTGAACATACGGAGGTGCTTTACAGGGAAGGGGCGACACCGGTTATACTGGCAGAGAGCGGCGGGAGTGCGTATGAGTTTTCGTGGATCCATTTTGATGAAGATACTTATCTTTTAAGGATAGCATACCGCAGTAATGAAGATTATGCGGACGCGATGCTCTTTCCGGAGGGCAGTGCCATGGAAGAAGCTGATCATTATGACAAACTGCTGGGGATATTCGAGAGGTATTCGCTGCAGTAAGAAAAAAAGAGCTGCATTATGGCAGCTCTTTTTGATGTGACGGGATTTTTAATGATCAGCCCATCACTACTTCTACATTGTGTGTCTTTCCATCGCTGTATGCGGGGATCACATTGCCATCGATAGCATTGCCGTCTACAGTAACGCTCTTGATACCCTTGCATACATGTGAAGGATTGCTTACATTTATCTCATAAGTAGCATTTCTGAACTGTCTGCTTGCCTTTAAGCCGTCCCATGCAGCAGGGATGGAAGGATCGATGCGCAGACCGTCAAAGTCGGCAGCGATACCCAGGATATACTGTGAGATCGCTACCATATTCCATGCAGCTGTACCGGTAAGCCAGGAATTCTTGCCCTGACCGAAGTTCTTTCCGGTACGTCCTATATCGGAACCTGCATCCTTACCGCCTATCATCTGGCCGTATACATAAGGCTCGGTCTTGTGTATATCGGAAGTTTCCTCAGTGAAAGCAGGAGCTATCTCAGAATAATACTTGAATGCCAGATCTCCCTGCCCTGCATAAGCGGCAGCACAGATGATCCATGCATTGTTATGTGTGAAGATACCTGCATTCTCCTTATATCCGCCGGGATATGTAGAAATCTCGCCGTACTGGATGTAATACTTGGAAAATGCGGGATTATTAAGCACCAGACCGTACTGGGTGTTGAGTCTCTCATCAATAGCCTTTAATGCCTTGAGCTCGGCTCCCTGATCCTTGCCTACATCAGACATGATGGCAAAGCCCTGGGGCTCGATGAAGATCTGGCCTTCTTCGCATTCCTTAGAGCCCATCTTCTCGCCGTTTGCATCGTAAGCACGAAGCCACCAGTCACCGTCCCATGCGGATTCCATCATGTTCTTCTTCATCTTGTCTATCTCTGCCTGTGCTGCAGCTGCCTCATCATCCTTACCCAGATGCTTAAGGATAGCCACATAGTTAGGACCTGTATAGGTGAAGAGAGCAGCAACCATAACGGATTCAGCGGTCTTGGAATAGCCGCCTTCTGCAGCGAACTTCGGGTTGGTGTAAGTCTGGAAGGACTCACCCGGAGTGTCGGAGAAGCAGGAGAGATTGATGCAGTCGTTCCAGTCTGCGCGCATAGCAAGAGGCAGACCGTGAGGCCCTAAATTGTTTACGATATGATAGAAGGAAACCTTAAGGTGCTCGAGCATTGTCTGTGCTACGGACATATCATTGTCGTAAGGAACCATCTCATCCAGGATGGACCAGTCTCCGGTTTCCTTGATATATGCGGAAACGGAAAGTATGAGCCAAAGGGGATCGTCGGAGAAATCGCCGCCTATATCAGCGTTACCCTTCTTGGTAAGGGGCTGATACTGGTGATAGCAGCCTCCGTCCGGGAACTGGGTGGAAGCGATGTCTATGATGCGCTCTTTTGCACGGTCGGGGATCTGGTGAACGAAGCCAAGTACGTCCTGGTTGGAATCTCTGAAGCCCATGCCGCGGCCGATGCCGGATTCGAAATAGGAAGCGGAACGGGAGAGGTTAAAGGTAACCATACACTGGTACTGGTTCCAGATATTGACCATGCGGTTGACCTTATCATCGGGAGTATCTACGCTTAAGATGCCCAGCAGCTTGTCCCAGTAGCCTCGCAGTTCCTTCATGCCTGCTGCAAACTTTTCGGGAGTGGAATACTTATCGATCATAGCCTTGGCTTTAACCTTGTTTATGGTCTTGCCGTCAGCTTCGAACTTCTGGTCTGCAGGCATCTCGACATAACCGAGTATGAAGACTAAGGTCTTGCTCTCACCGGGCTTTAAGCTGATCTTCTTATAATGGGAAGCGATGGGAGCCCAGCCGTCTGCAAAGGAATCATTAGCTTTGTTGGCAACTACAGCCTGGGGATCGCCAAAGCCGTTGTAAAGACCGATGAAGGAATCCCTGTCGGTATCATATCCGTCGATGGTATCATTTACGGAATAGAATGCATAATGATCGCGGCGGTCTCTGTATTCGGTCTTGTGATAGATAACTGAACCGTCAACTTCTACACGGCCGGTAGAAAAGTTACGCTGGAAGTTGTTTGAATCATCCTGTGCATCCCACAGACACCATTCGGCAAAAGAGAAGAGTGAGAAGGATTTCTCTGATGAGCCTTCATTGGTAAGCACTACCTGCTGTACTTCTCCGTCGTAATCCTGGGGAACGAAGAAAGTCACCTCAGCCTTCAGATCGTTCTTCTTACCTTTGATAATGGTGTAGCCCATGCCGTGACGGCACTCGTATTCGTCAAGCTCGGTTTTTACGGGAGACCAGCCGGGATTCCAGATGGTGCCGTTTTCATTAATGTAAAAATAACGCCCGCCCATATCGATGGGAACGTTGTTGTAACGATAACGTGTTATCCTGCGCAGACGCGCATCCTTATAGAATGAGTAACCGCCCGCTGTATTGGAAATCAGCGAAAAGAACCCCTGAGTTCCCAGGTAGTTGATCCATGGATATGGTGTCCTGGGGGTGGTGATGACATATTCTCTGTTGGCATCATCAAAGTAACCGAATTTCATACCTTACTCTCCTTTATATTATAATGTGAGGCCGGTTTTGGCCCGTTCATACGATTATACAAAAAAAACAGGTAAAATGGAAGAAGATTTTTAAAAGTATGACAGGGTTTTTTTAAAAGTTTGACGGGGTTTTTGACAGAGCTGTCGGGGTGTGGGAGTCCGCCGGTTTTGCTGGTATGAAAATACCTACTTTTGGTGGTATCAAAAAAGGATGTATTATCTTATAATAAGTCTGACAATAACCACTATGAAAGGAGTGCGTATGAAAAAGAGAAGACTGGCTGAAAGGGTAACGGCGCTGTTTCTGGCTTTTCTGCTGGTAATGGGAGAAGTTGCGGGGACCGGCCTTACGGTAAGGGCAGCTGATCCCGAAACATCAGATGAGGAAGACGATGGCAGCGGAGAATATAATCCCGGCGGCAAGCCTAATATGATATGGGTAAAAACTTCCAAGGGAGATAAGAACCTGGTTACGGAAGGAAGCGTTAAGGAAGGGGATGGAGAAATCACATACAATTCATCTACCTGCACGCTTACCATGAAAAACTTTAATATCACTAACTGTTATGTTAAGAGCGGAACGGAAGCATACGGTCTGTACTGCGACGGAAGGCTGAACATTGTGGTGGAAGGAGATTGTAAGATCAGCGCCACGGCACCTTCCAATGCTACAGTAATAGACGGTATTCATGTGGATCAGGAGCTGACTATAAAAAGCGGTGCTACGGCACCTTTAAGTTCACTGACCGTATCTATGGGAGGAAGCTCAAAGGGGACATCTACCGGTATTTTCGGTGGTTACGGTATCACGATAGGAAACGGTGCAGCCGGAACAATATCCGTATATGCCACAGCTTCTAACGCGGCTCAGGACAGCTACGGTGTTCGTGCAGGACGCGGTATAACCATGGCTTCGGGAACGCTTAAGGCTACCGGAGGCAAGGTTACCAGTAACAGCCGCAGCAGCTACGGTATCCTTTCAAAGGACGGAACCTTCAGTGTAAGCGGTACTGCTTCAATAACTGCAACGGGCGGATCGGTAGGAAGCTCTACGGCAAAGAGTTATGGCCTTTATCATGCAGGTGATCTGAAGGTCAGCGGCGGTACCCTTACTCTTGAAACTGCCTCGGTTTCAGGAGATCTTTATACGGAAAGCTGTGCGCTCTATATAACAAAATCCACGACCATCAGCGGAGGAACCGTGAATGCCACGGCTGGGACTGCCGGAAATAAGGCAACGAGTCATGGCGTTAACAGTACCGGAAAGCTGACGATCAGCGGCGGTACACTCAAGGCAAACAGCGGCAAGGCAGGAGGTACATACAGTATAGCGGTAGATGCAGGGACTTTCGCTATGAGCGGCGGTACCCTGAATGCTGCTGCAGGGGCTGCTGATTCCGAGAGCTACGGCCTGCGTCTTACGGATAAGCAGGAGAGAGAAACTAAGATAACAAAAGGTACCATCGTGGCTAAGGCCGGCAGTGCCAAGACCAGCTATGGTATCAAGGTAAATACATATTTTACACTGACCGGCGGAAAATGTACGGCCGTTGGTAACAGTGAAGCCATAAGCGCGGCTAAACCCAATTCCAGCACCAAGGAAGTTACTATCAAGGCTCCCGTATATGAGGGGGGAGCATATACGAACGGAAGCAGCCTGACAATACTTGACTATTATATGTACGGATGGAAATATGCGATCCTGGATGCGACCCGTGCGGTGGTACTGATCGATGACTGGACCTGGGGAGATCCCGCGAATTCACCTTCCGTCATGAATCTTGACCGTTATGGTGACGGTAAAGTCACGGCGAGCTTTGCATATAAGGCAAAGTCCGCGGCGGACAGTGCTTATTCTTCAACGGTACCTTCAGCAGTGGGTGATTATACCGTAAAGGCAAGTTTATCAAACAGTCTCAGTGCTACCAAAGACTTTAAGATAAAGCAGAGGGATCTGTCTTCCGTGACGGCAACGATAAAATCAGGTGCTTATAGCGGTAATTCTCAGAATGCCGTATTTACGCTTATCTATAAGGATAAGACGCTTAAAGAAGGAACGGATTATAAAGTCACGGAAGGAAAGTCTGCTACCGATGTTGGTAATGTTTCAGCTAAGCTCAGCGGAATGGGGAACTTTACCGGAACAAAGACCGTAAAGTGGAGCCTTACAAAGGCAACGCCCGATGCTTCTTATTATGAGATAGACGGAAGGACTCTGCCGGTTGCGATCAAGCGCGACTATAACGGAAAGGCCCAGTCCGTAAATACACCTGTGCTCAGGACACCCTATACCGGCGGCGGTTCGGTCAGGATATTATATGAAAAGGATTCCAAGCAGTCCGATCAGGCGCCGTCTGAAGTAGGAACATACAAACTGATCATGCGGGTAGGGGCAGGATCAAACTTTAATGCGGCTGCGGACGATATTAACGCCGGAACTCTGGAGATAATAAAGGCCGCAAATACTATGAGCGTACATGATACAAAGGCTATGACCGGTCATACGCTGGATCTGACTACGGCAGTTTCCGGTGCGATCGGAGAACTGAGCTTTACAATAAGCGGTACGACCAGGGGGTGCAGCATAAGCGGCAGTACGCTGACTACAGGTACTGAGACCGGAGAGATCACCATAAGTGTAACGGCTGCCGGTAATGAAAACTATAAAGAGTCAACAAAGACCTTTAAGGTGAATATCAAAGAAATGAAAATGGAAACGCTGGACGTGACCATGCCTTCCGTTACTTACGGAGATACGCTTGAAGGTCCCAAATATGATTCTCGGACAGGGATGAGCGGACTTAAGATCCATTATACCGGCATCGACGTATACGGAACGGAATACAATGATGATGAAAAACCTTCCAACGCAGGTAAATATGCCGTAAGTGTAGAGTATGAAGCGGGGGAAACCGTATATAGCGGCAGCGCGGAGTTTTCTATTGAAAGAAAAGAGATAACTATCGTAAGTGTAAAGGCCTATGATAAAACATACAATGCAGATATCAACGCTGAGCTTGACTGGAATTCGGTCGTACTGAACGGAGTCGTTGATAAGGATAAGACAGATCTGGGATGCTTTGTTATGGGCGAATTCGCCGATCCAGATGTGGGGAATGATAAGCCGATCACTATTACAGATGTGGCTCTTGAAAGCGGCGGACAGGAGATCTCGGAAAACTATTATATCGATGAGACAACCTGGCCGGTAGATATAAAAGGAAATATCCTGCCTCTTTCTGTCAGGGTGACCGCCCTGGATCAGACCGTGGAAGCAGGAAAGCCTGTGGCTTCTATGCCGGATCTGGTCAGGATGGAGACGGTGAATGCATATGAATTCATCCCTTCAGGTCATGAACTGAGCGCCATCACCATACAGGGAGATTTTGACAACTATAAAACTAAAGCTGACGGGGCAGAGATTAAGGATGCCGATGGAGCTGATGTAACTTCTAACTATGTATTTGAGTATGTGGACGGTAATCTTACCGTTACACCCAGAAACCTTGAAGCTGCGCTTGTGGAAGTTGACGGAAGCTATACTTTCAACGGCGCGGAGATAGAGCCTGCCGCCTCTGCGGTAACGGTCACCCTGGATGGAGACGAACTGCTGAACGGAACGGATTACAGCATATCCTCATATAGTGATAATGTCCATGCAGGTACGGCAAAAGTGATCGTGACAGGTAAGGGGGCGTTTACCGGAGAGGCTTCCGGAAGCTTTACCATAGGTGCTAAGGAATTATCCGCACCCGAGATCGCGGTATCCACAGCTATCTGGGACGGCAGTGCGCAGGAACCCAATGTACAGGTATATGATCCCGAAACGGGAGTTGTAAGTCCCATGGAGTATAACCTGCTGTATACGAATAATATTAAAGTGGGTAATAATACGGCAACGGTGACGGTCACCGATCGTGAAGGCGGAGATTATATCGTAAGCGGAAGTGCAGCTTTCAGCATACAGAAAGCGGCAATGCGTACTCTGGAAACTATAAACCGTAATATCAGCAAGGATGATAAGTCGCCCCGCATATCAATTGCATCCATGCTTCCGGCAGATGCAGGAGCCGCTACAGGATATGACCTGTGGGAAGAACCTATCCGCAATGGTGTGGTACTGAATGATTGCCTTGTGAATACAAAGGGAGAGATCGAGCTTGAGATCAAATCCGGCGTATCCAGTGACTGGGTAATGGTATCCTGCTGGATAAAGGGTGAGAACTATGACGTGACATTCTGGGTCAAGCTTACTCTTACCAGCTTAAAGACACCTGAATATACTGCTCCCACGGCAGCAGCATTAAGCTATACCGGATCGGCACAGAAGCTTCTTATTCCGGGAACCGTAACGAAAGGCGGAAAGTTCGAATACAGCGAGGACCTGAATGATTGGAGTGAGGAGATCCCCGAAGGAACGGAAGCCGGCGAATATACGGTATACTACAGGCTTACATCCACATCAGAATATAACGGAGTTGAGGCTACTCCCGTTTATGTACGTATCCGTAATGCTGCTTACAGGCTTACTGTTGAGAACGGCGAAGGCAGTGGTGATTACGAGGAAGGTGAGAGGGTAACCATCAGTGCATCTGCTGCACCCGCCGGGCAGGTATTTGATAAATGGACAAGTGAGGATGATGTTGTCTTTGAGGATGAAGGAGCATCCACTACCAGCCTGACTATGCGCGGGAAAGCGGTGACTGTAAGCGCTACATATAAAAAGGATGAGAAACCCCAGGCAGTGTTAAAGAAGGCGCCTGTGGCAAAGGATCTTAAATACAACTGGGGCTCTCAGGTGCTCGTGACTGCAGGCTCGGCCGACGGAGGAGACCTGTATTATGCTATAGGCAAGAGCGCAAAGAAGGCACCGGCCGAGAGCGGTTTCAGCAAGACCCTTCCTTACGGACAGGATCCCGGATATTATTATGTATGGTATTATGTTAAAGGTGATTCATTCCATTCCAGTACTGCTCCCGATTGCGTCACTGCCGTAATAAGGGATAAGAACGGGGAACTGCCGGATCCTTCCGGAGAGGATGATGTGACCGGCGATTCACCGCTGAATCCCACTGTGATCGTGGACAGCTTTACAATAGAGCTTCATCTTGTGAAGGGACAGAAGGGAACCATAGATAAGAGCCTCTGGAAGAGCAGTAAGGATTGCGGTTTTAAGAGCAGCGGTAAACAGCTTACTGTATCAAAGAAGGGCGTAATAGTCGCGAAGAAAGCTACTTCCGCCGGAGAGTATGTATTCCTTACCAGTAATTCAAGCGGAAAGAGTATAAAGATAAGCATAGTCCAGCCGGCATTCGGCGAAAAGAAGATTAGCATGGAAGCCGGGGAGATTAAGAGTGCAGGCTTTACCACCGGAGACAGTGAGCTGGGAGTATATTATTACTCACCGTCGCCTGATATAGCCAAGATCGATCAGAGCGGAAATATCACTGCGGTAAGTAAAGGCAGCGTGGTCATTACCGCTTATGTAAACGGTAAGGCATACAATCTCAAGGTTAAAGTAAATGAGAAGAGTGCTGCAGCCCAAAAGACCATGCACCTTATAGAAGGAAGCAAAAAGACCCTTAAGCTTAAAGGTGTTAAGAAGGTGGAATGGCAGAGCAGCAATCCTTCGGTAGTTACAGTACTGAATGCTAAGAAGGGCAAGATAGAAGCTAAGGGAACCGGTAAAGCGGAACTTACTGCTGTATCAGGCGGTACGACATATCGTATAAGCGTTACAGTAGAGGATCCTTCGGTTAATACAGCAGGAATCAGCCGGAAAGGAAAGAAGGGATACAATTATACGGCAGAAATGTATGTAAATGAAGAGCTTCCGCTGAAATTTGTATCTTTAGATATCGCCGAACATCCTGTCATATTTAAGAGCAGCAAACCTGCCGTAGCCTATGTTGATGAGAACGGGAACATAGTGGCGCTGTCGAAAGGAAAGACCAAGCTTACAGCCGGGATTGACGGGAAGAAAGTTACGATCAGTCTGACGGTAAAATAAGCAGAAAGATAAATATTTTAAATGAAGAAGAGAGATGTCACATCAGACAGTTGCGACATCTCTCTTTATGTAAACTTGAACTTGAATATTAATAGATGTATGATTTAATTACGTAGGATTTTTCTTTTCAAATATGAAGGAGGGTAAAAATGAAGAAACTACGAAGGTTACTGGCAATGATGCTGACAGTAGTAATGTGTGTCGGCACGATAGGTGATGCGGGTTTTACCGTATTTGCCGCTGATGATGAAGCAGCCGGTGAGACGATCGCGGATGCAGAAGATGAAGAGGCGGCTGATGCAGCAGTTCCCGCTTCGGATGAAGCCGTATCTGAGGAAGAAACGGTTACGGAAGATGATACGGTGGATCCTGTTACGGATGACGGCATAACAGCTTATGAGCTGTGGGTCGGTGATAAACAGATCACTTCAGAGAATAAAGACAGCATACCTAATCTTCAGGGCAAATATGCCGAGGGAAGCTATGATCCGGAGACACATACCCTTAAGCTTGAGGGCGTTACCGGTATTACCAATTCACATGATAAGGCGAAGATATGGACTTCGGAAAGCCTGACTATCATAGGAGATGCTGAGATAAGCAATAATGACGGACCGGTATTTACTTTAAAGAATTCCACCACACCTGGGAATCTTCTGACAATAGAAGGATTTTTCAGTCTTGAAGGAAAAGGAGACACAAACCAGAGCGGTGTGATCTATAACAACTCCGGTTCTGTCTTTATACAAAAAAGAAGTACCAATATTTCGATCAAGGCCAACAGTGCAGCCGGTATATATGCAAATGGCGGTATAGTGCTTGACGGCGGTAAAGTGGAGATCACCGGTAAAGCAGGACTGTGGGCTGTTGAACAGGATATAAAACTGAATGGCGGCGAGCTTAATGTAAAGCTGGATAACAGTTTCGAGACAGGAAGTCCTATCCGCTGCGATAAAAAAAATATTGACGCATCGGCAATGGATATACTGGAGCCTAGCGGAGGCAAAGTAGGCAGCCCCAATGGATATGCTACCATTGTTGATAAAGACGGTAAGACAGTCAAAAGTGTTCATGTAAAGGAAAAGATAACCCATTACGGCCTCTGGCTTGGTAATGTTGAGGTAACATCGGAGAATGCGGATAATATCCAGGGAGTACAGGGGGATGGTGCCAAGGCCTGGTATAATCCCGATAATTATACTTTGTCGCTTTTGAAAGTGACGGGTATAGAAGGTGATCATGAGGTAAAAAGCCTTAGAAAATCACAGATATATTCAACAGATACATTAAAGATCTATGGAGAAGGCGCAAAGCTTACCGGTTCAGATGTTGTGGTATGGCTTGACAGCAAAGATCCGGATGATTCATTGACATTTGAAGGCGAACTGGATCTGACCGGAAATTCTGCCGACCCTGCTGTTAATGTGGTTAACGGAAGCCTGGAAGTTAACGGTAACAGTACGGATCTTAAAGTAAAGAATAAGAATGCCTTTGGTATTTATGCTAAAAGAGGCGTAACAATTAACGCCGGAACCGTCAGCACCGAAGGTGGCGTGGGCTTGGGCTCACAGGGAGTGATACAGGTAAATGGCGGCAATGTTACGGCAAAATCAAGCAACACTGAAGCAATCCGCGGAACCGGTGAAGCAGCTGACCTGATCCTGGCTAAAGGGTTTGAGATCATAAAGCCCGAACAGGGAAGTAAGAAAGTCAGCGGCAGCGGAGCCGGCAGGAATGTAACTGTTGTAGACAGATTTGACAAAACTGCCAAGGAAGTTCAGATCGGTCCCGAGATCAAAAAATATGGTCTCTGGATAGGCGATCTGGAAGTCACCGAATTAAATAAGGATAAGATCCCCAATCTTGAAGGCAGCAAAGCCAGCGGAACTTATGATCCCTTGAACAAGACCCTTGAACTGCACAATGTAACAGGCATAAAGGGAATGTACGAAGGATACGATGAGATGGGCAGCTTCAGTTTCAAGACTAAGATCTTTGCCACTGATGATCTGACGATCACAGGTGATGCAACGCTGGAAAATGAAAATGGATCGGTGATCTTTGCAACATCTAAAACCTCTTCCGCATATAAGGTCCTTACTTTGAAAGGAGACCTGAATTTCAAAGGACATGGTTCTACGATCATATATACTTACGGAAATGTTGTGGTTAACGGAGCGGATACCGATCTGTCATTCAAGATGGATCAGGTATATGCTATGAGCGTTAAGGGAGCGCAGGGCGTGATCTTCTACGACGGAAATGTAGAGATGAAAGGAAGCGCAGGTTTATGGGTAGATAATGAGATCGCTTTCTCCGGAAGTGATGTTGTGATCGATATCGATGGGACAGGATCTGCTATCAGAGCAGGAAAGGATATTAAATTCGGGGAAAAACAGGCACTCATCTCACCTGAGGGCGCGATAAAGAAGAAGATCAAGGACGACACGGGAGAATATTATACCTATGTAGACAGTGCTGATAAGCAGATCAAGAAGCTTCATTTCGGAAAGGACGTTGAAAGATATGATCTGTGGCTTGGAAATACCCAGGTAACAGAGATTAACAAGGGCGATATCCTTGGTGACGGCAAGGCAAGCTTTGATCCCGAAACATGGACGCTGACCTTAAACGGTAACCTGGCTATAGCCGGCGGTAATGATGTTACCGGGATAGGAATGGCACTGATCTATTCAAAACATGCATTGAACATAGAAGGAAATGCATCTTTTGATACAGAGTATAATGCTGTAGTTATTATAGCCTCTGATCCGGGTGCACAGTCGACTGTCAAAGGTAATTTCAGTTTCCTTACGGCTAAAAGAGGTATTTATTCAAATTCGCTTGTACTTGTTAACGGAAGCGATACGACAATAACCATGGAAACCGCTGATGAGTGCATTGACTGCTATGTTCTGAACATTAATGATGCTGCGCTTGAATTAAACAGTAAAAACAAATTTGCTGTCCTTTGCACTGCAGCGCTTGGTCTGGCAAACTGCGATCTTAAGGCAAAAGGAAAAGTTGCGGCTGTATGGGTAAATAATACAGCTGAGAACGCGATAGTATTTGCTGATGGTGTTGAGATAATTGAACCTGAAGGCGGTAAGAAAGCTGTTGAAGGAGCATATACTACGATAAAAGATGCAGATGATAAGATCGCAGAAGCGGTTCATATCGGTATACCGGCTACAGTGCTCACTGTTACCGTGGAAGCCGTAGACCGTGTATACGAGAGCGGAAAGCTTGATGTGGAGCTTACCAATGCAGAGCTTAAGGGTGTTGAAAGCGGTGATGATGTTGAGCTTGATCTAAGCGGTGCAACGGCCCTTATGGATGATGATAAAGCCGGTGAAAACAAAGCCGTAAAGATAAGCGGTATAAAGCTTGCCGGAAAGGATGCCTCAAAGTACGTATTAAAACAGCCTGTCGGTGTGACCGTAAATATCAAAAAAGCTGAATGGACACTCACTAAACTGAGTTTAGTACTTGAACAGGAAAAGATAGGTACGGAGATCAAATATCCCATAGCTCCCAAATACAGGCCGTCAGGCGCGTATATAGAAGGTGTACAGGCAGCGAACGGTGCGGATCAGCTGGATGGCGATGCGACAGTTAAATCTCCCACAGAGATCAGCTTCAAGATAAAGAGCGGTACGGAACTTAATGATGTTGATGCATGGCTTTTGATAAAAATGACCGGTGCAGACAATTACGAAGACTATATTCTGGAGCTGAGCGTGGTAGGAAAACATGAGCATACAGAAGATATACTGGAGCTTGTGGAAGCTGTAGATGCCAAGTGTGAAACACCGGGTGTCAAAGAGCATTATGAGTGCAAGCGCTGCTATCACCTTTTTGAAAAGGCCGGTGATACGTTTAAGGAAGTGCATGAAAGTGATCTTATCGTACCGGCACTGGGACATTATTTAGATGATGATATCTATGATGTACTGGTATATCCTACGGAAACAACGGATGGAAAGGCACGTTTCCATTGCCAGAGAAGCGGATGTGATTACTTTGAGGATAAGGTTCTGCCTAAGGGGACTGAAGTACACAGGCCTTCAGCGCTTAATCCTGTCCCTGAGAATCTTGACTCAGCCTATACGCTTACACTTGTCAAAGGCCAGAAGTTTAATATGCCCGGAAGCGGCTGGAAGAGTGTCGATAAAAATGATAAGAAATATGTATCTGTAAGCAAAAAAGGTGCTGTCAAGGCTAAGAAGGCTACTCCCGAAGGGGTGGTCTCAAAGATGACTAACGGCAGCAGGACCATAGAGATAAAGGTAATACAGCCTAAGTTTGAATCGTCAAAGACTATGAAGCTGGAAGCTAAAGCTGTTTCAGAACCTGTGTCATGCGGATTTGTTCCGGGGGATGCGCTGGTATCGGTGGCTTACTACAGCAGTTCGCCCGATATTGTGACTGTATCGGATAAAGGTATGCTGGAAGCTAAAACATACGGAACAGCTACGATCACAGCCTATGTAAACGGAAAGGCATACAACAGAAAGGTTAAGGTTACTGAACCTGAGCCTCTTAAGGAACGCAAGATACATGTAAATCTTAATGTTAAAAAGAACATCACCATAAAGGGCGTTAAGATCAAGGAGTGGACTGTTGATGACTATGCAAAAGAGTATGTTAGCATAAGGAAAACTCAGGTGACAGGCAAGATGGCAGGCGAGTTTACCTTAAATGGTAAGGACAAGGATGATAATCTGTACAGAGTGACCCTTATAGTAGATGATCCGGAGTTAAAAGAGCCTGCGTTTGCACCGGATAAGCATAAGGCCGGTACGTACAAGTACAAGCTCGAAACCGAGGCCGGTACTGTAGCATTTCTTAAGTATGTGAGCATGAACCAGCCGCTCTGCTTTAAATCCAGTAACGGTTCGGTTGCATATGTGGATGAGAAACTCAGACTGGTAGCTCAGAACAAAGGCAAGTGCAAGCTTACCGCAAAGATCAACGGAAAGACCGTGACGATCAATGTAAAAGTAAATTGATAGACAGTTGCATACACTGCAGTGTCAGCAAAAAAACAGGCCGGGAAAAATCCCGGTCTGTTTTCTATAGTCAATAGAAGCTTTGCTATTGCTTTATTTATGCCTTCCTTATCCTTAATCCTTTGAAAATACCGTTAAAGCTTTCAGGATCTATACCCATGTGAAAGTTTGTCATAAAATTTCTTCCCATACGTATATCTTTGTGCTTAAGATATCTCATATAAGCAGTAACTCCGCTGAGCACCCATACAAGACCTGTAGACAGCCATATACCTGTTTCTCCGAATCCGGCATATCCGGTCATCAGCAGCGGAAGTGTGAATCTTCCTATGACTTCCACTATGCCGTTGAGCAGAGCAAAGAATGCATCACCCACACCGGTAAGGACTCCGCGGATCACATAGATCAGTCCGAGCGCCATATAGAAGATACTGTTTATCCGAAGACCCAGAGCACCAAGCTCTATAACCTCGGTATCCGATACAAACAGGGAGCATACAGCACGTCCAAGGAAGAACATGGTAAAGGTCATGACCATGCTCATGATCACCATAAGGCGCATGCCTTTACGGTAGCCTTCATAAACACGTTCATTTTGCTTTGCACCGTAATTCTGGCCGCAGAAGGTTGAGAGGGCCGCACCAAGGGTCGCATAAGGCTGGTGGATGAGCTGTTCGATGCGGTTTGTGGAGGTAAATGCGGCTACGGTGGTGGTACCGTAGGAATTGACTATGCTCTGTACAGCCATGGAAGATATCGCTATCAGACTGAACTGGAGAGACATGGGAACGCCAAGCCGTATTACCTTGAAGGACATTTCCCTGTTTATAACAAAATCCTTTTTACTGAGTTTAAAATACGGATTCTTCTTTACAGCATATATACCGCAGCTTATGGCGGATATGAACTGGGATATCACGGTAGCAAGAGCTGCACCCTGTATGCCCATGTTAAACTGCTTTACAAACAATACATCCAGCACCAGATTCACTATGGTAGACATGATAAGGAAGTATAATGGTGACCTGGAATCACCAAGTGCCCGCAGCATGGAACACAGGTAATTATATATGGAAACAAAAACCAGACCGCAACACATGTAGCGCACATATAAAGTTGATCCTGCGATTATCTCTGCCGGGGTTCCGAGTATCTGAAGCAGAAGAGGAGCCGTTATAAAACCGACGGTTCCGAAAAGTGCCGGTACCAGAAGCATTATAAGTCCCGTATTAACGATGCAGTTCTTTACCTTGTCATCATCATGGGCTCCGTAATACTGGGATGCTATTATCCCGCCGCCGCTTCCTATACCGTTGCACAGTGCAAAGAATAAAAAGGTGATGGAAGCGCAGGCACCCACTGCGGCAAGCGCATCCTTGCCCACATAGTGCCCGACTATAGCGGTATCGGCGAGGTTGTAAACCTGCTGGAAGATATTACCTATAAGTGCCGGTATCGCAAAAACTATAAGGTGTTTTACCGGATCACCCTTTGTCATATCAATAGTATTTGTCTTAGCCATCTTTTTTCTCCTCTTCCTAACCTTTATTTCTCTAAAGGTTCACATAAAGTTTTTTTGGTTATTATGTTTGTAATATAGTCGCTTTTATAGTACAATTCTTCTTAAGATTTGATAAAATTGTTATCATATTTTGTTCTTGGGGGAGAAGAAATATGGATTACAGCAAGTACGAGATCTATGATTTTGATAATGTAAGTGCCTTTAACATGTATACCGGGGCAAAGGAGAGAAGCTATCAGGTACATTGGCATTCTTATGGGGAGATCGTTCTGGTAGGACCGGGTGAAACGAATATCTATAAGGTAAACCAGAAAACATATTCCCTGGTAGAGGATGATTTTCTGATAGCCTGGCCGATGGAGACTCATGCGATAATCGATGCCGACAGGGAAAAGTCCCTTGTAGTTCAGTTCAGCAATTCCTTCATGAATTCCCTTTTCGACCTGCAGCGTATAATGCATTTCTACAGAGGGCTTCATGTCATCTGCATCAATAATCACAGGGCGCTTGCGGGTGAACTGAAAACAATCTTTTTAAAGATGAAAGATATCTTTTACTCCGGGGCCGACAACAGAGAGCTTCGCTGCTGTATGCTGCTTATGGAATTCATGCTCACGATCGATAAACACAGGGATGAATTTGCTCCCGAATTAAAGCCGGGTGCGCGTAACGGATATACCGATGATGCTATGCGCCGTATGATCATGGTAACTGATTATATCAAGAATAATCTGACTGCGGATGATCTTTCACAGACGGTTATGGCTGAAAAAGCAGGCATAAGCAAGGATTATTTTTCCAGGATGTTTAAGAACCTGACCGGGATGAACTACAGTAAATGGCTGAATATGATAAGGCTTGAGAAGGCAACGGAGCTTCTGGCTACGGACGATATGACGCTTACGGAAGTTGCGATGCTCTCGGGATTTCAGAGTATTCCCAGCTTTAACAGGGTATTCCATGAAGAAAAGGGCATGGCACCCGGCGAGTACAGGGCATTGTTTGTCGGTAAATAAGCAGAGTACTCATCGTAAGCTTTCATGATCATTATTATCTTGCGGTATATCTGCACTTGTGCTACAATACCGCACTATGGAACGGTTTGAGATAATCGCCCCCTGTCATTTCGGACTGGAGGCCGTGTTAAAAAGAGAGATCATAGATCTCGGTTATGATGTGACTGATGTCGAAGACGGCAGAGTGACCTTCGCAGGTGATGCGGAGGCGGTCTGCCGTATTAATGTTAATTCAAGGACAGCAGAGAGGCTTTTGATAAAACTGGGAAGTTTTAAGGCTGAAAGCTTTGAAGAGCTCTTTCAGGGTACGAAGACTTTGCCGCTTGAGCAGTTTATCCCGAAGAACGGACGATTCTGGGTGGCTAAGGCTGCCAGCGTAAAGAGTGCTTTGTTTTCGCCTTCCGATATTCAGTCCGTAATGAAAAAGGCTATGGTGGACCGGCTTTCGGAAAAATACGGCATAACACATTTTCCGGAGGATGGGGATCCGTATCCCATACGTGTATTTATAAAGAAGGATATAGTCAGCGTGGGGCTGGATACCAGCGGGGATTCTCTTCATAAGAGAGGCTACCGCCTGCTCACATCAAAGGCTCCGCTTGCGGAGAATCTTGCGGCAGCGCTTATCATGCTGAGCCCGTGGAAGAAGGACAGGATACTGGTGGATCCTTTCTGCGGAAGCGGTACTTTTCCTATAGAAGCTGCACTTATGGCTGCAAATATAGCACCGGGAGTTAACAGGAGCTTTACGGCTATGAAATGGGAACATATCATCCGGCCGCAGCTTTTTGAAGATGCTGTCGAAGAGGCAAGGTCGCTGGAAAACAGGGATATCGACTGTGATATCCAGGGCTATGACATAGACAGCAGTATCGTTAAGGCGGCCAGGGAGAATGCCGCCCGTGCCGGGGTTGACAAGCTGATACACTTTCAGCAGAGAGCACTTGAAAAGCTCTCACATCCTAAGCCCTATGGTTTTATCATCACCAATCCTCCGTATGGTGAGCGGCTTGAAGAAAAAGAGGCTCTCCCCGCGCTTTATCAGATGATAGGAGAGCGGTATAAGGCGCTTAAGGACTGGTCGATGTTTTTGATAACTTCCTATGAGGATGCGGAGAAGTATATAGGAAGGAAAGCGGATAAGAACAGAAAGATCTATAACGGTATGCTGAAGACTTATTATCTTCAGTATATGGGAGCAAGACCTCCCAGGCAGCGCCCTGAGAGATAGGCAGATCTCTTTAAGAAATCATAAATGAGGTAAGCATCATGGCAGATAACAGACCCAGAGGAAGAGAGAAAAATGTGACAGGCTCCGGCAACGGGGTTCATTTAAGAGGAAGCGGCACCGGCAGCGGTCCCGTGGGCAGCGGTTCGCATGCACCCGGAGGAGGTGGCGGGACCGGCGGCGGGAAAGCTATCGGCGGCGGGACCATACTGATCGTAATAGTCCTTATTATTATCAAGGCCTTCTTTGGCGGAGGCGATGATGAAGGATATGAAACGGATAATGGCAGCGGCAGTAATACATCATCTGCAGTGACAGCCTCACAGGGAAGCGGAGCGGATAACATGGCCTCGCTTTCAGGTACATCCACGGGATGGGGATCTTCTTCCAATGCCGGAAACCTGGATCATAACGTATCACCGGAGGCCAGGATCAAGTATACCGATATCCTGGGCGGCGGTAAGGATAAAGTGACCGTTATGGTATATATGTGCGGTACCGATCTGGAATCCAAGTACGGTATGGCAGGCAATGATATTAAAGAGATGATGAATGCATCTCTTTCGGATAAGGTGAATGTCATTGTGTATACCGGCGGGGCTAAAAAATGGTCGATATCAGGTATCTCCAATAAAGTCCATCAGATATTCCGGGTAAAGAACGGCAGGCTGGATATGCTGGAATCCGATATGGGCAATTCATCTATGACCGATCCATCCAACCTTACGGAATTTATAAGATACTGCAGCAAGAATTATCCTGCTAACCGTAATATGCTTATATTCTGGGATCATGGCGGCGGCTCTCTTTCGGGATTCGGATATGATGAGCTTAAGTCATCAGCCGGGTCAATGGATCTTTCGGAGATAAACGACGCACTTTCGGCTGCGGGGATAAAGTATGATTTTATAGGCTTTGACGCCTGTCTTATGGCTACCGTGGAAACGGATCTTATGTGTGCGGAATATGCCGATTACATCATAGCGTCCGAGGAGACCGAACCGGGACTTGGCTGGTATTATACCAACTGGCTCACTGAGCTTTCAAAGGATACGTCCATGGATACTGTCGAGATAGGACGGATGATAGCGGATGATTTCGTAAATGTATGCGCTAAACAGGTGGCGGGACAGAAGACCACTCTGTCGGTAGTGGATCTTGCAGAGCTTTCACAGACCGTCGGGGACGAGTTTAAATCCTTTTCGACAAGTATCAAGGATCTGATACAGCTGGAGCAGTACGCCCGTGTATCACAGGCCAGAAGCAATACCAGGGAGTTTTCTCCTTCCTCGAAGCTGGATCAGGTGGATCTGGTGCATTTTGCAAAGAACATGGGTACTCCGGAGGGAGATGCTCTTGCACAGACAGTCCTTTCAGCGGTTAAATACAACAGGACATCCTCCAATATGACCAATGCCTACGGAGTATCGATCTACTTCCCTTACAGGGCGGGACAGTCCAAGGTTAAGCAGGCCGGCGATCTTTATGCACAGCTGGGGATAGATTCCGATTATTCGGCCTGCATAAAAGAGTTTGCCGGTGTGCAGGGAGCAGGGCAGGCTGCGGGAGGCGGCAGTGCCTTCAATATGCTTGACGGCGGCGAAGAGTCTTCCATGCTCGATCTGGACAGCATTTTTGATCTTATATCGTCTTTCCGTTCGATGCCCGACGCACCCGAACGCAGTATGAGCGATGAGGATACCGCGAAATATATTTATGATCATCAGCTTGACCAGAGCCTGCTCGCCTGGAAACAGGGCAGTAACGGTTATTATATGGAGCTTCCCGAAGAACAGTGGGAGCTGGTACGCAGTGTCGATCTGAACCTCTTTGTAGATAACGGAGAGGGTTATGTGGATATGGGCCTTGATAATGTATACAGTTTTGATGATAAAGGCAATCTTGTAGCGGATGCGGACGGAACCTGGCTGTCGATCGATAACCAGCCTGTGGCATATTATCATCTGGATACCGTCGATTATGGGGATGATTATACGATAACAGGCAGGGTTCCCGCAGAACTGAACGGAGAGCGTGTTAACCTTATCCTTTTATTTACCGATGAGAAGCCTTACGGCTATATCGCAGGTGCGGACCCGGATTATGATGATGCCGTGACCGAGACCGTATCCAGAGGTCTGGTGGAACTGAAGGACGGGGATAAGGTGGATTTCCTTTGCGATTTTTATGATTATAACGGTAATTTCAGAGACAGTTATTATATAGGCGATACCTGGACTGTAAACGGTGAGCCTCAGATAAGCAATACATATATAGACAGCGGATATATAGCACTTTATAAGTTCACTGATATCTATAACAACAGCTGCTGGAGTGAGCAGCTGCCGTAAGGCGATTAGAGGCATATAAGGAGAAGCAGAGTGAAGACGATAGTTTTTGCGACCGGAAATAAAGATAAATTGAGGGAGATAGGCGAGATCTTACAGGGGCTTGATGTGAAAGTTATCCCGATGAGTGATACCGGCTTTGATAAAGAGATAGATGAGAGCGGTACCACGTTTAAGGAAAATGCGCTTATAAAAGCCGGGGCTGTTGCGGCTTATCTTAAGGATATGCCGGAGTATAAGGATGCCATAGTGCTTGCGGATGATTCCGGGCTTGAGATAGACCATATGGGCAAAATGCCCGGCGTGCAGTCACACCGCTGGCTGGGGGACAGGACTTATACTCAGGCAATGATGGATATCATTGAAGATATGAAGGATGTTCCGGATGAAAAAAGAGGTGCGCGCTTTGTATGCGCCATAGCTGCCTGTGTACCCGGAAGGGAAGATATGTGCGTACAGGAATGTGTGGAAGGTATGGTGGACCGTAAGCTTTCCGGAAGCGAGGGCTTTGGCTACGATCCTTTCTTCTATGTACCGGAATACGGATGCACTACAGCTGCGATGAGCAGGGAGCAGAAAAATGCCATCAGCCACAGGGGTAAGGCTCTCCGCGCCATGAGAGATATGCTTATCGGGGAGGGGATCCTTTGAAGATAGTAGTTATCAGTGATACACACGGAAATCTGAGCAGGCTTTCGGAAGTGTTTGATAAGGAAGGCAGCGTTGACATGCTTCTGCATTGCGGTGATATCTGCGGTGACGAGGAGATCCTTAAGCAGAAAACCGGTGTTACGGCTGTACAGATAGTGGCCGGTAATATGGATTTTAACGGATACAGCCCTACATACCGCCTTGTTGATGCTCCTGATAAACATCTTATCTTTATGACACACGGACACCGTTACGGAGTGAATTACGGAACGGAGATGCTTGAGGATGAAGCGCGCAGCACTGCAGCCGACATTGTTTTATACGGGCATACACACGTACCCGAGATCCATGAAAGAAACGGGCTTTATGTCATGAATCCGGGTTCCCTGTCATATCCCAGGCAGAGGGACCGCCGATGCAGTTACGGTGTCATATTGATAGAGAACGGACAGGCACCGAAACTCAACATAATGTATATTTAAGTTACGTAAACTTTGGTTTGACACAATAGATAGCAGATATTATAATATTCTCCGTACGGGGTTTGGCTCAGTTTGGTAGAGCGCCTGGTTTGGGACCAGGAAGTCGCAGGTTCGAATCCTGTAACCCCGATCCGTTTTAGAATAAAGCGGTTCAGGAGATTTTTTTAATGGGCGATATTCTGTACATAGTGATGCCTGCTTTTAATGAGGAGGCCAATATAGAAAAAACTGTACGGGAGTGGTATCCCCATATCGCTTATAAACCCGACGGTTCAAAGCTTGTGGTCGCGGATTCCGGCAGCAGTGATGATACCCATGAGATATTAAGAGATCTGTGCAGGGAGCTCCCCAGGCTTGAGATACTTGAAGGGACGCTTTCACAGCATGGTCCCAAATGCATCGCATTGTATGAATATGCAGTCAACAGGCGTGCCGATTATATATTTCAGACCGATTCGGACGGTCAGACCGATCCGGATGAATTCCCGGCGTTCTGGCATCACAGGCATGAATTCGACGTTATCCTGGGGAACAGGACTGTCCGCGGTGACGGCAGGATAAGATTCCTGGTCGAAAAGGTAGTCACCTGGCTATTATATATTTTTTTCAGGGTAAGAGTCCCGGATGCAAATGTTCCCTTCAGGCTTATGCGGGCAGATGTAGTGGAAGAGTATCTGCACCGGCTGCCGGCGGATTACAATCTCCCGAACATAATGTTCACAACGTTTTTTAAGTATTACGGATATAAAGTGGGGTATAAGCGCATAAGTTTTAAAGGGCGCAGTGCAGGAAAGAATTCTATTGATCTTATAAAGATCATAGATCTTGGCATGAAGGCGCTGGGAGATTTTTCGCGTTTTGCCCGGGAAATGAAGAATAACTGTCATGGAGGTAATAAAAATGGACATCAAAAAGAAGATCGATGAGATCGTAAATAAGATCAAGGCTGATCCGAAGCTGATGAAATCTTTTGCCGACGATCCCGTAAAGACCGTGGAGAGCCTTGCCGGAGTGGATATCCCTGATGATATAGAAGGAAAGATCGTTACCGGTGTTAAAGCTGCATTGGCAGGCGGAAAGCTTGGCGGTGTCATAGAGGCTGCAAAGAAGCTTATTTAAGCAGAGCACTTTCGGGGCAGATATGGATCAGTTCGGTAATAATGCTTCGCTGGAATGGACTGAGGTTAGCAGGGAACACATAATCGAAGATGAGTGGATCGACTTCAGGCGTTCATCTTACCGCTTTCCGGACGGCAGCGTTTTTAAACCATTCTACAGTTACAGCCGTAAGGATTATGTGGTCATAATCCCTGTTGATGAAAAGGGCAGGCTTGTTTGTGTGCGCCAGTTCAGACAGGGGATCAGACGTGTCACCGTGGAGTTTCCGGCGGGCGGTATAGAACGTAAGGACGGCAGGGAATACAGGTCGGGAGCCTTATCTCCCGAAGATGCGGAGGATACCCTGGAAGCTGCAAGGCGTGAGCTTGTGGAGGAGACCGGTTATGTATCCGATGAATGGGAGCATCTTATCCGCATTCCGTCCAATGCGACCATGGCAGATAACTACGCTTATATATTTCTTGCCAGGAACTGCAAAAAGCGCTGCGGACAGGCACTTGACGATACTGAGTTTCTGGATGCGGAACTGCATAGTCCGTCTGAGGTGGAAATGATGATAAAAGACGGTACTTTTGCGCAGGCTGTACATGTGATGGCCTGGCTTATGGCGAAGGAGAGGGAGCCGGAACTTGGCAGGTCATAATATCTGTTTCGCTTTTGTTGCGCTTTTGTTGATATAGTACTATCGGTGAATTGTATCATGTTTTAGTTAAGGAGAACGACAGACATGATGAAATGCAAAAAAAGAACACATCTGTTTGTGGCAGCGCTGATGTCTGTTGCGCTGTTATCTGCATGTCAGAAGAATAAGCCTGCTGAGCCCACGGAGGCTGACCTTGTTCCGTTTACTCCGCCGGCCGATTTTGAATGGGAGGGAAGCTATCTGGATCGTGTTAACGATCTGGCTGTGCTTACCATTGAGAAAGACGGCAATGCTTATAACTGTACCGTTTCAGTCCCCGATCAGGCCATTACCCACATAGAAAGCTATGAATTTAAAGCTTCAGCAGCATCAGACGGACTGGGACTTTCGTATACGGGCGGTGTAAGGACATCATATCTTCTTCCTTCGGAGGATAAGCCCGATGCCGGAGTTACCACACAGGAAGTCTATACGGACGGTACGGGCAGGATCTATTATCTGGACGGGGAAGTATACTGGATGGATGATAAGGATAATGCAGGTAACACATTTATTTTTGAGAAAGTGGAGGCAGAGTCCGATGTGTCGGATAATGCCGTTGATTAAGGAATGACAGGGTGGTATTTAGCGATAATATCCTCGGCAGTTTTACTGGTCATGCTTGTCATAACACTTGTATTTCTGATAAAGAGTGTTAATGCTAAGAATGAAGGGGATAAGAAGATACGGGAGCTGGAGAATGAGATAAACCGGCTTAGTTTGCGTCTGTCACAGAATCAGATCAGGCCGCATTTTATCTTTAATTCCATACTGGCGATAAAACAGCTTTGTATAGAAGATCCGAGAGCAGCATCCAAAGCCTTGCAGCATTTTGCAGCATATCTTCGCAGTAATCTGGATGCAATGAGCAGTGATGAGCTGGTGCTCTTTGACCGGGAGATAGACTGTATCAAAGAATACGTGGCTCTTGAGCAGGCAGATCCGGCTGTTCATTTTTCGGTGAATTACGATATAGAATTTACCGATTTCTATATTCCGCTCCTGGTTGTGGAGCCTATGGTAGAGAACGCGATCCGTCATGGTATCAGCAGAAAAGAAAACGGCGTGATCACCATAAGGAGCAGGCTTGAAGAGGATAAAGTCATCGTCATCGTTGAGGATAACGGTGTCGGGTTTGGAAATGAGACCAGGCAGCAGGTAGAGCATCGCAGCATAGGTATAAAGAATGCCAAGGACAGGCTCAAGATGCTGTGTGACGGTGAACTGAACATAATAAGTACCGGAAGCGGGACTATTGTCAGGATGGAGATCCCGTTCAGGGAAATGGAAATGAAATGAGAAGAAATATTCTGTTTGCAGCGATGATAGCTATTGCCATATGTACTTCCTGCGGCATACCGAATGCCAGGAATACTGCGGCCGTGACTGAAGAGACGGGCGTTGATCTTTCGGGCGAATGGTCAGATGAATCCGGCGGGACTACAGTGATCGATCTTTGGAAAGACGACAGCGGACTGTGGCATGGAGAGATAAGCCAAAGCGATATGAATGACAGTGCTTTTTTCTGGAGTTTTACCGGAAATCTTTCGGGCAGTGAGCTGGCATATACTGACATGAAAAAGACCGTAGGGAACTATGACAGTGAAGGGGAAGTAACAGAAGAGACTGTATATGAAAACGGAAGCGGAGTCATAGGACTTGCCGACGGGAAAATGTACTGGAAAGATAATGTGGAAAATACCGCAGACGGACTTTTATTTATCTATACAGGGGAGTATTGACCCGGGCTGCGTATGTGCATACAGGGGCAGGTAAGATTTGAATACCATTACGGTTGATGACAAACAGCTGGCAGTCAATGCCATGGTGCAGAACATGAAAGAGATAGATCCCAACGGTAACCATGTCGGATTGATCTCTTCAGGGGAGGCTTTGCGCTATGCAGCCGGTCATCCGGTCGATGTGGCATTTCTTGATATAGAAATGCCGGAGATGAACGGTCTGGAGATGGCTGCGGAATTAAAAAAACTTCAGCCGGATATCAATATCGTATTTGTTACGGGGCATGTTGAATATGCTCTGGATGCGCATGCCGTGTTCGCGAGCGGTTATCTCGTAAAGCCTGCGGATGTATCGGATGTTGAGAAGGTACTGCGTAACCTGCGCAATCCCGTATACGGGAAAAACAAGCTGAAGGTGCACTGCTTCGGCAATTTTGAGGTTTTTGCAAATAACAGACCGGTGCTGTTCAGACGTGCAAAATGCAAGGAGATACTGGCTTATCTTATCGACTGCCGCGGAGCTTCGGTCACTATGGGAGAACTTATCAGTATATTGTGGGAGGATGGCGGTAATCTTGCCAGCCGTAATTCGCAGCTTCGTACATTTATATCGGATCTTCGTAAGAGCCTTGCCGATGCGGGATTTGAAGACATACTTATACGTGAGTATAATGCGATCGCAGTCAAGACGGACAAGCTGGACTGTGATTTCTATCATTTTATGGAGCGTGACCCTGTTGCGGTAAGGGAATTCCTTGGAGAATATATGCGTCAGTATTCCTGGGCAGAGGAGCGTATCGCAGAGCTTATGGAGATCAAACAGGAGGATGGAGGAAATGGATGACGAAAAGAACATCGGCAGAAAAATGAATGTCTCCGTCTTTCCCTTTGTTCTTTCACTGTATATTATCATGGGCATAGCCGCTATGGTGCTCTATGCGCTTGATACAGGACTGATAGGCCGGGAGGATCAGAAGGTCGCTTTTACACCTCAGCCATATGCGGAAACAGTAGATGCGGGGGAAGCTGAGGCAGCTGCATCCGCCTCAGAAGAAGAGCGCGTTTATGATAACACTTATGATACCACAGACGGGACTGCCGGTGCGGCAAGAGATTTTTGATAAGTGCATAAAGCCGGGCGTTGCGATATTGTTACGCCGGCTATGATATATTTAACCAACCATCACAACATTTTGAATGGAGAGAGAAAATGAACAACTCACAGATCTACCCTTTCGAAAGGAACCGTTACTATCCGAAAAAACGCTTATCCAGTGCAGATTACCAGGCTGAACAGGACTACTTCAACAATAAGCGCCGTTTTCTTAACGGACTGATGTATGGTCAGGGCGTGGTATGCGGTCTTGGAGTATTCTCACTGGATGATCTTTCGCTCCTTGTAGAGAGCGGTGTCGCGATAGACGGCATGGGCAGGGAGATAGTGGTGGAGTCTTCGGATGTAAAGAAGCTTTCCTCCCTTGCCGGATTTGAGAATCTTAAAAGTAATGAGGCTACACTCTGCCTGCGTTACAGAGAGGAGCCGGTACACAAGGTTTACGCGATCGATCAGTCTGATCCTGAGAAAGAATTCCAGTATAACCGCGTTAAGGAAGGTTATGAGCTCTTCCTTGTGGATAAGGGTGATATTCAGGAAGAGTATGAGATGGATTCGGAGTTCCTGACAAGGGGAACGCTGATGTCGAGTGATCACTTCCTTGTAGAGTATACAATGCCCGCTACCGTCAGCCGTTCCAAGCTGGTCAAAGCCAGGGTGGTCGTCAAGAAGCTTGATAATGCCGATGTGAGGCTCACTTACAGAGGTGTCCTTCAGGTACCGGCATTTTCATGCGGCGACGGAACCAGTGAGATCTCTATCGATATAGTTGATGCGGAGCTGGATGAGGGTGAGAGCCTGTATTATGAATACTGGATGATGGTGCTCAACACTCCCGCTCTTGAGAGTAATATCATATTAAAGACCGGGACCGCAGCCGGATATGAGAATGACCGTTCCGTACCCGTGCCTGCGAATTTTGCGCTTAAGGTGCTTCTGTCCGATATGCTTCCCAGAGAACTGGTGAACCGTGAGATAGGAAGGCTTAATCTCGAAATGCGTAATATCGGTGCACTGGGGGACCATATACGCCTGGCAGATCTTAAGCTGGTACGTACCGACAGCGCCTATATCATAGAAGATGTCGAGGAGGCTTCGGCCAAGAGTTACATAACGTCTCCGGCTCAGGAGATGCGCCGCGCCGAATACCTTGATTATTTTATCAAGTATGCTGATCTGGGGAATGACAGCAGTGTGGTACTTCCGGCGAAGGACAGAAGTTATACTCCCGAGCACAGTTCATCCTTCCCTGAGGTGGCGACAGGCATACTTGAGATACCTCTTGGAGAGAATGCCAGAAAAGGTTCGGTTCATTATTCCGGAGAGATAGTCCACGGTCTGGGTAAAGGGAATGTATATGTGGATGTCGGATATGAGTATATCCGTGAAGATGAATCCATAGGTGCCAATGCGAAGAGCACGATCTACGGAAATCCCGATATCTTTGCGCCCGAACAACGTACCGTGGTTGATGCGGAAACAGCTGTGCGTGTTCTTAACGATAAAGGAAGCTTTGTCGTGGGGGCAAGACTTAATAAAAATGTTGATTATCTCGTGCTTACATACCGCTGGGTCGCTATCCGTTTCCCCGCAGGAAACGATCTGGAGCTTTCGGAGGATTATTCCGGAAGGAGTATTTCTCCCGAAACACCTACCGTACGTATGAGTACCAAGGAAAATCATTATTTTGGTGTACGCTACAACAATATGGAAAAGTGCAGCGTAACTTACGAGCTCACGGAGGCCGGCACCGGCAGCATTACGGCAGACGGTATCTATACGGCACCCGCCAAGCCCGGTGTATATGAGATAAGGATCTACTGTACCGATATGCCGGTGATCTGTACCTATGCATATGCAATAGTTGAGAAGAGCGGATTCGAGGAGAATAATGAGTGACGGTTTTAAACCATCAAGATACAGGCTGTTAGGCAGGATAAAAAAGACTGCAGCCAATGAGGTTATGATCTGCGAAGATACTGTCGATACTGCCGGCGGAAAGTGTACTGTGCTGGCGGTAAATGATCATCGTATCCTGCATCGTCTCATTGACATATATGACAGCCGGGAAGATATACCGCAGGAGGATGAACCTCAGATCCTGTCGGGGGAGGGCCGCAGTTTTGTGGTATATCCCTATGTGCAGGAACGCCCGATGGATGATTTTTATATGGGCGGGGCCATGACACTTCAGGAATGTGAAGAGGTGTGTATAAATCTGATCATAGCCTGCATGACATCAAACCTTCCCTGGCCGGTATTGTTTCTTGTGCTTAAGCAGCATGAGATCCAGCTTGCAAAGGACCGGTCTGTCCATCTGTCTTACCGGCTTGATCTGACGGAATTGGATGATACCATCGGAGAATCCGAGTGCGCTGTTGAATGTGCACGCATACTTCTTACACTTTTGGAATCCAAGGCATCCAGCAAGGCAAAAAGCTACCTGCTCCTGAAAAAAAAGACAGAGAAATACAGCTATTCCAGTTTTAAGGAACTGTATAAAGATGTTGAGATAGCGGCCGAGCCGGATAAAAAGCACGGTATCATAGCCGTTTTAAAAGCCTGGTTTAACAGGAATAAGCCGATACTGTTCCGTATACTTTTATGGATCAGTATCATACTGGCAGTGTTTGTGATCATCACCTTTCTTACCAATCTTATATTTGGTGATGTGCCATGGTTGCGTTTGTTTATACGGAGTTTTGAGAAGATAGGACTTGAGTCGCTATTGCAATAAACGCTGCTGCCATTCTGAACGAAGCGAAGGTACATTAAATGAGAAAAAAAATCAAAACGATCATCATCACAATAATCATCTGGCTTGTTGCTTTTTCGGCTTTCTGTGTGTGGCAGTTTTTCAGGATAAGCAAGCCTCATGAGTATACGACCGATAATGATGCCATATATATTTCTGATGCCTGGTTCATTACAGACAATAATGCACATGCCGGAGGTATCATATTCCGCATAGCCGGTAAGGGTGATGTGGAGGCTATTTATACCACAGCGGAGGATCATTTCTTAAAAGGTTTCTTTATCGATCGTATTGACGCTGCAACGGAAGAAAGACCGGCGGCTGTCTTTTCGCGTGAAGTTGATGATAACGGCCGTATCATCAGACAGTACTGTGTAGCTGAATTTAATGAGGCGCTTCGGCCCGTATATATTTCTCCGATCTTCCGTCTTCCCCAGGAAATGACACTTGCAGGTTTTTCGGCAGATGAAGATATGCTTTATTTCACGGCTTTATCGAAAAGCCGTCAGCAGACATATGTATATACCCTGCCGTCAGCGGTTCTGATCGATGCAGCCAAAAACAGCGATGATGCGGTGAAGGATTGGAAGGAAAAGAGGGCTGAAGTAAATGAATATACTGTTCAGGAGTGTGTACTTCCAAGATATTTTGTGGAAGCGGAGTATGTTGACGGGTTATTGAATGTCCGTTTTGACAATTCGGCTCCCGGATATTTTGCTCTGAACCGTGATGCGCGCACCGTATATGAAAATAAAAAGATGGATGCGCCCGCGATAATAAGGACCTCAGGGGTCGAAACTTCCGTTCTGGTGTTTGCGGCTATCATAGGCTGCCTTATAATAATCCTTTTATTTATCATCTTTAATGAGAGACGCAGGGTGGTATATGTTATCGCCGCACTTGAGATATTCATGCTGGTCATATGTGCCGGCTCGGTTCTGGTGCTCGATCATGAAAACAGGCTGAATGCAAGGGAAGAACATATAAGGTATGCCCAGCTGGATGCCGGCAGCATCATGGACGGGTATGCGCTCGTGGATCTCAATAACGAAGACATTTACGAAACGGCTGATTACGAACTCCTATCAGGCCGTATAAAAAGACGTATCGGTGATAATAAACCGGTAAGTGACGTCCTTCTGGTCAATTCCATATCCGGAAGGATCATAATGAGCGCAAGCGGGAAAAATAATGGATATATCAGTGAAAGATACGGATCTTCCATTATGGATATGATGCAGGAAACAGCAGGCGGCGATGCGTATACTATCCGCGACATCAACTATGACGGATGGAATATGACCGTACTGGCAGTGAACCTTGCTCCGATGGGGCACGCCGATATGTCGATGATCTATGAGACAGAGGGCAACAGTTTCTTTGAGGATCTTATAACCGGTCTTGGTAACTATATTAATCTGATAATCGTGCTGTTTGCGGCAGGCAGTATTGTAGGGATAATCTTTCTGCTCATACAGTCAGCGGATCTTATGCTGCTTCAGAATGCTCTGGGAGAGCTTTCCAAGGGCGATAATACCACGATAGATAAGCCCGCTGTAGTCGGCAGGGATATGAACTACATGTGGAACAGCGTAATGGAGATATGTAAGAATGTTGCCAATAATAACAGGATCAAGTTCCTGACTTATGAGGCGTATTTCCGTTTTGCACCCAAGAGTATAGAGCGTATATTGAACCGTAATTCCATAACGGAAGTTCACGGTGGCGATATGTCTGCAAGCAACGGCACGATCGCATGCCTCCGCCTGGGAGAAGCGGATCTGTCGGGAAGGGCAGAGCTTGAAAGCAAAAATGCACTGATGGCCATTACAGAGGAGTGTCGTGACGAATTTGACGGTATCTTTATTTCTCACGAGAGTGATCTTTCGGAGATGAAGTTTTTATTCCTTGAAGATAATACTGCTTCCACGGCCTTTGGTACGGAGCTGATACTCAAGCTGAAAGAAGAGCGGAGAAGAGCGTTCTCCAAATCCGCGCTGCTTTTGCATTATGCTCCTTATGTATACGGTGTGGCAGGTGATCAGAAACAGGCTGCCGTATATATTTCTTCTCCTGAAAATGACATGCTCTCAAGATATGTGGGCTGGTTTTCGGATATGAATCTTGGACTGGTTGCTACGGAATCACTTTTAGAACATGAGAATTTCAGGGGAGAGAGCCGCTATATAGGATTCATCATACCGGATCCCGAAAAGCCCGAGCATAAGATAAAGTTATATGAGCTTCTGGAGGCAGAGCTGCCTGCGGTAAGGAGTAACCGTGCTTCCCAGAAGCCGCGATTTGAAGAGGCACTGCGGCTTTTCTATGAAAATGATTTTTATATAGCACGTTCCAGATTCTCGGAAGTATTAAGAGTATCTCCGGATGATGAGATAAGCAAGTGGTATCTGTTCGAATGTGAACGTTATCTTAATGATGAGAATGCATCAATTACATTTGTCGGTAATCTGCATCTTTGATAAAGGAGCAAGTGACGTAAAAAGATGAATTTTTTCAAGATACTCCTGCAATCGATAAAGGCGCGTATAACTCCGCTTCTTACAAAGTTTAAGCTCTATACAAAACCGAGCTTCATCTTTGCAAGGATATCGGAGATCTTAAAGACCTTCTTTACCCAGACGCTTAATGTTAAGCCGCGCCATAAGGATGATTATTACAATATAGGCCGGTGGATGGTAAGCAAGAAACTGGCATTTGCGGTAGTGATAATCGTAGGCGTGCTTTCCGTGGTGTTTATATACAGTTCGTGGAGCGGTCTTTTTCCGGGGAGCAAAAATGACGGTATAAAGACCTATGATTATAATGATGTGCTGCTCAAGTTTTCGAAGGGCACAGTACGTATCAGGGGAAAGAGCGGATATCTTGCATATGAGGGAGATGTCAGCAACGGAGCATGTAACGGCCAGGGAACCCTGATGAATCCCGCAGGATTTGTTGTGTATCAGGGCAGTTTTGCAAACAGCATGTATGAAGGTACCGGAAATCAGTATTATCAGGATGGAACACTGTGGTATCAGGGAGCTTTCCACGAGAATCTGCACAGTGGTACGGGCAGGCTGTTCAGGACTAACGGCAGTCTTGAGTATGAAGGTGAGTTTGCGCTTGATATGAAGGAAGGACAGGGAACACTGTATGATTTCGGTCATAATCCCATATTTACCGGACAGTTCACCCTGGATGATATAAAATACAGCGATCTTATCGGGAAAAAGGCAGGGGAGATCGTTTCCGCATACTCGGGAAAGCGTACGCTTTATCAGGCTGAAGGTGAGAGGACCCGTTTCATGCCGGATATAAGTGCCATGACGGTCGAGTACCTGGATGAAGATTCCATAGATACCGAAGCAACCGTGGAACAGGTATATGTTATGAAGGACAGCTTCAATACGGCAGAAGGTCCGGTGAAGACTTTTAATTCGCTGGCACCTTACCTGGGACAGCCTGTATATGTCGGTGTATCTTATGCAACCCTGCCCGAGATACTTACGGTCAATAAGCTTAATGCAGCGTCGGAAGGTATCGTTATGAACGGACCTGCAGATATCGATATGACATCGGTATTCACCGAATATACCGAAGTAGGTTCTTATGATGAGGAGTATGAAGTATATCTGCATACCTATCACAAGGACGGTCTCTTATACACCTTTGTTACGGAACAGGGACTTGATACGTTTTCGTTTTATTATATAAAGGCAGAGAATCTGTCGGATGTTAAATAGCTTTTTTGTGCAGCAAGGGTATTTTTTCGGGATATTATCTTAAGGTGGATCAAATGAGAGCAGCCGGAAAGAAAAACTTCATACGTGATCTGATCTGGCGTTTATTTACGGCAGTTTTTATTATGACGCTCATTTTCCCGTATTTCTCGGATCTTCAGCCGGCAAACAAGGCAGAGGCGGCTAAGGTCCTTCGCTTATCGCAGTGCAAATCGATAGCAGTAAAGAATAATGAAAAGATCGAGGCTATAGACATACAGATCGAGGCTAAGGAAGCTGCAAAGCAGTCTGCTGTCAGGGCTATATCCGAAAAATACAAGAATATGCAGACTTTCCGCTGGTCACCTCTTCTTAACTTTAAATTCCCGGAAAGTCCCAATGAAGCGGAGGATTATGAATTTAAGTATAAGCCGATCCAGCTTCAGTCGGAGATAGATACACTTAAACATAAAAAAAATGACCTCAAACTCGAGGTCTATGAAAAGGTTGGCAACATTTATATTGATATCATCACATCCACCATGGAGATAAGCTTCTTAAAAGAGCGTATCGCCAATATGGACAGTACTATCAAAAAGAACAAAGCACGTCTGATCGAAGGTACAGCCACACAGGCCCAGATCGACCAGCAGCAGGATAAGCTGAACGGCTTTAATAATTCGCTTACAAGCGAGCAGACTAAGCTTCAGCGTGCCAAGGAAAAGCTGGGAAGAGAGCTGGGATTTGATGTGACAGTCGGCTATACTTTTGAGGAGGTGTTCATCTCCTCGAAGCTGTCAAGAGATTGTATCCCCAGCCTTCAGAATGTGGCCATGGCAACGTCCATGTCTCAGGCCCAGGATATCATGAATGAAACAGTATACGAAGCCAAGCAGCAGGAAGAACTTGCCAAGCTTTCCCTGAATACCAATTCCGAACTGTTAAAGGGGCAGTACGGCGGCAAGTATAATATGATATCAGGCTATATCGCTCAGGCTCTTGACGGCAGCAAACTTAACAAGCGCGCTTTCAGAAAAGATTATGATACTTTCCTTAAGGATATTGATCAGCCCTGGCAGGGCAGCAAGAAGATACTTTTCTTCCGTTTTCCGAAAGTCTGGTGGAAGGGCGAGATAGACGGTATCCGCTATGTGGAAGATGATCCTTATGTACTGTATTCTGCAGCACTTGAATACGAGAGTGCTCTTAAGGAATATAACAACGCCCGTACGGAGCTGGCCAATACCATAAGCGACGGATACGATAATTATATCGAGACCAGAAATGCTTATCTTACGGCCATGAATGAGCTTCTTGATCTTCAGAACAAGCTTATCTATGATGAGGCGCTGAATGCCCTCGGACAGCTGTCTCTTGAAGAATACGAGACAGAGCTTACCGAATATGAGAATGCCCGTACCGCTCTTAAAGATGCGCTTTCTCTTTATTCATCCACTCTTTACGAATATGACCGTACCTGCTGCGGCGGAGTATCCAAGTATTTTGTCGAAGAAGCTCTGAGCACGGTTGTCGGAGACGGCGGTCTGGGAACCGTAGAGGATAAGGAGGATGTTGAGGATGATATTTCAAGCCTTAACATCACGGTTCAGAAGGGAGCTATATACAGCATACGTTCTATCGTCGACAGCCAGGAGTTTATGCTCTATATAGACATACCGGAAGGCTTTGACTATAACATAACGGATTTTGAACTCTGGAGCGACGGAAGGCAGATAGGTAAGCGTACTCCTGCCGGAGAGGCTATAAGACATCTGACCATCACGGTTCAGGATGTGGATTCCGTCTTTATCCGTCTGTATGATAACACGACCTTTATCGATGACTGTGCGATCGATCCGGTAGTAGCGACAGGACCGCTCAATATACGCGAAGCATCGCTTCCCAAAGAAGAGGATGAGACAAAGGTTATAGGCAGTTATACGGTAGAAGAAGACTCAAATACCGATATGATCAGGCTGCGCTTTACCTTTGATACCAAGGCGGTAGAAAAGAATTTCCCTCTGGGAAGCGTGGTCAAATATTATAATCTCAGTGCGGAGCGTAATCTTTATCTGTTTTCCGATGAGCTGGTAGACCAGGACCAGCCCTTCTCCTACATGTCTTTTATCAAGAACGACCTGGCTAAACTGACTCTTCGTCTTTTTGCGGAAGACGGCAGCTATATAGGCGGTGCTGATTTCGATACGGCAAAAAGGCGGCTTGTCGCCAATACCGATGTTACCGAGGCGGATATGCAGGAGATGGCGGCAAGAGAGCTGGTCAAGGAACGCAAATCCGCTGAGATAGAGTCGGAACTCTCACGTATGGAAGAACTTTTAAATACTGCGCTTATGGCAAACGGTGGTGAGGCTGATACAGCGACCATCACATATTATAAGCAGCGTGTGGAAGCGCTTCGTGAACAGCTTGACAATGTCGGTAATTCCATTACCGATGAGGAAGTAAGGGACTGTCTTGAGAGCGACGGGGCTTTAGTTTCACAGATGGCTGCTCAGATGAGCAGAGAAGACGAAGAAGAGCAGCAGGCAGAAGCAGGCCTGAGTCAGGAAGAGGCAAATGCAAGAGCCGTTATTTTAAAACAGGCAGCCGAAGAGGTAGCCAAAAAGCTTAAAGCTGAAGAGATGGCTAAGAGTATAGATGCCTCTTTGAATGAGAAAAAAAAGGAGCTGTTTGCCCTGCAGGCCGAGCTTGATGACGGTAAGCTTTCCGGGGCGGAGGCAGAGCGGATCAAAGAGCAGATCAGCGCGATCCAGAAAGAGATAAGCAACCTTAATGCCAAAAAGGATGCATTAAATGCAGAGGAAAGCGCAGTAAGTGATGAGGATATACAGGCAGTGCTTAAGGATCATCCCGATATGGTATATTCCGAGGCCGCCGATAAGCTGAGCAATGCTATGCTCTATGGCAGCGAGACCGGGCAGTATTGTATAGCGCTTCTTGAAAATAAAGGCCTTCCGGTAACGGAAGAAAATGTCCGCCTTGTGATGCAGAATGCAGGCAATATAGATACTTATGAAGCCATGAATTCGCGTCTTGCCGTTCTTCAGAAGGAAATGGCCGAAGCTAAACAGAAAGCTGAAAAGTTAAGGGAAAATGATCCGAGTGTAACGGAGCAGTCCCTTGCAGGACAGCTTGATAAAATAGAGAAAGCTTACAGTGCGGAGATCAAAAAACTTGAAAAGGCTATAAAAAAGAATGATCCTGCCAAGGAAGTCATCCTTAAGGATTACAAACGTGAACGTGATGAACTGCTTGCAAGGATAGAAGCGGATAAAGCAGCCAGATCCACGCTGATATGCTATAACTATTCAAAAGCCGAATATACACGTGAAGAGACATCGGATTACATTACTGCGGAAACCTGGCTGAACACACTGAAAAAACAGAAGGAAAATGAGAGAAACAATATGAATGATGAGCTTAATACGCTGCAGGAGCTCGTTGATAACAAGGATAATGCGGTAGCAAACCACGATGCACTTATTGCTGCATTAAATACGAGGCTTGCATTACTTAAAAGCAGCAGGGACCAGAGGAGTGCCGAATATGAACATTCTAAGAAATGGTATATAAGTAAAAGCACTGAGAATGCCTGCAGGCAGGCGTATGAAGCCGCTGAGGCTGCCGTGAGAGCCCAGCAGGCGAAGATAGATGATGAAAATGCAAAGTTCGTGGCATTAATGGGTGATATAGCTGCAGCGCCCGAAAAGATCGCTGCTCGTAAAGAGGAACTTGCCGGACTTGACGATAAATATGCGGAAAGGATAGCAGCTGCGGAAGCAGAATGGAAAAGAGCATCCGAGAGCCTTCAAAAGGCTGTTAAGGAATGGGAGGATTCCGTTCCCGTAAGAGAAAAGTATGATGCAGATATACAAAGCTGCGAAGAAAGAGTTACGGAACTTAACGCACTGATAGGTGAGTACTACTGATCCGGCATCTGAAGCTTTAAAAATACATGATATGACCGGTTTTCAGGACGAATGCTGCGGATTGCGGTGTTGTTGCGCAGGGAGTGTTATATTACATATATGATGAGAAGAAAAGCAGAAAAAAAGCAGAAAATGCCTATATATGGTTTCAGACGTTTCATAGCAGGTATCTGCATGATAACTCTGCTTTTTAATCTTATGCCCGATATGCCTCATTCAGGACTTTTAAGAGTAAATGCGGCAAACAGCATAATGGATCTGTTTTTGCGAAACTTTATAGCCTTAAACATCGGTGAGGCAGCCAATTACTCTGAGGTGGATGATGAGCTTATTAGGGAAACTATAAAGCAGGTGCATACTCCGGGCACGGAGTGGAGTACTGTAAGGCTTCCTGCTGTTCTTGAAAATATCGGGGATCAGATAGCCGATACGGTTTCGGTAAACGGAGCAGCACAGAAGATCAACCCCTGGACAACACAGAGTGCTTCATCGAACGGTTCGCCTTATGCACCGGGTAAAGATTATAACGGTGCCGATATGAATGCAGGCTATACACTTGGTCAGCTTATACTTGACTATATACGTGCTACAGAGACTATGGCCATACAGTTTACGGATGATGAGATCATAGAGATGTATGATCGTCTTGTAGACGGTGACGACGATGATCCCATAATAGATTTCGACCAGCTCTTAGCTTCGATGAGAGCAGCAGCTTCGGCAGCAGGGATGGGAGGCTATGCTGATCAGCCGGCGAATGATGCCATAGATACTTCAAATATGATAAGGTACGGCGAATTTATCATGAAGCGCGGAACTCCCCTTCCGGGCGGTTATCTTTTTGTCGGTACCTGGCTTATGGATGCGCAGGTCATTAATTCCACTTTCTACAGGGCAGCCGTAAATACAATGACTGATTATGACCAGCCGATAATGTATTACAAATCTGAACTTGCCGGAAATAACTGGAGGGATATAAACGGAGCGACAGGGCTGGAATATATACTGCCGCTGGCTGAGAATATTCAGGAAGCAAGTCTTATAAATTACTGGGTGAATGTATTTATCGGTCCTGATGGTATACCGGTAAGTGCAAAGACAGGTGAAAGGATAGATATCTTTAATATCATCAATCCGTATGATATTGAGAACCTGCCTGAACTTAAAAGCCTTAAACTGCAATACCAGGCCGGTATACTTGATGATGAGGATTCAACAACAAAGAAGTATCTGAAAGAAGCGATCACCAAGGTCTTTAACCGTGACGGCAGGCTGGAACGTAATCCCGAGATGGATGCTGACTGTAAATATGTCATGGATGTAGCCGGAAGGACGGGGATTGCTTTTTATGCAGCAGATCCGTTTTATGTAAGCAGTCTGTCTGCTCTTGCCCAGAGAGAGGCTATCTTTGGATATGCTAACGGCATTTCATCGACAGCCGGCTTGCATCAGTGGCGCTTTGAGGAGAGCGGGCGGGGGTATCTGGAATCGCTTCAGCGTGAGACTGATTATTATCCCAACAGAAGAAATCGTTATGCAAATGAAAACGGAACTCCCTATCAGCTTTATTTTTCAAACGGATCCTCATCCAGACCTGAAAACAGGGAAGATCAGGAAAGAATGCTCATAAGAGGCAGCATTGCCTGGACCAATGAACGTGCCTGGCAGAGAGAGATCAATGAAATGGGCGGTATAGAGGTATACAACCGCAGAGTCTGGAATTTCCAGGATATGTGGACGAACTTCTCATGCATAATGGATGAGCAGACCGATGAGCTGGATGAAAAACTGAACCGGATGAACGGCATATATGCAGAGCTTCGCACTAATGCTACTTCAGAAGATATAGAGCTTTCCGATGAAGCACTGCTTATTTCCGAAAAACTGGATGCTATGAGAAGGGCCAGAGCGTATTATAATCTGGTAGAAAATGAGGATCATAATTATGTAATAGGCCCTGTTCTTAACCTTCTGTATGAATGGGTGACAGGCGGAGATTCCCATGTGGGGAATAATTATAAACTGAATATGTATACCACAGATGAGTTTTCACCGGTGGAATCCATTACAGAAGCGGTCGAAAGTGCCATTACTTCCTGTGATTCGTCTTATATAAAGTATAATGCGATGGCGATCACTGAAGGAAAAACGATAGCGAGCCAGACGGAATATGATCTTACCAATTATGTGATAGAAAATGCTGCGAACGGAACCCCTGCGATACGTGCACAGCTTCGTGATCTGGTAGACCTTGAGAACGTAAGAAACGGTGTAGTCGCACATAAATCAAGAGAGCTCAATTTCCTTAACGGTCTGCTTATCGTAGCGGATTCCAAATTCTCCCAGTATGTGCATCAGGCGGCAGGAGATCTTTATCTTGAGGCGGCAGCCGATCCGAATACTGCAAAAAATGTACTTGATGAACTCTTAAAGGATCAGAAGGCCGATGTCAGTTCGGTGGCTGCAGAGCTTCAGCGTTTTATCAAGGCAAAGAGCATGCGTCTTTCTACCGATGATGCCATAGCTTTTATAGAAGACAGGATCAATTGGGCTGATGATCTCTATGCGGGGATCAGTGTGGACGAATTCGGACCGTATGCCAAAGAAGCTCTGAAAGAGCATATTGACTGGCTTAAGGAGCTGCTTACATCCGTTAAAGAAGGCGGTGAGATACTTGATGAGGCAGCCGAGCTCGAGTTGAAGAAAGCCGAGCTTCAGATGGAGTATCTTAACGCACTTGATGAAAAGGACCTTAATGCTGCGGAAGCGCTTGAAAGAGAGATAGAGAATGCCCAGAGAGCTTTAGATGCGGCGAATGAAGAGAAAAACAAGACTGTTGCATCAGGAACTGCTACAGCTGCCGAAGTGGCTAATGCCCAGGTGGTAAATACTCCCAGAGCTGTAGCTGATAAGATCGTGGATCAGGCTCTTGAAGATATAGCAGATGATAAACTTGATGATATTCCGGACACCATAGATGCACTGAAAGACCTGGGCACACCGAGGATCAGTGAAGTTTATGAAGCTCTTAAGCTTCACGGAGCTCCGCCCAGCCTTCTGAATCTGGCAGAGGATGCCATGCAGAATCTGGGTGACAGCCCTTTTTCCGGCGAGTATCCCGAGCTTATCACGGCCAGCGGGATCGGAGACGGCAGTTTTAATGAAGGCATTGACGGGCATGGAGACGGAGACGGTGGTAACGGAGATCATAACGGAAATAATACTGACGGAAACGGCGGGGACGGAAATAATAATAACGGAAACGGTGATAATAACGGAGGAAACGGGACCGGAGGCGGAAACGGGGACGGAGATAATAATAACGGAAACGGCGATAATAACGGAGGAAACGGGACCGGAGGCGGCGGAGAAGGCCACGATAACGGAGACGGAGACGGCAATAACAGCGGAAACGGCGGAGACGGAGACGGAAACGGTGGTGATGGCTCCGGTGGCGGATCACCCAAAACACCGGATTACGGTCCGGGTACCGGACTTAATGGATCGGACTTTGACAGTGCCGTGGCGGATACCTTCGGAAAAGATTTCAGCGGCTTAAATGACGGAGACAAGGCGGCTGTCGTAGCAGCACTTATAGATTTTGCCAATGCACGTGAAGATAAAGCAGCATATGATTATGCGCTGGATCTGCTTGATGATATGCTCCTGTATGACTGTCCTTTTGTTTACAGGCAGTATGTGAGTGATTACAGCAGGGAATATGTCTCACTGGCTGCAGTGGATAAATGCAGGCGATATACTAAATTCCGTCTGGTACAGAAAGAACTTACGGTAACAATGACACAGTTTGTGAAAGGCAGTGCCAGCTATGTATTCAATATAGGGACAGACAGTGTAAGTAAGAATAACGGTAAGAACGAGAATCTTGAAAAGCCGGTAGTAAGCCAGACCGATAAGAGCATCAGGGGAAGTACAAGCGCCAAATATGCTTATATCCCTGAGAATAACAGCGGAAAACTCCTGTTCTGTACCTGTGCGTATATACCGGGTACGGAGTGGGCGATACTGATAACGCCACAGGTTGATAAAAAGATAGCACAGCTTCTTGATCGTCTGGACATGGAAGCAGACGGTGAATAGTAAGAGCTGAAACAGTGAGGGCAGATGAAGCGACGTAAGAGTATCCTCAACAGAATACTGGGTATATCTGTAACAGCGAGCCTTATGGCCGGCGTGGTTTCGGATATTCTTCCCGGCGCAGAAGTAAGAGCAGCCGGGAAGAATACGACTGTCACTTATAAGTATTATACTACTGTTCTGGGCAATGAGATCCCCGAATCCTGGCTGTATGTGGGAACCTGTCTGATGAGCGCAAAATCTCTTTCTGCAGAGATATATCAGGCGGCACTAGACAGCAGGGAGTATTATGAACAGCCTATTGCATATTATTCATCGGAGCTGGATGGAGGCTGCTGGAAGAATATAGAAGGTGCGTCTTCGATCACAACCATACTTCCCGTTGCGGAAAAGGTAGAAGAGGAAGATCTCTATCCTTACCTGGTGACCATGGTAGTCAAAGATGACGGCATCCCCAGAGATCCGGTAACAGATGCGCCTATAGATATTTATACTTCGGTATCGCTCTATGATATGGAGAACATAAAGGAGCTTCAGCCGGTTTATGATTTTTATTTAAACGGCGGGCTTTCCTGGGAAAATGAAGGCAGCGCAAACTACCTTTACCGGATGCTCTACTTTTTCTTTGAAAATGATGATCTTGATTTTGACAGGGCTGCCCTGGATGCCGGTGATGCATTGCAGCAGTTTAAGGAGCTTTCGGCTGACCGTAAAGAACTGGAACGTATCTGGGATACGGCACTTACGACATCTCAGGATTCCTGGCCGGCTGAGTACACCGACCTGATGCAGGTGATGCGGAACTGGCCCAATATACGGGATGATGTGACTGACAGGGCGGATCGCGAAGAAGCGATGCTCGGGGCGCTGTTTTTATCACTTCAGTCTCAGGAGCTTACGGAAGAGGCTGACAGCGCTTTATATGTAGAGCGCCAGATAGATGCTGCAAGAAGGGCCAGGATCTATTACAATCTTACAATGAATGAGAATCTTACCGGCAGCTATGGTATAGGGATAAATGATGAGCTGGAAGCATTGGAACTGGACCTGGCTGAGCTTAAGGCTAAGATGGCGCAGCTGGCTCTGGACATCGACAAGGCTGAAATGCCTGTTAAGCAGGCGAGAGCTGCCATATATGAACTGGAAGATTCCATTGAGAGTGAAAAACAGGCTATAGCCGAGGAAGAAACACGCTGGACAGAGAGAGCTGCAGAGGATGAACTGGATAAGCTTAACGATGAGCTTGATGTGATCAAAGCGGAATTTGCACCGATAGATGCGGAATATCAGCGGCTTGATAAAGAACTGGATGAAATATATAACGAATCCGTTGATCTTGATTCACAGCAGAAGGCATTGTCCGATGAAATAGATGCACTCAGTAAAGAAAAGGAAGACAAAAAAGCCTCATATGATGCAACGATCAGTGACGCGGAAGATGAGCTTTCGGAAATAAGAGCACGCAGTGCAAAGGCTGAAGCAAGAAGAGACGAATATGAAGAAGCTGTGGAAGAGGCAGCTTCCATTCAGGAGTCAATAGACCGTCTTGATACCACTATCACTGCCGAAAAAGATAAGCTTGAAAAGCTCAGTGCCGAAGCGGATTCTTATACTTCAAGCAGGACAACGGCAGGATCGGATACCGGAAAGATTTATGATCCTGCAAAAAAACAGGATGCGGACAGGAAGGTAATAAAGCAGCAAAAGCTTATCAATACACTTGAGGGTTCGCTTGCGGCCTTACATACAAAGCTTGTTTCCCGCAAGACAGTGATCGATGAGATCGGGGCGGACCTTGATCTTGCGGATACCATAGCCGGGATGGAAGCCGGCCTGGAGGAGACCAAGGCAGATCTTCTGAAGATACTGGATGAAGAACTTATGGCTCTTGATGTGGAGATAGCGGAGAAACAGGAAGAACTCGCGTCCATGAGCGCTCCTTATCAGGAAAAGCTGCTTAAGCTCAAGACTGCAAATGATGCCTATATTGCCTATCTGGACACATACAAAGCCAAAAAAACCGAGCTTGATGATAAGAAGGAACAGATAGCTGCAGTAGAAGCAGAATCTGATGAGCATGATGAGCTTATCAGAAAGCACGAAGATAAGATAGCGGCAGATAATGAGCAGATAAAGACCAAAGAGCTGATAGTTAAGAACGATCAGATCCCCGTTGATACATTAAATGAGGAATATGAAGTTTATGTAAAAGAAAAGGATGCGCTTGAAGAACTGATCGAGAAGGTAAGACAGAACGGGATCAGTCCGTATACGGCACGGATAAAAGCAGAGAACCTTAAGATAGAAGAACTCAGCGCAAGGGTTAAGCTCTGCAAAGATATGGGGACTTCTTTTGAGCTTTCGGCTGCGCAGCTGGAAAACGAGAAGAAGCAGAAAGAAGCTTTGCTTACCGCAGCAAATAATAAAAGGGATGTTGACCTGCCTGCAATATATGATGAGAAAAAAGCAGGGATAGAGAACACATATAAAGATCTTATCTCTGAGGCGGAAAACCTGAGGGAAAAAACTTCCGAAGAGATGAGAAATGATCTTCTGGAAATTGAAAAGTTTGTTCAGGAAAACGATGATGTTGCAGCAAAAAGCCTTGAACTTCAAAAAGCCAATGAAGAGCTCAGACTTGCAAGAGAACTTGATAATGCGGTTTCAAAGTATAACAGATATAAGAACGATCATAACACTTTTAAAGAGCAATATGAGAAGAAGAGCAAAGAATTGGAAGATATGCGGAAGCGTTATGATGATGCGGGTTTTTTACATAGATTGATATATAGACGTGATCTGGAAGATCTGGAGTTTGACGTGAACAGGCTTTCGGTCAATATGGGACTGGCACAGCAGTATATGGATGCTGCCGAAGAAGAAAAGGACAGATTAAAGGAACTGTGCCCCGATTTTAAACCGGCAGCAAATGATGACAGTACGGTAAAAGAATATGTAAGTCTGAAGGCACTTGCAGCCGAAGAGATATCAGGGGAACTGAGGGATCTTAAAAATGCACTGGATAATACATATGATACCGCAAAAAAACGCTGGGAGAAAGAACTGGCGGCCTGTGACAGCAGGATAGCAGATCTGAATAAAGAGAAAGATGACCAGTTATTTTTAGCTTCGTCAGCCCATGCTGCCGATATGGAAAGTGTCCGCAGAGAGATAGAGAGTATTACCGCCGGTCTTAATGATGTCAGTTCAAAGACAGGCGCACTTGAGGCAGAAAAGCTGGAAAATGAAAAGAACATTGAAGCAGCGATCAACGAGATAGAAGAGCATCGTAATATGATCGCTTACTATCAGGAAAGAGAGCGAGCCATAAAAGAAGCGGATAATTTCGGAGTGGCACCCACACTTAAATTCCTTGAAGAGGCTTCTCTTTCCGGGAAACCGGACATGGGCAGACGATATGAGGATATCGGCATCTATAAGGGGAAGGGTGAATTTGAGGAGATAGGTGAGCTTACAGGGCGCATCCAGGATGCGATCAAAGCCTGTGAAGCAAGCTATGACAGCTATACAAAGAAGAGTATGCAGCGCGGAGATACGGCAGCGGAATATGCCGGATATATCTTATCCCGCAGAGTAGCCGCCCTTGCTTCAGATGAAGCGGCGGTCATGCCTTATCTCCAGATGCTGACGGATCTTCGTAATATCGAAGCGGGTTTGACGGTACATGATACAAGAGAGATGTCATTTTTGTATACCTGGCTGATACCTTTTGCGATCAACGATTTTAATATAAAGAGAAATACCGCTTCAATGGATGATTATCACCGCTATCTTGTGGAAGTGACAGACCGTGATATTCCGGAAAACGGTGTGACATACATAGAGAATCGTCTTGAATATGCCAGAAGTTTAAAAAGCAGCTTTATCAGTGACGGGAAGACGGATCTTATAGAAAGCCATATTGCTTTCCTTGAAGGGCTGCTGCAGGCACTCAGATCCCGGATAAGCGGGGATGATGATGAAAAAGAGCCGGATGATCACGAGCAGATGCTTCTGGATGAGAAGCAGAGATCTCTTGAAGAAGATGATCTGTTCAGGGCTAAGATGATAGATACGCTGCTGGAGGGGCTTACCGGTGAGCGTGAAGAAGAGGAAGATCCGAATGCCGGCGGAAACGATAATGATAATGAATTTGAGCTCAGCAACGGTGAGCTTCCCCAGCTGCCCGATCCGCAGTCGGAGATAATACAGGTTGTGCTTGATGAATTAAACTCCGACAGTTATGATATTAACAGGGATCTTTATAAGCTCACAGGCTTTCCCGGTGGTATAGGTGACCTTGCCACAGCGTTGGAAGATGACGGGGAAGGTGATAAATTCAATAAAGAGATAGAAAATGTTATAGCAAACAGTCCGTCGGGGATCGACCTGTTCGGCACAGGCGGGAATGATTGGCCGGGCGGCGTAAGCGGCGGCGGAACGGGTGACGGAGACGGAAGTAATACCGGCGAAGGAAAGACCGGAGGAGACGGTAAAACAGGCAGCGGAACAAAACCTGATGAAGGCAGCGGAAATGAGGCTGACGGAAGCGGCAGCGGAGGTAACAGCGGAACGGATGATACTGCCGGAGGCGGAGGAAAATCCGAAAAACGCTTACCCGGCGGCGGTGAAGGCTATGACGATGATGTCAGTGATCTTGATGAAGGGCAGGTAAAAGACAGGATAGATCCGCTGTTTGAAAACGGAGATGACGAAGCTAAGGCAGCTGTAGTAGCAGCTCTTTCGGAAGCGGCACAGTATAGCGGTAATGATGATCTGAACGATTATGCCAAGGATCTGCTGGATGAGCTGCTTAGGGATGCCAATTCACATATCTACCGTCAGTACATGGGCGACAGGACACGTGAATATGTATCGCTTGCCGCAATGGATAAATGCAGGGTGCAGAGCGGTTACAGATATGTCAGAAGAGGCGTGGATGTTACGATGAGCCAGCTGTATTCAGGCTCTTCCAGCTATACATTCTCTGTCGGGCAGAAAAGTGTCAGAAAGAATAACGGTGAAGAAGGCGTATTAAACGCTAACTGCGCAGAGCAGACCGATAAGTATATAAGGAATGATTCATCAACCAGATACGCATACATTCCCGAGGACGATTCATTCTTCTATATGGGATGTGACTGTGTATATATAAATACTACGGATTGGGCTGTTCTGATAACACCGGGAATGGATAAGAAGATAAAAGAGACAGCCCGGATACTGAACGAATTGGCAGAAAGCGGAAATCTTAAGTAAAGAGAGGGTCAGAAGTGGCAGATTATACGATAATTTCGGATGTGAGTAATTACATACTGAATGTGCTCAGGACTAAAATGTGTCCGGAACCCATTCCGTCACCCAATAATATTGAGGTGTCTTCGCCCGCAAGCCAGGATGTCGACTATATCCTGGGGCTGTATCTTTATGATATAAAGGAAGATGATACTGTAGCTCCCCCGCCCACGATAAGGAGGGGAAAGCTGCAGCTGCAGAAGCCGCCCAAGCCATACAGTCTTTACTATATGGTATTTATAAATTCCGGAGGCCAGGCCGGACTTAAAGACCAGGACTTCCAGAAGATAATAGGCAAGTGCGCGCAGATAGTTTCGGATAATAACAGCGTGCTGCCTAATCAGTTACAGAACTGGCTGGATACACAGGAACCGCCGATAGTGCTGAGTCAGGCAAAGATCAGCCTCGAGGAAAAGGTGCGTGTGTGGAGTGCGATAAATAAGCCTTATCAGATATCGCTCTTCTACCGGGCGGCACCGGTGTACGTATCCAGTGAAGTGCTCATCAACACTCCCCGTGTTGTGGATGCACAGTTTGGTTTGCATGTTACAGGCGAGGGCGCGGAAGATCAGTAAATTCCGCAAACTCAAAAGACCGGTCACAAGGACCGGAATTTCCGTGAAAGGAGGTTTACCCGATGGAAGGAGGAGCGTTCCGACATACCCTTGACTTGCTTATAAGCATCTATGATGCTACTACAGGCAGGGCAGTGGAGGAAAGCAGTTTAAGCTTTAAGCGCGACGGTAAAGAAGTCCGCGCAGAGTACAGGGGAGAAGGCTCTTACATCTTTTTAAATGCCGGCAGAGATAACAGTCTCATGCATATAAGCGTAAAAGGGTTTGAAGATGCTTACGTTAACCTGGACTATGAAAAGCTTGATAAGATACTTCCTGCCGTTGATGTGTTCCTGATACCGTCAGAGAATACAGCAAAAGGAGAAGCGCTTGTTACCTTACAGGGTAAACTGAACGGGCTTGTTTCAGTAGAGGCCATCCATCCCGGCCGACCCGTGACGACATTACGTGATCTGGATGTAAAGCGTCGGACAATGACGATCTTCATGCCTAACAGGCGGATGAACATGACCCAGAGCCGTTACGGTCTGCTCAATGCAGAAAAACAGACCTTCGAGACGATAGAAGTGGAGGCAGAGCTTACTGACCGTAAGATCCGCTTGAAGCAGAATCCTTTGGAGGAATTCCCGATCAACTCACCTATATGCCGTATAGTATACGGGCAGGTGAAGGAGGATGGATCTTATCTGTTCAGGGTAAGAGATGACGGGAAAAACTTAAAGTATCTGGTGAAATATGTCGTTGACGGACAGAACAGGTACAAAGTGATAGACTTCCATGAGCCGGAAGAGATCAGGCTCGACTGAAACGGAGGTATAAGATGTCACTGATGGTAGCAACAGGAGCTATGTGCATGTGTTCATTCGGAACCGCGCCCGGTAATGTAAGTTCCACGAATAACCAGATCGTTCTGGCAGAAGGAAAACCGGTATGCGTGATAACCGATGCGGCCCCGATGGTAAATATATCCCCCTGCGGGATGTGTACCAGTCTGGCGAATCCGCAGGTTGCGGCAGCTACAGCCGCAGCAATGGGGGTACTCACACCCCAGCCGTGCATCCCGGCGACTCAGGTCTGGTCGGGAGGAATGGTACTGGTAGGAGGAAAACCCTGTCTCACACTTGAGAGCAAATGCATGTGCACCTATGCCGGAGTGATCAGCATAACCAATCCGGGTCAGACAAAAGTAGTAACTGGTTGACCGGCGAAAGACTGTCCGTCAAACCAAAGAATAAACGAAAGGAGAATATCAATTTATGGCTGAGTATTTTAGTCCCGGCGTATATGTCGAAGAGTACGACAACGCCCCCCGTAGTGTTGAAGGTGTAGGCACCAGCACCGGCGGATTTATAGGTCTGGCAGAGAAAGGCCCCACTAAGGGTGCTCCTTCTCTGGTGACCAATTTCAGGAACTTTGTAAAGCAGTTCGGCGGATTCTTAAGCGAGTATACTCACGGTGAATACCGTTATCTTGCAAATTCTGTTGAGCAGTTCTTCTTAAACGGCGGTACACGCTGCTATGTATCACGTGTAGCTCCCGATGATGCGGTAAGCGCATCAAAGAAGATGGGTATCCTTACGGTTACCGCTGCAAACGAAGGAAAGTGGGGTAACCGTATCCAGGTTACATTAAAGACCGTGCTCAAAAAGAAGATGCAGCTTCTTGAGAATACCGGCAAGAACAGCTACAAGGCTAAGAGCGTTGAGGGATTCAGAGAAGGCGATATCGTTGAATTTAACGGCGAATACAACCGTATAGCTGTTATCTATGACGAGCAGATCACTTTTGAGAACAAGTTCAAGGCTGATCCCGTTGATAAGGAGATGATCCCCAAGAATGTGGTACGCCTTGTAACCTTCGATATGCAGGTCCGTTATAATGAGGAAGTTGAGAATTTCTTCGACCTTACCCTCAATATATCATCACCTGCTTACATCGGCGCAAAGCTTGCTAACAGCAATATAGTAACCATCGAGGCAAAGGCTGTTAAAGAAGCTTCGGTAAAGCCTGATAAGGCAGAGAAAGGTGCTGCTGCAGAAGATTCCTATAAGGAGATCGGAAATCCTGTAGAGGCTATCCTCGGCAAGGGCATCACCGAAGGCAGCTTTACCCTTGAAGGCGGCTTTGACGGAAGTATCTCAAAGGTTAATGCGGGAACCTTTATCGGAAGCGATGCGGGAGCATCAGGCCGTACAGGTATCCAGAGCTTCCTTGAGAATAACAATGTTAACATCATGGCAGTTCCCGGTGTTACCATTCCCGAGGTTGAGGCAGCACTGGTTGCTCACTGCGAGAATATGAAGAGCCGTTTTGCTATCCTGGATATGCCCAAGGAAGCATACAAGACTCAGGAACTCATCGATTTCCGCGGTCTTATCGACAGCACCTATGCTGCAATGTATCATCCCTGGATCCAGGTATTTGACAGAGGCTCAAACAAGTCTGACTTCGTACCTCCTTCAGGCGCTGTAATGGGCGTATATTCACGTACCGACATCGCAAGAGGCGTACATAAGGCACCTGCAAACGAGCCTATCTTCTGCACCGGACTTAAGTTTAATTACACCAAGGATGAGCAGGATATCCTGAATCCCGAGAGTGTAAACCTTATCCGTGCTATCCCCGGCGAAGGTATCCGTGTATGGGGTGCAAGGACCGCTTCTCATAACAGCGCATTCAAGTATGTCAACATCAGGCGTCTGTTCATCTATGTTATGGAATCCATCAAGGCTTCCACTAACTGGGTGGTATTCGAGCCTAATGACAATACTTTGTGGCAGAGAGTTTCCCTTACCATTACATCCTTCCTGGATGGCCTTTGGAGAACGGGAATGCTTACCGGCGGTTCACCTTCGGAGGCATATTTTGTTGAAATAGGACCCAGCACAATGAGCCTGGATGATATCAGAAGCGGCAGACTTATCTGCAACATCGGTATCGCTCCCAGCCGTCCCGCTGAGTTCGTGATCTTCCGTCTGACACAGCATACTTCTGAGACCGGTGGCGGCGAAGCCAGCGCAGAATAAGCTGAAGACAGGCAAAAAAATAAATAGAAAAGGAGAAATAAAATATGGCTAGTCCTTATGCAAACGATAAAGGCTTATCATATCCCTTGACTAAGATGAACTTCCTGGTCAAAGTGGCACAGGTCGAAGGTACAGCTGCATTTTCACAGGTTACCGGTATCGATGCCACCGTGGATGTGATCGAGTTCCGCCAGGGTAATGCAAACTCTCTGGCACCCGTTAAGATCCCCGGCCTTGTAAAGCATGGTAATGTTACCCTGCGTTTCGGCTACACACTGGATTCCGCATTTAAGACATGGATCCAGGAATGTGTTTCCGAGGTTCGTGGTGAGATCCCCCGTAACAATGTGCAGATAGAGCTCATTGATATCAACGGTGGTGCTCCCCAGACACTGGCTACCGCAGTTACCGGTACCAGAGTATGGCTTCTCACCAATGCATGGGTTACCAAGTATACCGGCCCCGAACTTGATGCCAAGACATCTGATGTGGCTATCGAGACAGTTGAGCTGGCTTACGAAGAGCTGGTTATCCCCAACTAAAGTATTTCTTTACCCTGCCCCGTTTTACGGGGCGGGGGTTTTATGCTTTAAGCCATGCACCGTATTACGGCTTATGGCTTAAAGCATAAAACATCAGCCATCCGAAGGCTGACTGATGTGGCGTAAGCAAAAAGGAGGAAACATACTGTATGGAAACAGAATTCGAGTTTACACTGCCTAAGGGCTACATAGACAGTACCGGTGAGATCCATCGATACGGCAAGATGCGCCTGGCTACTGCAGGTGACGAGATGAGAGCGCAGAGGGATCCGCGTGTACTGGCAAACCCTTCATACCTTACCATAGTGCTTCTTGCCGCGGTCATTACGGAGATCGAAGGTGTTGCGACCATAGCACCCAATATCATTGAGAGGCTCTTTACAGCAGATCTGGCTTTCCTTCAGGACATGTATCAGAGGATAAATGATATAGAACCGCCCACGATACATTTTGTCTGCCCCGATTGCGGAAAGGAGCATGACATTCCTCTAAATTTTACGCAGGAGGGATAAAGCTCTACCCTCAGGATGAGCTGTTTAAGGAGATGGCGTTCATTTCGTACTATTTCCACTGGAGCGAAGCTGAGGTGCTTAAGCTCGATCATATGCAGCGCCGCAGATGGTGCAAGGAGATCAGTACCATAAACGCATCACTTAATCCCTCGGATAAGAAGAGAGAGAAATCGATCACGGAACTAAAGGCTTTTTAAAGGAGTCTTCGAATGGAATCAATACATAAATACGTACCAAGTTTTAATTTCATGCTTCTGGTAGACGGTGCTTTCGAGGTACCGCTTAAAAGCGTGCAGGCGTTTTCCAGAGATAATGAATATGAGCCTATACAGGAAGGCGGTCAGAACGATTACGTATATCTTAAGCGTAAGCCGATAAGCCAGCCGTTTAAGCTTGTTGTTGAGCGGTATGTGGATTACAGCCTTTCGATCACAGATCCTCTGACAAATGGTGCCGAGCTTTTGCTTCCGTTACTTCTTTTTGTCGGCAAGAACATAGGCGGTCAGGTGGATGGAGCACGTTATTATTCTTTTACGGGCTGTGTTGTTATGGGCAAGACCTTCGGGGCATTGGATGCAGAACGGAGCGGACTGCTTACGGAGACTATCACCATAGGATATAATCATATGTTCTGTGTAGGATTTCCTACGGCTGAAAACTTTGACTACGAGGCGTATAACTACGCCGAAGACCAGCTTTCGCGTAAATATTCCAAGCGTGGATTTGAACCGGCGCAGAGCCGCTGGAATGATATCACATTGTCGTATCTTGATACAACGAATAACAGGGATAAATCCAAACTCTGGATATTTGACGGGACTTCAAAAGGCCAGGGAACAAGAAGCCGGTCTAATAAAATGGATACGGTGAATAGTGAGAAAGCTGAGCAGAGAGGATATATCTTTGCAGCTGATAATAATCCCAATTATCCGGGAGATAAGAGCAAATCAACAAGATCTGCTCAAAATACTCTGTATGGAGATAAAGAACTTCATCCTGATGATGCACTTATAGAACTGTCGAAGACAGATATGATCGACAAAGCCGTTAAGTTTGAATGGGATGAAGATGGTCTGTATACAGGAAACGGTGTACGTCCGTCAACACGTAACAATCCGATTACAGAGCCGCGTTATGATGAGATGGTATCAAAGGCAATAGGCTGGAAGATAAGCAATGATAAGAGCAAGGAAGGCTCTGGAGAGCGTAGAGCCCAGAATAATCTGGTGACCAGTGAAACCACTCTTCCGGACGGGACCGTTATTAAAGGAGAGCTTAGTCAGAAAGATATGGAGGAGCTGTCGAAGAGATGGCGCTTCCCCAAGGAAGGGGATAAAGACGGAACGAACACGGAAAGCAGTAAATCATCAGCGTGGAAGCCCGAGGGTATCAACGAAAAGTCGCTTAATGATTTCATTGACAGCGGGAAAAAGTGGGATTTTGAAAAATACAGCAACGATGGTTCGGATTCCGAAATGAGAAGCCGCCAGAATGCCGTGACAGATGATGAAGGTACTGTGATCAGCGGTATGGGTACTGCTGAGGTATCTAAGGAAAAAATGGTCCAGGCTGCGAAGAAATGGGCGTTTGAAAATAATAAATATGCCGTAAAAGGAAACGGTATACAGTCAGCCTGGGAGCCGGAAGATCTGAATACCGGAAATCTGGAGAGTTTTAAGGAAGATGCAAAGAGATGGAAGATAAAAGCTGATGGTTCCAAAGATGGTGAAGGAGACAGAAGCCGTCAGAATGCAGTTTTTGATAAAGACGGCAATCTTGTCAGCGGTATGGGGTCTGCCGAGCTGGATAAAAAGGCAATGATCGCCGGTGCGAAAAAATGGGAGTTTACCGATAAATACAGTAAGGAAGGCGGCGGTATTTCCAGCAGACAGGCTCCCGATACAAAAGAGCCTTACAAAGATACTATGGAAAAGGCTGCCCATAGATGGGATTTTGATAAAGATGAAAAATCAGTACAAGGCAAAGGAACCCAGTCAGCCTGGATGCCGGAAAATCTGAATACCGGAGATACCGGAAGCTTTATCGATAAAGCAAAGAGATGGAAATTTGATGAAAAGGAACCTGCTACAAAGCAGGGACAGGGAGACTCGAGCAGAAAAATGCCGGACATTGCCGAAAAAACACAGGAGTCAATGGCTTCGGGAGCTCATAAATGGGAGTTTGAGGATAAGAATACATATAAAGGCAAAGGAACCCAGTCAGCCTGGGAACCGGAGGAGCTTAATAAAGGTGATACCGCAAGTTTTTCCGGTAATGCCCAAAAATGGGAATTTGATGAGAAGGAGCCTGCAACAAAGCAGGGACAGGGAACTGCCAGCCGTATACCTTCTCCTGTTCCCGAATTGTCCAGGGAGGATATGGAAAAAAGAGCCGTAAGGCATGTTAAACAGAGTATCACGGATTTTCTTATGGGATAGGTATAAATGCTGAAACTGAGGGAACCTATAAAAACATGCTTAAACCCTGATCTGCTTGCATCCGCAGATAATTTCTGCGAACGCATAAGGGGAAATTATACCTATATGGGCAGTGAGCTTAATGAGACAGAGCTTATGCATCTGACCACACAGCCTCCGGAAGTTTATCTTCTGGGCGGCGGGGCATCTAATCTGGTAAGCAATGCTAACATTGAAAACAATCAGATAAAGAAGGTTAATATCATAAATAACCTTATAAACAGGATACTTATAAGTGCCGATGCAAAGCTGTCTTATCAGGACAGGGTATATATAAGCAGCGTGCTGCATCAGCTGGGGATCAGGGATGAGCGAAAGTTCATGAAAGAGGTCCGCCGCCTTACCACGCAGACACGTCAGCTTAATGAGACAAGTGAGCTGTACTGGGACAATCTTGAAGAACTGCGTAATATGATCACCGAATATGCCGGTGATATGCATCTTGAATTAAGGAGTGAAAATGAGATCCTTAAATCTGATGTCTTGCATCTCCATGAAACCGTAAACAGGCGGTTAAAGACTGCAGCCATTTATCAGATAATGAGGAATTTTTATGAAAATCAGGAGAGTGTCAGGAACATAAGCAACTCCGAATTCCGTATAAGCGAACAGGGACGTTTTGCCAGGGAAGTGCTGTTAAACCGGCTCAGGGAGACGGTAAGACTTGAAGCTCAGCCGCTCATCTATAAGCATGACAACATTTATGAAGGTGATGAGACTGAGATAAATGCGATGAACACAACGCAGATAAACCAGCGTGTCAGTTCCGCAATGCTCATGAACCTTATCGATAATATATATGAACTTTCATATAACCGTATAGATCATCATGTGAGAAACTGGCTTTCCACAGAGGATACTTTCTACGGATCTGCCGATAATGTTCTTTACAGACTCGAATCAAATACGGCATATCTTCAGTACCTTCATGAAGAATATGTTAATAATCTGGACCGTGTGGAGAATTATACCGAAGAGATCAGCTCTATCAGGCAGCTTCTGGATCTCAGGAAAGATATTGATATCAGCATGCGTCAGGATCTGGAGAATTTCAGGACTGATATCGGCAATGTGACGCAGTATCATAATGAACCTGCGGATATCATATACAAAAGCAGTTCGGAATATTCCGAAGGCGACACTTACATAACGGATATTGAAGGTAACAGAGAGGAACGGCTGTATACGGATTCACGTTATCGTGAGGGAGATACGTTTATCAGCAGTCAGAACAGTGACAGCCGTATAAATATCAACGTAGAAAACAGGGGGATCGCTGCCGGTATACAGAATGCCGGACGTGAAGAGCTGCCGCAGGCAGAGCTTACTCATGTTACGAATATTGATGAAAGCAGCGGAGATACGATAGTTGACGCTAGGTCACAGGAGCTTGTATCTGCGGATATAAACAATACAGGCATCAGTACTCAGATAAAGGAGGAGCTGCATTATTCAGAATATCAGGATACCTCTGTAAATATTTCACAGAGTACGCAGCAGAATGTATCTCCTGTTGAACTGACGCACATAAGTGTTGAAGGAGATAAAGATCTTCATACGGAGATAAGTGAAGAGAACAGAAAGATCAGTGAAAGCCTTTATCAGACCTACCAGCAGAATATAGCGCGTAACAACCGCTATATGCAGAACCTTAAAAATATAATAGCAAATAATCCTGCCGAGGCATCACCGCTGTCGCCTGCACAAAGGACAATGCAGGCTGCCACACAGGCTTTGACGGATCAGAAGACTGTTATAGAGGATTATATAGAGGCAGAGTCTAAAGAAAAAGAAAGGCTCAATACCATAAGGCTTGAAAGCGAAAAGCTGCTTCATCCTCTGCAGCAGAAAGCCCATGAGCTCATACGTGAGTATCTGTCGGCTCCGGAGCGTTTTTATATGTCAGAGAGTATATCGGCTGATAATACAAACATTCTGATCCACGATATATACATGACGCAACGGGCAGAAGCCGGGAAAGAAGCAGAAAATATTCCAGCAGGATATCCTGCAGGTGATGAAAGAGAAGAAGGCAGGGCTGCAGCGGAATATCCTGTTTCTTCTGCAGCTGTTTCCGTGATACCATATGCAGGAAGCGGGATATATGTGCCGGATACTGCTTCAGGGGATTTTTATGAGAGTTTAAACCTTACTAACATCTATCCGGTATTTAATAACATTGAAGAGATCCATGAAGAGAGGATCACGGTAGAACAGATCGCTGAGGATGTTCAGAAAAGAGCAGAAGCGATCAGGGAAGCTGCTGCCGATGAGGAAAGATCCAGAGAGATAGTGGAAAATATCTACCGTATGGATAACAGATCCGAGCGGGAATTTGTCAGCCTCACCCACAGGGAGGATCAGATAAATACAAGTGAAGTGATACGCACCAGTCAGAGTTCTACCGTAAGCAGGCTGCTTGAAAATGTGATAAACCGCTGGGCCAGACGGCAGCTTGAGAGTAATCCGGCGAAGCCCTACTATCAGGAAGAAACACTTTCGTTTGTACATAAGAGCGTTGAGAATTCCGTTGATGAGGAGACCATAGAGGATATCCGTAAGGAAATGCAGCGTATCGAGCAGACCAAACGGACAGAGAGCGTAAATACGCTGAATAATGTACATGAATCCAATACCGTGGTGAATAATTATACGAACACTACCATAGAAGAAAATAATGATGAGATAAGAAGGCTGGTAAGGAACAGTATGCGTGAACAGCTCGATACCATAACAGAGCGTGTGTACGGCAGGATAGAAAAACAGCTTAGAAACGAGCAGAGAAGAAGAGGATTATGATATGCCGGAAGAATCGATCGGGGAAGTTATAGCAACAAGAGCAGCCGCAACTGAAGCAGCAGTTGCCCTGGGAGTAGGCGCAAAAGGCCTGGAGATGACGACGGCCAAGGCCACCTTATATATCAGGATGCTCAGCCTTGATAATTCTATCCCCGGGGCTACGATCAATGAGGATGTTGCAGCTTTGGCATCTCTTACTAAGCAGAGAAAAAAATCCGGCAAGATGATCGCCAAGAGAGTCGGAAAGCCTGCCGATCAGCTGGAGATACAAAAGAAAGCAGTTGAAATAAAGACAGTGGAGGCTGAAACGACAGCTTCCATGATGGCTAAGGGTTTTGTTCCGATGGATGTGCAGTATAACCCTGCTTCGCTTTCCATGCAAACGATGGGTGGTCCCATACAGAAGTATACAGCTATGGGTAATGATGCGCCCAACTCACTGGTATCTACGGATAAAAAGACATCGACTTATCTTACCGTTCAGCTTGTATTCGAAGACATAAGCATATCCGATGCCTTCGGATCGGCTTCTATGGAAAACGGAGTGGGAGGACTCTCCAATGCGGTAGATATCGCAAAGACTTCCATAATGCAGAATAAATACGGACAGTTTTCCGTACGTACTGCAGTAGAGGGGATTTTTTCCCTTCTTATGCTCAAACGAACGCGACAGGTGATATTTGTATGGGCAGATATGTTCTTTCACGGTGAACTGCTCAGCGTTGATGCGAATTATACCATGTTTAATAAAAAGGGTAATCCGTTAAGGGCGGTTGTCAACCTTGAGATACAGCAGACTAATATCAATGCGGCATTCCAGTCGGATCTTCAGTATTGGAATGAAGTACTTGATCAGGTCTTTACGGATTAACAGACTGACGGAGGAGATAAATGGCTTTTGCAGATATTCTGAACAATGCGGTTTCCACTGTCACAGGTGAGGTTTCAAAAGCACGGATAAGTTTTAAAGACGGGCGTGACCGTGCCCAGCAGGATCTTAAAAAGAAGGAGATGGAGTCTCAAAAGGTGCCGGGGACTTCCGGGCTGGGATCACCTTCGGTTTTGGGCTCTGTGGTTCCGAGCAGCATAGCCGGGGCCATACAGGGAGCTATCGCGGATAAAACCGGAATTAATGAGGGAAAAGGTGCAGGATATGATAAGAGTATATTGGTCCAGTTTAATCCTTCTTCCATCCATCTGTCCGGGCATGCGGGGGATGATGACGTTCAGATAACCAACTTTAACCAGAGCGGCAAGCCGGGTATAGGCAATGGTGCCATGGATCTGCAGATGGAGATGAGTGTGGAACTTATCTTTGACCAGACAAATAACTCTTTTGCATTTAAAGAGGATCTGCTGAGTATGGGGCTGGTGGACGCCGGGCGTGCTGTGACCAATGTGGCGAAAGGTGCAGCAATGGATGCGCTGACAGGGAATACGAAGGTCAGCGTACAGCAGATAGTTGAATCATTCATCGCAATAATGCGTAATGAGAATTGCCGCATGGTCTGTTTTGAATGGGGCGATCTTAAATATGAGGGAAGCCTTCGCAGACTGAATACAGAATATACCATGTTTGATATTACCGGCGCACCTGTGAGAGCAAAGGTCAGGATGAGCATCTACCTCGTGGAAACATCGGATTCGGTGCTGAGAGATTATTCAAACGGCTACTGGTATGATGCTTATCATGAGGCATTTGTCATGGGAAATCCTCTTGCGGAGACGAGTGTGAGCATGGTTGATCTTAGGAGCGTGTAATGACATATAAAAGCTTATTTGAAGAGTATAAGGGTTTCCTGCATCCTGTGGTGGAAGTGATCGTCAACGAGAAATCACTGACGACCATAAGCGGAAATACGGCGGTGGGAGTATCGAACTTAAGGATCGATCTTACAGCCGGTTTTGAGGCATCACAGGCTATCTTCAATGTTTATAATGTATATAATTACGTAGAGGGAAGTTTTGATTTCGGTATCATAAAGAAATTTGTACTGCTCGGTGCACCTGTAAAGATCCTTGCGGGGTATGAGAAAAGTGTAACCGAGATCTTCAGCGGTGTGATAGTTAAGACTAATTTCCTGATAGAAGAGGGAGATGTGGCGCATCTGGAAGTTACCTGTATGGATATAAAAGCTGTTATGATGGCTAACCGTTACAGCAGAAGTTTTACTTCACTGGTGTACTCGGATGCGATATCGGAGCTGTTTAACCAGAGTATATATAAATCACTTATGGATGCAAATGTCATCGATAAGATAAATATCCAGCAGACCCCGGATAAAATGGCTGTCAGCAGTATACCCGAGATAACGGTCGAAAATGAGATGACTCTTGATGATGAGACCAGGAAACGGAGGAAGAAACTAAAGACCGACCGGACCATAGAAATGGTGGGTGAGAGTGATTATGAATTTGTCGTAAAGGCAGCCAGGAAATTCAATTATGATTTCTTTGTCCTTGGCGGGGAAGTTGTTTTCAGAAAAGCAAAGAGCGATCAGTCTGTTCTTATAGACATATCTTCGAAAGCTAAGATAAGACGTCTTTCGGTAGAGTATGATATGACGGGACTGGTTGAGCAGGTAGAGGTACGCGGACTTAACGTGGGACAGGGCAAGGCAGTTAATAAGACGCTCAAAAATTCCTATAAGCTTTCGCAGGGATCAAAGNGGCAAAACAGCTTATCTCCGGATCCAAATTCGTTTATGTGGACCCTACCGTATCCACTGCAGATGATGCGAGTAACAGAGCCAATTATCTGTTTGAAGAGATGACGCACCGTTATGGGACGCTCGATCTTGAGATGGTGGGCATACCGGAGATAGTGCCCGGAAGATATATCAGCTTAAGCGGTGTGGGAACGGCGGTATCCAATGAATTTTATGTACAGAGCGTAAGTCATATCTTTTCGGCGGACGGACGCTATTCCACGAGGGTGATCGGAAAGACAAATCAGCAGAAATCGGGAGGCTTGTTCTAAATGGCTATTTTTGACATATTTGAAGAAGTCAGTGAAAAGGCTATAACCAAAACCGATACAGGCGACACAAGGATATTCGGGGTTGTAGTCGGTGAGGTGGTAAATAATTATCTGGACAGATTTCCGGGCAGAGTGTGCGTAAAGGTCCATACCAGGGATGAGGAAGCAAATATACTTCAGTGGGCGAGGGTTGCAATGCCATCCGGCGGAAGCGAATGGGGGCACTATTTCCTGCCGGAGGTAGGAGACATGGTACTTGTGGCTTTTGAGGAAGGCGTTATCGACAGACCATATGTGATCGGCTGTGTTAGTAAGGCAAATGACAGATTTTTGAAAAAATCGGTACATGAGAAAAATCAGCATAAAAGGATAGTTACCCGTCACGGCTCTTCCATAGAGTTTGAGGATATGCCGTCGGATGACGGAGGTGATGGTGACGGTACCAAGGATAAGATCAATATTTATACTCCGGATAAGGCACATTCGGTTACTCTGGATAATGAGAAAAAGCTTATCGAGATAATGGATAAGGATAAGAATGCACAGATCCAGATGAAGACAGAGAACGGTGAGATACTCATTAAGGCAGCGAAGAAGATCACTATAAAAGCCGGGGACAATATAACGGTTGTAATGAACGGTGATGGCGGTAAGATAAGCATAAGCTGTCAGGATCTGGTCATAGACTCATCGGGCAAGGTGGATGTCTCCGCGACAAATAAGATGGCAATGAAGGGAGCTTCCGTTACAGCCGAATCACAGGGCCTTTTAAAGCTGAATGCAAACGGAGCGGTACAGATACAGGGTACACCGATCAAAATAGGATAGGAGCAGGGAAATGGCTGATTCCAAAGATTTTCTGGGTAAAGGTATGAAATTCCCGCCGCAGATAAACCCGGCAACGGGCAGGTTTGTTACTGTGAGCGAGGAGGAAAGCGTCAAACAATCCATTTACCTTATACTTATGACACAACAGACAGAAAGACCGCTGCGTCCGGAATTCGGATCCAACATAATGAGTTATACATTCATGGATCAGAATGCCGGTAAGATAAACATGATGGTACGTACCATCAAGGAACAGATAATGGTGCAGGAGCCAAGGATATCCGATGTCCGTGTAAGCCTTGAACGCAGCGCAAGAGAAGGTGTGCTCCTGTTCAATATCGAATATACCATATCAAGTACGAATACGCATGATAATTATGTATTTCCTTTTTACCTTAATGTAACACCTGAAGAAAATTCTGAAGGAGAACCTGAGAACTATGATCCGCAGATCGTTGAAGAAATTGGAGATTGATACAAGATCCGCTGCTGATATAGAAGCAAAGGTAGACGAGCTGTCTTTTCAGTATGAGACAGGCTGGAAGCCGGATCCCGAAAGGCCTGATGTAGGCACCACGATCGCAAAGCTCTATGCCAGAAGCGCCGAGGAAAATATCGGAAGGATCAACGAGATCCTGGAACGTTATCACACAGAGTTTGTCAATATGCTGGATATCTCTCTTCTTCCGGCAAGGCCTGCAAGCTCAATAGTTGTAATGGACATGCTTTCCGATACCATTTCCGGAGCGGCTGTGCCCAAAGGGACTAAGCTTCTTACCGATACGGATGAACCTTTTGTGTTTGAGACCGACCACAGTCTGTATGTTACAGGCAGCCGTGTCAATACGGTTTTTGCAACAGACGGGGAAAGCGGCAGTATAATCCCGATTTACGGAAGGTTCAGCAGGCCTTCTGTTTTGGATGATGAACCCGAGGAGATAGAGCTGGAGGAATTTGAGCCGTTTTCTCTTTTTGCGGCGCAGGAAGGTATAGAGCAGTATGCCGCAAGCTTCTACCATCCTTATGTTTTTGATACCGAGGATGAGGATATACAGGTTAAGATAGAAGGTAATAAGCTTTTATGTGATGCGATAGAGGCCGGAGATTTTGAGTTCTGTTATTCATCGGAAGATAAAGAGATCATGCCGGTCAAAGCCATAGAAAGAGAAGCGCAGGATACTTTTGTTATAAAGAGCGCGGCTAACGGGCATTTTGATACGCTTATGTTAAAGGCAAAACAGGCTCCTTCAGCTCCGTATAAGGCAGACAGGGTAAGCTTTTCATCAAGAGGAGCATTCGTCAGTGCGGAAGCTGTCAATACAGGAGCAAATGACCTGAATGTCGAACGTTTCCTGCCTTTCTCAGATACGCTTTCTCTGTATTCGGAATGTTATGTGGGACATGACCGTTATTTCTCAAAGGCAGGAGCACGTATCACCATTGAGTTTGATCTGCTGACGGATCAGCACAGGATAAGCTTAAATGCCTTAGAGGAACAGGTAGAGTTAAAGATCATCAAAAGACGCACCACTCAGGTTAGAAAAGAGATCTATGCCGACTGTTTTGCGCAGGAAGTTGCGATAGAATACTATAACGGCACAGGTTATAGGCGGCTGCCTCTTGAAGCGGATGAACGTAATCTGTTTGCTGAGGAGAGAGCCAAGCACATAGTCTTAAGCTTTATATGTCCGGATGACTGGGAGGAGAGCTCTACAGGTTCTTACCATGGGCGGTCTTTCCGTTTTGCGCTTATCAAATGTGATAACTGTTATGTAAGACCTGCGGTTCATCACTATCCCATAATCAAAGACCTCAGGATCTCTTACAGCTATGAAGACCGTTTTGTTGATGCATGGAATGCAAAACTGTGGTATGGGACCTGTGTTAAGGATATCACTTCGAATCTCCTGGATGAAAAAGGTTTTGTTGTGATGGAGAAGAGCCTTTATCATGAGGATGCTCTTTATATAGGGCTTTCACGCCGTATCGATAACGGGCCGGCATCCATACTTTTTAAACTTGAGGATGCGAGACGCTTTACCGGTTTAAAGACCAGATTTGAATATTTCGGCTATGATGGGTGGAGACAGATGAAGGTCCTGGATTACACCAGGGATTTTTCACGTTCCGGTGTGGTTATGTTCATGCCTCCTTCAGATATGAAGGAAACAGAGCTGGAAGGAAACCGGAATTATTATATAAGAGTGCTCCGTGTAAAAAAGGAAAGAGAAGACGAAGACAGATCTGCCCTTCCGCGGATCGCGGCGATAGCGATGAACGCTGTGTTCGTATCGAATATTGAGACCAGGCCCGAGGTGCCGATCTATATCGATGAAGCTGTTCCGGATATGCGTTTCTCCCTTGGAGACGGCAATGTACTTGATGCAACCGTCTGGGTTAATGAATACGGGCGCTTTTCAAGGGAAAACATGTTACGTATGGCTGCAGATGATCCTGATAACGTCAGCATAGAGACCGACCCGCAGGGGCAGGTCATGGCATTTTTCGTAAAATGGAAGGAGACGGAGCGCTTTGAGACTGCAGAGGATCCAAGAGTATACCAGCTGGACCGTCTGAATAATCTTCTTATCTTCGGAGACGGTATACATACTGCTATCCCCAGGGTTATCGATGATGTGGCCGTTAAGCTGATCCTGAGATGCTGTAACGGCAGAATGGGTAATGTGGAAGACAATACCATAACTTCATCTGCAATAAATCTTGATTATATCGGGGCTATAAGCAATCCCGTTAAAGCATATGGCGGCAGTAATATAGAAACGATAGATAATGCACTGGAACGCGGGGCAGGTATTCTTTCTTCCCGTAACCGTCTGGTATCGATGGAGGATTATAAACGTGCGATACTATCATATTCCGATGCGATAGACCAGGTGGCGGGGATCTCAGGTATAACCCCGGACGGAAAGGAAGATCCCTCACAGATCTGCTTTATACTGCTCATGCGGGATCACGAGGAAGGTTCATTTGCCTTCCACCGGATAATGGGCGGGCTTAAGGAAGAGCTTTTGTCGCACTGTGAGCTTACGCTGAATCCCGAAAAGCTCCTGCTGATGGAACCCATATATGTGGATATCTCGGTCAATGTCTGGGTGGATGTCGTGAGCCTGGATGATTCCTTTGAGATACAGGGAATGCTGTATGACAGCCTGAAGGAATATCTCGATCCCCTGGGCTATGGCAGGGGAGGCGGCTGGAAGATAGGAAGCATGCCCAGAAAGCCCCAGATCCTTATGAGGCTGGATGTATTAAAGAGCAGGGCCGTAGTAAAGAAATCAGTTATGATCGCACGCTATACCGATGCGGACGGTGAACATGAAACGGATCTTTCCGAGCTTAAAGTTACGCCGTTCATGATACCAAGAAGCGGTGAGCACAAAGTACATATTTTGTATTAGATCCCTACACCGGATGAATAAAAACAGGAGATAGCGGTATATGCTTACTTATATCGAGAACGAACGAAAAACATTTGAAGAACGCATGGCGGAGGCAGTTTCGGATATACCTCTGTATACTTCCGAATGGACGGATTTCAATCCATCGGATCCCGGGATCACCATACTTGAGACCCTGCTGGGATTTTCCACTCTGCAGCAGGATAATATGGATGACATCCCCTTCAGGGTTAAGGAGAATCTTCTTAAACTTGTGGGGTTTGAGATACAAAAAGGCAGATGTGCAAGGCTTCTTCTGTCAGCATCGGGAGTTAAGGAAAGCGTTACTATTCCGGCGAACCATCGTTTCCGTATAGGAGATCTGGTATTTGAGACCAACAGGGAGATCAGGCTTGATAAACGTCACCTGCTGGGGATATACGGCGTGAAAAAAGAAGGAGAAGAACAGGAACAGACATTTACCGATTTCTCATATCTTTTGGACAGAGAGGTAAGGCTGCCTGCACTTATTTACGGTGATAAGCCGACAACAGGGGACTGCCTGTATTTTGTAGCCAGCCGGCTTCCGGAGCCTGAAGAAGAATTTACTTTTTATGCGGCTCTTAAGGAAAGGAATAACCGTAATCCCATGGATGGACGTACAAAGGATCTTTTTGCATCCATTGTCTGGGAGTGCTTTACCCAGAAAGGCTGGGTGGAGATGAAGGTGCGTGA
>CACZBK010000016.1 GCA_902779395.1 uncultured Lachnospiraceae bacterium | reverse complement strand
CCCTCCTGCCTTTCTCTCTTTTGCGGAAAGCGTGGTATCCGGTTCTTTTGCCGACAGCGGATCATACGGGAAACCATCATCCGCAAAAGTGATCGTTACTGCTTTTTTTGCAGTTTCATACGAAAATGAGATCCATACATAACCCTTTATACCTTTATATGCATAGTTACATATATTGGCAAATATCTCATCAATGATCATATGAAGCCTGAGCACATCCTTCCGGCTTATTTCCGGGATCTCATTAAGCTCTCCTTCAATAAATGCAAAAGCCCTGTCTATATTCTCTTTATCCGCTTTTAAGCATATTTCTTTCATAAACGGCTCTCACCCTTTTATAAACACTCCCGGATCATACAGCTTTCCATGTATATCCGCTTACCGTCTCCGAATCTGATGACCTACCGTTAATATCACATTCACAGCCATACCGAACAGCATAGTAAAAAGACACAAAAGTCTCATCCACGGCACTTTTCTTATACGTTCTTTTTGCATTTCCAGCATCATGCATGACACACAGATCATTGCGAAATACATATATATAAGTGTACGATGCCATGATGAAAACATGGTAGCCGAAAGCATAAGAGACATCCTGACCGCAAAAGCGCTTCCGAGAAACCAGACAGCAATAAAGCGCTTTTTGAATCCATTATTAAATATCAATATCATGGAAACAACAGTGGCTGTTACTACAAGGATCAAACCGGCAAATTCTGTTATCTGCAGAATCTTTTCAAAATTATCGACGGGATACACTGTTGGATATGAATAATCATATTCTCTCTTTCCTCCAATGATAAAATCTTTTATCAGATAAAACAAAGAAAAAACAATATCCGTCATCAACGGAGTGATCAGTATCAGCTTTTCCCATAATCTGCGCTTTTCGCATAAACCGCAAAGTACTATAAGAAGGGTAAAGAAAAAGAAGATCACATCAGGTATTGCAACAAAATGTTCAAAAACAAATATACCGCAGAGCATGCCCTTACGAAAAAGGGAAAGTTCATTAAATTCCGGCATCCAACGCACTTCTGTCTCCAAACGCAGTGCATTTCCGGGTGCCATAAAAGCAAAAGCGATCTCCACAAGTGCCATCAAAAGTATAACAGCTTCATATTTACTGAGCAGCTTTAGTTTTGAATGTGATCCTGCTTTATATATCATGCATCCGATTATACAGAGGATCGCAAATTCTGCACACAGTTCCGAATTGGCTGCATATATAAATGCCACAACCGAAAAGACATACTCTGCTTTTCGTATACCAGCTCCGCTGATAGCTCTTATCATCACATAGATGACATAAGATATTAACGCAAAAGGCCACAGATAATTAAGGCTGGTGCTGATCCAGCCTGCAGATGCCATGTGCATAAACGGGTAACATGCCATCATCACACCCATAACAAGATTTCCGCTGCTGTTATGATCATTAATAAAAATTCCCGTCAGAGAGTGGTACAGCAGGAGACACATAAGCACATCTATAACGCACCACACAGAAAAGGGAAGCTTTACCAGAGTAAAACAAACGGCTTCCAGGATCAGCCGGCCTGTCCATGTCTGATAACGTTCAGCCAAAAGAGCAGGCAGGGACTCAGCCTCATTTATCATACCCAAAAACCACAGATCATCACTGAAAAGTCCCACAAAACTCAGATGAAGCAGTACAAAAAAAACAAGTACAAATAATACTCCGCATAGATATTTATTCTGTTTTAATTCCTTTATTATTCTCTCTTTCATTAGTTATAAGGATACAAGAAGCTACATTTCCTGTCAAATGCATTATTGCACCCCAAAAGTTGCAAAAAGTATCTCTTATGCTATAATCGATGGCATGAATGTAACGACGTTTGAATTCTTCCGCTTCGTTGCGGTTGTTTTTATTATATACTATATAATGCCGAAAAAATACCAGTGGATCCTGCTTCTTATATCAAGCGGATATTTTTATTATTTTTGCGGAGTAAAGGATCTTATGTTACTTGCCGGTGCCGTATCCGTATCGTGGGCAGCCGGGCTTTTGCTTGAACGCCTTAAACATAAGGCCTTCCTTCTTACAGCGGTCAGCTGTATCTTTCTCATATGGCTTGCCATGATGCGTCTTCCCGTTAAGCACTTTCTCATTCCCGCCGGTCTGTCATTCTTCGGCCTGCAGTGTATAGCCTATTGCATCGAAGTATACAGGGGGACCACCGCCGCAGAAAAGAATCCCGCAAAATATGCTCTTTATATTTCATTTTTTCCGCATATACTGCAGGGACCCTTTGCAGATTATAATGCCCTGAAAGAGCAGTTTGTAAAACCTCATACACTGGACTATGAAAGAACGGTAAAAGCCTTATACCGCATAGCCTACGGTCTTATGAAGAAGCTTGTTATAGCCGACCGCATAAACTCAGTCCTTTATGAGCCTTTTCTCACCGGAAAAACAGGGTCCGGCCTTACCGTAGTATTCTTTCTCTTATTATATGCCATTCAGCTTTATGCCGATTTTTCAGGATATATGGATATCGCTCTAGGTGTGGCGCGGCTTTTTGATATTGAACTGATCGAAAACTTTGATGTACCCTACGGAGCAAAGTCGATGGCGGAATTCTGGAGACGCTGGCACCGCTCTCTCGGCTTATATTTCCGTTCCTATGTTTTCTTTCCTGTTCTTCGCTCCCGCCCCTGCATGGCTTTACAGAAGCATTTTAAAAAGAAGGGCAGCAGATATCTGATGAAGACCGTTCCTCTTGTGATAGCACTTGTCGTAAACTGGACCCTGATCGGTGTATGGCACGGATTAAAACCCACTTACCTTGTATATGACTGGTTCTGCGGAGCGCTGATCATCTTTTCCGAAATACTGAAACCTGTATATGATAAGATAAACGGATCAGCTCCGCGGTTCTTTAAAAGCCGTTTCATGGAAGCTTTCCGTATGCTGCGCACCTTCCTTCTTGTTGCCTTCAGTTTCCTCTTTTTCAGGGCAGATTCTCTTGAGATCTGCTCCTCTATGATAAAAGGTATGCTGTCTGCTCCCGGAGTATGGGAATGCGCACAGTTCATATATTTCCACATACTGGATCTTTTCCTGCTGATCATCCCGGTGATCATCGTCCTGATCACGGATGTATGCAGATATAACGGTATCGATATATGTGAAAAGCTTCATAAAGCTCCCGTACCTCTGCGCTGGACGCTTTATGTATGCGGTATCCTGCTGATCTGTATTTCAAAAGCCGAACAGGGAGGTATAGGATTCGCCTATGCAGTCTTCTGAATCGAAAAAAACAGCAAAAGCCTTCATAAAACTCCTGTTAAAGGGGCTTGTGTTATTTCTTCTGTGCCTTGTCTTAAGAAGGGTACTTTTTGATATACTCTGGCTCGATCCGGATTTCCCCGACGCCTACGACCGTTCCTATGAACGCGCTCTGCTTAGACAGGTAGATGCTCTCACCGCGGATCGTGATCCGCAGACCATCGTATTCGGATCCTCCTATGTTCCCTTCGGGGTAAATACATCCGAAATGGAGTCGGTTCTTGGTCAGAAAACCCAGATACTCGGAGTAGAAGGAAGCATGGGCATACCGATCCTCATCGATCTTGCCCGCAAAGCTGTCCGGCCGGGAGACACTCTCATCTACATGCTTGGAGCTGCAAACCAGAGCTATGAAGATCCTGTTGCGATCTGTGCCGCCTTAGAACCCGATAAAGAACTGCTGATGTCTTATATCGAAAGCCGTGACGGACTTAAAGACTCCCGCAATCCTCTCATCTGGCGCAAGATCTATACCCTGACGATAGGCAGACCGGTCATCTGGTTTGAATCAAAACTTTCCGGAAAGAAACAGATCTATTCCATAGATTCTTTTGACGAATGCGGAAATATGACTGCCGATCGTCTCGGTTCCCTTCCTGCCATGGACGAGTATAACGAAGCTTATGAATATCTTGAAATGGATGATATGGATAAAAAGACCGCAGAAAAACTCAATGAGTTTAAAGCATGGTGTGATAAGAACGGCGTTACACTCGTCATCGCCTATGCTCCCTTTCTGGATGTGACTATTGAAAATGATGATGATGCTCTGAATGCTTTTCATAATGAGCTGTCAAAAGCCCTGCATATGGATTTTATCAACAGGCCACAGGATACTCTGATGGAAAAGAAATATTTTTACAATCATCCCGCACATCTTAATTCGGAAGGCGCGCGTATCTACTCACACGCCCTGGCCGGATCACTTATCAGATACCGCGAGGAGAAAAAATGAAATTCATTGAATTAAAAAAACTATCAAAACAGGACGCTTCTTCCTTCCCCAGGCTACGTTATGTGCTTCTGGGCGACTGTGCCACCCAACATCTGGCAGTGGCACTTCGCGGGGCAGCATATGCCGCTTCTTACAATCTTGATCTGCTGGATACGGATTATGATCAGATCCGTGCGCAGATAACAGATCCTTCTTCGGAGCTTTATTCCCACGATCCCGAAGGAGTGATCCTGGCCATGTGCACGGAACGTTTATACGAAGCCTATCATGATACTCCCCTTTCGGAGCGTGAAAACTTTGCGGATAATAAGATCACGGAAATAGTATCATACTGGGAGCGCCTTCATGAAGCCGGCGGGATACGCATACTGCAGTTTAATTATCCCGAACTTGATGACGGTATATACGGAAATCTTTCCGCACAGGTAAAAAGCTCCTTTTTATATCAGCAGCGCCTGTTAAACCTTATGCTGGCCGATCAGGCATCTTCACATCCCGGAGTCTTCCTGATAGATATCGCCTCCATACAGGGACGTATCGGGAGAAGCGCATTGCACGATGAACGTTTATATGCAGGCGCCAAACTCAGCTTTATGCCCGATGCTTTAGGCAGCATAGCAGAAAAGACCGTTGCGATGATACGTGCGTTAAAAGGTGCCGTCAAAAAATGTGTCGTACTCGATCTTGATAATACATTATGGGGCGGTGTGATAGGCGACGACGGGCTGGAAGGCATACAGATCGGCGAGCTGGGAAGCGGCCATGCTTTTTACGAATTCCAGCGCTGGCTTAAGGAACTTAAAAACAGAGGTATACTCCTTTGCGTATGTTCTAAAAATGATGAGGACAAAGCCAGGGAGCCTTTTGAAAAACACCCTGAAATGGTCCTGCACCCGGAGGATATCGCGCTGTTTATCGCTAACTGGGAAGATAAAGCTTCAAACATCCGTCATATCAGTGAGCTTTTAAATCTTGGCCTCGACAGCTTTGTTTTTATAGACGACAACCCTTTTGAACGCGGACTGGTACGGAGCATGCTTCCGGAGGTAACGGTTCCCGATATCCCTGAAGACCCCGCTTTCTATGTCTCATTCCTTTCATCTCTCAATCTTTTTGACACTGCCAGTTTTTCCGCCGCCGATGCCGACAGAACCGGTCAATACAGGGCAGAGGCAGGACGCCGGAGTACACAGTCGCAGTATGCGGATTATGATGAGTATCTGAAAGCACTTGAAATGAAGGCCGACTGCGGAGCTTTTACACCTTTCCATTATCCGCGGATCGCTCAGCTTTCACAGCGTTCAAACCAGTTCAATCTGCGTACCGTAAGGTATACGGAAGATGATATCCGCCGCTTCAGTGAAAGCAGCGATCACCTGACCCTGTATTTCTGTCTTAAGGATAAGTTCGGAGATCACGGGCTGATAAGTGCCGTTATAATGAAAAAGGAAACAAATGCATTCTTTATCGATACCTGGATAATGAGCTGCCGGGTATTAAAACGCGGTATGGAAGAATACATAATAAACAGGGTGATAGCTGAGGCTAAGAATGCCGGAGCTGAATATGTGATCGGTGAATACCTTCCCACTCCCAAAAATTCAATGGTTGCCGATATCTATACAAAAATGGGCTTTACTCCCATGGAAGGTAAAGAGGGCCGCTTTATCGTTTCCTGTGAGAGCTTCGTCCCCCTTAAAACATATATAGTTTAAAGACTCACTCTGCGGATAAGTCCGTTTTCCTTAAGATCCGGAGATAATAATTCATCCACCGCCGGCAGCAGATCAGCCGGTTCAAGGAGCCTGCCGGCCGGAGCATTAACTGCGTTCATTTCCTTTATCCGCGGATCTATATTATCAAGAAAATGCGTATCCATCATATCAGGCGCGAGTGCATTGATCTTCAGCTTATCGGACCCGTATTCGGCTGCTGCCGTTTTCATCGCTCCCAGCAGCGCATACTTTCCTACGATATAATCGGTCATAAACTTCGGGGGAAGTTCATCTGCCACATAAGCTGTCAGCATTACCATGACATTTCCCCCGTTCTTTTTCATGACAGGCAGAAATGACCTGCACAGGATAAGAAAACTTTCAGCCCCTACACTGAGTGAATCCTTTAAAGCTCCTGCCTCAAACTCCTTTATCCGCATATAGGAAAAAGGCGGTGCAGGCAGATAGATAAATGCCGAAGGTACACATCCATCCGCCAGCAGTTTCTCTGCCATCTTCTGTGTATTCCGGCAATCCGTAAGATCGTATCCGTATGTGATGAAATCTGTTTCGGGATATGCTTTTGAAAGAGCGCTGATCTTTTCATCGGACCTGTTGTAATGTGCAAAAATACGCAGTTCCTTATCATTATCGCATAGATGCTTTAAGATCCCGGTCCCCGCATCCGAAGATGCACCTATCATGAGTATATCTTTCATTCACGAACACCTGCCCATATCTCTGCCGATGAAACCTTCTTTCCATCCTGATTGCGTATTGTTGCCAAAATGCGAATACGTTTAAAGCCTTCATGCCGCTCTTTTACGCTTCCTTCTACAGTAAGCTCATCCCCCGCATATACCGGTGCCCTGAAACGGCTGTTTACTTCCTGCAGAAGACAGCGTTCCCCCGGCAGATACACCCCCGCAAGCGTTGAAAAAAATGAAGCCGTGAGCATCCCATACACAACTCTGCCCGCAAAGCCGCATTTTTCCGCATATTCTTCATCACAGTGAAGAGGATTTTCATCTCCGCTCATCTTCCTGAAGGCATCGATCATTTCTTCGGTAACAGTCACCTTAAAGCTCTCACTTACACCTACCTTCAGTTCTTCAAAACTGTAGTGTTTCATTTTGCCGCATTAGCCTCTATTATGGTGAGCATCTCTCCTACATCCTTCATTCCCACCACATCCTTCATGGCAAAGCGGAAACCGAATGCAGCTTCTATCTCGCTTATCAGTGTGATATGCATCAGACTGTCCCAGTCCTCGATATCATTTGCTGTGGTACTTTCCGTGACCACTATATCGTCATCTTCAAATACTTCCCTGAACACTTCATTTACTTTCTCAAGTATCTCTGTTCTGCTCATTTTTCTCCTCCGTCTGATAGTAGTTCATTGCTTTAGCACGCAATATATCATACTTGATTATTTATGGCAAGCACTGCCCTTACCGGCTTTTATGAAACTGCTTTTCTATCACTGTTCTTATGGCATAGACCGCAAGCGCCATAACAAAGGTAAGCACAAACGAACAGGCTGCAAATACCAGACCTCTGTTCAGATCATTCCTTCTGTAGAGGATCAGTGATACCAGACCTGCCGCCGTAAACTGATACAGATATATTTCCGGTGACATGGCTGCAAGAAAGCGCAATATGCGGGAACGGATATCCGTTTTCAGAAAAATAAGCGCCGCAAAAAGAGCAAACACCACAGAAAACAGATTTTTCCAGATCAGCGCAACAAAGCTGCTCTGCGGCAGGAAAACAAGCAGACCGGAGATGATCAGTAATGACAGTACTATCAAAAAGCTGCGTATATATGAGGCATCAATAAACTCTTCAGCTTTTTTCTTTATCCCGCAGATGATCATACCGGCCGGAAATGCCATTCCGGAAAAACAGCCTGCATACGGCCCCTGTACCAAAAACACGGTTATCATCAATGCTGCAGAAAGTATCCCTGCAAGATAAAAAGCTTTTACATTCTTAAATAACATATGAGAGATAAAGAAGACCAGATACAATACAGCGAGTTCCCACATATACCAGTTAAGACTCTTAATGTACTCGGATATCAGTCCCTCCCCCTCATAGCGATAATGGAATAAAAGAAAACAGCCGATAGTCAGAAAATACTGGACAATCGTCATGATAAAAAGCCGTGGTATCTTTTTTATCACTATGCTCCTTAGATAATCCTTTTTATTCCGAAAGCTCTTTTCAAGGCCATATCCCGAAAGGAAAAAGAAAACCCCGACGATAGCCAGATCAAAGCGCTGCATAAGAAGAAATGCCCTGTTTTCCATGTTCATGTTCATCCCAAGATGACCAAGAACGATCCATAAGGCCATAAGCCCCCTCATGTTATTCATTCCTGCTATCGCTTCATCCAGCCCCCGGTTTTCCTTCACGCTATCGTTCACTGCCATAACTGTTTTATGTTATCATAATACCCTGCTCTTTTCAAACATCTTATACGTGACTTTTTCCGGTTTATACTGTATTATCTTGATATGGATTATCAAAGAAGACAAAGATCGGTCATCCCGTATATAGTCCTGATAGCCCTTGCCCTCACAGCCGCCTTTTTTGTTTACAAAAGCGGCCGCAGGCGTGCTGTAGCCGGGATAGGCGAACCTGTGCAGACTGCGGAAAAAGGACATATCGACCGCACAATAGGTGAATGGAAGCTGAGCATAGATTATGATTATGCTTATGATATCGAAGCTCTGGTAATACACACAAAGGATTATCCGGAAACGGATATAGGCGGAAAGCTGGCTCCGCGGGATCTGGCGCTGGCCTGGGGGAGCGTAGCCGCTTACAACGAAGTTATAGATTTCCACTGGGGACAGTCGAACCGCTGGTATCACTGGTCAGCCGATTCTTATGAAGAGATAGCGCCTGTAGCATTAAAAGGCATGGATGCTGCGACTTCCATATCCCTGCAGTCAGCCAACAACCATATCATAGCTGCCGACAATTCAGTTAAAAATACCATCAAAAAGATCCGAAAGGGAGATCATGTTCACCTTAAAGGATATCTCGTAAACATAAGCGGTACAGCATCCGGCGGAAAGACTTTTTCCTGGAATTCCAGCACCACCCGCACAGATACCGGCGGCGGCTCCTGTGAGGTGTTCTATGTGACTTTCGCACAGATACTGCATTAAATACAGACAGGGCATCGTGAATTATGAGCCCTCTACATCTCGTACTGGCTTCTGTACAGCTTTGAATAAAATCCTCCTGCCAAAAGCAGCCTCTTATGATCGCCCTGCTCGATTATGTTTCCATCCTTCATGACAAGAATGATATCAGCCTCTTTTATCGTAGAGAGCCTGTGTGCCACGATGAAACTGGTCCTGCCCTTCATCATCCTTGCAAAAGCATCCTGTATCTTCAGTTCCGTACGGGTATCGATGGAGCTGGTCGCCTCATCGAGTATCAGCATGGGCGGGAGCGAAAGCATGATACGGCTTATGCAGATAAGCTGCTTCTGCCCCTGTGAGAGCTGTCCTCCGTCCTCACCTATCACGGTATCATATTGCCTGGGCAGCTGCATGATAAAGCTGTGTGCATGCGAGTTCTTTGCCGCCGCTATCACCTCTTCATCCGTGGCATCCGGCTTTCCAAGGGTTATATTGTCTCTTATGGTACCGGGTTTAAGCCAGGTCTCCTGCAGCACCATACCGTAGTTTTCCCTCAATGAATGTCTGGTATAATCCCTGATATCATTTCCGTCAACCAGGATACTCCCCTTATCAACATCATAAAAACGCATCAGCAGATTGATCAGTGTGGTCTTTCCGCATCCGGTGGGTCCTACAATGGCGATCCTCTGGCCCGGTCTGACTTTCAGGTTAAGATCATGCAGAAGCTGCTTATCCTTAACATAAGAGAAGCTTACATTCTTTATATCCAGGCCGCCCTTTGCAGATTCAAGCCTTAGCGCATCTTCCTTATCGGGCGTATGTGCCTCTTCATCTATCAGTTCAAATACCCTGCCCGCACAGGTGATCGCATTCTGAAGCTCTGTCACCACACCGGAGATCTCGTTGAACGGCTTGGTATACTGGTTCGCATAGCTTAGAAATGCCGTGAGATTACCCACACTCATGTGCCCCCGTATAACAGCTATGCCGCCTGCCAGGGCCACCAGCGCATAGATCAGATTGTTCACAAAACGCGTGCTGGGATTTGTAAGTGATGAAAAGAATACCGCTTTTAAGGATATCTTCTCAAGTTCTGCGTTATTCTCATTAAAAACAGCCTCTGCTTCGGCTTCATGCGAAAAGGCCTTCACCAGCTTTTCGTTTCCTATCATCTCGTCGATGATGGTGGTCTGCACCCCTTTTGTAACGGACTGCTGTTTGAAGAAGCTGGATGTATTCTTTGCTATGAACGCCGCAACAAATAAGGACAGCGGCGTGAGCAGTATGACCACCAGTGCGACCCATTTATGAATGGATACCATAAGTATCAGTGTGCCTATGATCGTAAGTATGCCTGTAAAGAACTGCGTAAAGCCCATGAGCAGTCCGTCCGCAAAAGTATCGACATCCGCTATCATGCGGCTTAGAATATCCCCGGTAGGATGTGAATCCATGTACGAAAGCGGGAGCTTCTGCAGCCTCTCAAACGCGCTGTGCCTTATATCACGCACGCTGCAATATGCCACATGGTTATTGCATGCATTCATGATCCACTGCCCCAGAGCTGATATCCCTATGATACAGAGCATCTTAAAGATAACACTCTTTATGGCACCCATATCAACCTGCCCTTTTCCGATGACTATATCTACCGCCTGCCCGGTAAGCACCGGCAGATACAGGGCCAGAAGTGATGATACTGCCGCAAATATAAGCGAGCACAACATAAAGAACCAGTATGGTTTAAGATAATGCAATATGCGTCGTATGACCTTTTTATCAAAGCGCATTGTCATCACCTCCAAACTGGCTGTTGTAGATCTCGCGGTAAACCTCACAATCCTTAAGAAGCTCTTCATGGCGCCCCAGCCCCACTACATGCCCGTCATCCAGTACAAGTATCATGTCCGCATGCATGATCGAAGCGCTGCGCTGTGAAACTATCACGGTGGTAGGCGCATCTTTCATTTCCTTTATGGCTTTTCGCAGCGCTGCATCCGTTGCATAATCGAGCGCCGATGTGGAATCGTCAAGTATAAGTATCGCAGGCTTTCTTACCAGTGCCCTGGCAATTGCCAGACGCTGCTTCTGCCCGCCGGAAAAGTTATTGCCGCCTTTATTCACCATATAGTCCAGGCCGCCTTCCTTTTCCATTACGAAATCATATCCCTGTGCCTGTTTAAGTGCCTCTTCGATATCGGCATCTGTCGCATCCTTACGACCCCAGAGCATATTTTCCCTTATACTGCCGGAAAAGAGTACGCTCTTCTGCGGGACTACAGCTATACGGCCGCGAAGCGAATTCAGGCTGTACTCCTTAATATCCGTACCGTCTATCAGCACGCTGCCTTTCGTAACATCATAAAAACGAGGGATCAGATTGATCACGCTGCTCTTACCCGAGCCTGTACCTCCGATCACACCCAGGGTGGCTCCCGCAGGAAGCTTAAAGCTGATATCCTTAACCGAATCTTCCGATGCATCTGCGTACCTGAAAGACACTCCCTTAAATTCTATCGCTGCAGATCCCGCGGTATTCTTATATTCCTTATCCCCGTCCTTCATGGAAGAGCTGATATCCATGACAGAAGATATGCGGCTTCCGCAGGCCAGCGCACGTGAGAGCTGCACTATCAGATTAGCCAGCTTGATAAGTTCCACCAGTATCTGAGACATATAATTGACCAGCGCCACCACATCACCGCGGCTTAACCTGCCGGTATCAACAGCAATGGCACCCTGGTGTATCAATACACACAGGCCCAGATTTATCAGTACAAAAGTTACGGGATTTAACAATGCCGATATCTTGCCGGCCAGTATCTGCATATGTACCAGCGTATCGTTTGATCTGCTGAAGTGTTCCTGCTCCTTATCTTCCAGACCGAAGGCTCTTATCACACGCACACCGCTTATATTTGCACGTGCAGCACCTGTAACCTTATCAAGATCTCCCTGCACTTTTTTATGCATGGGTACGGTGATCAGCATGATACCGTATACAACTATCGACAGCGCCAGCACGGTCACAACAAAAATAAGAGCACTCTTTACGTCTATGGTAAATGCCATAAATACTGCGCCCAGCACTATGAATGGTGAACGCAGGAACAGACGCAGGCTCATGTTTACTCCGCCCTGCAGCGTATTTATATCGCTGGTAAGACGTGTTATCAGAGTGGATATACCCGTCTTATCGAGCTCTGTATGTGAAAGCGTCTGTATATGGGAAAATACTGCGGATTTTACCCGGGCTGAAAAGCCCGTCGCAGCCTTTGCCGAAAAGAACTGCGCCGTAAGCGAGCACACCATGCCTATAAAGGTAAGAGCCGCCATGATAAGCACACGCTGTATGATAAATGCGGTATCGCCGTTTGGTATACCCACATCGATTATCTGTTTTACCAGAAGCGGTATGAACAACTCAAATGAGGCCTCCAGTAATTTAAACAGAGGCCCCAGCACACATTCTTTTTTATATGAACCAATATATTTCCAAAGATTTTTCATGATCAGATCATCAGTCTGTAATAGATCCCTTCATAATGTTTAAATCCCAGCTTTTCCAGTACTCTTACCGATGCAGCGTTTTCCTTCTCTGCCCTTGCAAAGAAACAGTTATGTCCCAGCGTGTCTGTCCCGTATTTTATTATGGCACGGCAGACTTCGGTACAGTAACCCTGTCCCCACAGATCCTCCGCGAAACAGAACCCCAGCTCATCACATTTTTCATCAAACATCCAGTCATAGGGGAATTTCTCCCTGTCGGTATCCGTGCGGTGCTCAAGCCCCGCTTCTCCGATAAGCCTGTCTGTCATTTTATCAAAGACAGCCCACATGCCGTACCCATATTCCCCGTATATGTTTTCCATGTACTGCCTCTGGTACTCTGTCTCTTCCTCGATATCCCAGAGCGGTTCAATATAGTCCGTCATATGGGGACTGTTATATAATTCAAACTCTGCCGGCACGTCTTCGGGCGTGATCTCGCGGATATAACAGCGTGCTGTCTTAAGAATTATCCCTTTATCCCGTTCCTTCATCTTCAGGCTCCGATCCGCTCAGGATACACACATATCCTGTCCTCTCCGGTCTTTTTTCAAAAAGCTTTACGGCACCATGACGGTTGCCGCCATCTTATCCGCAGTGGCCTTATCGGTGAATATCTCTAAAAGCTTAAGCCCGAAGGCTACGGAAGTTCCCATGCCGCGCGATGTGATGATATGTCCGTCAACAACCACGGGATCGGTGCAGGCAAAGGCGCCTTTAAGCTCTCCTTCCATGCCACCGTAACATGTAGCTTTCTTACCGTTTAAGATGCCCATGTGCCCGAATATGGTGGGAGCTGCGCAGATGGCAGCCACATATTTGCCGGCGGCATCAAATTCCCTGACTTTAGCCTTCAGTGCTTCACAGGCTTCCTCATTCTGAGTTCCCAGCTTACCGCCGGGCAGTATCAGCATATCCATCTTATCCAGATCCGTATCTTCTATCAGGGCATCCGCCATTACATCAATATCGTGGGAACCGTGTATTTCCTTCCTTCCCATGATAGATACGGTAGTGACATCGACTCCTCCCCTTCTTAAGATATCGATCGGAGCCATAGCTTCCACTTCTTCAAAACCGTCTGCCAGAAACACTGCTGCTTTTGCCATATCACATCTCCTTTATCCTTTTGATCGCCGCCACGGTATTCTCATAGCTGCCGAATGCCGTAAGGCGGAAATAATGTTCACCCGAAGGTCCGAAACCCGAACCCGGAGTACCTACCACACCTGCCTTCTCCAAAAGCAGGTCAAAGAAATCCCAGCTGCTCATATTATCGGGAGTCTCAAGCCAGATGTAGGGTGCATTCACACCTCCCGATACCTTATAGCCCGCTTCCTTAAGGCCTTCTCTGATATAAGCGGCGTTCTTCATGTAATACGCTACCTGTGTCTTTAACTGCTCCCTGCCGGCCGGGGAATAAACAGCCTCGCCCGCCCGCTGGATGATATACGGTGCGCCGTTATATTTGGTACCGTGACGTCTCGCCCACAGTGCGTGAAGTTTTACTCCGTCAGCTTCAAGCTCTTTGGGTATCACGGTATAACCAAGACGCAGTCCCGTAAAGCCCGCATTCTTTGAAAATGAATGTATCTCTATAGCGCAGTTCCTTGCCCCTTCGCACTCATAAATGCTGTGAGGCACGTCGTCTTCGGATATATATGCTTCATACGCCGCATCATATATTATAATAGCTTTATTCCGATTTGCATAGTCCACCCATTCCTGCAGCTGTTTCTTTGTGATCGTTGCTCCGGTAGGGTTGTTGGGAAAGCACAGATATATCAGATCCGGCGTTTCTTTCGGAAGCTGCGGCGCAAAGTTATTCTCTTTCAGGCAGGGCATATAGATAACATCGGACCATACACCGCTCTTTTCATCATAGGTACCCGTGCGTCCGGCCATTACGTTGGTATCAACATATACCGGATAAACCGGATCACATACAGCCACCCTGCAGTCCTTATCAAATATCTCCTGGATATTCCCGCAGTCGCCCTTGGCCCCGTCCGATATGAACACTTCATCAGGCTCCACGATACAGCCTCTTGCTTTGTAATCATTTTCGGAAACGGCTTTTCTTAAGAATTCATAGCCCAGATCCGGTGCATAACCATGAAAGCCCGCCGGCGAAGCCATTTCATCGACCGCACGATGCAGGGCGTCAATGATCACAGGCGCTATCGGCTGGGTCACATCGCCTATACTTAAGCGTATCACGCTTCTGTCCGGATTTTTTTCCTGAAACTCTCTCTGTTTTTTTGCTACCGTTGAAAAAAGATAACTTCCCGGTAATTTAAGATAATCCTGATTTGCCTTTAACATAGCTGCACCTCCTGAGAATATAAATATAAGGTGCCTGTACGTGTGCCGCCCCAAAAAGCGCAAAAGGGCACCCGCCCGGGCACCCCTTTGTGTCAACGCAGGTGATTATACTTTATGTATCTGCCCGCGTCAAGCGCTCATTCCTCATCCCTTTAAACGCTTTTTCCCGGAAGATGCTTTCTTATCATATTTTCAAGCATTTCCGGTGTGAAAGGCTTTAACATATAATCGGAAAAACCTTCTTCGATATACTTATTCCTGATATCATCCCCATCGTCCGCCGTCAGTAAGATGACCGGTGCAGAGGCATTGATACCCTCCCTGTTTTCTCTGATCTTCCTTAATACATCTATGCCGTTCATCTGCGGCATTTTCAGATCAAGGAAAATGATATCGTATTTCTTTTTTTCTGCCATTTCGATGGCCAAAAACCCGTCCCCGGCTGTATCGATATCGATACGGCTATCCTTTAACAGAATACGTACAAGCTGAAGGTTCATTTCCGTATCGTCCACTACAAGGATCGATGTATTTTCGGCCTTAAGCTTTCCCCATGTATCATTTCCCGCAGCAGCTGTATTTTTGTCTGTCCCGGCATCTGCCGGTATTTCCTGATCCAGAACAAACGAAAACTGCGAACCCTGCCCGTATACACTTCTTATCTCAAGGTGCGAACCCATAAGTGCCAGCAGATTGTTGACTATATTAAGTCCAAGACCGGTCCCCTCAACTTTGTAGTTTGCAGAATTATCAACCCTTTCAAAAGGCATGCTCAGCTTCTCTATATCTTCGGGTCTTATACCTATACCGGAATCGGCAACACGGATCTTCAGTCTTACATGACCATCATCTGTTTTGACTGAACCGACTCCGAATACTACCTTGCCGGAGGGGGTATATTTGACTGCATTGCTGAGCAGATTAAGAATACACTGTCTGATCCTCTTTTCATCACCATGCAGTATTTCAGGCAGCTGATCATCAAAGCTGTATAAAAACTCAAGCCCCTTTTCTTTTGCGGAATAGGAGATCATATCGGCCAGTTCGTTCATAACCTCTCTTATGTTATAATCAACGGGAACGATCTCCATTTTTCCCGCTTCGATCTTTCCGGTATCCAGGATATCATTAATGAGCTGAAGAAGAAGCTTTCCCGAGCTTTTGATATTAGCGGCATATTTTATGACCTCTTCAGTATCACACTCCTTCAGTATCATCTCGTTCATGCCCAGTATGGCATTCAGCGGTGTTCGTATCTCGTGGGATACTGCCGAATAAAAAACGGATTTGGCACGGTTTGCATCCTCTGCATCTTTAAGTGCCGCAATAAGATCACCCGACATTTCCTTAAACATCCTGGAAAGCCTGTCGTGAAACGGAACAAGAATATCTTCGGAATGAGCGTCCTTTACGGCAGTTTCAGTTTTTTCCGAGCTTTCTTCAGTTTTTTCTATAGCTGCCCCGTCTTCTGTTTCTTTAAATGAAACCGATACCAGAGCACTGTTTAATTCTCCGCCGCGACCGTTCAGATAGAACAGCTCACCGTATCCGTAAACTTCCGCAGCTTCTTTTATCTGTTTCCTGTAGAGCCCGATCTCATCCAGTTCCCTGTCTTTAAGCAGCATAACACGGTTTGAGCACACTATAAGAAGGCCCGCCTGAGCCCCGAATGCAGCAATCCCGTCAATGTCGGCTGCTATCTCGGTAAACAGATCGTCGGGATTGCCGTAGCTTAAGCTTATCCTGTCATTAAGATAAACGGGCGCGCCGAATATCAGCTGCCCCTCTTTAGGCCCCGTAATGCCGATACGGGAAACCTTTACGCCGTCTCTGTGAATTATAAGCGGAAATTCACTCAGATTCTGGGGGATGATCTGATCGTCACGAAGCCCCAGATATTTATTGTATACATACGTAGCATTCCTGCCGTCTATCTCATCCACAAAGAAGGGATTCTCTTCTTTGGTAACTGTCATGATCTTTCCGACAGGAGTCCAGCCCAGATTATAATGAGCTCTTATGCTTAAAGACTTTCCGTGAAATATCAGCGCGAGAAGACGCCCGTTCATCACTTCTTTTCCGGGTTCATATCCAAAACTGCCGTAACCGGTATGAAGCGATGTTTTGATCCCGAATACCGGGATGTCTTTCAGCTCCTTAAGCTGCACGAGCACCTCTTCTGTGGAGCCGAGATAATCAGGCGGTACCAGAAATACGGCTTTGGTATCCTGCGTATTTGTGATCAGCTCTCTCAGCACAAGCCCCTGCCTGCTCTCTTCACGATAACCGGCAGTTATACCATGAAGCGATACACCTGCTTTTTCAAAAAAAAGGAATGTAAGAAGACATCCCCTTTCATCACCCGATCCGTCTATCCGGTTGTTAAGTATATCTGAATGACTGTGAGAATTGGAACCTATTATCGTAAAGTCAGGGAAATGCTTTAACACTTCCTGACGGAAAACAGAAAAGCTGTCCTCATCCCACAGCTGCGCCCAGGCGAGCAGAAGCTTATCGGATACCTGCCTGTTAAGAGCTATATCCCGGACCTTTGATGCGATCCCGGAGATCTCTTCCACGCTGCTGAGTTTAAATGTTTTCTGGATCATAGGCAGTGTATTCTCCTTCAAATACCACCCTTGCGGGGCCGGTCATATATACACAGTTATCCTCTTCCTTCCACTCTATGAACAGATCTCCTCCCGGAAGGCTCACCGTAACGCTCCTTCCCGTTCTGCCATTTAATACCGAAGATACGACCGATGCGCAGGCGCCCGTACCGCAGGCTAAGGTCTCACCCGTCCCACGCTCCCATACACGCATGCGCTGATGCTTATCATCTATGACCTGTATGAACTCCGTATTCACGGCTTTCGGAAAGGCCGGATGATGCTCATGCACCGGTCCGATATTCTCCATATCTATGTCATCAACACTGTCCACATAAGTAACCGCATGAGGATTACCCATGGACACGCAGGTTACTTTGCAGTCCCATTTATTGCCCTTATTATCGTCAAGCTTTATAAGCCGCTCTGTGATGCCGTCCTTATCATCAGCGAAATGAGCACTGTCTACCGGTATCTTCTCCGGCTCCAGTATGGGCTCTCCCATATTCACGGTCACCGTATCGACTTTTCCGTCTTTTAAATGCAGGGTAAGTGTCTTAACACTTCCTCCGCTTATTATCTTTACGGGATTTTTATCGGTCAGGCCGTAATCATAAACATACTTGGCCACGCAGCGTATGCCGTTGCCGCACATCTCGGAACGGGTGCCGTCGGCATTCCACATCTCCATCTCAAAATCCGCTTCTTCGGAAGGATTGATAAATATCACTCCGTCCCCGCCTATACCGAAATGCCTGTCACTGAGCCTTCTTACCAGCTCAGGTTTATTATCTGCCTTTTCCTTACTGCCGTCCACATATATATAATCATTACCGCAGCCCTGCATCTTTACGAATTTCATGGTATTATCTCCGTTTTCAAAATATCTTGATAACTCTGTTCATATCATTGCAGAGCTTTTTTTCCTTTTTGCATGCCAAAGAGCATCTTGCTTTCAAGGCTCTTTGCATATTCCGCTTCTGCCTCTGTCTCTAGCTCTTTTCCGGGTATATACTCTTTTGTATATTTCTCCGCAAAGATCCCCGATACGGCAGCATTTATCTCGCCGGCCTGCAGTTGCTGCTGTTTAAAAGAAGGAAGCTCTGCGGTCTTTTCCCTGCTTTGAACAAAACCGGTCTTTTCCTCATTAAGTTTTTTCTGTTTTATGATCTGATCAGCCATTACTTACCTCCGGTCTTTTTCCCGGCACTCTGTCTGCTGCCGGTCTTTCCCTTTACGGATTTTTTTACTGCAGCCTTCTCCTCAGCTGCTTTTCCCTTAACTGTCTTTTTCCCGCCTGCCTTCTCCTTTACGGTCTTTTCACTGACCTTCTTTTTTACAGGAGTCTTTTCTCCGGCAGTCTTTTTCACGGCGTTATTTTCCAATCTCAATACAGCTGTATTACAGCTTCCTTCCTTTTGTATCTTACTCCCGGACGGAAGAAGTTTTTTGACCAGTATACGGGCCTTTCCGCTTCTGTCAAGAAAACGGATATTTCCGTAATTCTCACTCTTGTACAAACCTGCCGTAAAGGAAGCCATTACAGACATTATCCCGGAAAGGGTCTTTCTGAAATTAGCCAGCAGCATGATATATACTTCATCCTGACCATATCGTTTGGCAAGTATCACGGCGCTGATATCATTGTTTTCTATACATACATATGAAATATCTTCATCATACATTATTTTATCAAGGAGGATCTCATCAAAGGAATATCTCCTGCAGTGCTTGATAAGCCTGTTTTTCAGCTGACTGTCAAGTGCGTTTAAGTGTATGCTTTTTCTCTTCACCCCTCTTTTCAGTATCCATAACATCCTGGGGCTCTCAAAAAAATCTTTTGCCTTAAAACTGTACAGCACGGTATCCTGTTCGCACTTAAAACCGCACGCCTCAAGAAATGCCAGCGTTTCTTTATCCGATGCCGTATAAGAGATGAGCGCTTCTTTTTTACTGCTTAAGGCTAAGGATCTCATTTCTTCCACAAATGCCTTCCCAAGCCCCTTTCTCCTGTATCCCGGGTCGATAAAGATATAGCTTACCTCTATAGAGACGGGATTACTGTTGACCAGAGCGCATCCTACAGCCATACCATCTTCTATGATCCCCAGTGCCGTACCGCTGCCAAGAGGCAGACCCTTAAGCATCTTTTCAAAATACTGCTGATTGTTTTTTCCTATTCTCGTTATCTTCATATTCACCCTATATTTAAAATCTTACACTTATCATAAATATCCCGGTACACTTCCCGAGTACAGATATGATGATTTTACCACTTTTAAGCCCTTTAGTCCAATAAAGCCTAAAAAGCCCGGGACGCTTCACGCCGGGCTGCAGGCTCTCTTTACTCCCCTTTACAGAAAGCGCCGTATAAACGGTATCCGGCGTAAAATAAAGATACATATAAAAGACAGGCCATATATCCCTATAACAACGGCTGATGCCGGGATAAGCAGGGCAGCACCGGAAAACCCGCGGCTCAGTCCAAGACGAAATTCCGTCAATACCCTGATCCTGTCATAAAAGATACAGTGAATAAGATAGATGCCGAAAGTACAATCCGCAAATGTTCCGAGCAGGGACGTGCGCTTTACCGGTACTTTTCCCGCACGCTCCTTGGCGGCTTTTTCTGTCCTTCCGGAAAATACGGCAGCCAGAGCATATACCATGCAGGCATTGGCGATGCTGCACCAGCCGCGCCGGCTGCCGTTATCATATATACCTTCTGCCGCACGTGCGTGTACCACTGCATTATATGCCGATCCCAGCAGGACCGTCATTCCGACGGCAATGATAAAGGGCAGATATTTTTTCAGTCTGCCTTCCTTATGCATTTTATGAAGTCCGTATCCAAGTACCGGGTAACATACAATACTTTCCAGCATCCAGTCCCATCTAAAGTAGGCATTCATTTCAAAGTCCGGTAAATTCCTCTGCAGCGAAGGGATGATATTCCGCAGCAGAATGCACAGGATATAAAACAGCACAAAATCCTTTTCTTTCATACCCTTTACCATGGCACGAAGAAAAGGACTGCATAACAAAAATACCAGATATGAATACAGATACCAATACGACACGATAGCCGGTTCCGAGATCAGTTTTTTTAAAAAACGGCCCGCGGATATGCTCTCATATCCCGATCTGATATCCAGTATAAAATACAAAAGGCTCATCACAAACAGGCAGACCATTATACGGAACATCCGTTTAAACGTCTGTTTATACGTTTCATCCCTTTCCAGTAAAAGAGCTCCGGACAGCATAAAGAATACTGCCGGAGCAAAAGACAGACACATGGAGATAAATGTAAAAAGGCAGTATACCCCGGATGCGGTATCAACGCAGGTATACAGCCCTCCCATTTCCGTATGTATCATTATGACCGTCACAATACCGGCGATCCTTAGGATATCGATATATGAATAATGCTTGTTTTCTTTCAAAGTCACAGTCCCTTAACTAACAGTACCTATGTGGCAGATCTCTCAGCTATCCATAAGCGTAAGGACCATCTGGGCGCTTTCAACCAGGCCTGTACCGCTTTCCATACTGCATTTCTGAAGATAGCGGTGCGCTTCCTCCTCACTCATATGATTACGGTCCATAAGCACGGCCTTGGCACGGTCTATGATCTCCTGCTCTTCTGCGCTGCGCTTTTTCGGCATGCTCCTCTGCTTCTTTTTAAGGCGCGCCTGCCTGCCGAGCATCATGCCCAGAGTCGAATAAAGATCCACGGTCTTTAAAGGCATCGAAAGAGAGACCACTCCCTCCGGCACACCTTCCTCTATCACAGCAGCCGACGCTATCAGAAGTAACTCAAAATCGCGGGAAAGATAATCCTTCAGCTCAGAGTATATCATATCCGGATACTTATATCCACATACAATGATACCCCCGCCAAGACCATCCGCCTCCGCCAGCGCCTGTGCACCCGTAGAACACAGAGCATCCACATCATAGCCGCCCTTCATCAGTATGCCTCTAATAGCCCTGCCTTCATCTGATTTTCCAAACAGCACTATCAGACTCATATATCAATATTTGAACAGATATCTGTCAACTTCCCACTGGGAAACCTGTGAGCTGTATTCCATAAATTCCTTTTTCTTTGACGCAATATACAGGGGCGCCACATGCTCTCCCAAAGCATCCTTTACCAGTTCATCCTTATCAAGTTCCCTGACCGCATCCATCAGATTGGTGGGCAGATATTCAAGCCCCATAGCCTCTATGTCCGCAACACTCTTGGACATGATATTTTCTTCTATCGGAGCCGGAGGATCCAGCTTGCGTTCTATGCCGTCAAGGCCTGCGCGCAGGACTACCGCCATTGCAAGATAAGGATTAGCCGATGAATCCGGGCTTCTTAATTCTATCCTTGCTTTTACTCCCTTATTTGCCGGGATCCCAAGTAAAGGTCCCCTGCCTTTTCCGCTCCAGCTTATCCATACGGGAGCATCAAAGCCCGGCACCAGTCTCTTATATGAATTTACCAGAGGGTTAAGGACAGCCGTCATCCCCTTGATATGCTCGAGCACACCGCCGATAAACCACATAGCTTCCTGACTTATACCATATGGAGATGAATCATCCCTGAAGATATTTTCACCATTCTTATGAAGCGACATGTTAAGGTGCATGCCGGAGCCGTTATTTCCGAATTTGGGTTTAGGCATAAATGTTGCATGCTGTCCGTGCCTGCGGGCAATGGTCTTTACCGCCATCTTGAAAGTCACCACATTATCGGCGGTCTTAAGTGCTTCATCATGACTGAAATCTATCTCATGCTGGGCAGGAGCCATCTCATGATATGAGGATTCGATATCAAAGCCCATCTCCTCAAGAGTAAGGACCATATCACGTCTTGCATTCTCACCTCCGTCGATGGGGCCTATATCAAAATACCCCGCCCTTTCCTGTTCCTCGGTCTGTGTGGTAGGCTGCCCGTCTTCATCGGTACGGAAAAGAAAGAACTCACACTCGGGTCCTACATGGAAGGTATATCCCATCCCTGCCGCTTTTTCCACCGCACGTTTCAGTACACGTCTTGGATCCCCCTCAAAAGGTTTACGTTCCACGGTATATACATCACAGAGCATCCTGGCAACTTTACCGCTCTGCGGCCTCCAGGGCAGGATCACCCAGGTATCCGGATCGGGATAGAGATACATATCCGATTCCCCAAGCCTTTCAAAGCCGTCTATCGTAGAACCGTCAAACATCACTTCATTATTAAGCGCTCTCTCAAGCTGGCTTGCCGTTATAGCCATATTCTTAAGATTTCCGAATACATCTGTAAACTGCAGGCGGATGAACTCTACATTCTCCTCTTCCGCAAACCGGAGTATATCATCTTTTGTGTATTTCATATGCTCTTCCTTTCCTGATAATGATCCTATGTTGTTTTAAATCGAGTAAGGGGCACCCATAAACGGGCACCCCTTTGTGTCAGCGAATTGATTATACTTGATGCAGAAAAATGCGTCAAGCTGTCCCGATATTTTTTATGACTATTCCTCTCTGTGGTCAAATACACGTTTCGTCTTCTTCTCGGAACGCGGAAGCGTTCCCACGGGAACTACGGTAACTCTTGGCGTAACATTCAGCTTCGACTTAAATGCTTCCTTTATCAGCAGACCGGTCTTTTCAAAGTTGACACGTCCCTCTGCTTCGGCAGTGATCAGTATAACATCTTTTTTTATCTCGTCATCATGGGCAATGTTTATATTGTATTCGCTTGATACTCCGTCGATCTGTCCCAGCAGTTCTTCAACCTGGCTGGGGAACATGTTCACTCCGTGTACCTTGAACATATCATCGCTTCTTCCGCGTATGATATCCAGTCTTGGATGTTTGCACCCGCAGGGACATTCCCCGGGAATGATGCGTGACAGATCGTGTGTCCTGAAACGTATGAGCGGGGCTCCTTCTTTTACCAGCGTGGTAATAACTATCTCGCCTTCCTCACCGTCCTCTACATTTTCTCCCGTTACAGGATCGATGATCTCTATGTAAAGATAATCATCCCAGTAATGCATACCGCTCTGTTTATCACAGTTTATTCCTATGCCGGGCCCGTATATCTCGGTAAGACCGTAGATATCATAAAGCTCGATCCCCAGCTTATCGTGGATATACTCTCTCTTCTTGTCGCTCCAGCGTTCCGAACCGATGACACCTTTCTTTAAAAAGATATCTTTTTTCATTCCGCGGCGCTCTATCTCTTCTGCAAGTAAAAGTGCATATGATGAAGTAGCACATAAAACAGTGGACTTCAGATCGACCATCATCTGAAGCTGCTTCTCGGTATTTCCGGGCCCCATGGGTATAGCCATTGCTCCCAGCTTTTCACATCCGGCCTGAAAGCCTATGCCGGCTGTCCACAGGCCGTATCCCGGAGTGATCTGTATACGGTCCTTATCAGTGATGCCTGCCATCTCATAGCACCGCGCAAACATCACAGCCCAGTCATCCACATCTTTGGCGGTATAAGGTATTATGACCGGTTTGCCTGTAGTACCTGATGAAGAATGTATACGTACCACTTTTTCATCGGGAACCGCCTGTATCCCAAGGGGATAAGCATTTCTCAGATCATCCTTGCTTGAAAAAGGTATCTTCTTAAAATCTTCCTGCGAGCTTACACCGGATATACCAGCGTCACGGTATACCTTTCCGTAGTAACTTTCGGTAGAAAGCAGACGTTTTATCTGCGCATCCACCTGTTTTAACTGCGTTTCGTTAAGCTTCATCTACTTACCTCCTATTTCACAGCCCTTGATAAAGGCCTTGATATTCGCTTCCTTAAACTTCTCCGGAACCCTTTTTTCTATCACCGACATCATAGTCTCTTTCTGTATCCCCAGACGACCGCTTCCTGCCGCTATGCCCAGCAGTAAGATATTCAGGAATTTAACGGATCCCAGATTCTCGCACTCCCTCACTCCGTCTGCAAAGATGCAGCCGCCGCGTTTTCGGAGATACTCTGTCATCTCTCTTCCGTCATATCCCGAATCCGATAAAGATGCCGTAACAGGTTTTACGGCAGCGGTATTGACCACTGCGATACCGTCCGGAGAAAGATATCCTATATTCCTGACCACCTCGGAAGGCTCAAAACCTATGATGAGATCAGCCTTGTTAAACGGGATCAGCGGAGAAAATGCCTTAGCTCCTATCCTGACATGACTGGTCACCGGGCCGCCTCTCTGAGCCATACCTATGGTCTCGGCCGAATGAACTGTATTACCTTCCACCATTGCCGCTGCCGCTATGATCCCGGATGCCAGGACAGTCCCCTGACCGCCCACTCCGCATATGAGTATATCCTTATCCATCACACAGTACCTCCCTTTATCGCTGACACAGGACATACCTGTGCACACAGACCGCATCCGGTACAAAGCGATGTATCTATGACCACTCTGCCGTCCGATAATGACAGTGCGGGACAGCCCGTTTCACGTATGCACTTTTTGCAGTTGATACAGGCATCACTGACACTGCATTTCTTTGCGGATCTTTCTATAGCTATACAGGGAGACTTAAATATGATAGCCTTTACACCTTCCGAAGCGGCGCATTCCTTCACTGCGGCAACCGATGCTTTCAGATCAAGAGGATCGACAGTGATCACTTTGGTAAGCCCTATACCTTCAAGTATCTTCGGAATGCTTACTTTCTGCGTAACATGCCCCATCATGTTCCTTCCGGTACCCGGATGAGGCTGGTGTCCCGTCATAGCCGTAGTTGAATTATCAAGTATACAGACCGTGATATCGGCTTCGTTGTATACCGCATTTACCACACCTGTCATGCCGGATGCAAAGAATGTGGAATCTCCTATAAAGGCAAAAGCCTTTCCTTCCTTATCGATATGCGAAAAACCCTGTGCCATGGTAACGCCTGCTCCCATACAAAGACAGGTATCCACCATATCAAGAGGCATGGCATTCCCAAGAGTATAACATCCTATATCCCCGCAGTAATATGTCTTCTTTCCTTCCATTGCCTTTTTAACGGCGTAGAAGGACGCCCTGTGAGGACAGCCCGCACATAGCACCGGAGGTCTGGCCGGGAGGGGCGGGATATCTTCGGGCACAGCAGACGGCACATCCTCTTCTTTTATGCCAAGATACTTTTCAAGTATGCCTTTTATGCTGTCGGCACTGTTTTCTCCCATGGCTGGAACATGCCCCGTAAGCTTCCCGTATACTTTGACAGAAAGTCCGCAGCGTCCGGCAAGCTTTAATACCTGCTCCTCAAGATACGGGCTCAGTTCCTCCAGACAAAGGAGCTCTTTTACGCCTTTGAGCTTATCCAGCATAAAACTTTCAGGAAACGGATACGCCGTAGAAATGCGGATCAGCTGCACATCCGTATGATCCGGTAAAAATTCCTTTGCGTACATGTAGCTGATACCGCCTGCAAGCACGGCTTTTTCCGAAGGCCCTCCCTCAGAAGTATTGAATCTGTATGATGAGAGATCCTCTCCGATACGTACATTTCTTTCTTCTATCATACCATGGTTCTTATACGAAAGACGGGGGAAGATAACAAAGCGCCCCGGATCCTTTTTGAAACCTTCAAAACTCTTTGGCATATACGCATCCGCAGCTTCTATTGCGGCATAGCCGTGATCGACACGGGTTGTCGGTCTGAAAATAACAGGCGTTTTGTATTTTTCCGAATATTCAAAGGCATCCTGTATCATCTCGTAGGCTTCCTCAGGCGATACGGGATCAAAAACAGGTATCCTTGCAAATTCGGAAAATCTCCTGCTGTCCTGCTCGGTCTGTGAAGAAATAGGGCCCGGATCATCTGCGGAGACCACTACCATACCGCCTTCCACACCTACATATGCCAGAGACATCAAAGGATCTGAAGCTACATTTAAACCCACCTGTTTCATAGTGACCAGCGCCCTGGCACCCGAATATGCTGCTGCCGCTGCCACCTCAAGCGCAGCCTTTTCATTTACCGACCATTCCAGATGAAGCCCGTCATGCGGGTATTTTGCTATAGTCTCTATTATCTCGGAAGAAGGGGTACCGGGATAGCCGCACACCACATTGACACCGGCTTTCAGAGCGCCAAGCGCTATCGCCCCGTTTCCCATCACATATTCTTTCATTAATACTTCCTTTCACTGACTGTTCATGGATCTTTCTTTACCTGAAATATCAATAATTCTCTTCACGCACCTCAAAGTAACTCCGGGGATGATTACATACAGGGCATACCTCGGGAGCCTCGGTCCCCACTACGATATGACCGCAGTTACGGCATTCCCATACTTTTACTTCGCTCTTTTTAAATACTTCCTGCATTTCGATATTTTTAAGCAGTGCACGGTAACGTTCTTCATGTGCTTTTTCTATTGCAGCCACACCGCGGAATTTCTCTGCCAGCTCACTGAACCCTTCAGCCTCGGCCGTCTTTGCAAACTCCTCATACATATCGGTCCATTCGTAGTTTTCACCGTCTGCTGCCGCTGCGAGGTTCTCTGCGGTATTTCCTATACCCTTAAGTTCTTTAAGCCAGAGTTTTGCGTGCTCTTTCTCATTTTCGGCAGTTTTTAAAAAGAGCGCGGATATCTGTTCATACCCTTCTTTCTTGGCGACCGAAGCAAAATACGTATACTTGTTTCTGGCCTGTGATTCACCTGCAAAAGCTGCCTCCAGGTTCTTTTCGGTCTGTGTTCCCGCATAGGGATTTGTTTTTGACATAAGAGCTCCTCCTTTGATAATAGATTTATCCTACCAGATGGTCCTTCCTCCATCCAATACAACAGTCGAGCCGGTCATATAAGTAGCTGCATCGCTTATCATATACAGTATGGTACATACATATTCATCCGGACGGCTCATGCGTCCCAGCGGGATGAGCTTCGATATCTTTGACTGAAACTCCGGGTCCTGACCGTTTTCAAGACTGGCCGGGCACAGTGTATTTACGCGGATACCCTTATCAGCCCAGTACACCGCCAGATATTTGGTAAGGCCTATAAGGCCGTGCTTGACTACGGAATAGGATACAGGCTTTATCGTCTGCTGATCCTCCGGTACCCCTTCCTTTCGGTAGATACGCTGGTCGGGAGCTATAAGACCGTAATCGGATGAGATATTCAGGATAACACCGCTTCCCTGTTTTTCCATGACCTCTCCGAATACCTGTGCGCAGAGCATGGCGCCCGTAAGCCCCACTGCTATATCCTGGTCCCATATGTTAACAGGGAACTCATGAAAACGCATTGCTCCCAGATTTTTTGAACCGCCTTCCACTTTGGGATTATTTGCGGCATTATTGATAAGCACATCGATATGCCCGTATTTTTCAAGCAGCACATCACGTACTTTTTCCAGAGCCTCCCTGCTGGTGATATCGGTAACGAAGCATTCGATCTTCGTATCTTCACCGTATTCTTCTGTAACACTCTTCTTTACACGCTCCATCCCCTGGGGAACTATATCCAGCAGAACTGCCACTCCGCCGCCTTCAACGATAGCTTCGGTATGTTTCATTCCTATCAGTCCGCCTCCGCCTGTTACTATGCATACCTTTCCGGGTATCTCAAAACGGTTTGTGTAGATCTTTTTCATTTATTCATACCTCCGGTTTTAATGATCATCTGAGGCTTCATTATCAATGAGCCCGATCTGCGGTCTCAGATCTTTACAGTCATTTTGCTTTCTGCAGCTTTCTTCACAGCAACAGCCATCTGAAGAGAGATGATACCTGCTTTAAGAGGTATCACGCTCTCCCTGTCATGTTTGATACAGTCAAAAAAGTCCTTCAGCTCTTCGATGAACATATCGTTACGTATAAAATCTTCTTCTTTCCATATCATGGCAGGCTCATCACCGATATATTTAACGGTCTCCGCCGCAATAAGATCGGCTTCTATACGGCCGTGATCACCCACCATTTTAAAGCGGTGTACCGGCGGATACTGGATAAAATCCGTATGAGCATATACGGGTATCCCGCCTCTGTACGTAAACACTGCCTGCGCACTCTCTTCCACATCGATCTCAAGGCCTGATGCATATTTTATCTGTGAGCTCACTTCTGCGGGCTTCCCCAGTATCCACTGAAGTATATCCAGATCATGCATCTGCAGATTAAGTACCGGACCGCCACCCATCTTCTTCTGCGCCATATAGGTATCACGGTAGTCCTCATAACGGTGCATGGTAATGACACGCTCCGAGAATTCACAGCTGCCGTATACAAGATTTCCCAGCTCACCGCTCTCTATGCTTTCCTTCATGCGCTGTACCGAAGGATGATAGCGGTTCTGGAAGCCCATGAATATCTTAAGCCCCTTTTCTTCCGCTATACGCTCAAGTTCTTCCACACCCTCCATATCATGTGAGAGCGGCTTTTCTATCAGCATATGACAGCCTGCCCTTGCGCAGGCAAGAGCCGTTTCCATATGTCTTGACGTTATATTCGTGATAAACGCCGCCTCAGGCTTCTGTGCCAGTGCCTCTTCCAGTCTGTAATATGCTGTGATGCCATACTCGGCTTCAAGGTCCACACCCTCACGTATCTTAAGATCATCACTGAATGTTGTCTTAAGTCCGCGGCTTCTGTATGCGATAAGCTCCACTTCATTGCCGTAGAGCCTTCGTAAGTTTCTTACATGCCTCTGGCCTATGCTGCCAAGACCTGTTATCAGTATTTTCATAGATATACTCCTTGAAAAAAATATCGTTTCGCACAGGGTGACCGTAGGGTTCAGACCACACCGCTTTCTTCAAGTGTCCTATAATTTTCCCTCAGATATTTAAGCAGGCTTTCTTCCCTGCGCTCCAGGGTATATTCCACGTAATCCAGATCTTCCTTTGCATCCACATCCACCGCTTTGGGAATGATATATGAAATAACTTTGTTTCCGTGCATCAGATGATTCTCTTTTATGAAAGATGTCCTTAAAAGATCCACATAACCGTCCGGCGTATATACCTGGTCGAAATCCTGACGGGGACTGTTTGCCTCATCAATGGTCATGCCCTCGATAAAACTGCGGTAATATCCGTCCGGGCGCAAACAGAACATCTTATAAGGCGGGAATACCTGTTTATGTGCGCTGCGCAGGCTCGTTGCTTCAGGATCCGCTAGCATCCTGCGCGCTGCCTCATCCACTATGGATTTTTCCCTTAAAGGAGAAGTGGGGCGCAGATGCATGAAGAATTCCGGAAGCTTAGCCTCATTTTCCTCAAGCCATCCTATCGCATGCTCCATAAACTCGATATCGGGTGAAGTATCCGTTGCGAATTCCGCAGGACGTATAAAAGGTGTTTCCGCACCGTAATAACGGGCTATCTTCGCATATTCCTCCGAATCTGTGGAAACTATTATACGTGATACATATTCACAGTTCTTTGCCGCTGCGATGGCATATGCCAGAAGCGGATACCCCTTAACGCAGCGTATGTTCTTGTTCTTTACACCCTTACTTCCCGCACGTGCCGGGATGATGGCATATATGGTCCCTTTTTCGATCATTGCAGATCCCTCCGGTATTTTATCTGTACTTACAATATTTTAAGCTTACTATAATAAGAGCCGGGCAAAGCGTCATACGGCTTTTTTTGTACACTCTGCCGCCATAACAAATATCCTTGACAGCAAGCCGGCTTCACCGGTATCCCCATCGCCTTCTCCGTCCCATGCTTTTATAAATTCAAGCCCGGCTTCCTTTAACAGTTCTTTTATCTCAGAAAGTTCATATCCGCGCTGTACATGCTCTTCTTCGCTGCGCATATAAGCTCCGTCTTCACGCTGTGAATAAATGGTAAGCAGACAATCGTTCATCTGCGCTTCTCCATCATATTCATTTTCCCAGATAAAGCTGCAGTTATCGCGGTTTTCAGCGATCACGGCATCCCCTATGATATCACGGTATTTATGTACTGTGTTAAAATCAAAGATAAAAAGACCGCCTGGATCCAGATAATTATTCACCAGTTTAAAACACTTAAGCAGATCCGATTTATCAGTAAGATAATTGATGCTGTCGCAGATGCAGATGATCGCGCGCATTGTTCCGTACAGCTCAAATTCACGCATATCCTGCAGAAGATAAAGTATATCGTGACCGCTCATGCGCTTCTTTTCATTCGCCGCATCCAGCATACGTGGCGAATTATCCACTCCGGTCATATCATAACCGGCTTCCGCCAGAAGCTCGCATACGGTACCGGTGCCGCAGCCCAGCTCAAGGACCAGCCCGTCATCTATACCCGCATTTTTCAGCTCGGTAATGATACGCTGCGTCCATTCCGTATAAGGCACATTATCCATCAAAAGATCATATACCCCGGCAAATTCGTCATAACTGTCCATTTTGATACCTTGTCCCGTCAATTTGCCATTATTTTACACGATTTTCAAAAATAAATAAAGCATTATTACGCTTGAAAAACACATTCTTCTTGTGTAATATAACAAAAAAAGCTGTGCCTTTTTAGTAAAAAAGCAGTAAAGAAGTAAGCTGCCAACCGGAGGAATGATCACCATGGCAATACAGGATTATTACAAGGCCCTCAAACTGGGCGAAAAGGATTTCAGATCCAACGGCAACTACCTGCCGGTACTGGATGAGATACTTGAACATGTTGATATAGATTCCCAGGTAAATCTGGGACTTGTTGAGATACCCATTAAATCCGTCAAAGGAACTTACAGCGCGGGCCGCACCACCGCCTTTGCGAGCAATTTCATGCCCATTTTGGAGCCCGACTCGGAGTTTGCCAACAAATGGGCCAAGCTTTATGACGATCTTGAAGAAGAAGGCCTGCGCGACCCGATCAAAGCGTATGAATACAATAACCGCTTCTATGTAATGGAAGGCAACAAAAGAGTATCCGTATTCAAGTATATGGATGCCGCCAGCATCGAAGGCTATGTCACCCGTATCGTGCCCAAACGCAGCGATGAGCACGAAGTAAAGATATACTACGAATTCATGGAATTCTATGATATCACCGGCATAAACTATCTGGATATCAACCGGGAAGGAAATTATAAAAAGCTCTTAAAGCAGGTAAAGGGTGAAGATCACTGGGATGAAAAGTGGGACGGCGAAACAGAACAGGAATTCCGTCTGCTCTTTATCAACTTTGAAAAGGAATATCTGCCAAGAGCCAATGACAAATGGGATATAAAAAGCGGTGACGCTTTATGCCTCTATCTTTCCATATTCGGATATAAAGAATCCGTTGAAAAGTCCCAGACCGAGATAAGGAGAGATATAATACGGCTGTGGAATGAATTCGTAAACTACAGCAAGGGCACATCAATGGCTCTTGTCCTTAATCCCACACCCGAGTCGCAAAAGAGCGCCCTCTCACTCTCTAAGATCCTGGGAGGCAATACGCTTAAGATCGCTTTTATCCATGACCGTAAGGCAGAGATATCCGGCTGGACCTACTCCCACGAACTGGGACGTAATTACGTAGAAAGCGTCTTCGGCGATAAGATAGCCGTATCCGTTACAGAAATGGTTGATGTGGAAAAGGCTGATGAGGCTTTTGACAGCGCTATAGAGGCCGGCAACAAAGTGATCTTTGCGACTTCCCCCAAGCTGACTCCGGCAGCACTGCGTGCCGCCGCAGCCCATCCCGAGACGATAATCTTAAACTGCTCCATGAGCTTAAGCCACAAAGCCATACGTTCTTACTATGTGCGTATGTACGAAGCTAAATTCATTCTGGGCGCCATAGCCGGAGCGATGAAGGATAGCGGAAATATCGGTTATCTGGCCGATTATCCCATACATGGTACCACTGCCGACATAAATGCATTTGCTCTTGGAGTGCAGATGACCAATCCCGATGCAAAGGTTTACCTTGAATGGTCAATGCTCAGGGATCACAATGCATTTGAAGAATTCAGGAAAAAAGATGTCACGCTCATCTCCGGCAGGGACTTAAACGCCACGCTCATAGCCGGAAAAGAATTAGGTTTATACAAGATCGGAAAGACCGAAGAAGACCGCATAAACCTGGCAATGCCGGTGCGTCACTGGGGTAAACTCTATGAAGAGATAATCCGCTCCGTCATGCGCGGCGGATACAAAAACGATGATAACGTCTTCGGTGACCAGGCTCTTAATTACTTCTGGGGCATGTCCTCGGGAGCAGTAGATGTGATATACTCAAGGAACCTGGAGGCGGGCCAGATACGGCTCCTCCGCAGCCTGCGAAGCGGCATCCAGAGTATGGCTGTCAGCCCTTTTACCGGTCCCATCTATTCACAGGACGGTAACATACGATGTGCGGACGGTGATATCATCACTCCCGAAAATGTCGTGAATATCGACTGGCTTGCAGGCAACATAGACGGATACATCCCGGGTATCGATGACATGCGCGAAGATGCAGTAGAACTGGTACGCATACAGGGGATCAAAGAGGATTAAGCACATGAATATTCTGACGATAGCGGATACCGAGTCAAAAAACCTGTGGGATTATTTCACGCCCGATAAAGTAGAGGGTGTAGACATCATCATTTCCTGCGGTGATCTCGACCCCCGCTATCTGTCATTTTTAGCGACGATGACACATGCACCGGTGTACTATGTACACGGCAACCATGATGATAAATATGACCGCATACCGCCCGATGGCTGCTTTTCCCTGGAAGATGATATCCTTGTATATGAAGGTGTGCGCATACTCGGTCTTGGCGGCTCACTTAAATACCGCCCGGGAACCTGGCAGTTTGAACAGGAGCAGATGGAGCACCGTATTTTTAAACTGCGCCATACTCTGCGTAAACACAAAGGTTTTGACATACTGGTAGGTCACTCGCCTGCCCGCTACATCGGTGACGGTGATGATCTCCCGCATATGGGATTTACGGCATTTACAAAGCTTCTGGACAAATACCGGCCGCGATATTTCCTTCACGGACATGTGCATCCCAATTATTCCAGGGATTACAAGACCCTAAAAGCCTATAAGGATACACTGATAATAAATGCATACAGGGAATACCGCTTCGAATATGAAAAAGAATGGGAAGAGCAGTATCCTAAGCTTACTCCGATAAACATTGATGACAGGCGGGGTTGAGAAAAATCCCCCTTCATGTTAAAATCCGATAGTTAATGCAAAAAACACAACAATTCAGAACGCCCGAAGCACCGGTTAAGAACCGTTATACCGGCAGCCTGAGGCGTACAATAAAGTATAACTGGAGATGAAAATGAGCAGCTGGGAAGAAAACGTACGAAAGGTAGTCCCCTACGTACCCGGGGAGCAGCCTAAAAACAATAATGTGATAAAACTCAATACCAATGAAAATCCCTATCCGCCTTCACCGCTTGTGGCGCAGGCCATTAAGGATTATGACGCAGGTCTTCTGCGCAAATATCCGGACACCGCTGCCACCGATCTTATCGAAGAGCTGGCAAAAACCTACTCTCTTAAGGCAGAAAACATCTTTGCAGGCATAGGTTCCGACGATGTTCTCTCCCTTGCTTTTCTTACATTCTTTAATTCCGGAAAGCCGGTCATCTTCCCGGATATAACCTACAGCTTTTATGATGTATGGGCCGATCTTTACCGCATCCCCTATCAGACAAAAGCGCTGGATAAGGATTTCAACATCATTAAAGAAGATTATCTCTGCGATAACGGCGGCGTAGTGATAGCCAATCCCAATGCGCCTACCGGAGTAGAGCTTCCTCTTGAAGTCATTGAAGAGATCGTGTCCTATAATAAGGACAAGGTTGTTATAGTCGATGAAGCCTATGTCGACTTCGGAGCACACAGTGCGCTGCCTCTTATAGATAAATACGATAATCTCCTGGTAGTCCAGACCTTTTCAAAATCCCGTGCTCTTGCAGGCATCCGCATAGGTATGGCTTTCGGGCAGAAAAAGATCATCGATTATCTTAAGGATGTTAAGTTCTCGTTCAACTCATACACCCTGAATCCGCTTACGATAGCTGTCGGCGCTGCTGCCCTTAAGGATGACGCCTATTTTAAAGACATCACCGCAAAGACCATCGCTACACGCGAGCGTATGAAGGAAGAATTAAGAAGGCTGGGATTTTCCTTTGCGGATTCAAAGACCAACTTCATATTTGCGACTCACGAAAAACTCCCGGCAGATGAGATATTTAAATATCTGAAAGACAAAAACATCTATGTGCGTCATTGGAACAAGCCCCGCATCGATAACCACCTGCGCATTTCCGTGGGTACCGATGAAGAGGCAAAAATACTGATAAATGCACTGGAGGAACTGCTCGGATGAAGGATTTTATCGTAAATACGTTTGGCGGCAATATCATAACGCAGTATCTTTCATGTTTTATCGTATCGATGGTACCGCTGGTCGAATTGCGTGGAGCCATCCCCATCGCACAGGTTTTTAAGGTGATGAACCCCGAGTTTAATATGGTACTGGCCTACTGCATCATTGCCATCGGCAATATGCTCCCGGTGCCGGTCATCTTTTTCTTCGCCAGAAAAGTGCTGGAATGGGGAAAGGATAAAAAAGTGATCGGAGGATTCTTTACCTTTTGTCTGGAGAAAGGGCGCAAAGGCGGCCTGAAGATGCAGGAGAAAGCGGGACGCAGTGTGTACCTTGCATTGCTTTTGTTTGTCGGCATTCCTGTGCCGGGGACCGGTGCATGGACCGGGACGCTGGCGGCGAGTCTTCTGGATATGGACTTTAAGAAAAGCGTGCTGGCGGTTGTGGGCGGTGTAGCCCTGGCCGGTGTGATCATGGGCGTCGGAAGTTATCTGGTGGCCAGCGGGATCCTGGCAGCAGCAGGTTAAGAAAAATAGGTACTTAAAAATATAAAGGCATTAGCCGACATGTGAAAGATAAGAGGTGCAATAAGCGCCTCTTCTTTATATACCAGCTGCCCCATCACGAGACCGCAGAGAAATGCATATACCCCCTGAAGGATATTGCCGTGATAGAATCCGAAAAAAGCGGCTGTTAAGACTATAGTAAGATTTTTAGTGAATATCCGTCCGATACGTTCTTTTAACAGCCAGCGGAATATGAGTTCCTCCAGCAGCGGCGATACCAGCACATAAAGTACCAGTCCGGGAAGAAGCGGAGTATTATGATCATATGAAGCGGCGTCAAAGATTTTCCCGGCTTCTTCCTCGCTCATGATACGCGGTACGATAAAACGTGCCGCCGAGTTCAGTACGACATTCAAAACTGCCGAAAGCGCGACACCCAGAAATATTATGTATAAAAGCTTTTTTACGATCTCATCCTTTTTCCACAGGGGAAGGAAATGCATATACTCGCGTTTTTTAAAAACCAGCCACAGTATAAGCGCCGTCGCAGACGACACAAGTATGCTTATAAGGACGCTCAGGCTCCTGGTATCGCTGCCCGATGCCAGAACAGCCATCGGCTTCGTAAGCCGGAGCATAAGCTGCCACATAAGCTGTATCACCACAAAATAGACCACAAAAGGAGAAAGCATGTAAAGCGCCCTGAAGAAAGGCTGATCCGGCACCGCAGGTACTTTTATGGCAGCATCTTTTTCCATACGCTTTATACGACGCTGTCTTATATCCTTATCTTCCCCGCCAAGCAGCAATTCCTTAAGCTCTTCCACTGTTGCTGCGATAGCATCTGCACCGGATGCAGAAAGCTCGCCCGGCTCCTGATATCCGTAGCTCACTCCTATGGCATCCACGTCCTGAGCCCTGGCGCCTTCTATATCAAACTTACGGTCTCCTACCATTGCGGTCAGCGCTTTCTTCTCTGCAGTATCGCCGCTGCCCTTAGCATACAGCTGTTTTAATGCCTCTTCGACTACCTCTTCTTTTTTACTCCTGCTGCCGTCCAGCTCGCTTCCGACTACAACATCAAAATATCTGAAGATCTTAAAGTGCTTAAGTATCCGCTCTACAAAAACCGTCGGTTTGGATGAGGCTATAGCCATATGAGCACCCTTAAGCTTTGCTTCCTTTAAAAGCTCCGGTATACCAGGATACACGACATTCTCCGACCAGCCCACATCATTAAAGCGCTCACGATAATATCCTATCGCCTTCGCTGTCTCATCCTCATCCATATGAAAAAACTCCGTGAAGCTGTCTTTTAAGGGCGGCCCGATAAAACAGGTCAGTTCATCGATATCCGGGGCTTTGATCCCGCATTTTCCCAGAGCATAGCGCACAGAAGCGCAGATGCCTTCTTTCGGGTCTGTTAATGTTCCGTCAAGATCAAATAAAATATATTTATACATAGTTGACATTTTCTCACGAAAAGAGTAACATAGCAAGCGAATTTTGCCAGGGGAGCTTATTGCTGAGACGGAGTGATCCGGACCCTCAGAACCTGAGACGGGTAATACCGGCGTAGGAAGGCAGGCTTTATCCCCCTGCGAAAAAAGGAGGATTTTTTTATGTCAGGTTTTTTTTCCAAATTCATTGAGTACTCCGCCGAGGACGGAGCGTATTCCCTTACAGGCGATGGGATCACCGCCGTCATGTTTCTTCTCTTTGTTGCCATCATACTGGTAGCTGTCGGAGTATTTGCCGCATTTAACAGCAAAAAGAACAAAGGAAAAGACAACACCGTATTCACCACAAAGCAGCTTGTATTTTCAGCCGTAGCACTGGCACTGGCCTTCCCTTTATCTTATATAAAGATACTTCCCATGCCCTGGGGAGGAGCCATAACCTTATGCTCAATGTTCTTTGTAACACTTACAGGATACTGGTACGGTCCCGTAGCCGGATTTGCCGCTGCCTTTGCGTACAGCCTTCTGCAATTCATGCAGGACGGAAGTACCTACATGCTCTCACTGTTCCAGGTGCTCTTTGATTATCTGCTGGCTTTTACCGCACTTGGCGCATCAGGTTTCTTCAAAGGAAAGAAAAACGGCATGATCACAGGCTATCTGGTGGCGATAATCCTGCGCGGACTTTTCCACAGCATAGGAGGTTACCTCTACTGGATGGACTATATGCCGGATACCTTCCCCAAGTCACTGGCATTTATCTATCCCATAGTTTACAACTATTCTTATATACTTGGAGAGGGACTTATAACAGTGATCATCCTTCTGCTGCCTCCTGTTAAAAAGGCCCTTGCAAGGATCGAAAAAGAGAATTAAAAAAATGTTTTACTTCATAAACAGAACTGATAAAGGAGAGCTTCACAGCTCTCCTCTTTTTTCATAAGGCCCGCATTCTTCAAGAAAACGTTCAACCGATTCATCAAGCTTGCCTTCCTTGACCATATCCTGCAAAATACTGAATGCTTTGTTTACGGGCATCGGCCCCTTATAAGGTCTGTCATCCGCAGTCAGCGAGTCGAAGATATCACATACGGTTATTATCCTGGTCAGCAGATCCAGCTGATCCCCCTTAAGCCCGTTCGGATACCCGCTTCCATCCAGATATTCGTGATGATTAGCCGCTATCCTGCGTACTTTATCATATTTTTCGGTGAAGTTGATATCTGCAAGTATCTTATCGGTATAAACCACATGCTCATGTACGATATTTCTTTCCTCATCGGTAAGCGTACCTGCCCTGATATGAAGGAATTTCTTTTCCTCCTCGTTAAGATAAGGTATAGGTTCACCTTCCTGAGGCTTATATACCTGCATGCCTATCTCATCTATACGCTCGATATCGGAATCTGTAAGGAAATCACAGATATTAAGGCGTTCAAGATTTTCAAGAAAATTCTCTATACGAAGATCATCCATCTTCCACACGGCATTATCAAGCCTGCCCTCGAGCATGTCGATCTTCATCATAAGACGTATCTTTTCCAGTTTGCTGCGAAGACCGTCATACGCCGGTCCCAGACGTGTCGATTTATTCAGTATCTCACGGGGTGTGATGATCTTTCCTATATCATGGAGCATAGCCGCCATTGACAGCTGCTCTTTATCATTCTGGCTGATATAGACATCAGCCACTCCTCTGGTATACTGGGCATTTATATAGTCCACTACCATCATGCAGTACTTTTCAACATGACGGGTATGATTGGCATTATAAGGGGTTTTGGCGTCGATAGCGGTGGTCAGACAGCGTACAAAAGATGCCAGAAGCTCCGTCATATCCTGGATCAGGTTCATGTTGGTGACGGTATTTGCCATCTGCGCAGTCAGTGATGCCACAGTACGTTCGCAGTCCCTGGTGAAAGGAATGACATTTCCCTCATCATCCATGCAGTTATACAGCATCATGACGCCCAGTACCTTCTTACCCGCCACATTTATAGGAGCCATAAGTACCGAACGTGTCCTGTATCCATGCCTTGCATCGAATTCCCTTATGGATCTGATGTCGAATTCCTTGATATCATAAATATCTGCGATATTGATAAGACACTTTTTATGATAAGTATGCGTAAAAAGATTGGTCTCGGTATCTTCGGCCTTACGCATATCGGCCTGGGATGCAGCACCACGTGTATCCGCTCCCTCATCCAGGCTGCGGTTTACATCGAGTAAGTGAACAAGGCGTCCCTCCTCTTCATCAAGCATGTAGAGGATGCCGCCGTCAGCATTAGTATATCGCATACAGCCTTCCAGGATAATGTCAAACAGCAACATGAACCTGGACTCCGTAGCCATCTTGTATCCAATGTCAAGTAAGCCTTTTTCGGCTTCTGTCATCTGCATATGGTCCTACTCCAAAACACAATCGATTCATTATAACAAATACCTGTAAAAAAATCCATTGCTTTGCACGAAATCACAAATATATGAAACGATCAAGGGCAAATGAGTAGATCAGCTTTTCCTTAACCTTCATCCCCTTTATCTGAGAAAGAGCCCTGCTGTACAGATCCAGCTGCACACTATAGCGTTTTTTCAGTTCTTCCGCCTCCGAAACCCTGTCTGTTTTATAATCAAGGAGTACCAGTTCACTGCCTTCCTGCCAGAAAGCATCGATAATACCCTGTATTATAACGTTTTCATCTCCGGGAAAAGTTTCTTTCAGCTCATTTGCCGGTATGGCCATAAAAAAGGGCTGTTCCCTCCATAGTCTGCCATCCGCTGCAGCTTCCCTTATGCGCCTGCATTCATCATGCACCATGAAAGCCTCCATGGCCTTAGTGCTGATAAGCCCGGCATATTCGGCAGAAAGCCTGCCTGATACTGTCATCTCCTCTATACTCTTTTTTATCCACTCCGATACATCGCTTTCGGGATATGCCCTGTGGTCCACCAGTTCCAGAAAACGGTGATACGCACTGCCCCTCAGTGTCCCTCCGGTCTTTTCAGAGGCATCGGCAAACGCAGGTATGTACGGATGCTTTTCATCGGTTTCAAATTGCGGCTTCGCCTCTTCATCCTCATAAGCAGCATGCTTAAGTTCCGACACACTGGTCTTTGTGTAAAGCCCTTTAAGGAAAGGATGGCTGTAACACTGTTCGGACAGCTCTATCATTCGTTTTTTCAGTCCCTCATCAACGGGAATTCCGTCCCCGATAAGCAGATCCCTGTCTCCGAATGCCCGTTTAAGCTCTTTCCCGGCTCCGGCTGAGGGCCTTTCCTTATCTATGTGCAGGGTATGTTCTGCGCTCACCCCGGCATTATCGAGCCCTGTATATACCAGATCCAGCAGACTGTCTGCCTTTCTTATGATATAGCCCGCCGCCGGAGCAGAGGCAGGGACCCGTTCTTCCTTTCTGATATCCGTAATGATAAGCTTTTCCCTTGCGCGTGTCAGAGCCACATAGAGCTTACGCATGTTCTCAGCCAGTTCGTCATCTTTTCTCTTTTCCATCAGATAACGGCGTTTTAATCCGGGATATTTCAGTCTTGATACGGGATCGATGCCATCCATACCTATTCCCAGAACGGCATCCGTCATAACGGCTGCACTCCTCCCCTTTTTATTGAACTTCCTGTACAGACCAAGACATATCACCACCGGGAATTCCAGTCCCTTGCTCTTATGTATGGTCATGCAGCGCACCATATCCATAGACGCATCCGGAAGTGTGGCTTCCCCGCTTTCAATCTCCTGCTTCTTAAGCAAAGACAGATATCTCACAAAATGGAACAGCCCTCTGTATGTAGTCTGTTCATAATCAGCAGCACGCTCCATAAGGAGCTTAAGATTTGCCCGTCTTCCCGCACCGCCCGGCAGAGCGCTTACTCTGTCGAGATACCCGCTCTCCGAAAGAAGAATGCCTATCAGCTCCCTGACTTTCATATAGCGGGCATACTTTCTGTAGCGCGAAAGCCAGTCAAAGAAGATTCTTATCTTTTCGGCCGTCTCACCCTCTTTTTCCGAAGCTTCTTTTATAAGCTCATACAGATTTTCCCTGCCCTCAGGCTTGCGCAGCAGGGCAAGCTCGTCGTCCGTAAGCAGTTCAAGAAAACTTACCAGCACGCAATGAAGCGGCTTATCCTGTCTTGGATTATCGATCACACGAAGTGCAGCGACCAGACATTTTACTTCAGAAGCATTGAAGTACCCGGTCGAAGCATTCAGGTACAGCGGGATATCATATTCGGAAAAGACCTTTCTGAGAGCCTTTTCATAGGGCTTTAAACTTGATGCCAGAAGCACTATGTCACCGTATCCAAGCTCTCTGTTATATCCCAGTTCCTTATCAAATACCTTAAGGCCTTCAGCCTTCAGCTTTCTTATCCTCTCAGCCACACAGCGTGCTTCGGTTTCTTCACGGCTGCCGCCCTGTTCATCCTCATCATCCCACAGATCATCTTCCTCTGTACTATCATCTTCGGACGGATCAGCAGCGCTTTCTTCAGTATATACTGCAAGTATCTCCGGGCTGTATTCTTTTGCTGCAGGCGGATCGTAATAGTCTGCTCCTGTGTACAGTTTCGCATCATCATCATAGTCCATGCCGGCAGTCTCTTCACGCATGATGGTCTCAAAAACGTGATTTACGAAATCTATCACCTGGGAGCGGCTTCTGAAATTTCTGTTAAGATCTATACGCGTACCGCCCTTTTTCTCCCCGTATTCACGGTATTTCTCCATAAAAAGCTCAGGTCTGGCCTGACGGAAACTGTATATGCTCTGCTTTACATCACCCACGCAGAAATAATTATCATCCCTTGCAATGCTCTTTAAAATATATTCCTGAACGTAATTGCTGTCCTGATATTCATCAACAAAGATATGTTCGAAATGATCCCTGTATTCCAGAGCCGCCCGGGCCGGTTTCCTGTTTTCATCCAGAAGGATCTTAAGCGCAAAATGCTCCATGTCGTTAAAATCCATAACACCCGAGTCACGCTTCTTTTCATCAAAACGCTGCTTAAGCTCAAGACACAGCCTGCATAGAACAGAAGCATTCTTACCCAGCACTTCACCCTCTTCTTTCATAACATCGGGATCCGCTGAGTAAAAAACCTCCATCTGCTTTTTCAGTATTTTTGCATCGGCTATCAGCGTATCCAGCCTTTTAAGCGTTTCGGGATCGACATCATTTTTTTTGCCCCTGAGCGCAGGCGCGGAAAATGCAGACAGTATCTGCTGTCTTCTCTCATACCCTTTATTATCCAGGAGCATTTCGCCCATTGTCCTTATGGCAGAAGCACACTCCCTGTAACAGGAAGGTATCTTTTCATCAGAAGCACACAGCCTGAGCACCTGTTCTGTCAGGTCACTCATCTCGGCGATAAGAATGTCGGTTTTTTTCATTCCCCATTTATACCAGCTGCTTTCGTTTACACCGTTTTCATCCGCCGGGGCAATATCCGCAGCCGCTCTCTCAAGCCATAGTTCCGGATCCGGATCCCCAAGTGCATTCTGCAAAAGCTCAAGTATCATCTTTTCTGCATTGCTGTCCTTTACACCCGATGTGTAACTGTCCATAAACATAAGGAAATCCGCATCGCCCTCTTCATATTTTTCTTTAAGAAGATCCTTTAAGCAGTCACTGAGCATAAGTGTGCGTTCACCTTCATCCAGGATACGAAAACCCGGATCAAGGTCGATATCGGAGAAATTGTTCTTAACCACAAAAAGACAGAAACTGTCTATGGTGGTTATCTGGGCATTGTTCAGCAAAGCTCCCTGACGTTCCATCCGCCTGTCTTCGGGGTGTTCACTGCAGTATTCAGAGATAGCCTTTCCTATACGCTCCCTCATCTCCGCCGCCGCCGCACGGGTAAATGTCACTATAAGACAGCGGTCGATATCCGCCGGATCCTTCTCATCCGTCAAAAGAGAGATGATCCGCGAACTTAAGACCGCAGTCTTACCGCTCCCTGCCGCAGCAGATACCAGAAGATTCGTATCCCTGCTGTCTATGACCAGTTTCTGTTCATCCGTAAATCTCATTTATTCCTCAAGATCCTTATCTTTTACAGCTTCCTTTATCAGTTCAAGCGCTTCTTCCTCTGAGTGCTTCCTGCCTTTGTATGTACAGCCCTGTAAGCCTGTATCAAACATACACTCGTCTTTATGATCACAGTATCTGCAGCTTTCTTCATCGGAAGGACTGATATCTATCCTGCCCTTAAGCATCTCCTTTGTAAGATCCTTCAGCTTATAATATGAATAGTCGGTAAGTGCCTTCATATCTTCGGGCGGCAGGGCACATCTGCTGCTGCCGGATAATTTCCCCTCTTTTGTAAGATATACCGGCATCACGTCAGACCAGCCGGAAAAATCACCGTCTAATGCATTTATGACATTCATATCACTGCTTATCAGTCCCTTAGGCTTAAGCTCTTTTCTTATCTTATCATCAGGATCTCCATCTTTTATCGAATCTGCTTCTATCAATGGTTCTTTCAGTATGTAATAGAAAAGAGCTGCCGGTACCGCACCCTCTCCGGCATTTTTTACAGCCTCATAAAGATATAGGGGAAGCTGCAGCTGTTCACCGCTAAGTACCTTATCGTATTTCAGGCTTCTTGCCGATGACTTATAATCCGTTACTTTGATATATATCTTATCTTCCGCTCTGTATTCATCCAGACGGTCTATCTTTCCTTTCAGTACCGCCGTCTCTCCGTTCCCGGTCTTTATCATCCTTTCAAATCTGCGCTCATAAGCCACAGGCTTAAACGATCCTTTTGACAGCTGATAAGCAACTGTCATGATACTGCGCCGCAGTATCCTTCCCATACGTTTATAGATATATGCACTCTGGGCATCCTGATAGAGCTTTTGGGTATCGTATTCCGCCGCTACATCCTCAAGGATCTTCGGCAGTATCTCATCCACGTCTTTTATGCTTATATCTGCCCATTGCATCTTTCTGTCGTCAAGTGCCTTGCCGAAACGCTCCAGTACTTCATGATAGATATTCCCCATATCAGGACTTAAGAGCTCGTTGCTCTCACGTTCCTTAAGCCTCAATCCGTAACTCAGAAAATGAGTATATGCACAGGCCGCAAAGCTTTCCATGCGGCTTACACTGCCGCTTATCATATCACCGTATAAATTCCGTACCGAAGCTTTTGACAGCACTTTCGGGATATAGCGGAAAAACGCCGCTTCCGTAAGTTCCCTGACTCTCTTCCCGTCCCTTTCCTTCATAAGAGCATAATCGGTAAAGAACACTCTCTTTTTCTCTTCGCTCATTGCACCGGATGCATATTCGGAAAGCATAAGAGCCAGTTCCCCCATTGCAGGCAGCTCATCATCAGCCCTTCCCGCACGTACTGCCGTCAGTTTCGGAAAGATTTCCTTTATACGTGACACAAGATAAGAAGGCCGCAATGGATCACCTTTATTATCCGCAGCCGAATAAGACAGCACCAGTTTATCCGAGGGTCTTCCCAAGGCATGATAAAGATAAAGCCTCTGTATGAACATTCGCTGACGCGGAGTAGGTGCCAGCACAAAACCGCTGCTTTCAAGGAATTCCCTGTCTATATCGGATATCATGCCTCCTCCGGCAGAAGAAGCAGGTATTATGCCATCGTTAAGTCCGGCAAAAAATACGACCTTCACAGGCTTAAGCCTTGTCCGTTCCATATCACCGGCTACTATCCTGTCAACATCCATAGGGATCACGCCAAGTTTTACTTCTTCAATACCGGACAGGAAAATATCTATGAAATCTTTGAGGCTTATCTCCTCTCCTTCCAGAAGAGATGCCGTCTGCTCTAATAGTCTGCAAACGGCTTCGTAAACCTGATCATACTCCTTCTCACGTTCCTGATCGGATATCTCCTTAAAGTAATCACTGTATTCACACAGGCGCTCATACGCTTCGCTTTCCGTGATAAACTCATATAACGCCTTTGCATATTCATCTGCACGCGCTTTTGATCCGCATCTCCTTATACGCCCGGTCTTATCCCAGATCAGCTGTCTTGTATCGTTTATACGAAGCAGCGCCTCATCATCATCCTTCATATAAGAAGGCCTGCGGGTAAACGCCCTGCTCCAGGCTTTCGCCCCGCGTATCCCCGTAGCGGTAAGGTAATTATCAAGCTCATCCGCCGCGTCATGATCTATGCCGCTTAAACCGCTCCTCAAAAAATGCATCACGCACTCAGGCGTATACCCCCGGTCAATACATTCCATCGCCGAGCGCAGAAACTCCGTAAACGGATTATGGTCAAGTTTATGGTTAAGATCCACAAAGCAGGGGATTTCATACTTAAGAGAAGCCTCCTGCACATATGGACCGTATTTTTCCAGATCTCCGGTAATGACCGCTATATCCCTGTATGCATATCCTCCGCTTCTGGTAAGTGTTCTTATACGCCTGAATATCTCCTCGGTCTCCTCCTGCGGGTTTGCCGCAGCAAAAAGCTCTATCTGACCATTCAGCTCTTCTTTATAAACACAGTCATCACTCCTGAATATATGCCTGTCCAGAAAGGCAAGTGCCGGTGATGCCGCGAAGCGTGGTGCAGGCGATCCGAGTAATATATCCTCCCCTCTCTGCGCTTTTGCATCTGCTGCCAGCTGTTCTATAGACCTCATCGTTTTCATGCTTAAGGCAAAAAGCCGGTGATCGTCAAAATCCCCCCTGTACCCCTCAAGTTCTTCGGGCGGCATGATAACGGTAAATATCAGCTCATCGCACACTTCCATAAGCTTAAGTATCACATTCTCCTGCACAGGAGTAAATCCGGTAAAGCCGTCAAAGGCGACCACACTGCCTTTTAAAAGTGCGGACTTTTCTATCTGCGATGCCAGTATATCCAGTTTTTCTTCTTTGGTGATATAGCGCTCTCCAAGATACTCCGTGAACGCTTCATAGATCCTTTTAAGATCCTTAAGCTTGGCGCTTAAGGCCTTCTTTTCAGCTGCATGCTCAGCCAGCCTTCCGACTTCCGGTGCCCCGTAGCCATACTGCATGAACTCGGAAATAACAGATTTCACTTCATGAACATAACCCTTACGGGAAAGACAGGAGCCTATCGCCGGAAGCTCGTCAGCTATTTCCGAAGCCAGATGTTTGATAACAAGATTCTTTCCGGTATCATCTAAAACGATGCGTTCCTTTTCTCCAACCTCATCGGCAATGCGATGGCACAGTCTTCCGAAACTCTGCACATCTATATTCATAATACCGTGATCAGGATGCTCCTCCACGATCTCTTTCTGGGTCTGCATGGTGAACTGGTCCGGAACAATGACCATAAACTGACGACCGGGCTCTTTTGAAGCCCGGCTGACGATCTCATTATGAAGGGCAGTACTCTTTCCGCTGCCCGAACCCCCGATTATAAATCTTATCTTCATTTAAGACAGTAATTCCTTAAGAAGCGCATTCACCGTTCCCGGATCAGCCTTTCCTTTTGCCGCTTTCATGGTCTGACCGACAAGGAAGCCTATGGCTTTTTCCTTACCTGCCTTATAATCGGCCACTGACTGGGGATTATCAGCGATAACCTGTTCACAGATAGCCTTTATCGCTCCTGTGTCGGTCTCCTGTTTTAATCCGGCTTCTTCCACATATTTAACGGGATCGGTGTCATCATCAAACATTTTCTCAAATACTTCCTTTGCAACGGAAGAATTGATCACCTTCTTGTCTACAAGAGTTATAAGGTCTGCCAGATGCTTCGGCGAAAACCTGATATCTTCCGCATCCATATTCTTTTCCTTAAGCAGACGCAGAGTCTCGACCATAAGCCAGTTAGATACTTTCTTAGGCTGGCCGCAGAGTGCCGTAGCTTCCTCAAAGATATCTGCCATATGCTTATTGTCGGTGATTATACCTATATCATACTCAGGTATTCCGTATTCTTCTTTATAGCGCTCCATCTTTTCCGGACGGAATTCCGGCTGACGGCTTAATATCTCATCTATCCACTCCTGTGAAACATCAAGAGGGATCAGGTCGGGATCGGGGAAATAACGGTAATCCTGTGCATCTTCCTTGCTGCGCATTGCATAAGACTCACCCTTATTATCATCAAAACGTCTTGTCTCCTGTATAACATTCCCGCCGGCTTCGATGATATCTATCTGCCTCTCACGCTCATTTTCTATCGCATGGGTTATGGCCGTAAAGGAATTCAGGTTCTTCATCTCCGTCCTGGTTCCGAATCTGTCGCTGCCCACAGGACGTACGGAAAGGTTAACATCAGCTCTCATCGAGCCTTCCTGGAGCTTGCAGTCCGATGCTCCCAGATACTGTATGAACATACGCAGCTTTTCAAGATATGCGATAACCTCTTCGGCGCTGCGCATATCAGGCTCGGACACTATCTCTATAAGGGGCACACCCGAACGGTTGTAATCCACAAGGGACACATCACCCCATTCATCATGGATCAGCTTGCCGGCATCCTCTTCCATATGTATCTCGTGGATGCCTACTTTCTTTTTCCCGCCCTTTTCGGTCTCTATCTCTACATAACCGTTCCTGCAGATAGGCAGGTACAGCTGGGATATCTGATAATTCTGGGGATTATCCGGATAGAAGTAATTCTTGCGGTCAAATTTGCCATGTCTCGTGATCTCGCAATTGGTGGCAAGACCTACGGCAATGGCATATTCCACCACCTGTTTATTAAGCACCGGAAGCGATCCGGGCATGCCCGTACAAACCGGGCAGGTATGGGAATTCACTTCCCCGCCGAACTGTGTGGAGCAGCCGCAGAATATCTTTGTCTTTGTGGCAAGCTCAACATGCACTTCCAAACCTATGACTGTTTCGTACTCTCTGGACATCAGTCGTTCTCCCTCTTATCCTCATCATTCTTTGTATCGTCATCTTCATCACAGCAGCACTTGCCATTGCCGCAGCCACAGCCGTCAGCAACATTATTATTGCCGTTATTGCAGCCCATCTTCAGCTTTCTGGGTGGTGCGATGAGTATGCCCAGGATCACACCTGAGAGTATGCCGGCCAGAAGCTGGTAAAACCATACCCCACGGCTCATTACGATCGGTTCTTCAAGGTCTGCAAAAAAAGCTTTTATTTTTTTCATGTGTTTTTTCCTCCAATTCTCATAAATAAGCTCCCCGCTCAGTTAAATGCCCCGCGGATCTTTTCGTATGTATAGCCGGCACGGATGATAACATCCTCTTTAAAACAGTCGCCAAAGAGCTGCATACCTATAGGCAGCCCTGCTGCATCCCTGCCAACAGGGATCGACAGACCGGGTATGCCTGCCAGGTTAGCAGATATCGTATAGATATCGCCCAGATACATCTTCATGGGATCAGATAAGCTTTCTCCCAGCTTAGGGGCCGTAGTGGGAGCTACGGGGCCCAGTATAATATCATATTTCTTAAATGCATCATCAAAAGATTTCTTTATCAGCGCCTTGACCTTTAAAGCCTTTAAATAATAAGCATCATAATACCCCGATGAAAGCACAAAACTTCCAAGCATGATACGCCGCTGCACTTCGGGCCCGAAGCCTTCGCTTCGCGTCTTTTTATACATATCATGCAGATCCGCGTAATCCTGTGTACGATAACCATACTTGATACCGTCAAAGCGCTCAAGATTTGAGCTTGCCTCGGCATCGGCTATCGTATAGTAAGTAGGTATAGCATACTTGACCAGTGCCAGATCAAACTCCTCCACTACAGCTCCGGCTTCCTTAAGCGCATCTGCAGCAGCTTTAACAGCTCCTGCCACCTCCGGATCCAGACCTTCTCCGAAATAATCACGGGGGATACCTATACGCACACCCTTAACATCATCTTTAAGAGCAGCGGTAAAATTCAGATCCTTTCTGTCTATTGAAGTGGAATCCTTTTCGTCAAAAGCGCTTATGGCTTCCAGAACCGCCGCTGCATCACTCACATTCTTAGTCAGGGGACCTATCTGGTCAAGCGAAGAGCCGTATGCTACAAGCCCGTATCGCGAAACTGTACCGTAGGTGGGCTTGATACCTACCACACCGCAATATCCGGCCGGCTGACGTATTGAACCGCCGGTATCGGAACCCAGCGCATACCAGCATTCTTCTGCTGCCACAGCAGCTGCTGACCCGCCGGATGATCCGCCGGGAACATGTTCCGTATTCCGGGGATTTCTGGTAACGCCATAGGCAGATGTTTCCGTAGTGGATCCCATGGCGAACTCATCCATATTAGTCTTTCCAAGTATCACGGCTCCTGCGGACTTCAGTTTTTCCACGGCCGTTGCTGTATATGTAGGCACGAAATTGCATAATATCTTCGAAGCACAGGTAGTAAGGAGACCTTCCGTACACATATTATCTTTTATGGCTACAGGTACACCGGCAAGAGGAGATCTCAGCTTGCCGGAATCTATATCATTCTGCACTTTATCGGCAGCTGCGTATGCCCCTTCCTTATCAACGGTGATATAGCTGTGGACCTGTTCCTCTTTGGCATCCATTACGGCAAAAGCCTCATTCACCGCTTCCTTAACCTTTACCTGCCCCGAAGCTATCAGCTCTCCAAGCTCCAGCGCGCTCAAATGTGTTAATTCCATTTCGCTCTCCTTATCTTAATCCTGCATTTATCAAAAGCTCCAGCTGGGAAGAATACCACCCAAGCTCATTTGAATTACGCCTTATTATCTGTGTATTTGGCGGATCCTGATAGGAAAAACGGTTATATCCGCTCTCAGCTATCATCAGGTATACCGCCTCCAGACGGGTGTTTGTCTCTTCCTGCGGAAGTGTGGCAGCCCACAGGCAGAACGGATCCCATGCGTTGCGTCCTCCGAACATGGCCACGTTATTTGCCTTGCCGTAATCCCTGTACGCCATTGCCACCGGATCCGTACCATTTTTATCCAGTGCCAGGATACTCCCGCCGCAGAAAATACTGTTACCGTCTTCGTTATCCGTGGATGCACTTGAACTGAAAATAAGCGTCACCGGACAGTGAGCCAGCACATACCGCGCAGCCTGGGCACAGTCCTTGGTGCATACGAAATTATGATCATCTCCCTGAAGGTATATCCCGCCTGTCACCCAGACAGAGTCCACATATCTGCTCATCAGGCTGTTGCCTTCAGGATCTTTTATCAGTGCTTCCACATTTACCAGATACCCCGTAGTAACAATGCGGATCTTTTCCACTGCCTTAAGTTCCTCCGGCAATTCTTCATCCTTCAGCTCAAAAAGTTCCTTATAGCGTTTTCTTTCTTGCTCTTTTTCCTTTTCCCGCCGGTCCATTTCACGAAGGATCTGCTTATACAGCTCAACACTGTTCGAAACCCTGTAGTCTCCGGCTGAAAAATAATGATTTATCAGATCATCCCAGTAGGGAGACCCCCCCGGAACATTCTTTGCCGCCATACCGATCGGAACACCGCCGTATCCGTCATAGGAAAGCTGGGAATGCATAGCCTTACATACCTTTTCCCCGCCTGTGGATGCCATGGCTGCAAGCAGATGTACTCTTCCCATCCGGTCAAGCATTGCCGCGATACGAAGGGCTGCAGTATCATCCACATCGGAATTGTAGTCCAGATCGATCACCAGATTGACCGGTTCGGGCGGAGGTGTCAGCTCCTCGGGCTTTGGTTTTTCTATCCTGTCAACCGCCCGATATGTACCTGCTACCATCCCGTCAGTCGAAACCGCCGGGCGTTCAGAGGAGCTTACCGGAGCTGTAGTAAAATAATACGCCTGCGTAGGTATGGGAATATCCTCTTCATGCAGCCTTAACGCTGCCATGTCATAAGAAACAGTATCTTCCGATAACGCAGGCTCTTCTTCGGCAGCTTCGCCATTCCGGGTATTACTCTTTATACTGAGCAATACAATGGAATATACTATCGTCGTCACAAGAAGCAAGATTACGATGCCGACATTTTCTTTCATATACTTAATTCTTCATCAGTCAAAAGTCCTGGGAACAACAAAAGCTCCGTCACGCTCTTCGGGAGCATTTTTAAGTATCTTATCACGCTCATCGGAGTTGGTTACCACATCCTCTCGAAAACGGTTACTCACCGGATGAACATGACTCATGGGCTCAACACCTTCCGTATCGAGCTCTCCCAGCTGATCAATGTAATCCAGCATCTCTTCCAGGTCTTTCTTGGCCTGCTCCTTACGCTCATCATCCAGCTTAAGCTTTGAAAGGATGCCAACGTATTCTATTGTTTCATCACTAATAACGTTTGCCATATTTTTCACCTATCAGTCTCTGACTTTGATATGAGTCTCCCTGAGCTGAAGCTCTGTTACCTCTGAAGGAGCACCGCACATAAGATCCTGAGCCGTTCCGCTCATGGGGAATGCTATAACCTCACGGATATTCTCTTCATTACGGAGCAGCATTATCATACGGTCCACGCCGGGAGCCATACCTGCATGAGGAGGCGCACCGAACTGGAATGCATTATAAAGAGCACCGAATTTAGCTGCCAGCACTTCCTTATCATAACCGGCTATCTCGAATGCCTTCTCCATAATCTTCATATCATGGTTACGTACCGCACCGGAAGAAAGCTCAACACCATTGCATACGATATCATACTGGTAAGCCAGTATGGTAAGAGGATCTTCCTCTTCAAGCGCTTTCAGACCGCCCTGAGGCATGGAGAAGGGATTGTGTGTGAACCCTATCTTCTTCTCTGTCTCATCATATTCATACATAGGAAAATCATTGATATAGCAGAAGCGGTATGCATTCTTCTCAATAAGATCCAGCTTCTCTCCAAGCTCTGTACGGATCTGGCCCGCAAAAAGTGACGCCTGCTTTTCCTTATCAGCGATAAAGAAGATGGTATCGCCTGCTGAAAGCCCTGCCAGCTCACGGATCTCCCCTTTCATATCATCGGGAATGAACTTATCGATAGGTCCCTTATAGCTCAGATCATCCTGCACTTCAAGATAGCCAAGACCACCCATGCCTATGCCCTGCGCGAATTTGAGCAGCTTCTCATGGAAGCCCTTGCTCATATGGCTGTGAACATTTATGGCACGTACGCACTTGTTCTGGAAAGGCTTGAACGTACAGCGTGAGAAGAATTCACTTACATCTATGATACGCAGGGGATTACGCAGATCCGGCTTATCCGTACCGAATTCGAGCATAGCCTGCTTATATGAAATGATCGGGAATGGTGCATCCGTCACACTGTAGCCCTCAGGTGCAAATTTCTTAAAGGTCTCAGCCAGGACCTCTTCACCGACTTTGAACACATCTTCCTGTGTAGCAAAACTCATCTCAAAATCAAGCTGATAGAACTCACCGGGTGAACGGTCAGCTCTGGCATCTTCATCACGAAAACAGGGTGCTATCTGGAAATACTTGTCAAAGCCCGACACCATAAGCAGCTGCTTATACTGCTGGGGTGCCTGAGGCAGAGCATAAAATTTTCCTTTATATCTTCTTGATGGAACTATATAATCCCTCGCACCTTCGGGAGATGACGCACAAAGTATGGGGGTCTGTATCTCCATGAATCCCATATCGCTCATCTTCTTGCGAAGGAATGCGATCACTTCCGAACGGAAGATGATATTATCCTTAACTTTAGCATTTCTCAGATCAAGATAGCGGTATTTAAGACGGACTTCCTCTCTGGTCTCTTTTGAGGTCATCACCTCAAAAGGAAGCTGACGGTATACCTTACCAAGTACCGTTATGCTCTTTGCTTCCACCTCTACGGTACCGGACTGTATCTTGGGATTGTAGGTCTCCTCATCCCTCTTCTCAACCGGGCCTTCAATAGACACGCAGTCTTCACGGGTAATGCCCTCAAGCAGGGATGTGTCCCTGAGCACCACCTGGACCACTCCGTACATATCACGAAGATCTATAAAAGAAACGCCTCCGTGATCGCGTATATTTTCAACCCAGCCGGCAACCTTTACTTCCCGGCCTATCTTATCCTCTCCGATCTCATTTAATGTGACTGTTCTGTATTGTTCGCTCATCTTTGATCCCTCCAATGTATTACAATCGAATAATTTTAGCATAATCACGCCCTATTTTCAAGCCATTTACTGACCGTCCTGTATACACCTGCCAGGTGCATCTATATAAACCTCCCGGGCCTTTCTCAAAATCTCAGTTTTCACATATAGTATAGGTACAGTCATATACACCCGGCAGGAGGAGCGACATGAAGACTGATCCCGAACTCAACAGACAGATAGGCAAAAGAATCCAGACAACGCGCAAGATGAAAGGGATGACGCAGGAACAGCTGGCTGATATCGTTGATATCAGCGTTAAGCATTTAAGTGCTGTCGAATGCGGAAGATCACGTTTTTCTTTTGAGAATCTCATAAACGCATGTAATGCGCTGGACACGAGTACCGATTATCTGATCCTTGGCAAGACAGCTCTGGGAGAAGATATTCCGATCCCGGAAGATATCATAGAAACACTTCGCAGCAACGATATCACGGAGAAAAAAGCCCTGCTTGAATATCTGAACATGTATGTAACCCTGCATAAAGGGAAGTAGCCCTTCTTTCCGGGAAGAGATACTGCCTGAGCGTCTCATTCAGACTGATCCTGAATCTCTCTTTTTTATATAATACCATCTGAAAACCGCGGTACCGATAATGATAATATAACCTGCTATACTTAAAGGAACGGGCGTTTCATTAAGAAATACCATTCCAAGTATTGCCGCAAATATGACCTGGGTATAATCAAATACCGATATTTCCTTAGCAGGAGCAAATTTGTATGCAGTGGTTATGGAAAACTGTCCGAGGGATGCCCCAAGTCCTGCAAGGATAAGGCATAGCCACTGCGCCCCGCTCATGGGATGAAAGTCAAAGATCAGAAAAGGCAGCGTGACCATGCAGGAGAAAAGAGAAAAGCACAGCACTATCACCGGAGTGCGCTCACCTTTTATCCCCAGTCTGCGTACAAACACATAAGCAGTGCCGGCTCCGAAGCCCCCATAAAGGCCCATCAGGGCCGGAAATACGGAAACATCCCCACCGGGGCGGATGATGAACAATGCTCCGGTAAAAGCAACCATCGTGGATATTATATCCACCAGGTTAGGCACTTCCTTAATAAGCGGTATCGACAGCAGGATTGCAAAGAAAGGCGAAAGCTTATTGAGCATATTCGCATCCGCTATCCCCAGATGATCGATGGCATAAAAATTACACAAAAGCCCGCTGGTCCCGAAGAGGCAGCGGCAGGCGATATCGGGAAAACATCCCTTCTTTATACGGAATTTATCTTCAGATCTTAGTATGGGAACCATAGCGATGATCGCCGCAAAGAAATTCCTGAAAAAAGCCTTTTGCATGGTGGGCACATCCCCTGCCAGGCGCACAAAAAAGGTCATCAGCGAAAAGCCGAGAGCTGCAAGCATAATGCACAGAACACCCTTTAACATCCCATTATCAAACCCTTTAGTTTTCCTTTTATCTTCTCCAGCACTCATGACCCAGCCCTTTCCGATTCCGCAATTATATTTTATATAAAAGCAAATGTCAAAATCACAGAGCTTTTATTATTGTTATTTTCAATGGACCGGATGTATAATTATAAATGTTTTGAATAAATATGCGGTCAGGGAGAAGCGGTTATGGCAAATCTGAAAGATGTAAAATACGATGCCTTCATAAGTTACAGACACAGCGAGTTCGACAGTTTTGTCGTGGAAAATCTTCATAAGAAACTGGAAAATTTCAAACTGCCCAAATCTGTCCTGAAAAAGGTAAAAAACGGCAGAACGCGTATAAACAGGGTCTTCAGGGATGTAGATGAACTGCCCCTTGCAGACAATCTTTCCGAACCGATCAATGAGGCTCTCCGAAATTCCGATTATCTCATCACAGTCTGTACTCCACGATATCCCCAGTCACGCTGGTGCATGAAGGAAATTGAGACCTTTCTTCAGACCCATAACAGGGATCATATACTTGTAATACTGGCAGAGGATGAGCCTGTCAATTCTTTTCCGGAGATCCTTACCCTTGAGGAAGTGAAAACGGTTGACGAAAAAGGCGAAAAAGTGATCATCCGGAAGGAGCTGGAACCTCTTGCTGCAGACACCCGCGGAGAAAATAAAAAAGAGGTTCTGAAAGCCATGGATACTGCGGTGATCAAACTGGCTGCCGCAATGTTCGGTCTTGAATTTGATGACCTTCGCCAGCGTCAGCGCGAACAGAAGATGCGTCGCATGGCTGCAGTGTTCGGAAGTATAGGTGCTGCAGTTCTGGGATTTGCCGTTTTTGCGACATCCGCTCTTATCAAGATAAGCAGACAAAACGAGATGATAAATGAGCAGTATGCCGAGCTTCAGGACAGTTTTGCGGGGACCATGGCAAATGCGTCCAGGCAGCTGCTGCAGGAAGGCCGGCGCAAAGACGCGGTATATGCAGTAAGAAACGTGCTGCCTGACAATAAAGAAGCCGGCTTCAACAACTCTGCTTTCAACGCCCTTGTTTCTGCGATGGATATTTATAAAGTATCCTCCCGGCACTCTCCCGTCTGTGTCTACGATACTGACGGATGGCTGATCGATTACACTGTATCCTTTGACGGAAATTACATACTTACATCCGATGATGACAGCTTTTTTGTCTATAACGTATCTGACGCAAGTCTGGTCAAAAAGATAGATAAAAGAAAGACCGTCGGTACTTTCGGTATGTTTGAAGCTGCCTTCTGCGGAGAGAAAGGCGTACTTGTATGTGATAACGGAGAAGCTACATACTACTCCTTAGAGGATCAGACATCAAAAAGCGTTGATATTGATTCCGAATCATTTCTTTACAGCAGTGACGACGGTTTCGTAACTTTAGCCTGCTTCAGTGACATAGTGTATGCTGTTGATAATTACGGAGAGGTAATGTATACACTGGATATAAAAAAAGCGCTTAACTGTGATGATCTCTGGACCAACTGTGTAAGTTTCAGCGACGGCGATGTACTGATCGGTTTTGATACCGGAGACAGCTGCCGGGTGTGTCTTTTTGATGAATACAGCGGAGAGGTAAAATATACAGCCCGCTTTGACGAGCGGTATGATATCAGCTGTGTATCAGACAGCGGCATTATCTATGTGGCGCTTACAGGCATGTCAGAATCCAGTGCTTTCAGTACGGATATATATGCCATAGATTCAAATACAGGACGCGAGCTGTGGAAACATACATCAGACAATTATAAGATCGAATCAGCAGGCACAGCCGTTACGGACCGCTATTTAATGGTTTGCGGAATGTATGATATACAGGTATTTGACAGGGAAAGCGGAGAACTTCTTAAAGAACACACTTTTTCCGACATGATCTGTTCATGCTGGGTAGACGATAACTGGTTCCATTTCATTCTGGAGGATGGATCAGTATTATACTGCGATGATGAAAGTGTTACAAAAATAAGCGATTTTTATACCACTGCTCCTTCAGAGGATATAGACACCGCAGTCTTCATAAACGGAGATCTGTTCTGTAAATTCTGGATGTCCAATTATATTATCAGATACTCGGATATGATCAGCCCTCTCGCAACACAGGCTGCTGATACTGCCGCCTTTCAGGAATACAGCGAGATCGAAGATACAGACATATTTGACGACGAGGAATATAACGTGAACAAAGAGATGGCAAATTTCGCGATATATTCGCTTGATAAAAAATACCTTCTGGTCCAGTTCATAGATAAAGTAATAAAGATAATCGATACAGAAACAAAGGTCTGCGTAAATACCCTGGTGGGTCCCGATGAGGATGATCTGTTTGATTTTCGCTATAACGATCTGACCGAATGCTATATTATCAGCGGTACCAGATCATATCTTCTGGATGATAAGTTTAATATAGTATGTGAGACCGGTCTTATCACAGGCAGGGACGGCAACGATCTTATCCTCATAGATGACGATTTCGTTCCCCAGCGTATTCCCTGGTTATCCTATGAGGGAATGCTCCGGAAAGCAGATGAATATCTTGGTGACTATGTCCCCTCAGACGATATCAGAGAAAGATATGGTATAGCTTTGCCCGCAAATAAATAATGCATTCATCGATCACAGAGCATTCCGCTTTCATTTAGCCTGTGCACAATGCTCGATCCTGTTACGGCCGGATTCTTTTGCTGTATAGAGAAGCTTGTCGGCGCTGCTGATCGCATCAGAATATGACCGGTATTCGGAACAGTGTACGATACCGCCGCTGAAGGATGTGATAAGCGCATCATCGGCTTCCCATTTCATGCCGGTGAAGCGCCTGCGTATGCTGTCGATACGCTGCAGTGCTTCTGACATCCCTGCAGCTCTGACCACTATCAGAAATTCTTCCCCGCCGTATCTTGCGGCCAGCTCACCTTCCTCATTCCGGACTTCTTCTGCCATGATGGCAGCAAGAGTACGCAGAACAAGATCACCGAAGACATGCCCGTATGTATCATTGACATTCTTGAAATGGTCGATATCGGTCATGCAGAGATAATAACTATCATCTTCTGCCGGCATATCTTCCAGAAAACGGAAAAGCTCGCGCCTGTTGTATAATCCGGTGAGCTCGTCACGTTTTGAAAGGTCGTCCAGCTTGACAAGGAGCTCCTCCCTGCTGGCACGCTCTCTCTGGTATGCATCCATTACGAGCGCGGTGGTGATCATCACATAAAGACCGATAAGTATGATAGAACAGGCGACATCAACATAACGTGATCCCAGCGACAGACCGGGCAGGAGTTTCTGCTTAAGATCTCCCAGAGCATCCGCGTTTACGGTCAGATAGTAGGCCGCTGCCAGACAAAGCAGATCCACAAAGAAGGAAACGAGCATACAGATAAACCTGTGCATGCCTTTTAAGATAGGGATCACGGTAAATATCCCGGCCAGCATATACAGCGGCATACCGGAATCGATCCCTCCGCAGGTAAAGAAAGTAATGGGTATCACAAAACAGTTAAAGGTGTAGCACAGCATTATTCGCGCTCTTTCCATCTTCTTGCGCACATATGCCTCATACATCACCAGAAGGAGCATGACTCCGCCGATCGCCGTACCCAGATTGGCTATGTATGTGATGTCTTCTAAGTAGGTCACGATCTCGGAAACCGTAACGATCACGAGTCCCACCAGCACAACAACTGCAAAAAACCGGTCCTCTAATGTTTTGTTTTCTTTGATCGATGTCTGAAGGTTCTTAAATAATTTCATTCACGCTTTACCAAAACGATTGATTTTTACTTAATAAGATGACGGCCCAAATGTTTTAGTTCTCCGTCCATATACGTGTAATAGCAGAAAAACGCGGTAGTTTCAAAGATATATATCCAAAGCGGGATACATCTATAAGCCCCTTTTTGTTTAAACGGTCCCGATAAACAGACATAGCCGATGATGTAAGTTCGAGTTTCTCCCGTATATCCGCCACTTTGATCCTCTCATCATCTTTGATCAAAGACAGGATTTCCTGTTCCTTAGGCGAAAGCTCCGACCATATCTTCTCATATACATAATTCTCTAACCTGTTGTCAAATTCAGACATAAGCATCTCTATATCAGCTTTTTCTCCGCCCGAAATAAATCTGTTCCAATACAGATATCCAAGCAGCTGATAAGCATACGGATATCCTTTTGTAAGCCTGGCCATTTCGGAGGCAGTATTTTCATCAATCTTTAGAATATCACGATAACTTCTGGCAACTGCGCCGATATTCAGAGGGTCAAGCATTATCTTAGGCGCACGATAAAGGAATGTAAGAGTTTTCTCATTCTGAAGATTATTGATGTTCTCATACAGCCCTGTCATCAACAAAAACACAGGCAGTTTCTGTCGTATAAGGATCTGAAACGACGCACTGAATATCTTCACATATTGATTATTAACCGCTTCATCCAGCGCGACCAGTACCTTTTTCCCATGCTTTTTCAATTCTGTAAGCATCTGCTCCAGAACAGTTTCCGCATCATATACAGGCGCTTTGTTCTCGATAGTAATCCCCTGTCCCATTACCGACAGATTGATGCTAGCTTTAACAAAAAGCTTCCTGAGCGCTTTATTGTTATACAGCTTTGACACCATCTTATCAAGAATATCCGTTTCGGGTGTAACATTGATCACTATCCAGTCGCCCAAAGATGCAATATGATCAGAAAGCACTGTAAGTAAAACCGTCTTCCCCGAACCTCTTACTCCGGTGATCATAAAAATATGATCAGAAGCATTATCCGCTGTAAATGCTTCAATAACCTCATCCGTCTGTATAAACCTTGAAATATAATTAGCCGGCTCCGTTCCAAAGGAGACTGAAAAGGGATTTGTTTTCATGATCTGTTATAATTTTCCCTTTCTGTTATAATTTGTTATAACTTTTCTACCATGTTATAATTTGTTATAGTTTTTGTCAAGAAGCTAAAAGCTCAATTGCCTTTTTAGGATTTATCGTAACACCTCTTCCATATCTGCCTGATACAGATAAAGATTTAAACACCCGTAAAATTCTAAAAAGATGGACGGATCTTATGGTACTCCAATACCATAATATCCGTCCATGCGGTTTCTATTACATCAATAAATTAAATTGCTCAGCCTTTTTCAAGTGCCAGAGTAACTGTGGTAAGGTCGCATACCTCTGCGGGGCCGTAGTACTGTATAGCTCCGGGATAAGTAAATGCGGTCTCAACTGCCCACTCGTCTCTGTGAGCTTCGAAGAACTTGAAGGGCTTGCCGTCCAGCTCTACAAGAGCCTTTCTGATAACAGGCTTATCCTCACCGTTTCTTCTTTCCATGTTCATCATCTTGGTGATGGGCATACCGCCTGCAACCCACTCCTCAGCAGGCTTTGACAGATTGGATACCTTTGAAAGGTAGCCGGTATAGCCATACTGGATAAGCATGAATGCATTATATCCCAGTGAATAGCAGTAATCAGCATCGAAGTTTGAAGGGAATGCACATCTTCCTTCATATCCAAAGAAGTGATGCTGTGCACCGAATTTGCCCTTATAAGTACCTGCTGCCTTTCTCTTAGCCAGCTCACTCTTAACCATCTCGGAGAAGAGCTTTTCGGATTCGATGAGTGAAACCTGTACGTTGCCGTGAGGATCTCTCTCAAGGAAGAGCTGCTGCTGGATTCCCTGAGGCAGGATATCAAATACCTTGAAGGACTCTGCACTCAGTCCCTTCTTAATGAAATCATACTTAGCTGCCCAGTCGGGAAGAGCGTTGAACTCTTCGGTCTTAGCGCCTGCAAGAAGCTCGTTGATCTCTGCGATAAGAGCTGAGAACTCGGGAACAAACTCAACGATACCCTCGGGGATGATAGCCACACCGAAGTTGTTTCCGTTATTGCCGCGCTTTTCAACAGCGTCAGTGATATAGTTTGTGATCTGTGAAAGTGACATCTTCTTTGCAGCCACTTCCTCACCTATAAGGCAGATATTAGGCTGGGTCTTAAGTGCACACTCAAGAGCTACATGTGAAGCACTGCGTCCCATAACCTTGATGAAGTGCCAGTACTTCTTAGCTGAATTGGCATCTCTTTCGATGTTACCGATAAGCTCTGAATAAGTCTTGGTAGCGGTATCAAAACCGAAAGAAGCCTCGATATCCTCATTCTTAAGGTCACCGTCGATGGTCTTGGGGCATCCGATAACCTGAACGCCGGTATTGTTTGCTGCCATATACTCTGCAAGAGTAGCGGCATTTGTATTTGAATCATCACCGCCGATGATAACGATAGCGGTAAGGCCGTTCTTCTTTGCGTTCTCAGCTACGATAGCGAACTGCTCCTTAGTCTCAAGCTTGGTACGGCCGGAACCGATGATATCAAAACCGCCGGTATTTCTGTATGCATCAATGAACTTGTCATCAAATTCAACATAATCATCTTTAAGAAGGCCGTCGGGACCGCCCTTAAAGCCTAAAAGAACATTTTCTTTATTTGTAGCCTTCAAAGCATCATAAAGACCTGAGATAACGTTATGTCCTCCGGGAGCCTGGCCGCCGGAAAGGATAACGCCTACAACCTGCTTCTTTGATGCCGAGGTGTTTGCACCCTTTTCAAAAGTGATCTCGGGCTTGCCGTATGTATTGGGAAACAGCGCTTTGATCTTATCCTGATCAGCTACACTGGCCGTTGCGCTGCCTTCCTTAACGCAGATATCGGAAATACCGTTTCTCAGCATTCCGGGCAGCTTGGGTGAATACTCATATCTTGCTTTCTGAAGTGGTGAAAGGTTCATTTTTTCGCTCCTTTTATATTGTAAAAATGTTTATTGCAACCAACGGTTATTTTAGTACATACACCATGAAATTTCAACTATTCTCTTCCGTCCCAGCAGTATGTGCACAGCTTCTCCTTATCGATACCCACTGCCTCCATCATATCATCAAGGCGGTTGTATGCAAGGCTGGTGAAGCCCATCTGCTCCCTTATCTTATCCAGCATCCTGTGATAACGGTCGGAATCCGGATTGCAGTAATCCTCAAGCACATCACGGCTCACATCTTCTCCCTCCTCTTTTGCTATCACGCGGCGCGCGATAAGCTCCATATCCGAATTGGAACGTGAGAAATTGATGTACTTGCAGCCGAACATTATGGGCGGGCACGCGGGACGTACATGCACAGCCTCAGCCCCGCTCTTATATAAGAATTCGGTCGTTTCACGAAGCTGTGTACCGCGTACGATGGAATCGTCTATCAGCAGTATGCTGTGCCCGTCGATAAGCTCATGCACGGGCAAAAGCTTCATCCTGGCTATCAGATCCCTCTTTGACTGGATAGTGGGCATAAAGCTCCTGGGCCAGGTAGGTGTATACTTAACAAAGGGCCTTGAGAAAGGAATACCCGACTCGTTTGCGTAACCGACGGCATGTGCCGTTCCCGAATCAGGAACTCCGGCCACTATATCGGCACCCGGCTTATTCTCCATATCCCTCTTTGCCATCTTGGCACCGCAGTTATACCGCATGCGCTCTACGGAAATGCCCTCGTAGACTGATGAAGGATAGCCGTAGTATACCCAGAGGAATGTGCATATGCGCATCTTTGTGCCCGGCTTGGCAAGTGTCCGGACTTCTTCGGGAGTCATGACCACTATCTCACCGGGGCCAAGCTCACGCATAGGCGAATAGCCCAGATTCTGGAAAGCAAAAGATTCAAAGGAAGCACAGTAGCCTTCCTCTTTCTTTCCAAGTATTATGGGAGTCCTGCCCATCTTGTCTCTGGCGCAGTATACACCCTGTGGAGTGAGAAGCATGATGCTCATGGATCCGTCTATGGAATCCTGCGCATATTTTATACCCTCTATTATATTATCTTTCTGGTTGATGAGAGCCGCTACCAGCTCGGTAGCATTGATGGTACCGCCGGAGAGCTCCATGAAGTGACTCCCGCTGCTGATTATCTTATCGGTAAGTGCTTCCGTATTATTGATCTTTCCTACAGTGGTTATTGCATAGGTGCCATGATGGGATCGTACGATAAGGGGCTGCGGTTCGTAATCGGATATGCATCCTATTCCCATGTACCCCTCCATCTCATGGGTATCTTTGTCAAACTTGGTCCTGAAGGGTGCGCTCTCTATATTATGGATAGCACGGTTAAACCCCTTCTTTCCGTATACTACCATTCCCGCGCGCCTGGTACCCAGATGCGAATGATAGTCCGTTCCGAAATACAGGTCAAAAACACAGTCTTCTTTTTGTGCCGTAGCAAAAAATCCGCCCATATCAAATATATCCTCCTGTTAAAAATACCCCCAGATACTTTACCACATGAACCGCCTGCAAGCAAGCGACACTTTATAAAAAATTAAGGGACAGCAGCCGCAGCTGCTGTCCCACGTATATGACCTGTTTTCTGTCAGCTTTATTCTGTATCAGCTGCCTCTTCTTCAACATCCTCCTGCACTGTTTCCGTAATGACAGGGAATACCATTTCGGAAGCATCCCCAAGGTCCTCTCCATAGAGGATCCTTGCTATCTCTGAGTCACGGTCCAGGATCAGGGTCTTATTGCTGCCCTTAAGAGAAGCCTTTATCGCATCCAGGCTTCTGATAAAGTTATAGAAATCAGCCTTATCGGCATCGTTATAGGCATCGGAAAGGATGCGCATATATTCTGCCTCGCCTTCTGCGGTTAAGGTCTCTGCCTCTTTCTTTGCATTTGCAAGCGTAATGGCAACCTGCTTGTCGGTCTCATTCCTTATCTTCTGAGCCTCAGCCTCACCCTTTGCGGTATAGCCGGCTGCGATATTACCGCGCTCGGAGATCATACGCTCGTAAACAGCCGCCTTGTTATCATCCGGCAGGTCAAGAGCCTTTATCTCTGCGGTAAGTATCTCGATACCGTAACCGGTTATATCGGTATTGGATTTCTGTGTGATCAGGTTGGTAAGCTCGATACCGCGCGCCTCTATCACCTCATCCTGTGTCATGGAAGAAATGATATTCTTTGTGGCATTGTATACAGCCGCATCGATACGCTCTTCAGCCCTGGCACTCACTCCTCCCAGGGTCTGATAATACTTGACCACATCCTTTACGGTCCAGATAACATAGTCATCAGCGATCATGGACTTTTTGTCCCTGGTTATGACATCACTCTGCGGGATATCATAGATCCTGTTACCTACATAAATAGCCTGTACATCCTGTATAAAGGGGATCTTGAAATGCAGTCCTGCATTTGTTTCCACCCTTACTGCCTTTCCGAACTGTTTAACGATCCCTGCATCATTGTAATTTACCGTATATACCGACGCTCCCAGGGTAATGAGCACCAGGATGATAACTATCGCAAGAAAAATCTTCTTCATATTTACGCCTCCCTCCTTATTCACTCACACCGCCAAATGAATCCAACGGCAGCATGGTCTGGGTGCTTCCGTCGCTTATGATGACCTTGAGCGAAGGCATCACATCCTCCATTGCCTCATAGAACATACGCTTCTTGGTGATATAAGGATAAAGCTTGTACTGCTCATACATCTCTTCAAATCTTACCACCTGGCCTTCTGCCTCAGCTATCCTGGACTCCTTCGTTGCTTCTGCGGTCTGCACTATCTTATCCGCATTTGCTTCAGCCGAAGGAAGCTGCTCGTTCTGATATGCCAGCGCATTGTTCTTAGCGGTATCCGCACCCTGCTTAGCAGTTTCAACAGCCTTGAATGCCTGCTTGATCTCGTCGGTAGGCGGCTCGGAATCCTGAACGGTGATATTGACCACCGCAAGACCTATGTTATGCTCTGTGAGCTCGCGCATCATATCTTCCTTAACATCAGCCTGTATCTGTCCCTTCGCGGTAGTCATCGCTTCATCGACCGTATAATCCGCAACTATGGAACGGATGGAAGAAAGTGCGATGTTCTTGAGTATCTCTTCAGGCTTATCCGATGAATAAAGATATGCCACGGGATCCGATACCCTGTACTCCAGATAAAAATCAATATCCAGAAGGTTCAGATCCGATGTTATCATGATACCGTTGCCCGGATCCGGAATGTTCTGACCGGAATTGTCCAGAGTGTATCCCACACCGGTACCGTGCGTGGTGATATCCACCATCTGCACTTTCTGCACAAACGGGATCTTGAAATACAATCCTGCGGTATCTGTTCTTATTACCTTACCGAACATGGTAACTACCGCATTCTGCTGCTCGGATACATTATAGAACGATCCGCTCACAGCGATCATGATCAGAACTATGATCACTATCGCCGGGATCAGCTTTTTAAGCTTCCCCATATCCATCTTGGGGGGCTCATTGATGATCTTTTTGTTAAAGTTTTTGAAATCACCTTCCATAATTTATCTCCTCCTTTATCCTGAGGAATTATACCCAATCCTTAAGGATGTTTCAAGTATGTGCCGTTAGCATTTTTGCTACCTTAAGGCGCCTGTCAGAAAGTGATCTCAGACTTCATAAAGAATAACGATGGGAAAAAGGTGAGTTTTATTCTGTCCTAAACCATCCGGCGACCTGCCTCAATCCTCTGTGTATTGCAGAGAACAGTTTAAGACGGCCAAAGAATTTAAATAATATCTTTCTAATCGATTCCAGAACAAATGCTGCCGCAAATGTTATGATGATAATTATGATCAGATAAGCAGCTATTTCAGGTATTCCACCATTCTCAACTATTTTGCTCATATATACCCTGTTCCATAAATTTCCACGCGGTCCCCCCTCCTGATGAATAAGGTATACACCAAACGCAAGAGAGGAAATCCAATTTATAAGCTTATTATTTATGGGTTTGATCTTTACTGTTCCCATTGTCAAAAGCAGACATATTATAAAACTCGGTGCAGATTTGATATCCAGTGTAAACTCTGTAAGAGCCAGTTCTATGACAGAGTTTCCTGTAAGACCCTGCGGGATCGTTATAGCAAGATATATCAATATCGCAGCCAGAATAAACAGCCATCCTGAAATTCTTTTATATATTCTTGTATGTATAAAGCTGTATTTGTTTTTTTTGATATAATAAACAGTGATATATACCACACATGGCCAGACTATAGTGAGCAACCTTCCATCCTGAATGTTATGAAACGAAGGTTCCAGGCAAAAGAAAAACATAAGAAGTATCACAAAATACTGCAGCTGTCTGTCCGTAAGCGCTTCGCACATCTTTTTTAATACAGGGACAAACAGAAGCCATATTATATATGCTCTTCCAAACCACAGACTATATTTGCCAAGAAGCGGAAAGCCCCATAAGAAATCACCAATACTTCCCTCACAAAAAAACCGGAAGGTTATTCCGACTACAATATGGTAAAAAAGCATCTGAAGCCATATTTTATACGCTTTATCATATCCGGGATCCTTTTCTACAAGAAACCAGGCGCTGATCACAAAAAATAATCCGGCACAAATGTGTGGGGCGCCACCGATCAGTTTAACAAATAAGCCCGTGCCCCCTGTATATACATAGCCGCATTGCTCCTTCCAATGCCCTATGAATATCAGTACCATGGCTATTATCCTTAGCAATTCAATGTTGGAATTTCTTTCGCTTTTCAACATCAGCCTCCCGGAAGTTCAATTTACATCTATGTTATAAGCATAGATGCCGTTTGAATTCTATCACGGATCATTTCTATTGACAACATTCTCCCTCTCTTAGCGATGCCTGTATTCTCCCTGCCTGATCGTTACTCTTCTTCCACATGCTCACGGCCCTGCGCAATGATCGAATGCACATGGTCATCCGCCAGTGAATAGTAGATGCGCTTGCCGTCGCGGCGTCCTTTGATCAGACGGCTGGTCTTAAGTATGCGCAGCTGATGTGATACCGCAGACTGGCTCATATTAAGCTTGTCGGAGATCTCTTCCACGCAGAGCTCTCCCTCTCCCAGCACAAAGAGTATCTTTAAACGGCTTTCGTCACCGAATATCTTAAACAGTTCCGCAAGGTCGTAGAGTATTTCGTTACCGGGCATGGTACTGATCGCGTTTTTCATATAATCTACCTCTCAGGTGGGGCAAGACCCCCTTCACATTTTCTTAATGGGTTCAGACTCTCTTCACAAACAATGCACGTATCGCATTGATGACAGCAAGCACCATCACGCCTACATCCGCGAATATGGCCATCCACATATTTGCAAAGCCTATCGCTCCCAGGAGCAGGCATAAGAGCTTGATCCCTATAGCAAAGTATATATTCTCATATACGATGCGCATGCACTTTCTGGCTATCCTGATAGCCTTAGCTATCTTGGCCGGATCATCATCCATCAGCACTATATCTGCAGCTTCGATAGCTGCATCGCTTCCCAGCGCGCCCATTGCAATTCCTATATCGGCTCTGGAAAGCACAGGTGCATCATTGATACCGTCTCCGACAAACGCAAGGATCTCTTTATCTCTCTTATCATTTAGGAGCTCTTCCACCGCATCCACTTTATCAGCCGGCAAAAGCTCAGCTCTTACTTCATCTATGCCCAGGTCCGCTGCCACGCTCTGTGCAACCTGCTTTGAATCGCCCGTCAGCATTACGCTGCGTCGTACGCCCGCCTTCTTTAGACCGCTGACTGCTTCTTTTGCGGTGGGTTTAACCACATCCGATATCAGTATATGTCCGGCATATTCGCCTTCAACAGCCACATGCACAACTGTCCCGACATAATGGCATTCTTTAAATTCTATATTGCGGCTCCTCATAAGCTTGTCATTGCCTATAAGGATATTCTTTCCGTCCACAACTGCCGTGATGCCGTTGCCGCCTATTTCCTCAACGCTGCTGACGCGCTCACGCAGTATCCTGTGCTCTCCGTGTCCCATCTTTTTCTTTTCGCAGGGAACCGGCACAGCTTCGCCTGTCTCTTCATTTGTCTTCCATACCAGACCTTCCTGGTATGTCTTTATAATACTCTTTGCGATCGGATGTGTCGAGAAGCATTCTGCATGCGCGGCATATTCCAGCAGTTTCTCATTTTCTATTGATGAATGATGGATGCCGTTTACCTCAAACACTCCCTTTGTCATGGTGCCTGTCTTATCAAAAGCCACTATGCGCGTCTTTGAAAGCGCCTCAAGGTAATTGGAACCTTTGACCAGAATCCCGGCGTTCCCTGCGCCGCCTATGCCTGCAAAGAATGTAAGCGGGATGCTTATCACAAGAGCGCAGGGACAGCTTATTACCAGGAAGGTAAGCGCACGGTAGATCCAGCTGCCAAACGCCGCATCCTTACCCATGATCATAAGTACAAGAGGCGGGAGTAAAGCCAGCGCCAGCGCTCCGGCGCATACCGCAGGCGTATAGTACCTAGCAAACTTTGAGATAAAATCTTCCGACTTCGACTTCCTTGATGAAGAATTCTCAACCAGATCAAGTATCTTTGAAACCGTAGATTCTCCGAACTCTTTAGTTGTCTTTATCCTGATCACGCCTGTCATATTTATGCAACCGCTGATCACCTCATCACCTTCCACAGCCTCGCGCGGAACACTCTCACCTGTCAGAGCGCTGGTATTCAGCGTGGTGCGGCCTTCGGTAACTATTCCGTCTATGGGTACTTTCTCACCCGGCTGTACTACTATTATACTGCCGGTCTCCACTTCATCGGGATCGACTTTTTCGAGCACTCCGTCCTTATCGATATTTGCATAATCAGGGCGGATATCCATCAGTGCGCTGATATTCCTCCGGCTCTTGCCCACAGCATAACTCTGGAAAAGCTCACCTGTCTGATAGAAGAGCATTACGGCTATAGCCTCTGTATAGTCGCCGTTCTTTTCAACCAATGCCGTATCGACTCTGTAAAAAGCATCTCGACATTCCGCTTCTCGGTCGATCATTCCCTGCAGCAGAGGATTCCGTTCCATTTCCCTGATCCGGGAATCCAGCCCGGAGATCTCGGAAAAGACAGTTTCCGCATTGTTCCTGGCAAGATGCTGCGTCAACAGGACTGTAAAGGCGTTTCCTGCCATAAACGTCCGGTATCTTCCATCCAGTTCCATCAGAACTGTCCGTCCGGATTCACATCTGGATTTTTCAGCCTGCTTGTCCTTCAGCTCATCCACCGCCTGGCCCAGACGTTTTTTAATAGCATCCTGGCCGATATACAGGGTCTGCTTCTTCATTCTCTGCAGCACATATCCCTGGTAACCTGATTCTCTGAGCACCTGATAATTCAGCTGTTTCATTGTATGTAACCTCCTGGTGACCTTATTGACGTTATTATGTATCAAGAATAACACATGACATGCAAAACAATCCACTGTTTCATACAATAATGCGAAATTATTTGGTTTGAAATATAATAGATAGACAAAATATCTCCACTGTTGTATACTTCCTCGCGGTTGAGGTATAATCATGGACAAAGAGAAGAACCTATATTATTCTGTTAGGTGACAATTTGCGGCAAAAACGCACAAGGCTGGTGATGATTTGAAAGGGTTCAGTAAATTCCAGAGCAGAAAACGTCTCCGTGAGAATATCCGGAAGTTTTCCGAAAAAAAGGTCGATTACGCGAAGTACATGAGGGACATCTATATCGAGAACGGACTTGCCTTCATTTCCTGCAAGGTCAAGGGTCTCTACGATATCGTCGATCCCTATTCCGTTGAGGAATATGAATGGCTCAACGAGAGTTTCGCTCGTTATGTAGAGAGCAATGCCGCTTATATTCCAACCGAATATCCCATCGTTCTGGAGATCATCGGCGGGCATTTCAGCGACAAACAGAAGGAAGTCATTGAGGAGACGATCCTCGACTATTACGGTCTTGCTTTGGGAGACAAACAGATCGACCTGATCCGTAACCGGAGAAAAATATTCGTTATCTCCGTTATAGCCATTATCGTTGCCGTGATCGCGTGGCTACTTGACGCATTCAGTTACAGCACGATCCTGCAGGAGAGCGTCATGATCCTGGTCTGGTTCTTTGTGGAGGACGTGGTCGAACTGATACTGGAGCGTATCGATGCTGCGGGCCAGGATCCTTTCCATTCTGTCCAGCTGCGATTCGCTTCTCTTCGTGGAATACAGGAGCAGGTCATGGTAAGCAGCCGCCGTCTCTCTCAGAACCCTGGATGCCAGTTCCTGACCCTCTTCAGAGAGCAGCCAGTTGATCAGTGCTGCGGCACCGACTGTATTGAGTTCCACGTCCGTGACCGCATTACCGTCAGCGTTGACAAATGGAGCTTCAGGATTCACGGCCAGCAGGCTGTAGTTATTGATCATGGCATCATCTG
>CACZBK010000015.1 GCA_902779395.1 uncultured Lachnospiraceae bacterium | reverse complement strand
GGGGGATAATCCTTTTAGCCATAAACACCATCTTGGTTTATTGTGTAGATATTCTACAGCACCTTTTAGCGGATATATGTATTCTTGTGCTTTGGGATCTTTTCTTATAAAATCATCATAATCTTTACTTTCGATAATGAGATTGCCACCATCTGGAAACTTGTTTCCAATAACCATTGATGGAACATCGCACAAAGGTTTATTCCTACTCAGTACAAGTATATCTGGACTATCCATAAGATAGGCGTTGATATTTGATGCAACCGTCTTTACATCATTGTCGAAGATGTATTTTATAGGTCTGTCATGATGGGCAACCCCCAATATTACGCAATGAACGTGTGCTTTCAGATTACTTTCGCTATCCCAACGGAATGTGCGATAGGCATAGTTTATTCTTACGCTAAGTCTTTCCCACATTCTTGCAGCGGTTTCTGCTGTTTTAGCGGCTGTTCCCATGCTGAAGGATGGGGATGAAGGAGCGGACAGATTGGGAGATTTGATCAAAGGCATAAATTCCGCGCTGGTTAAAGGACGTATGGAGCTTCTGCCGGTTTCTGATGAATATACTCTGATGATAGATTATGCTCATAATGCCATGGCTCTTGAGAGCCTTCTGACTGCTCTTAAGGAATATGCCCGCGGACGTCTTATCACCGTATTCGGATGCGGGGGAAACAGGGCAAAGTCCAGACGGTTTGAAATGGGAGAAGTGAGCGGACGTCTGTCTGACCTTACGGTGATCACATCGGATAATCCCAGGGATGAAGAACCGTCGGATATAATCAGGGATATACAGACAGGTATCGAAAAGACTGACGGTGATCACGTGACCATAGCCGACAGAAGAGAAGCCATAGCCTATGCGATGCATACGGCAAAAGCAGGCGATATCGTGATACTTGCAGGAAAGGGACATGAGACATATCAGGAGATAAAAGGTGTAAAGCATCATATGGATGAGCGTGAGCTTGTATACGGAATATTAAAGGAAGACGGTAATGCAGCAGCCATGGAGCGTATGCTTAAGCGTTACGGAAGTCTTGAGTGAACGCTCATGCCTGTATATGCATCGGTTATAATAGATATAGCGCTTGAGAAGCTTGACCGGCCGTTTACCTATATCATTCCGGAAGGAATGTATGCTGAAGAGGGGATGGAAGTCAGCATACCCTTCGGAAAGGGAAATACCGTAAGGAAAGGGTTTATCATAGGGATAAGTGATAAGGCAGATCTTCCGGATGAAAAGCTGAAAAGCATAATATCCGTATCCGAGCGTACGGTCAATATCGAAGGCCGGACGCTGGCACTGGCTGCCTGGATGAAGAAGAATTACGGAGGCACGCTTATCACTGCGATGAAGACCGTACTTCCGGTTAAAAAGAAAACGAAGGAATTAAATTATAAGACCGTTCACCGGCTGGCTGCATCCGAAAGGATCAAGAGTGAAGCGGCGTCGCTTAATCCTCTGCGTTATGCTGCGCGTATAAGGCTTTATAATGCGCTGCTTTCAGCGGATGCTCTGCCGGAGGAGATGATAAAAGATAAGCTTAATGTTTCCGCTTCTGTACTGAAGACGGCAGTAAAAGACGGGATCATAGAGATAAGGAGCCAGAGGCGTTTCAGGATGCCTCTGCCTGCCGAAAACCGGTACGGAAACAGATCGGAGCTTAACGAAGAGCAGCAGGCCATAGTTGATGCGATATGCAAAAGCCGTTCTGAGGGGGATCTGCGTCCGGCATTACTGCATGGTGTAACAGGAAGCGGAAAGACTGAGGTGTATCTGGAGCTTATAGAGCGCATAGTATCGGAAGGCAGGCAGGCGATAGTGCTTATACCGGAGATATCTCTCACGTTTCAGACGCTTATGAGGTTTTATGCGCGCTTCGGAGAGCGTGTTTCCGTTATGCATTCCAGGCTGTCTGACGGAGAAAGATATGACCAGTACGAACGTGCAAAGAACGGAGAACTGGATATAATCATCGGACCCAGATCGGCTCTTTTTACTCCCTTTGAGCATCTTGGCATAATAGTCATAGATGAAGAACATGAGGGGAGTTATAAAAGTGAAAAGATGCCCAAATATCACGCCAGGGAAGTTGCAGAGTATCTTGCAGCCAGGGATGATGCGCTCTTAGTGCTGGGCAGTGCAACGCCTTCTCTGGAATCCTATCACAGGACCCAGACAGACGAATACAGGCTTTTTTCGTTAAAGAGCAGGTACGGAGCAGCTGTTCTGCCCAGGGTCCATATAGCAGATATGCGCAAAGAACTGAAAAACGGCAATAAAGGTTTTTTGTCGGGAAAACTTATGTCGCTGCTTACCGAACGTATGCTAAAAGGCGAGCAGAGCATGCTTTTTATAAATCGCAGGGGGGTTGCCGGATTTATCTCTTGCCGTAGCTGCGGCTATGTGGTAAACTGCCCTCATTGTTCTGTTTCGATGACCGAGCATAAGGATGGCTTTCTGCACTGCCATTATTGCGGTGAGAAAATGTCTAAACCCAGGCTCTGTCCGAAGTGCGGATCCAAATATATAGCCGGCTTCAGGGCAGGGACGGAAAAAATGGAGGAAGAGCTTAAGAAGCTGTATCCCTCAGCCCGGATCCTGCGTATGGACGCGGATACCACAAAGAACAAAGATGATTATGAAAAGATACTCTCATCATTTGCCGATGGTGAAGCCGATATATTACTTGGCACACAGATGATAGTTAAGGGGCATGATTTTCCGAATGTCACACTGGTTGGGGCGCTGGCTGCAGATATGTCGCTTAATCTGAGCGATTATCATTCTGCGGAAAGGACGTTTCAGCTGCTGTGTCAGGCTGCGGGAAGGGCAGGAAGAGCCGATAAAAAAGGAGAAGTGGTCATACAGACCTATCAGCCTGAACATTTTGCCATAAGGCTTGCATCGGAACATGATTATGAAGCTTTTTATGAACAGGAGATGGGGTACAGGGAACTGGCCGATTTTCCGCCGGTCTGTCATCTGATGACTCTTCAGTTTTATTCATCAGATCCCGATGCGGCTTTTAAACGTGCGGGAAAGATAGCGGAAGTGATACGTGCCATGAAAGGGGAGGTGCCTGAAGTGATAGGACCTGCCGAGGCTCTTGTAGGCAGGATAAGAGATGTCAGCCGTGTAGGCCTTTATGTGCGACATAAGGATCTTAAAGTCCTTCACCGCGTTAAGGACGAAGCGGAAGAGGCTGAAAAAAAGCTGGCAATGGAACGCGGGGCGGCGGATGTTATGCTGCAGTTTGATCTTGACCCCGTCAATATATTCTGACCTGCATGAAGCGATCCGTAAGTATCATAAAGAAATAAAAAACAATTGATCTTGAATATCATATTTAAATTATAAGGAGTAGGAAAATGGCTATCAGAAATGTCAGGAAGATCGGGGATGAAACATTAGAGACCGTATGCAGACCTGTTAAAAAAATGACGGATCATATACAGGAGCTTATCGATGATATGTTGGATACCATGTATGATGCGAACGGGGTGGGGCTGGCAGCGCCGCAGGTCGGAGTTCTACGGCGCATTGTGGTCATAGATGTTACCGGAGAAGATCCTTATGTACTGATCAATCCGGAGATAGTTGAAACTCAAGGTGAGCAGGAATGTTATGAAGGCTGTCTTTCGGTACCCGGAAAAGTAGGTGTGGTGACCAGGCCGGCATATGTTAAGGTGCGTGCTTTAAACCGTGATATGGAGGAGTTTGAGCTTGAGGGGGAAGAGCTTCTTGCAAGAGCTATCTGCCATGAATGCGACCACCTTGACGGCATCATGTATACAACTAAGGTTATAGGCGAACTTGAGGATGCACCGCTCAATACCGAAAAGGATGATGAGGAAGAATGAAAATAATATTTATGGGTACTCCGGATTTTTCCGTAGGACCGCTTGAAGCATTGATAGAAGCCGGATATGAGATAAGTCTGGTAGTATGCCAGCCTGATCGGCCCAAGGGCAGGAGCGGGGAACTGTGTCCGTGTCCGGTAAAGGAATGTGCTGTAAAACACGGACTTAAAGTATTCCAGCCGGAACGTATTAAAAGGCCGGAGGCAGTAGAGGAGCTTAAAAAATATCCTGCGGATGTTTTTGTTGTTTCGGCATTCGGGCAGATCCTTTCAAAAGAGATACTGACAATGCCAAGATACGGCTGCATAAACATACACGCATCGCTCCTCCCGAAATACAGAGGGGCTGCACCTATCCAGTACGCTGTTATCAACGGTGATAAAGAAAGCGGCGTGACCATAATGCAGATGGATGAGGGGATCGATACCGGTGATATACTGCTTCAGAAAAGCGTGGAGATTGACAGTGAAGAAACGGGAGGCTCTCTTTTTGATAAACTGTCGGCAGTTGGTTCGGAGCTTATAGTAGAAGCTCTTGAATTGCTTGAAAAGAATGAGCTTAAGCCGGTAAAGCAGGACGATACATTAAGTTCTCACGTGGGCATGCTCAAAAAAGAAGACGGACTTATCAACTGGCGGAAAGATGCGGCTGTTATAGAACGACTCATACGCGGTACGGATCCCTGGCCCGGTGCCTATACTTATTTCAGGTCGAAGATCTTAAAGATCTGGAAGGCTGAAGCTGTTATGCAGAGTGCAAGAGCAGACGGGGTGGGTGTGAAACCGGGAAGCATAACCGCGATAGACAGGGAGTGCTTCTATGTCGAATGCGGGAACGGAAGCCTGAAAGTCACAGAGCTTCAGGCTGAAGGAAAGAAAAGGATGAGCAGTGCCGATTACTTAAGAGGGATCAGGATAGAGATCGGAGAATTACTCGGATGAAGGCAAAAGGCAGGGCTTCCGAAAGCCGCAGAATAGTCCTTGAGATACTGCTTGAAAGTGATAAACAGCCCGGAAAGGGCAGTGATCTTATAAAAGCGGTTTTAGATAAATACGATTATCTCGACGCGCGGGATAAGGCGTTCATTAAACGTCTGAGCAACGGCTGCATGGAAAGATCCATCAGCCTGGATCATGTTCTGGATCAGTTTTCGTCCACTAAGACAAAAAAGATGAAAAAGCCCATACTTTATATACTGCGTATGGGAGTATATCAGATACTGTATATGGATGGGGTCTTCGACGGTGCGGCCTGCAATGAGGCTGTATATCTTGCGCAGAGCAAGGGATTTGCCGGTCTTAAAGGCTTTGTGAACGGAGTCCTCAGAAATATCAGCAGAAAAAAAGATGAGATAAGCTGGCCTTCACGTGATGATGATCTGTATTCCTGCCTTTCGGTACGTTATTCCGTTCCTATGTGGATAGTTAAAAGAATATGTGATGAAAGAGGCGCCGATGCTGCCGAGGCCATGTTTAAGGCATGTGATACGGAAAGACCGGTGTGTGTAAATACGCTCGATTACGATACAGATAAACTGAAAACTGAGTGGGAAAGTGCCCGGGTAAAGGTTTCGGCAAATCCTTATTTTGAAAATGCTGCATTTCTTTCAGATGTCCCGGGAGTAAGCAGGCTTTACGGTTTTGATGAAGGAAAGTTTATCGTGCAGGATACTGCCAGTATACTGGCGGTTTTTGTGTGCGGGATAAAAAAAGGTGATACCGTTATCGATCTGTGTGCGGCACCGGGAGGCAAAAGCCTGATGGCTTCGAATATCTGCGGTAAGGACGGAAAGGTCTTTTCTTATGATATAAGCGAATCAAAGGTAGATAAGATAAGGGAGAATGCCGCAAGGCTTAAGTATGATAATATTTTTGCTGCGGTGCATGATGCATCCGTATTTGATGAGGACCTGGTAAATAAGGCTGATGTAGTGATAGCGGATCTTCCGTGTTCGGGACTTGGTGTAATGGGAAGAAAACCGGATATACGTTTCAGGCTTAAGGAAGAAGATATCGACAGCCTGGCATGTCTTCAGCGGGATATATTAAAATGCGCTGCGCAGTATGTTAAACCCGGCGGGGTGCTTCTTTTTTCAACCTGCACTGTGAGCCGGGCGGAAAATGAAGATAACAGGTCATGGTTTCTTGAAAATACCGATTATGAGGAACTGCCTTTTTATGACAGGCTTCCCGGGGCGTTAAGATCCGATAGTGCCCGGAGCGGATATCTTCAGCTGATAAGCGGTATACCTGCAGGTGAGCCGCTTACGGACGGTTTTTTCATATCCCTTTTTCGGAGGAAAGATGAAAGACATTAAGGAACTGTATTATGATGAACTTCTTGCCGGGCTGGAGAGTATGGGTGAGAAGAGATTCAGGGCAGGGCAGATCTATACCTGGATGCATAAAAAGCTTGCCTCATCTTTTGATGAGATGAGCGATATATCCAAAGCTTTAAGGGATAAGCTTAAGGCTGCATATACTTATACAGTTTTAAAGGAAGCAAGGAAGCAGGTTTCCGGTATCGACGGTACGGTAAAGTATCTGTTTGAGCTGCCCGATAAAAACAGGATAGAGACTGTTTCGATGGATTATCATCACGGACACAGCGTATGTATTTCATCGCAGGTAGGATGCCGTATGGGGTGCAGATTCTGTGCATCTACTCTGGGAGGGCTTGTACGAAATCTTACGGCTGCCGAAATGCTGGAACAGATATATTCCGTAAGCCGTGACCGCGGAAAAAGGGTAGATAATGTGGTCGTGATGGGCATAGGTGAGCCCATGGATAATTATGATGAAGTGGTAAGGTTTATAAGAATGCTCACTTCCGAAAAAGGGCTTGATCTGAGTGTGCGGAGCATCACTGTTTCCACCTGCGGGATAGTGCCGGGAATATACAGACTTTCGGAAGAAGGACTGGGGATCACTCTGGCGCTTTCGCTGCATGCCGTAAGTGATGAAAAAAGGAAAAAGATCATGCCGGTGGCTAACAGTTATTCCCTCTCCGAGCTGATGGATGCGGTAGATACCTATTTCAAAAAAACAGGCCGGAGGGTAAGCTTTGAGTATTCGCTTATAAAAGGAGTCAATGACAGTGAAGAAGATGCAGTGGGGCTCGCTGCGCTTGCGGGAAAAAGAGGCTGCCATGTGAACCTCATACCCGTTAACCCGGTGACCGAAGCGGGATTAAAGGAGCCGGTAAGGGAAGCTGTCCTGGCCTTTCAGAAAAAACTTAAGGATATGAATGTCAACGCAACGATACGCCGGGAGCTTGGCAGGGATATAGACGGGGCATGCGGGCAGCTTCGGCGTGCTGACAGCAGCTTAGGTTAATATAATAATATTATGTCAACTGATTGACCCAAAACATTTAATGTGCTAAAATGTGCGTGGTCTGAAAGGGACCATGAAAATACAGGACAATGAAATTAAGCTCGTATTCGCTTACCGATATAGGCAGGCTGAGAAAACTGAATCAGGATTACGTATTTACCTCTGAGGTGCCCGTCGGGACTTTACCCGACCTTTTTATAGTTGCTGACGGAATGGGTGGCCATAAGGCCGGAGAATATGCATCCAAATGTGCTGTTGAGACTATGGTCAGCCAGATCAATTCTTCGACGGAACGGGGAAGCATCAGGGTCATTTCAAATGCGATACGTGAGGCGAACAGGAGGGTCCGCAATAAAGCCATGTCCGATGATAATTATTTCGGAATGGGTACGACACTCGTTGTTGCCACTATCGATGATGACGGCCTCTGCGTTGCCAATGTGGGTGACAGCAGGCTGTATCTGATCAGTAACGGAGAGATCCGCCAGGTTACCGTTGATCATTCTCTGGTGGAAGAAATGGTACAGATGGGGGAACTTGAAAGAAAGTCCGCAAGAAACCATCCTGATAAAAACATCATCACACGTGCTGTTGGTGTAATGGAGGAAGTTGATCCGGACTTTTTTGAGGTGGAAGATCTGGTCGTGGGAGATATGCTCCTCATGTGCTCAGACGGGCTTTCCAATATGCTTGAAGACAAAGAGATGCTGGGGATAATAGAAGGGGAAGGTACTCTTAAGGAAAAAGCCCAGCGTCTGGTTGCAGGAGCAAATATGAACGGCGGAAGAGATAATATAACCGTAATACTGGTGAGGGTGGAAGGTTAAGGAGCTGTAATGATTAAGATAGGTATGACAGTAGCAGACCGTTATGAGGTGCTGGAAAAGATCGGTACCGGCGGTATGAGTGACGTATATAAGGCGAAGGATCATAAGCTGAACAGATTTGTTGCGGTAAAGGTCTTAAAGCAGGAATTCTCGGAAAATAAGGATTTCCTGCAGAAATTCCGCAGTGAGGCACAGTCTGCGGCAGGGCTTATGCATCCTAATATCGTAAATGTTTACGACGTGGGTGAGGAGAGCGGATCACATTTTATAGTGATGGAGCTGGTTGAAGGCATCACCCTTAAGAAATATATAGAGAAAAAAGCAAGGCTTTCCGTAAGGGAGGCAGTAAGTATTGCGATACAGGTGGCACAGGGGATAGAGGCTGCCCATAATAATCATATCATTCACAGAGACATCAAACCCCAGAATGTTATCATCAGCATGGACGGAAAGGTAAAGGTAACGGACTTCGGTATTGCCAAGGCTGCTACCAGTAATACTATCACGTCCAATGTGATGGGAAGTGTACATTATACTTCGCCGGAACAGGTCCGTGGCGGTTTCTCCGACGAAAAAAGCGATATTTATTCGCTTGGCATAACATTGTTTGAAATGCTTACCGGACGTGTGCCTTTTAACGGGGATACCACAGTAGCAGTTGCCATAAAACATATTCAGGAACAGATGCCCTCACCCAGGGATTTTGTACCCGAGATACCGGTGAGTCTTGAAAAGATAGTTCTTAAATGTACGCAAAAATCTCCTGACAGACGTTACCAGTCGGCACCTGAGCTTATTGAAGACCTTAAGCGTTCGCTAATAAGTCCGGATGAGGATTTTGTTAAGCTTGATGAGAATGATGAGACAGGTGCTACCAAGGATATTTCTCCGCAGGAGATCAAACGCATCCGACAGCAGGCGAGCAGACGTGATTCTTTCGATGCGGCAATGATGAATAATAATGTGCCTGAAGAAGCATATACTGATGACAGCGGAGAATATGCCGGAGGGGAAGGGGAATATCCGGAATATGAAGGCGAATATCCGGAATACGAAGGTGAGTATCCCGAATATGAAGGTGAATACCCGGAGTATGAAGGCGAATACCCTGAATACGAAGGCGAATATCCGCCTGCCGAAGAGGATCCCTATGCAAACGGACCGGTACTGCAGCCTATAATAAACAGACGCAAGAGAGATAACAGCACTTCTTCGGGAAAAAAGAAAAAGAAAAAGAATTCTTCATCCAGGAACAAACAGGGCTCCGGGAATGAGAGTGCTGTTTCTATGTCAGCCGCAAATAAGAGGCCTACGGCACCTGATGTTCCCAGAAAGAAAAACAGTTCATCAAGCCGTTCAAACAGACGCCCGGACAGTAAAAGACGTTCTAGATCCAGGGAAGACCGCTTTGAGGATGAGACAGACCCCAGGATGGAAGTACTTACTACTATCCTTATCATCATCGCGGCAGTGATACTGGCGATCATTTTCCTTTATATAGTATGGCATGCGGTTGGTTTCGGCAAAGATAAGGAGCCGGTGCCCACACCTTCACCAGCAGCCGAAGCATCTGCTGAAGCCACACCTACACAGGCTATGGGCAATACCCAGAAGGGTATGCTCCCTATCCCTGCTGTTGTGGGTTTTTCACGTCCCGAAGCCAGGAAGACTCTTGAAGATGACAGTTTTGAAGTTGAAGTTCTTAATGAATACAGTGATGAAGTGGAAAAGGGAAATGTTATCAGACAGGAACCTGAAGCAGGAACTTCAGCAGCCATAGGCAGTAAGGTGACGATATATGTAAGTCACGGAAAAGAGATAATAAAGGTAAATATGCCTGACCTCAAAAATCATACCGAGGGAGAAGTAAAGCAGATCCTCGAGGAACTGGGACTTTCCGCAAAACGCGGAGAAGATGAATACAGTGATGATTATGAGGAAGGGAAAATATGTTACCAGAATTATTCTGCCGGAACCAGCATAAACAATGATTCCGAGATAGAATACAGGGTCAGCAAAGGGCGCAAGCAGGCATATTATAAGTATGACAGGCGTCTGGATGCACCTCCCGGATATCAGGGCGGCAGTGCGACCATTTCCCTGAAAGAGGAGAACGGAAGCCCCATCTGGCAGGATACTACAGATACTTTCCCTGTTGATATCAATATCACGGGAATATTCATGATATCAAAAGGAATACTTACCATAGACTATACTGTTACCGAAGATCAGGAAGTTTATGATGAGGAGGGAAATATGTCGGTACAGCAGGTTCAGGTTCAGAAAACACAGGGGCCTGAAAAAGTAGAATTTACTGAAGTAAAGCAATAAGCCTATGGAAGGCAGGATCATTAAAGGCGTAGGCGGTTTCTATTATGTGAAGACTGAAGGCGGCAGGGTATATGAATGCCGTGGCAGGGGGATTTTCAGGAAGGATAACGAAAAGCTCCTTGTAGGTGATATGGTACGCATCAGTATCATAAGTGAAAATGATTCCACCGGAAGCGTAGATGAACTTCTGCCCAGGAATAACAGGCTCATCAGACCCGAAGCTGCCAATATCGATCAGGCACTTCTGGTTTTTGCTTTTGATAAGCCGGCTCCCAACTATGTTCTTCTGGACAGATTTCTTATAACGCTGCGCCGCAGCAATGTTCCATGTATCCTGTTATTTAATAAAAAAGACCTGGCTGATGAAGTGCAGGTAAAGCGGCTTCAGGATTCGTATAAAGATGCCGTATCTCATGTACATGCATTGTGTGCTTTGGAAGAGGGCTTTAAGGATGCGCTGAAAGAGATGCTAGGCGGTCATATAAGCCTGCTGGCCGGGCCGTCGGGTGTGGGCAAGTCCACCATACTCAATGCGTTGTGTCCCGGAGCATATGCCCAGACCGGAGAGATCAGTAAAAAGCTCAAACGCGGCAGACATACTACCAGACATTCAGAACTGTTTGAGATAGACGGCGGCGGTTATGTTATGGATACTCCCGGTTTTACGGCTCTGGAGCTTAAGGATATTGAAGCGGATGAAGTGCGTCAGGAATATCCTGAATTTGATCCATATGCGGGAGAATGCCGATTTCTTGACTGTATGCATATAAAAGAACCGGGCTGTGCTGTGAGAGAAGCTGTTTCGGCCGGGGAGATACCGCTGATCAGATATGAGAACTATTGTTCCGTTTATTCGGAGTTGAATGACAGGAAGAGGTACTAGCGTATGAAAAGAAAAAATATTTTAGCGCCGTCCATACTGGCTGCCGATCTTATGAATCTTGAGGGAGAAATAAAACGTATCGAGGCCGGCGGAGCGGGATATGTTCATTTTGATGTTATGGACGGGAGTTTTGTTCCGGCTATCTCTTTCGGAATGCCTCTTATGCAGCTTCTTCGTAAGGCTACCGGCCTTAAGATAGATGCGCATCTGATGATAGTAAAACCTGATCGTTATATCGAGGAGTTTGCCGAGCTTGGTGCGGATATCATTACGGTTCATTACGAAGCCTGTGATGATCCTGTTTCCGTGATCAAGATGATACATAAGTGCGGGAAAAAAGCCGGCATTGCACTTAAGCCGGCTACGGCAGTAAGTGAGATAAAAACACTTTTGCCGGAGCTTGACATGGTGCTTCCGATGACGGTGGAGCCGGGCTTCGGAGGCCAGCATGTCCTGACCGAATGCTTAAAGAAAGTAAGGCAGCTTAAAGATATGATCGACGAAAAAGGCCTGTACTGTGACGTGGAAGTTGACGGCGGGATAACAAAGGACAATATCATTTCCATCATGGAATACGGTGCGAATGTTATAGTTGCAGGTTCGGCTGTATTTCGCGGGGATGCTTATGAAAATTCCAGAAGCCTGATAGAGCTTATGGATACAGTCTCAGTCTGAAATTCAGGAGAATGCGGATATGGCATTTGACGGGATCACCGTAGCGGCGGTGGTTAAAGAACTCAATGACAGGATAGTACCCGGCAGGGTCGCCAAGATATCGCAGCCAGAGAGGGATGCGCTTATCATCACTGTCAAGACGGCTGATGGTCAGTATCGGCTGCTGATGTCGGCAGATGCATCACTGCCTCTGGTATATCTGTGCAGTAATAATAAACCGGCGCCTGTTACGGCGCCTGCTTTTTGCATGCTTTTACGCAAGTACCTGGGGAGTGCCAGGATAATGGAGATAAGCCAGCCGGGACTGGAACGGATCATCAGGATCAGATTCGAACATTATGATGAGATGGGGGATCTGAAATACAAGACCCTTGTCTGTGAGATCATGGGTAAGCACAGTAATATCATTCTTCTTGATGAAAACGAAAAGATAATCGATGCTATTAAAAGAGTTTCTGCCATGGTGAGTTCCGTAAGAGAAGTGCTTCCGGGCAGAGAGTATTTTGTGGCAGGGGGAGATAAAAAGCAGGATCCGCTCAAAGCGGACCGGGAGGATTTCCTTAAAGGTGCGAAAGCAGGAAGAGATGCTGCCGGATGTCTTATGGATCTTTATTCCGGGATATCTCCGCTGATGGCTTCGGAGATCGTTCGCCTGTCCGGCATAGACGATCGCATGGATGCTGCTGCGCTCAATATCTCCGCCCCCGATAAAGATGCTCTGTTTATGAGTTTCGATAAGGTGATGGGACGTGTAAGAAGCTTAAGTTTTGATCCCTGTATCTATTATGATAAAGATGAGCCGAAGGAATTCAGTGCAATAAACACGGGAGCGTATCCCGAGTCATGTGCTTATGAGAGCATGTCTGCATTGCTTGAAGATTATTATTCAAAGAAAGAAGCAGTGGTGCGTATCAGACAGCGCTCAACGGATCTTCGGCATATAGTGCAGACTGCTGTTGAGAGAACGGTAAAAAAGCTTAAGCTGCAGGAAAAACAGCTTGCCGATACAGAGAAAAGAGAAAAACTGAAACTGTGCGGTGAACTGCTCACTGCCTATGCATATCAGATTGAAAGCGGTACGCGGGAATATGAGGCGCTGAATTATTATGATAATACCACACTGAAGATAAGCCTTGATCCGGACCTTAGCCCGATGGAGAATGCAGGCCGGTATTTTGATAAATATCAGAAGCAGAAACGAACCTATGAAGCACTGAGTGAGCAGGTGAATATAACGCGTAATGAGCTTATGCATCTTGAAAGCGTACAGCTCTCGCTTGATATAGCACGGCGGGAAGAAGATCTTAACGAGATACGAAAGGAGCTTTCCGATACGGGGTATATTAAGAAAAAGAACAGCGAAAAGAAAGAAAAGAAAAGCGGAAAACCTCTGCATTATGTTACGGAAGACGGATATCATATCTATGTGGGAAAGAATAATTACCAGAATGATGAGATATCGTTCAAGCTGGCAGACGGCGGTGACTGGTGGTTTCATGCAAAGAAAGTACCCGGAAGCCATGTGCTGGTAAAGTGCGGAGGGAAGGAGCTGCCGGATAAGGTTTTTGAACAGGCGGCAGCTCTGGCGGCATATTATTCATCAGCTTCACAGCAGGATAAATGTGAAGTGGATTATCTGAAGAAAAAAGAGTTGAAAAAACCTGCGGGCGCAGCCCCGGGATTTGTGGTATATTATACAAACTATTCCATGGCAGTGAAGCCGGGGATAAATGGCCTTACAGAAACAGTATAAACATCAGGAGGATTAAAAAATGGCCGGAAAAGCAAAAGGGATCAGTCTAAAACAGTTAAGTGAGATGAGCAGGGAATTTAATTCGGACCGTGCCAATCTTATTGCGGCAAGGGCGGCATCGAAAAACGGGATAATGGAGGCAGCCACAGATCTTTCTGCCGTATCCGCTCTTCCTTTTACTTTTAATATCGATCTTAAGCAGGGGAAGATAACCGATCAGAAAGCCAGCGGAAGATGCTGGATATTCTCTGCGCTGAATACCTTCCGCTATGAGATTATAAAAAAATACAATCTTGATAATTTTGAACTTTCTCAGAATTATCTTTTTTTCTACGATAAGCTGGAAAAAGCAAATTATTATCTTGAGAGCGTGATAAAGACAAGCAGCGAGCCTCTGGACGGAAGACTGTTTCAGTTTATAAATGCCGATCCCTTATGTGACGGCGGGCAATGGGATATGCTTTCCAATCTGGTGGAAAAGTACGGTGTTGTTCCCAAATATGCTTATCCTGATGCAAAGGGGGCAGAGGCTTCGCGCTGGTTTGATATGTATCTTACGGGTAAGCTGCGTGAAGATGCAATGCTTTTGAGAGAGAGCATAAATGCTGATAACACTACCGCACAGGTACAGAAAATGAAGGAAGGTTTCTTAAATGAGATATACAGGATGCTTGTCATATCCCTGGGTGAGCCTCCCAGAAAATTCGACCTTTGCTTAAGAAGCAAGGATGATAAGCTGATACAGGAATTCGGGATCACACCGGTGGATTTCTTTAAGAAATATGTCGGGATCAGACTCAGTGAATGTGTATCGATCATAAATGCTCCGACGAAGGATAAGCCTTACGGAAAAACTTATACCGTAAAGTATCTTGGAAATGTAGTTGAGGGCGCTCCGGTTAAATATCTTAATCTTGAGATGGATAAGATAAAAAAAGCAGTGATCAAACAGCTTAAGGACGGGCACCCGGTGTGGTTCGGATCGGACTGCAGGAAATTCGGCGTACGTAAGGAAGGTGTTTTTGATAAGAAGAGCGCCGCGTTCGAAGAGCTGTTTAATGTGAGATTTATCTTTGATAAAGCACAGGCTCTTGACTACGGAGACAGTGCCATGAACCATGCCATGGTGATACTCGGTGTTAATATCAATGAGAAAGGACAGCCCGACCGCTGGCGCATAGAAAACAGCTGGGGAAAAGATTCGGGTGTTGACGGATATTATGTGGCAAGTGATGAATGGTTTGATGATTATGTGTATCAGGTGGTAGTAAACAAAAAGTATCTTGATGCCGCATCCAGAAAGCAGCTTGACGGTAAAGTGACCGAGCTTCAGCCCTGGGATCCGTTCGGAACACTGGCTGATTAAAAAGAATTTCAGGTATGTCTTACGATGAAAGGTGATTGCGATAATGTCAGAAGAGCTGTTTAAACAGGCACCGCTGGATAAAATGAAGATAGAACGCTTAAAACGTGAGGAAATAGTTAAAGGATCTATCCTTACGTATTGCCATGATACGGTACGGATCCCGAACGGGAATATACGGGTGTGGGACTATATTTATCATCAGGGAGCGGCAGCTGTGCTCCCTGTTGATGACGAAGGGCGTATAATACTGGTAAGACAATACAGAAATGCTTTTGACCGTTTTATGATAGAGATACCCGCAGGCGGCCTTGAAGGTCCTGATGAACCTACGAAGGCGGCTGCTGTCCGTGAGCTGACTGAAGAGACCGGGTTTACCGCTTCGGAAGTGAGTTTCCTTATGTCGTTTTATCCTACGGTGGCATACAGCGGTGAGAAGATAGATATATATCTGGCTAAAGGGCTTAAACGTGCCAAACGTCATCCGGATGCCGATGAATTCATAAATGTTGAAGCATGGGATGTAAATGAGCTTATGAAAATGATCTTTTCCGGACAGCTTAATGACGGAAAGACGGTTGCAGCCATCTCTGCCTACGCATTTTTGACCAATAAGGTCAATAAATAAATTTCTTGTTCTCAAGATGTGGTACACATAAAATATCCTTCTGCGATATTTTGTGTTAACCATAAACAGCCGTAAAATAAGGCTAAAAATCACTTGATTTTCTGTTTGCTTTTCTAAATTTGCCCATTTATAATCACTCATGAAAGCCGAAGACAGGCTTATGTCAATCTCGTTATGTAGCATTTTTATGTAACGTTTAAGCCTGTTAAAGACGGTAAAATAAATTATGAAGAGGGTTTAGTGAGATGGTAAATGCCGGTGAAGTAAGCATGATGGAAAAAGAGCTTAATGAATTTATCGACTATCTTAAGGACGTTAAGAAAACATCAAGAAATACGGAGCTTTCCTATAAGAGAGATATAGCAAAGCTTGAAAAATATCTTATCTCTCAGGGGGCTGACGAACTTAATAAAGTAAGTGCCACAACACTTCAGAATTATATCCTGCTGATGGAAAAGAGCGACCTTGCAGCTGCAACGGTTTCAAGAAATATCGCATCTATAAAAGCGTTTTTCCATTTTCTTTTCCGTAAGGGATATGTGAGTGAGGATATAGCGGAAGATCTCAAAGCACCGAGGATCGAGAAGAAACTCCCCGAGATACTTACAACAGATGAGGTCAACCGTCTGCTTGACCAGCCTAAGGGTTCCGCACCCAAGGATCTCAGGGACAGAGCAATGCTCGAGCTTTTATATGCTACGGGAATAAGAGTTTCGGAACTTATAAACCTTAATGTTTCTGATATCAATCTGCAGGTCGGATATATAGTATGCAGGGATGCAAAGAAGGAGCGTGTGGTTCCTTTCGGAGCACCTGCTAAGAGAGCTCTCGCAGACTACTTACGAAATGCAAGAGATCTTATGCTTGAGGACCAGACATCCGATGTGCTGTTTACCAATTGCTCCGGACAGCCTATGAGCCGTCAGGGCTTCTGGAAACTGGTTAAATATTATGCAAGAAAGGCCGGTATAACCGCAGATATCACTCCGCATACACTTCGTCATTCATTTGCGGCACATCTTGTAGAGAACGGAGCCGACCTTCGCAGTGTACAGGAGATGCTTGGGCATTCGGATATATCTACTACCCAGATATATGCAAATATGTCCCAGAATAAACTCCGCGAAGTTTATGTTAAGAATTTTCCCAGGGGATAACCCTAATTTTTGTAAATCATTATTCTCCTCTATTTAAGAAAAACCCCGGTCTTATGACCGGGGTTTTTCGTTACAGTCTGATAGGGTTTATACCAGATCGGCGATATCATATATCAGCTGTTCGCTGTCTGCCCATCCCAGGCAGGGGTCGGTGATGGATTTTCCGTATATTCCTTCACCTATCTTCTGGCTGCCTTCCTTGATGTAGCTTTCTACCATTACACCTTTTACGAGCTTTCTTATCTCGGGATTGACACGGCGGGAGTGGAGCACCTCTTTTATTATTCGCGGCTGTTCAGCAAAGCGTTTGCCGGAATTATTGTGGTTGGCATCTATTATGCATGCGGGGTTGACTACATTTCGCTCCTGGTATAATTCGAGGAGCAAAGCCAGGTCTTCATAGTGATAATTGGAAATGTTCGATCCGTTTTTGTTCACGGCACCACGCAGTATGGCGTGCGCATAAGGGTTGCCGCTGGTTTCCACTTCATTGCCCCTGAATATGAAAGAATGAGGCTGCTGTGCTGCATAAATGGAATTGAGCATGACCGACAGATGGCCGCTTGTAGGGTTCTTCATACCGGTAGCCACATCAAAGCCGCTGCTGGTAAGACGGTGCTGCTGATCCTCGACGGATCTTGCACCTATGGCTACATAAGAAAGTATATCCGAAATGTAGGGCCAGTTTTCGGGATAGAGCATTTCATCGGCGGCGGTCAGTCGGGACTCGCTCATTACACGCAGATGCATCTGGCGCATTGCTATAAGTCCGTGAAGGAAATCTTCTCCCTGTTCGGGATCAGGCTGTGAAACTATGCCTTTGTATCCATCGCCGTTGGTACGCGGCTTATTGGTATATACTCGCGGTACAAGCACAAGTCTGTCGCTTACTTTGGGATAGATACGTGCCAGGCGGTCGGTATAATCCACCACGGCTTCTTCGTTGTCTGCGGAGCAGGGACCTATGATAAGCAGGAATTTATCGCTTTTGCCGCTTATTATGTCGCATATTTCCCGGTCACGCTTCTTTTTGAGTTCTTTAAGTTCATCCGGAACAGGATACTGAGCGCATATCTCTTCCGGTGTAGGGAGAGCTCTTTTTATCTTAAATGACATCTTTTTTCCTCCGTAAGTATCATAAAATAAATAAAAAACCAGATCGATCTTAAGATCATATTATAAAAACGTATGTGATTATAACACTGCGTGTATCTAAAGGCAATAATCACCATAAATATGTCTGAAAAAAATGCTTGCATTTATGTAGACTATGTGATAGGATATCCCTGTTTGGAAATTCAGGAGGTTTGTTATGAGAACGGCATTAACTATCTTGTTTATAATGGTTTGTATAGCACTTTGTGTTGTAGTACTTATGCAGAAGGGACGTGATTCAGGTATCAGCGGCCTTACAGGCGGCTCAAGTGATACTTATTGGGATAAGAACAAATCCCGGTCACGTGAAGGCAGAGTGCTGATGATAACAAGGGTACTTTCGATAGCGGCTATCCTGCTTGCGGCAGTACTTAATATCTCAGCATTTTAACGGATCTGATCTTATGGCCCCTCTGAAAAAGAGGGGCTTTTTTAAATCGCAGAACCGCCGAAAGGAAGATGTCGGCTAAAGCTGACCGGCGGCCGGATAAGTAAGGAAAAAGAAATGAAGAACAAAGAAATGAAGAACAAAGAAATGAAAAGCAAAGAAAAGAACAATAAAACAAAAAGAACCTATACCGTTAAAGATAAAAAGAAAAGTAAAAAAGGCGGAAAAAAGCCTGTCTTCGAAGGGGTGCTTACCACTAACCGAAAAGGTTTCGGCTTTGTAAGCTGTGAAGGCCTTGATGAAGATATCTTTATTCCTGCATCCAGACTAAACGGTGCTTTTCATCAGGATATGGTTAAAGCGGAGCTTACAGGAAAACGAGGCAGACATACAGAGGGGCGTATCACCAAAATACTGAAACGCGGGATCACCCGGCTTACAGGTACTTACCAGGCTTGCAGGGGTTTTGGTTTTGTTATCCCTGACAACGCAAGGATAGCTGAGGATATCCATATTGCACCCGGTATGGAAGGGGATGTTTCTGACGGAGATAAAGTTGTTGCCGAGATCATTGATTACGGCGGAGGCGGAAGGAGACCCGAGGGCAGGATAGTCGAAGTTCTGGGCGATCCTTTCGCGCCCGGAGTGGATATCATGTCTGTGGTAAGAATGCACGATCTTCCGGAGGAGTTTGGAGATGATGTATTAAAAGCTTCGGGATCAGTTTCGATGAAAGTCAAAAAAAGCGAGATGAAAGGCCGGAGGGATCTCAGGGATGTAAAGATGGTCACGATCGACGGTGAGGATTCCAAGGATCTGGATGATGCTGTCAGTCTTTGTACAAAAGGCAAGGATTATCTTCTGGGCGTGCATATAGCGGATGTCAGTCATTATGTTAAAGAAGACAGTGTGCTTGATGCCGAGGCGCTCAACCGTGGAACAAGTGTATATCTTCCCGGAAAAGTGATACCCATGCTTCCCGTAAGTCTGTCAAACGGGATATGTTCACTGAATGCCGGAGAAGACAGACTGGCTATGAGCTGTATCATGCGTATTGATGAAAGCGGGCACATCAAGAGCTATGAGATATGTGAATCAGTTATAAATGTTGACAGGCGCATGACTTATACTGCCGTTGCCGATATACTGAAAGGCGAAGATAAAGCGCTTCTTAAGGAGTACCGCGGATTTAAGGTGATGTTTAAGCGTATGGAAAAGCTTGCGGAAGCTCTTAAGAAACTGCGGACAAAGCGCGGAGCGATAGATTTTGATCTTCCCGAGACAAAGGTATATCTTGATGATAACGGAAAGGTTACGGATATAAAGGCTTATGAGCATAATACAGCCACGGGTATCATAGAGCAGTTCATGTTAAGCGCCAATGAATGCGTGGCTGGATACATGCATGGCAAGTCGCTGCCTTTCCTTTACAGGATCCATGAAACACCCGATGCGGAACGTATGGCTGAACTTATGGACCTGCTTAAAGGATTCGGGTATAATGTCAAGGGGGATCCCGCAGCGATCAAGCCGAAGGAAGTACAGAAACTTCTTGCTGCCTGCAAGGGAAAGCCGGAAGAAGACCTTATAAGGAGCTTGTCTTTAAGAAGCATGAAACAGGCCAGATATTCGACTGAATGCGACGGACATTTCGGGCTGGCGGCATCGGAGTATACTCATTTTACTTCTCCGATAAGGCGTTATCCGGATCTGCAGATCCACCGTATACTTAAAGAGCAGCTTCATGATAAACTTAAGAAAAAACGTATCGCCCATTATGAAGATATCCTTGAGTCTGTAGCAAATAAGTGCTCGGAACGTGAACGCAGGGCAGTAGATGCCGAGCGTGATGCGGATAAGCTGAAGATGGCTGAATATATGCAGGATCATCTGATGGAAGAATATGAGGGCATGATAAGCGGCGTTACGGGATGGGGCATGTATGTTAAGCTTGACAATACCGTTGAGGGTATGGTGCCGGTAACGAAGATACCCGGAGATGATTTCGCTTATTCGGAGAAGGAACATGCTTTGTGCGGGAGATTCAGCGGGACAAGGTATAATCTTGGGCAAAAGGTAAAGGTGAGAGCTGTCAGCGTTGATAAGCTGATGCATAATATAGACTTTGAACTGATAACGGATAATGACCACAGGGAGTGCAAGAAAAAACATGAAAAAAGATGGTATAAAGCTCGTCGCAAATAATAAAAAGGCTTTTCATGATTATTTTATAATCGAAAAATATGAAGCCGGACTGGCACTTGCCGGTACTGAGGTAAAAAGCCTCCGTGCAGGCAAGTGCAGCATAAAGGAAGCATATGTACATATAGAAGACGGTGAGGCTTATGTGGTGGGAATGAATATAAGCCCGTATGACCACGGCAATATATTTAACCGGGATCCGATGAGGACAAGGAAACTGCTGCTGCACAGATCGGAGATCAACAAGCTTATCGGAGATACCTCGGAGAAGGGCTTTACGATAATGCCGCTGCAGGTATACTTCAAGGACGGACGTGCAAAGCTTGAGATAGGGCTTGCAAAAGGCAAGAAGATCTATGATAAGAGGGAAGATATAGCAAAGAAGGATGCCAGAAGGGAAGTTGAGAGGGAATTCAAGGTAAAGAACCTGTAAGATCACGCAAAAGCTGTTTTTCACCGGGCGAAGGATCTTATCCTTGACAATAATATAGGCACATTGTAATATTTTTACATATAATAAGCGTAATAGATCATTGCGTTTACTATAACGCTCCGCGAGGATGCTATAATTAAGGATATGGGCTTGATAAGGTTTCGACGGGGTGTCTTAAGTTGAAGAAGCTATCCGCAGGAGTGCGTTAAACCCGAAAATTAAACTAAACGCTGAAGATAATTTAGCACTGGCTGCCTAAGTGCAGCCCGTCCTTCTCTTCGCACCTGCGCGTTGAGGTAAGGGCGTCGGATCGCAGGAAACGCGTATGCAAAGCTTTGAGCATACGGCAGATCCATGAAGCTACTAAAACCGTTACGTTGTCGATGACATAACGGCAGAGGGAATGACTGATCACCGACTATGATAGTAGAAGGGCAATGGCGGGCATTTCGGACAGGGGTTCGATTCCCCTCAGGTCCACGCTTTTTATTGGGGGATATGAAGAACAGAATAGCAGTATTTACAAATGGCTACAGTAACGAGTTCATAGAACATGTACTCGGCGGCATAAGAAAAAAAGCCCGTGAAGACGATACCGATATATTTGTATTTGTCACTTACTGTACCGTTATCGATGACGAACTTCAGAACAAGTGTCAGCTTAACATCTTTCATCTGCCGGACCCTGCTGATTACGACGGGGCCATCATGCTTACCAATACCTATAATTTCCCGGATGAACAGGAAAGAGTATGTGCGCGCTTTCAAAGAGCGGGTGTTCCCATGCTCTCGCTCGAAGGCCATGTGCCTGATATGTCAAGCATATGCTCGGAAAATTATGAGGGCATATATGACCTTTGTGTGCATCTGATCGAGAAACATGGCGTAAGGAAGGTGGCCTATGTTAACGGCGTAAAAGAAAATGCGGAGAATACGGTAAGACGGCAGGCTCTGACAGATGCCCTGAAAAAACATGATCTTGAGCTTTTTTGTGATGTGAACGGAGATTTCAGCCCTTACAGTGCCTATCTTCAGATAAACAGATATCTGGAGGAGGGGCATGAACTTCCGGATGCATTTGTGTGTGCTAATGATCTGATGGCTATCGGTGCGAACAGAGCACTGGCGGAACATGGATACAGGGTTCCGGATGACGTTATCCTTACCGGGTTTGATGCGATTGCCGAAGGACGATATACTTTTCCTATATTATCTTCGGTCTCAAGGGGATGGGATGAACTGGGGGAAAAGGCCTATGAAAGGCTTAAATATCAGATAGCACATCCTGAAGAACGATTTGATGATATCATAAAATCCTTTTTTGTTCCGGCGGAAAGCTGCGGCTGTAAGGCGAGCAGGGAGATGAGCGATTACCGCTTTGAACGTATCAGGAATCTGTATTTTGATAATCTGAGCATCTCTATAATGGAGGTTTTCTTTCAGAGGCTTCAGATGGCCCTTTCAAATGCCGAGAGAAAAGAAGATTTTTATGAGAACGGTCTGAAGACCATACGGGATCTTCCCGAATTCGGTGATGATTATTGTATCTGTACGGAACCTGCTTTTTTTGAGCTTGAAGATGATTCTTATCCCCAGAGGATAAGAGGGTACAGTTCTACGATGGACATCCTTTATGAAAGGAGAAACGGGAAAAAACTTTCCCTATCTTCATTCTCTTCAAAAGAGCTTTATCCCGGATATGAACATAAGGAAGGCGGCTCTGATCTGTATATACTGGCGCCGCTAAATCATCATGATTATATCATCGGATATATTGCGATAAAGAACAGTCCCAAAATGCTTTATAATAATAACTTAAGAAGCTTTATCATGAGTCTTAATGCCATCCTTTTCAGCATGAGGCGCTATATATTCGCCCAGAAGAATAACAGGGAACTTAAGAAGATATACATGACCGATGTGCTCACAGGTTTTTATAATCGTACAGGATGTCAGAGTGTGCTTTATGAATATATAAATAAGAGAAAAGAAAAAGGCTTAAGATCGGTGCTTGTTTTCGCTGATATAGACAGGATGAAGACCATAAACGATGTGCACGGACATCTCAACGGAGATTTTGCCATAAAAGCGACAGCTGATGCTTTACAGAAGTTTTCTCCGGCAGACTGGATGTTCGGAAGATACGGCGGTGATGAATTTATTGCCGTGGGACAGTGTGTTTCTGCGGAAAGCGTTCCTATGGAACTTAAGGCTATCAGTACGAATATGACAGAGTATTTTAAATCGCTGAGTCTTTCCTTTATACTGCACGCAAGTATAGGATATACGGTCATCGAGCCTTATGATGAAGGGACCATAGATGACTATATCAAGAAGGCTGATGAATCAATGTATAAGGAAAAGGAACGTATACATAAACTTATCGATTCGGGTAAGCCTCTTGATTAAAAATGCCTATTTACATCATTAACCCTTTGAGGTAAGATACACTTGTTTTTGCAGTAGTGTATCTATACATAAGGAGGAAATTATGAAAAAGAGAGTAGTTGCTGCTTTGATGGCAGGTATCATGGTATTTGGCGTTGCGGGATGCGAGGCAGGAGGAGCAGAAAGCACAATCGGTGCTGAGGGTGAAAAAGGAAACAGCATCAAGATAGGTGCTATTTTAGTCGGAGATGAGAATGAAGGATATACCTACGCTCATATCGAAGGGATCAAAAAAGCTGCTGCCGCAACCGGCATAGCTGAAGATAATATAATCTGGAAATATTCCGTTCCCGAGGATGAGAGCTGTGAGACTGCAGCGAAGGACCTTGTGGATCAGGGGTGTTCAGCGATCTTTTCAAACAGCTACGGTCATCAGTCATTCATGCAGCAGGTGGCATCGGAGTATCCCGATGTTTCATTTGTAGCTATGACGGGTGATACTGCAGCTGCCAGCGGGCTTGACAATTTCTCCAACGCATTTACGAAGATATATGAAAGCCGTTATGTATCCGGCGTTGTGGCAGGTATGAAAGTTGCCGAACTTGTTGCTGACAATAAGCTGGGTGCTGAGAATTATGATGCCAACGGCAATGTCCTTATAGGTTATGTTGGTGCATATCCTTATGCCGAAGTGGTTTCCGGTTACACAGCCTTTTTCCTTGGCGTTCAGTCTGTATATCAGAATGTATCCATGGAAGTTACTTATACTAATTCATGGTTTGACATCACTGCAGAAGGTGAGGCTGCAAATGCGCTTATGGCAGACGGATGCGTTATCATCGGACAGCATGCCGATTCAACGGGTGCGCCTTCTGCTGTACAGGCAGCACTTGATTCCGGTAAGGTAGCATATTCTGTAGGATATAATGTTGATATGTTAAATGTAGCGCCTACCGCTGCACTTACTTCTGCAACCAATAACTGGTCTGTATATTATAAGCACGCTTTCGAACAGGTGCTTTCCGGAAGCAGGATCGATACGGACTGGGCTGAAGGATATTCTGAAGATGCCGTTGCTATCACAACACTTGGACCTTCCGTGGCTGAAGGTACAGCCGATAAAGTATCGGAAGTGATATCGGGGATCAAGGACGGTTCGATACATGTATTTGATACATCTAAATTTACCGTGGGCGGTGATCAGGTAAGTACCTTCGCACTGCCTGACGGTTATGAGTGTATCAGCGACGGTTATTTCCATGAATCGGAGCATGTTGCTGCTCCCTGTTTCTCGCTGCGTATAGACGGAATAAAAGAGCTGAACTGATCAAAGATGCCGGCCGCGGAAAGTGTTCCGTGACCGGCTTTTCATAATGAGAGGGGCTTTATGAGTGAGGCTGTAATTTCTTTACGTAATGTTTCGAAAAGCTTCGGCAGTGTTCATGCGAATGAAAATGTGAGCATGGATATCTATAAGGGTGAGATCCTTTCGCTGCTCGGTGAAAACGGAAGCGGCAAGACAACGCTCATGAACATGCTGTCCGGGATATATTACCCAGATCACGGTGAGATAAAAGTCAATGGTAAAGTCGTAAACATCAGAGATCCCAAGGATGCTTTCGACTGCGGAATAGGTATGGTCCATCAGCATTTTAAGCTGGTGGACGTTTTTAGTGCTGCCGAAAATGTCGTGATAGGGATCAAACGTGAACATGGGCTTGATCTGCGCGGCGTTTCGAATGATATCAGGAAAATATGTGATAAGTACGGCTTTGTCATGGATCCGGCGAAAAAGGTCTATGATATGAGCGTGTCGGAAAAACAGACGCTGGAGATAATCAAGGTTATTTACCGCGGTGCTGATATCCTGATACTCGATGAGCCTACAGCAGTCCTTACTCCGCAGGAAACAGAAAAGTTATTTGATGTGATCCGTAATATGAAAAAAGACGGGAAGACTGTTATCATAATCACCCATAAGCTTCATGAAGTGCTGTCCATATCTGACAGAGTGGCCATACTGCGTAAAGGCGAATATGTCGATTCCATAGAGACCCGGGATGCGACAGAAGAGCGCCTTACCGAAATGATGGTCGGAGAAAAGGTTGAGCTGAACATTGAACGTCCTGAGATAAAGGAAAAAAAGATCCGGCTTAGGGTGTCTCATCTTTCATGCTACAATTCCGATGGCCTGAAGGTACTTGAAGATGTGAGCTTTGATGCATATGGCGGCGAGATCTTAGGCGTTGCCGGCGTTTCGGGCAACGGACAGAAAGAGCTTCTTGAATCCGTGGCGGGGCTGCAGAATTCCATGCCCGGTGCTTCAATAAAATATTATTCTCCCGATGATGATAAAGAATATGAACTTATAGGGCTGACACCCAGGAAGATAAGACAGCTTGGGGTGCATCTGTCGTTTGTGCCTGAGGACAGGCTTGGAATGGGGCTTGTGGGTTCCATGGGCATGTCTGATAATATGATGCTTAAGGATTACAATGAAGGCAGGTCCATCTTCACTGATAAGAAAAAGCCCAGAGAACTGGCTGAACAGATATTGAATGATCTTAATGTTGTTACCCCGGGGCTTTCGACACCTGTGCGTCGTCTGTCGGGCGGTAATGTACAGAAAGTACTGGTGGGGCGTGAGATATCCGCGAGCCCTGCGGTACTTATGACGGCTTATGCCGTGCGTGGTCTGGATATAAATACTTCGTATACGATCTACAGGCTTCTGAACGAACAGAAAAAAGCCGGGGTGGCGGTTATTTATGTAGGAGAAGATCTGGATGTGTTGATGGAACTGTGTGACCGCATTCTCGTACTCTGTTCCGGGCGTGTAAACGGGATCCTTGACGGCCGGAGTGCTAAAAAGGAAGAGATAGGACGGCTTATGACATTGGTTTCTGCCGGGAAGGAGAAGCGCTGATGGCAAAGGAAACAAAAAAAGAGCCTCTGATAAGACTTACTAAACGGGATGGCATGCCGGCATATAAAAAACTGCTGATAAGGTGTATCAGCCTTCTTATGGCCTGTGTGATATGCGGGTTTGTGATATACGCCATCACCGGGCTCAATCCTGTTGAAGTATACAGTACGATGGTATCCGGAGCTTTCGGGACCAGGACAAGGATATGGTCTACGGTAAAGGAGATGATGATGCTGGCATGTATTGCCATCGGACTTGCTCCGGCATTTAAGATGCGTTTTTGGAACATAGGAGCGGAAGGGCAGGTCCTGGTAGGCGGGATAGTTACCGCAGGCTGCATGATCTATCTCCGGGCGCTTCCGCCGATCGTGCTTTTTTCTCTGATGTTTGTGGTCAGTGCCGCAGCCGGTGCATTATGGGGGCTTTTACCTGCGGTATTTAAAGCAAAGTATAATACAAATGAAACTCTGTTTACACTTATGATGAATTATGTGGCTATTCAGCTCACATCTTTCTTTGTGGCCAAATGGGAGAATCCCTTCGGATCTAATACGGTAGGTGTCATCAATCAGAATTCCCAGGAAGGATGGTTTCCTCCCGTAATGGGAAGCCGGGTATTTATGAGTGCTGATATTGTCCTTATTCTGGCGGTGCTGATGTTTGTTTATCTGAAATATACAAAACACGGCTATGAGATATCGGTTGTAGGAGAATCGGAGAATACCGCCCGTTATGCCGGTATAAGCGTGGGCTGGGTCACGATCAGGACTATGCTCTTATCAGGGGCGATCTGCGGGCTTGCAGGCTTTATGGCTGTGGCAGGAGCAAGTCATACGATATCGACATCTACAGCCGGAGGACGCGGATTTACGGCTATCATAGTTGCCTGGCTTGCAAAGTTTGACAGCGGAGCCATGCTGCTGATATCGCTTTTGCTGGCCTTTTTGCAGAGCGGTGCGGGAGAGATAGCTTCCAAATGCAAGCTCAACAGCTATGCTTCGGAAATGATAACAGGTATAATACTGTTCTTTATACTTGGAAGTGAATTCTTTATAAACTTTAAGCTTATGTTCAGAAAACACGGAAAGGAGGAAGCGTGATATGCAGGGCTTTATATCCTTATTTCAGGCGGCTGTATTCTTCGGTACGGTAATAATGTTCGGATGTATCGGTGAGATCATTACCGAAAAGGCCGGGAATCTGAACCTTGGTGTTCCGGGCATAATGTATCTTGGCGGTATATCTTCGCTGGCTGCTGTTTTTATTTATGAAGGAAGTACCGATACGCCTTCTTCCGCGGTGTGTGTTCTGCTTGCGCTTTTAGCTTCGTTTGCGGGCGCATCGTTCGGGGGGCTGATATATGCATTCCTGACCATTACACTCAGAGCCAATCAGAATGTTACAGGTCTGGCGCTTTCGATCTTCGGTTCCGGAGTGGCAAACTTTTTCGGCGGATCTTTAAATACGCTTGCCGGCCGCTTTGAACAGATATCGGTGCCGGTTACATCGGCTGCTTTCAGGCAGAACATCGCGCCTCTTGCAAACATGGGGATAATAGGAAAACTGTTCTTTTCATATGGCTTTATGGTATATCTGGCAGTGATACTGGCTATAGTGACTCAGCTTTTTATGCAGCATACCATGACCGGTCTTAATCTGCGCACCGTGGGTGAAAATCCGCAGGCGGCCGATGCTGCCGGCATAAATGTTACGGCACATAAATATCTTGCGATATGTATCGGAGCGGGTATATGCGGATTCGGCGGGGTTTATTATGTTATGGATTACATAAAAGGTACATGGGCTAATGACGGAAGCATAGAAAAGCTTGGCTGGCTTTCCGTTGCGCTCGTTATCTTTGCAACCTGGAAGGCTAAGAACGCTATCTGGGGTGCGTACCTCTTCGGTGTTCTTTACTGGATGTATCTTTATATTCCCGGACTCACAAGAGCTTCGCAGGAAATATTCAAGATGCTTCCTTATGTCGTGACTATTGTAGTTCTGGTATTTACCAGTCTCACAAACAGCAGGGAAAAACAGCCGCCCGCAGCGCTTGGGCAGTCGTATTTCAGAGAGGAGCGATGATGAAGCTATTAGAGGACCGGATAATAAGTGAAGGCAGAGTTAAACCGGGTGATGTGCTTAAAGTGGATTCCTTTATCAATCACCGTATGGACATCCAGCTCTTTAATGAGATGGGAAGGGAATGGAAGAGGATATTTGACGGTGTTCCCATCAATAAGATACTTACTATCGAGGCGTCGGGTATAGGCATAGCAGCTATAGCTGCCCAGTATTTTAATGCTTCGGTTGTCTTTGCCAAAAAAACAAGGACCATTAATCTGGACGGGGAGCTGTATGTGTCCTCTGTAGAATCTTTTACCCATCAGTGTACATACAGTGTTGTGGTTTCAAAGAAATTTATAGTACCCTCCGATAATATACTGATCATTGATGATTTCCTTGCTAACGGAAGCGCGGTCACGGCACTTATGGATATCATAGGACAGGCCGGTGCCTCTCTTGCCGGTGTGGGTATAGCGATTGAGAAGGGGTATATGCCCGGTGGCAGGTTACTCCGCGATATGGGTATAAGAGTTGAGTCGCTGGCAATAATAGACAGTATGGATCCTGTAAGCGGTAATATTACATTCAGAAGAAACTGACTGATAAATTGGTTGACATAATTTTTTTATTCCGTTATAATTTCTTAAGGTTGTTTATAAAGAAACGGAGGGAAAAATTATGAAATGTCCTTTTTGCGGTCACGAAAATACAAGGGTCGTGGATTCACGTCCTGCTGATGATAATGCATCCATAAGAAGACGACGTGTTTGTGATGAATGCGACAAACGTTTTACAACCTATGAAAAAGTTGAAACTATACCTCTGATAGTTATCAAGAAAGATAATAACCGTGAGGCTTATGACCGTAAAAAGATAGAGGCCGGAGTTTTGAGAGCCTGTCACAAAAGACCCATCAGTGCCGAAGCTATCACCAGGCTGGTTGATGAGGTTGAAACAGAAGTTTTCAAACGCGAGGAAAAAGAAGTCCCCAGTGCCGTTATAGGTGAGATAGTAATGGAAAAGCTTGAAAGTCTCGAAGCTGTCGCTTATGTCCGTTTTGCCTCCGTATACCGCGAATTTAAGGATATCAACACCTTTATGGATGAACTTAAGAAGGTGCTGGATAAGAAATAATACATTGAGATAATGGCAGAAGAAAATAAAGAAGAAGAAAAACCTTCCCGCATAGATCAGGGGCTGTATACTTTTGAGTATGCAGCCGAAGCGGAAGATGCCCGTATCGAGGCCGAACGTATAAAGAGACTTGAAAAGCAGCTTGACTATTCAAAACCGGCGCTGATACTGGCGTTCTATAAAAAAGCCCTTGAAGGACGTGTTTTCAAGACCGTCGAGGGCTATTATTATTTGGTCGGCATGCGCAGATACCTTGAGGAACGCAAAGAGGATCTCGGTGCTTACATTCCCTGTATCCCTTCCGATTATATGAGCGAAAGAGCTCATTTCCGCATAATCACCGATGAATTAAAAGACAATCTTAAAAACGAAAAGAAAAGAAGAAAAAAATATCAGCATGATCTTGTAAATCTGAGGATCGTTATAGTTTTTCTTGTTGTGGCGCTGATCGCCATGCTGGTGATCGCCCTGGTCAGCGACAACCCCAATATCCTGAATTATGAGCGTGTTCTGCAGGATAAATACTCCGCCTGGGAATTGGACCTTAAAGAGAGGGAAGATATCATCAGACAGAAGGAACTGGAATTAAAAAGAGAAAATAACTGAATTTCACAAAATCGACATATTCCCGAGGTATCATGGGATAAACGGAGGTGAATGACCTATGGATAAAGCCAGGATACTTGTGGTTGATGATGAGAGCAGGATGAGAAAGCTCGTAAAGGATTTTCTTGTCAGGAACGACTATACGGTACTTGAGGCTGAAGACGGAGCTGCAGCGCTGGATATATTTTTCTCCGACAATAATATAGATCTTCTCATACTTGATGTGATGATGCCTAAAATGGATGGCTGGGAGGTATGCAAAGAGATCCGGAAAACGTCTGCAGTGCCTATCATAATGCTTACGGCAAGAAGTGAAGAGAGGGATGAACTTCTGGGATTTCAGCTCGGAGTGGATGAATATATGTCAAAGCCCTTTTCGCCCAAGATACTGGTTGCCAGGGTGGAGGCTGTGCTGCGCCGCACCACGGGGATGAGTGATGATGCCCGTATCGAAGCCGGCGGTGTTGTTATTGATAAGGTGGCGCATACGGTTTTTGTTGACGGACAGAGCATTGACCTTTCGTTTAAGGAATTTGAGCTTTTGAATTTCTTTATGGAGAATCAGGGCATAGCCCTTTCACGCGAGAAGATCCTGAACAGCGTATGGAATTATGATTATTTCGGAGATGCCAGGACTATCGATACGCATGTGAAGAAGCTTCGCAGTAAGATGGGGCCCAAAGGAGATTTTATCCATACGATCTGGGGACTGGGATATAAATTCGATACAAAGGAAAGCTGATCGATGTCCAAAGAACAGCCTCAAAAGAAAAAACGTCTTTTTTTCAGCATCAGACTTCAGATGACGCTCACATATTTTTTCCTTCTGTGTTTCATCCTGGTAGGGTGCTGGTTTTTTAATGATTATTTACTTGAAAGAAACTATCTGAAATATAAAAACGCTAATCTTAAAGAAGTATATGAGCTTTTGCTGGAAGCGGAGAAAAAAAACAGTTTTTCGGACAGCTCATTTGAGAGCAATATGCTTCGCCTCTGCAATACATATAATGTCAGCTTTGTGGTCACGGATGCATCATCCAATACTCTTTATTCAAATATAAAAGATCCGGGTCAGATAAGCAGGCAGCTTCGTGATATCGTATTTTCAAGAGATGGCATAGACAAAAAGCTTATAGAAGAAAATGATGAATACAGTATGAGTTATATGCAGGATCCCATAAGCGGACTGGATTATGTGGTCATGTGGGGGGATCTTGACGAGGATTGCTTCTTTATGGTACGGACCGCTCTCGAGAGCGTAAGAGAGAGTGTGCGTATCGCAAACAGCATGCTGATATCCATAGGCCTTGTCGCCATGGTCCTGGCTATAGTAGTGATAGGTGTTGTTACTTCCAGGGTCACCAGACCGATAATGTCTCTGGTGAAGGTGTCTAAGAGCATGTCGGAGATGGATTTTGATGCAAGGTATGTGGGACGTAGCCGTAATGAGATCGATCTCTTGGGGGAGAATATAAATACTTTGTCGGACCGCCTGAAAGAAAATATCGGAAGGCTCAAAACAGCCAATCTTGAGCTTCAGCGTGATGTGGAAGCCAGGATGAATGCGGATCAGAGGCGTAAGGAATTTCTGGCGAATGTATCTCATGAGCTGAAAACGCCCATTGCCCTTATTCAGGGATATGCCGAAGGGCTGAAGGACGGAGTCACGGACGACCAGGAAAGCAGGGATTATTACTGCGATGTCATCATTGATGAGACACGTAAGATGAATCACCTTGTTAAACGCCTGATATCGCTTAATCAGGTTGAATCGGGTGAAGATGTGATGGTGATGGAGCGCTTTGACCTGGACGCTCTTATTACGGCGAGCGTTAATACCTTTGCACCCATGTGCGAACAAAAGGGGATCAAGATCGTTTATGAATCCGATCCGGGTATGTTTGTATGGGCTGATGAGTATCAGGTTGAGGAAGTGCTTAGGAATTATATTTCCAATGCCGTTCATTATTGCGCAGGCAGGATGGAGATAATCATAAAGACACAGAGGCTTGAAGGGCATGTCAGGACTACTGTGTTCAACAGCGGTAATGCTATCCCTGATGAGAGTGTTGCCAGGATCTGGGAGAAATTCTATAAGGTTGATAAAGCCAGGACCAGAGAATACGGAGGCAGCGGACTTGGACTTTCTATTGTAAAGGCTATTATGGAATCGCTTCATCAGCAATACGGAGTTACCAATTATGATGATGGTGTGGAATTCTATTTTGAACTTGCTACGGACTGATGAAAGATTGAAATATTCATAAAGCTGTGGTATTATCGCACAATGAGCATTTTTAAGAATCTATATCCGGATATATATTATAAAAATACCTATGCTGTTGATTTTGACGCCTTTCGGAGCAGAGGATACAGGGGGATCATTTTTGATATCGACAATACCCTTGTAGAACATGATGCACCTGCTACCGCCAGGGCGGCTCTTTTGGTCGGGAAGCTTAAGAAAAAAGGTTTCAAGGTAGAGATAGTATCCAATAATGAGGAGCCGCGGGTAAAGAGCTTTGCTGCCGGAGTGGGAAGCGGCTATGTGTATAAAGCAGGCAAGCCGGGCAGACGCGGGTATCTGGAAGCAGTCCGCAAGATGGGGCTGAAAAAAGAGCAGGTACTTGTAGTCGGTGACCAGCTGTTTACCGACATATGGGGAGCTAACAGGAGCGGACTGCACAGTGTTTTGGTCGGAAGGATAAGTTTCAGGGAACCTCCGCATATCCACCTTAAACGCTTGCTGGAATTTCCTGTAAGACTTGCATATTTTATTGAAAAGAGGCTTTTCAGATGAGTAGCGGTATCAATTCTTCCACAATGCTGATGGGGCTTTTGGGACATCCCGTAGGCCATTCGAGATCTCCGTTCATACATAACAGTCTTTCCGAACACTTCGGCAAAGATATGGTATATCTTTGCTTTGATGTGGAACCTGATGAGCTGGCTTATGCGGTCAGAGGCGGCCTTGCGCTTGGCGTGAAGGGATTTAATGTGACGGTACCGCATAAACAGGATGTACGGCTTTTCCTTTCCGGAGAGGATGGAGATGCCAAACTGGTCGGTGCGGTCAATACTTTAAAACGTACAGAAGACGGATGGTACGGCTATAATACCGATCTGTACGGTTTTATGAGTGCGCTCAGATCGGACGGGATAGATCTTAAAGGAAAAAACGTTGTTGTACTTGGCGCCGGCGGGGCATCAAGAGCTATAATATGTGCAGTGTTAAAAAGCTCAGCCAGAAAGCTTGTGATATTTAACCGCACGTATGAAAAAGCAAAGGCGCTCGCCGATGAGTTCGGTGATGCGTATAAGGATACGGAGATCACGGCTTTTGCTACGGATGCGGCTCTTATAGCTGCGATGGAGAATGATGGCAGCGGATGGATAGCCGTGAACACGACCAGTCTTGGCATGTATCCCAAAACAGGGGAAAAACTTGTTAATGACAAAAAGTTTTATGAGTTATGCGATACGGGGATCGATATAATATTCAATCCGGCAAGGACTGCTTTTATGGAAGCTATAGAAGCCGGCAAGGAAGGAAACCATGCCTATAACGGACTTAAGATGCTTGTATATCAGGGCGTCCGGTCTTATGAGATATGGAATGATGTTTCCGTTCCCGATGAAGTCGTGAAAGATATATATATGAAAATGAAGGATATGTAACGATGAGATTATTGATAATAAACGGTCCGAATATTAATTTTCTGGGCATACGTGAAAAAAAGGTATACGGCGATCAGGATTACGATCATCTGCTGAAGCTGATAGAGGAAAAGGCAGCGCAGCTGGATATCAATATCGAAGTTTTCCAGTCGAATCATGAGGGGGCCATAATAGACCGCATACAGGATGCTTATTTTGATGAGACAGAGGGGATAATCATTAATCCGGGAGCATACACACATTACAGTTATGCGATAAGGGATGCGCTCGCCAGTGTGGATATGCCCAAGATCGAGGTCCATATCTCGGATATCATGCAGCGTGAAGAATTCCGGCATATTTCGGTTACCGCAGAAGTCTGCAATGAACAGATCAAAGGGCTTGGACTGGACGGCTATCTTGTGGCTGTTGAGCATATGCTTGAGCTGATCGGTAAAAATATATGAAGAATATAATCCTTGTAGGATATATGGGTTCCGGCAAAAGCAGTGTAGCAAGGCTGCTTGGCGACAGGCTGAATGCTTTTGTGCTCGATACGGATGAAAAGATAGAACGGGATGCGGATATGAAGATCAGCCGTATCTTTGAAGAGTTCGGAGAAGAACGCTTCAGGGATATGGAAACGGAGCTTTTGCGTTCGATGAAAGATGAAAATGCCGGGTTCCTGATATCCACAGGCGGGGGCATGCCCATGCGCCCGGAAAACCGTAAACTTCTTAAAGAGCTTGGAACAGTAATTTATCTGAAGGCATCTCCCGAAGTGATCGCACGGCGCCTTGAGCACGATACGACACGGCCGCTTCTTGCGGACGCGAAGCTCTTATCCGAGAAAGAAGAACGTATCGGGGCGATGCTTAAACTCAGAAATGGCGCATACACAGAGTGCGCCGATATAGTGATCGATACAGATGATCTGTCTGTTGAAGAGATAGTTTCCGTGATATTTCAAAAGATCCGCGGATAGGCTGCGTTTGTATTGCGGCGCACATAATTATTCTTGCAACTTCCCATGAAAAAGGATATAATTACTACAATTGTGCACAACCACAGGAGGACTACAGGATGATAGAAGCAGTCAGCTGCGGAGGTGTGGTGATATTTCGTGGCAAGATACTCTTGCTGTATAAGAATTACAGAAACAGATATGAGGGGTGGGTGCTTCCCAAAGGGACTGTCGAGAAGAATGAAGAATATCCTCAGACAGCCTTGCGTGAGGTGCAGGAAGAGACCGGTGTTAAAGCAAGGATCGTTAAGTATATAGGAAAGAGCGATTACAGTTTTAATGTACCGGAAGATGTGGTTGAAAAAGAAGTCCACTGGTATCTCATGAAATCCGGCAGCTATTATTCACGCCCTCAGCGCGAAGAGTATTTCTGTGATTCCGGCTACTATAAATACCATGAGGCATATCATCTGCTCCGCTTTGCCAATGAAAAGCAGATACTCGAAGAAGCCTACGCTGATTATCAGAGATTATACCGCGCACGTTTATGGAATGGGTGAGACTATGTTTACCTTTGATCCGGGGCTGTATGTAAGCAGTGACCTAAAAGAGAAGAAGATGAGGATCTGCGAATCCTTCATGAAGGGTAAGATAGTCGATGACATCTATGTGATATACAAAAGCCGGGCCGGCAGTGCGGAATTTGTCAGCAGCCGTCAGCTTAAGCAGAAGTATTACCGGGACAGGGATATACATATACTTGGACTGGCAGGTGATTATGATAAGGCGCTTCTGTATCTGGCCTATTATGCAGCGGAACGTGTGGGAGCCTGAAGATGGATATATTTTTGAGCGTACTAAAGGTCGCCGGGATCGTGCTGCTTTGCATCGTCCTGTTTCTGATCGCGATACTGCTTTTGATCCTTCTGGTTCCGTACAGATACAAGATACATGGTGAGAAGAGCGGCGGTATCAGTGCTTATGTTAAAGTTACCTGGCTTCTGCACTTTGTTGTGGTGCTTTTAACGTATGATGACGGGATAAATCTCCGTATAAAGATACTGGGGATACCTTTTTATGACAGGAAAAGAAAAGCACAGAAAGCACGTCTGAAGGCAGAAAAGGAAAGGCTTAAAGCGAAACGTGCCTCTCTTGCGGCTGATAAGAGAAAAAAGAAGGACGATAAAGAAGCGGAACATACAGCTGCCGAAGCGGATCCTGAAGTGGAAGTGATAAAGGATCAGGCGGCGGATGAAACTGCAGAGGATACTAAAGAAAATATAGAAACCGGGGCAGAAAAAAGCAGCGGCGGGAAGGAGAAAAAGAATCTTTTCAGCCGGTTTTTCAGGAAAGATAAGAACAGTCCAAAAGGCAAAAAGGAGTCTTTTGACGAATTTATCGACAGGATCCTTGATGCGATATGGGATATCTGTTTTGATCTTCCTGATATCATAGAAGAGGGCGGCGAAGCCCTTCTTGATAAGATAGAAAAGATCAGAGAAAAGATCGAAGAACTTTTCGGGACCATAGAGTATTATCACAGGCTTCTTGGCAGTGAGGGCGCCGAATGGGTTTATGAATATGTAAAAAAACATGTCCTTAAGATCCTTAAAGCAGTGAAGCCTACACGTTTTGATGCGCTTGTCAATATAGCCGATGATGATCCTGCGAATGTAGCTAAGGTCTATGAATATGAAGTATATGCCCTTCCGTTTATAGAGCTTATAAGGGGCCGGCGCGGCAGGGTTATCGTGAATGCATATCAGGATGAAAAGTATTTTGATATGAACGCTACATTAAAAGGGCATGTCTTTTTGCTGGCGGTAGCCTGGCATGGTATGATGCTCCTGTTTAATAAAAAAGTGAAAGCTTTTATTAAGAGATTAAAGAGAGAAGAGGAAGCGGAGGAAAAGAAGAAAAATGGCTGAGAATAACATCACAAATGTAATGGACTCACTGATCAGTAATATGGAACATCTTGTGGGATCCAAGACAGTTATAGGGGAACCTATCCAGGTGGGGAATGCGACTATAGTTCCTCTTGTTGATGTGTCCTTCGGTGTGGCTGCGGGTGCCGGGATCAAGGCGAACGGCAGTAAAAAGGACAGTGGGCTTGGAGGGATGAATGCCAAACTTTCACCTTCTGCAGTCCTGATCCTTCAGGACGGACATGCAAGGATGATCAGCGTTAAAGATACGAGCAGCGTGTCAAAGATCGCAGATCTTATCCCTGAGATCATAGATAAATTCAAAGCACGAAAGGCTGTGGATATTGATGCGGATGAGGCGGAAAACGCCGCTTTCCCTGAAGGGAAAGATGTATCGGAGTCCGGATCGTTTGATAAAAAGGATTGATAAACACTGCTGATGGAGAGTTTTGAAGAAAAACTTGAAAATATCAGAAACGCGGAAGAGCTTGAGGAATTAAAACACCAGCTCTTTCGTGAAAGTGTGCGTATTCAGGCTGACAGGGCCCAGATAGAAGCTGATATTGATGAACTTCGGAGAGAACGAAAAGAGATAGCCGGGGAGAGAAGACAGCTTCAGCGTGAAAAAAGGCAGCTGTCCATAGAGATGAACCAGCTTCGGGAGTCTGTGGAATATGAGCGCAAACGCCTTAAAGATGATGAACGCATGATAGATAAAAAGCAGAAGATCATCCAGAGGTCCTATGCCATACTTGACGAAGACAGGATAAAGCTGAAAGATGAATACCGCCAGGTGGAACAGGAAAAGATCAGACTCAGAAAAGCCAACGCCGCGGCACGTAAAGAAGTATATGCGACCGGACTTTTTTTTCGGGGAGTTGATAATATAGTGGCTCTGAAAAAACGCTATAAGGAGCTTATGAAGATATATCATCCCGATAATAACTGCGGTGATCAGGAGATGCTCATCAAGATTAATGAGGAATACGAGGAGCTGAGAAGCCGTTTTGCTTTTGCAAAGGCAGGCAGCTGAAAAAAGTGCTTGCATTTTGTGTATAAATCTGGTAATATATCGCTGTTGCGTGATTTTACGTGATATTTTAATGCCAAAGGAGGTGTATCAGGATGGCAAGATGTGATATTTGCGGAAAGGGAGCACATTTCGGAAATAACGTAAGCCACTCACACAGAAGATCCAATCATGTGTGGAATGCAAATATAAAGAATGTTAAGTGCAAGGTTGGCGGCACACCCAAGAGACTGCATGTGTGCACCACTTGTTTAAAGTCCGGCGCTGTAGAGCGCGCTTGATTTGCGTATAGTTTTCCGTATTTGACAAAAAAACCACCTTTATAATATGAGGTGGTTTTCTTGCGTTTGATCGTGCTTTCGGATATAATATGTTTTAGTTTTTTAATCATCACGATACAGGAGGACGGCTATGAACAATTCGGTTGATACGCATCTGGGCAGTATACAGATAGATAAGAATGTTATCGCACAGTATGCAGGTACCGTTGCAAATGAGTGCTTCGGCATAGTGGGTATGGCCAGCGTTAATCCCAGAGAAGGGCTGGTACGTATACTTAAGAAGGAAAGCGTTAAGCACGGTATTTCGGTTAAGAATTCCGGCGGAAAGCTAATCCTTGATTTTCATATCATAATTGCTTATGGCGTTAGCATCATGGCAGTAAGTGAAAATCTTATCAGTAATGTAAAATATAAGCTTGAAAGTTATACCGGCATGGAAGTTGAGAAGATCAACATTTTTGTCGAAGGCGTCAGAGTGATCGATTAACAGGAGGAGTAGTAAAGTGGCTGTAAAGAGTCTCGATGCAAAAAGCATCGCAAAAATGTTTCTTGCCGGTGCAAAAAAACTTGAAGCAGGCAGAGATCATATAAACGAGCTGAATGTTTTTCCTGTTCCTGACGGGGATACGGGTACTAATATGACCCTGACTATCATGTCGGCGGCAAAGGATGTGTATGGTCTGAGTGATCCGGATATGACTACTTTATGCAAGAGTATCTCATCAGGGTCCCTGCGCGGAGCAAGAGGTAATTCCGGCGTTATCTTAAGCCAGCTTTTCCGTGGCTTTACAAAGGTGGTAAAGGGTAATGATACTATAGATATTGCTGTTATCAGCGCCGGCTGCGATAAAGCCGTTGAATCGGCATATAAAGCAGTTATGCAGCCTAAGGAAGGAACGATCCTTACCGTGGCAAAGGCAGTGGCGGTTAAGACTAATGAAGTATTCGAGCGCGGGGAGGAGGATATAGAAGTACTTCTCAAAGAAGTGATCGAATACGCCAAGGAAGTTCTGGATAAAACTCCGGAGATGCTCCCTGTGCTTAAGGAAGCGGGAGTGGTAGACTCGGGCGGTGCCGGCCTTGTAGCTGTACTTGAAGGTTTTTATGAAGGACTTACAGGCAGCGGAATAGAGTTTACCCTTGATGAAGCTACTTCACAGAGTGCCGGTGAGGTAAGGCTGTTTAATAATACCGAAGAAAAAAAGCCGAAATTCAGGTATCTTTATCATACAGGCCTTTCTGTAAGGCTTGAGAAAACTTTCCACCTTCAGCGTGAACAGGAGGTCAGAAAATTCCTTGAAGAGATCGGTGATGAAGTGGTGCTTACCGTTGATGACAGTATAGTAAATGTAAGCGTTAATACCAACGATCCCGGTATGGTACTTCAGAAGGCTATCAAGTTCGGAGAGCTTCTGGATGTAACGGTAAGCAACAGAAGCCGTGCCTCTGAAAATGAGCAGAAGATGAAGAATAATGAAGGCAATGCTTCGCCGGCAGCTGAAGCAGTTCACGATGCACCCAGAAAAGACTGCGGTTTTATCGCTGTGTCAGCCGGGGCAGGTATCAGTGAAGTGTTTAAGAATCTTGGAGTGGATTACCTTATTGAAGGCGGACAGACCATGAATCCCAGTACCGAGGACATGCTGAATGCGATCGCTGCCATAAATGCCGATAATATCTTTGTATTCCCGAATAATAAGAATATAATCCTTGCAGCTAATCAGGCACGGGATATGACAAAAGATAAGAAGATCATAGTCATACCCACAAAGACCATTCCTCAGGGCATTTCGGCTCTTGTGGCTTATGTCCCTGATATGAGTGCGGAGGAAAATGAGAAGCTTATGGCAGATGCCATCAGCCAGGTAAAGACAGGCCAGGTTACATATGCCGTACGTGACACTTCTATCGACGGAGTCGAGATACAGAAGGATGACTATATGGGCATAGGCGATAAGGGTATATTGTCAAACGGTAAAGATATTGATGAAGTTATCCTTAAAATGCTCGATAAGATGGTCGATGATTCCTCGGAACTGATCACGGTATATTTCGGTGCAGATGTTAAGGAAGATGCTGCATCTGCGATAGTAGATAAAGTGAAGGATAAGTATCAGGCTCTTGAGGTGGATATGCAGGAAGGCGGACAGCCTGTATATTATTATATCATTTCGGTAGAGTGATGCTTTTATCGGACGATATCAAAGTATTAAAAGGAATTGCAGATAAGACGGCGGAGGCTTTTTACTCCGCCGGTCTTTTTAACTTAAACGATGTTTTGCATTACCTTCCAAGGAGTTACGAACGCTTAAGTGAGATAAAGCTTTTATCTGCGATAGAATGTGACGGGAAAGTCACGCTCAGCGGACGCGTGAGCAGCGAAGCATGCCTTATAAGAAGAGGAGGACGCAGTATACTTCAGTTCTCGTTTTCTGACGAGAGCGGCAGCGCCAGGGTCAGTGTCTTTAATATGCCATGGCTAAAAAAAAGTATCTTCCCTGGAAGGAAGATAATAATGAATGTTTATGCCAGGAGAAAAGGCGTGTCTGTATTTTTATCCCAGCCGAAATTTCTAAGTGAAAAAGAATATGAAGACGGGATAAAAAATCTTAAACCTGTATATCCATTGACAAAAAGCTTAAGTGAAACCCTTATCAGAAAAGCAGTAGCCCAGGTTTTGCCTCTTGCCGGAGATATCAGGGAATATCTTCCTGATGATGTGGTACGGGAAAGAAAGCTTATGCCCATAGCGCATGCGCTTAGAAAGATGCATGCGCCTTCTGATATGGAAGAGGTATATGCCGCAAGACGACGGCTTGCTTTTGATGAATTCTTTTTATTTCTGGCCAGGATGGAACTGCTGAAGGATGGCACTGAGAAGATAAAAAGCTCTTACTCCCTTAATGATCCGGAACGTTCTTTTGAAAAGATCCGGGACAGGCTTCCTTTTAAGCTTACTTCTGCCCAGATAACATCATTGATGGATATCTACAGGGATATGAAAAGCGGTTATTGCATGAACCGGCTTCTTCAGGGTGATGTGGGAAGCGGGAAGACGATAGTAGCTTTCCTTTCGGCTCTTGCAATATGTGACGACGGCCATCAGGCGGCCATCATGGCGCCTACGGAAGTGCTGGCAAGACAGCATTACGAAGATGCTGTGGCTATGAGCAGGAAATATGATCTTACGTTTAAGCCGGTTCTGTTATCGGGATCTTTAAAGGCGAAAGAAAAAAGGCTGGTCAAAGAAGGAATAAAAAACGGTGATCATAATCTGATCATAGGGACCCATGCTCTTATACAGGATGATGTAGAATTTAAGGATCTGGGACTGATGATCACGGATGAACAGCACCGTTTTGGGGTGAGACAGCGTATGGCGCTTGCGGTCAAGGGCAGGGATGTACATGTACTGGTAATGAGTGCTACGCCTATCCCGCGCACTCTTGGACTGATCCTGTACGGAGATCTTGATGTTTCGCTGATAAATGAACTTCCATCCGATCGTCTGCCTGTTAAGAATGCCATAATGGGTAATGATGAACATAAGAAGATCTATCAGTTTATATTAAAGCGTATCAGCGAAGGAAGGCAGGCCTATATAATATGTCCGATGGTAGAAGACGGTGAAATGGAGGATGTATCAAACGTTACCGAATATACCGAAGAGATAAGGCGTATTTTCCCGCCGGAAGTGCGCATAGACATGCTTCACGGAAAAATGAAAAGCGATGATAAGAACAGTGTCATGGAGCGTTTTGCTAAACATGAGACTGATATCCTTGTTTCCACTACCGTTATAGAAGTCGGTGTCAATGTACCTAATTCAACAGTAATGGTCATAGAGAATGCCGAACGTTTCGGCCTTTCGCAGCTTCATCAGCTTCGCGGACGCGTAGGCAGAGGTTCCTATCAGTCATATTGCATTTTTGTTACAGGAGCTGAGAGCGGCCGGGTGAGCAAAAAAACATCGGAAAGGCTTGCCATACTTAAGGAGAGCAATGACGGGTTCAGGATCGCAGAGGAGGACCTTAAACAAAGGGGACCCGGGGATTTCTTCGGTTTAAGGCAATCCGGACTTCCGTATTTTAAAATAGCGGATATTTATACCGATGCCACACTTCTTAAAGAAACAAAGCAGAGCCTGGAACGTATCATCTCTTCCGGCAGTGCGGATCTTGGCAGATTAAAACAGGCTTTATCCGAAAAAGAAGAGATGTCTTATTCTGATTTTCATGGTATTTGTCTCTGATCTGTGATATAATACAATCGTAAATATATACAAAAAGGGGGTTGTCTTTGGGAGAGCGTCTGTCACTTTTTTATGATGCGTCCTTCTATCTGGCAGGTTTTTTCATTTGCCTGTCTTCCCTTATATATACCTTTATCCGCGGCAAGACTAAACGAGAACAGAACAGGGTATATATTTATTTCCTTTTGTGTGTTATGGCCGGAGGCATATCCGATACCGGAAGTGTATATGCTGCGCTGTTTACGGGTGATATCCATATGGCCATTATGATCCGGAGAGTCTGTCTGTTTGTGTATTTCTTTTCTCATGCGCTTCTTGCTCCTCTGTTATATGTATATATGATATATATCAGCGGTTCGGTGTTCCTTATGCGCAAACACAGATGGCATTTCTCTGTTTTGATGATCCCGTTTCTCCTGATGGAAATACTGGTCCTGATCAATCCTTTCACGGGTATACTTTATCGTATTAATGATGATCTTGGATATATACGTTCTCCGTTTATTATTGTTTATTATCTTTTGGCAGGGCTTTACTTTGTACTGGCTCTGGTGGATCTGGCAAAACGCTGGTATGTTGTGATCCCCAGATGCCGCTACGGTCTTTTTTCTCTCTATGTTCTTACAATGCTCGGTATCCTGATCCAGTTTGTCCAGAATAAGGCGCAGGTTGAGATATTCTTTGAATCTATAGCACTGATGTGTGCGATGATATTCATTGAAAATGACGAAGAAAGACTGGATCTGGGAAGCGGTCTTCTTAACCGTAATGCCCTGAATATAGACCTGAACAGCTATATAAGCATAGGGCAGGAATTTTCGGTTACCATGGTCTATATAAATGATGACGATGTAATAGAAAAGCTTACCGGAAATTACAATCATGAAAGTATTATAGATGATGTGGCAAAGTATTTAAAAACCATCATGCCCTATTATCATATCTACAAAATGAGCACCAACTGTTTTGTGCTGGTAGGACTTGGACAGAGCGTGGAAGAGGCCGGAGAACAGGCAGTTGCGATAAGGAAGCGTTTTGATGAGCCATACAGGGCCGAGGATGTGGAACTTAAGCTGCAGGCGCTGGTAATGTATGCCAATTATCCCAGGGATATAAGCAGTGTTGACGAAGTATTCCTTATGACAGATACCCCTGTCACGCAGGATATGTACAAAAATCCTGTTACGGATACCGGCCTTGAGGCGATAAAACGAAGCATCAGGGTTGAACGTGCTTTAAGGCGCGGTTTTAAAGAACATAATTTTGAAGTATTTTACCAGCCGGTTTATTTCCTGGAAAATCTGAATATTCATTCTGCGGAGGCGCTGATACGACTGCATGACAGTGAACTTGGAGATATCCCGCCTTCGGAATTCATTCCCATAGCCGAACGTGACGGGTTGATAGATAAGATAGGCGATTTTGTTTTTGATGAAGTATGTCTTTTTCTTGCCAGCGGTCTTCCTGTGGAAATGGGCATAGAATATATAAGTATGAATATATCGATCCTTCAGTGTATGAAACCGGGGTTTGCCGGATATGTAAAGGATAAGGTCCTTCATTATGATATCTCGCCTTCAAGGATCAGTTTTGAGATAAAAGAATCGGCGGCGGCATCCGAATTCAATATACTTAGGTCTACTATCAATGAACTCAGAAATTACGGTTTCAGATTCCTGATGGATAGTTACGGGACTGGGTTTTCCGATATCAGATCTCTTTATTCACTTGACTTTGATGTTATCAAGATCGATAAGAGCATACTTGACAGAGCTGATGACGGAAGCATAGGAAGGGTCGTTCTTGAAAGCTGTGTACGTATGATACGTCAGATGCACAGGCGTATACTTGTTGAAGGAGTCGAAAGCAGGGAGCAGATAGATCTGTTAAAAAAACTGGATGCGGATTACGTACAGGGATACTATTCGTCAAGACCTATTACCAAGAATGAGCTTCTTGGTATATTGAGGGTGACTGAACTGGCCAGGATGGAGGAGCGTAAAGCTCTTGCAGCCAGTGAAGCGAAATCCAGTTTTCTGGCTAATATGTCACATGAGATCCGTACCCCGATAAATGCGGTACTGGGTATGAATGAGATGATACTGCGTGAATGTGATGAAGAGAATATCATGCGTTATGCCGGGGAGATGGAAGCAGCAGGGCGTAATCTGCTGTCGCTGATAAACAATATACTTGATTACTCAAAGATTGAAGCCGGAGAGATGGAGATAGTGGAAGCGGAATACGATCTTAAGGCTGCTTTGAGTGATGTGATAAAAGAGATAAATATAAAGACTGAACAGAAACATTTAAGCTTCAGGGTAAATATATCGGATGGACTGCCTGCAAGGCTCTACGGAGATGAGTTCAGGCTTAAACAGATAATGATGAATATCCTGAATAACGCGGTGAAATACACATCTGAAGGCGGAGTGCTCCTTACTGTGGAAGGAGAGACATACAATGATTCGGAAGTGATGCTTAAGATGAGTGTTGAAGATACAGGATGCGGGATAAGAGAAGAGGATCAGAGCCGGCTCTATGAGATGTTTCAGAGGCTGGATATGGAAAAGAACCGTACGGTGGAAGGCTTCGGGCTTGGCCTGGCTATCAGCTATCATCTGCTTCAGATGATGCAGGGGCAGATCGATGTTAACAGTGAATACGGTATGGGAAGTACTTTTACCATTCAGCTGATCCAGAAGAAGGTGGGAGAAGAGCTTATGAAACCGTTCAGGCATCATGAGCTGGAGGATATCGATAACGGCAAAAAAGAAGGCAGGGAATTCAAAGCTCCGGATGCAAGACTTCTGATCATTGATGATACACCTTTGAATCATGTTGTGTTGCTTGAACTGCTTAAGGAAACGGATATCAGTATAGATACGGCATTAAGCGGAGAGGAAGGGCTGCAAAAGGCCGGAGAAATGCATTATGATATCATATTTATGGATCAGAATATGCCCGGAAAGAGCGGTGAGGAAACCTTAAAAGCATTGAGAGCTTCGGCAGAGGCGGTAAGCAGAAGGTCGCCCGTGATATCAATGACAGCAGCCGTAAATCCCGCGATCAGGGAAGCGGAGCGTAAAGCGGGATTTGATGATCATCTGGAAAAACCGGTTGAAAGAAAAAAGCTTATGGAGCTTCTGACGGGATTTCTTCCGGAAAGCAAAGTTTTCTACGTATAGGCAGGTGTGCATGGTATTTGATGTATTAAAACAGACAGCTTTTCTGATGGCGGCTATCGTTATTACGATGCTTGTGCTTACGCATACTCTCGCATCTAATAAAAATGACCGCTTCAGAAATAAACTGTTCATAACATTGAGCGTTTTTACCATGATCTGTTCGGTCAGCAAATCGGCAGGTATAACAGTACGCCTTGTTTACATGGATAAAGATGCGGCGCGGCAGATACTGTATTTTACGGAGTGGATAAATCTGCTGTTTCATCTGCTCCTGCCCATGCTGTTTTTGTATTACATCATTATGTCTAACGGTTCGCACAGGCATCTTACAGGCATAAAGAAGGTTTTGTTCTTCGGGCCGTCGGTTTTTATGGAGATCATGCTTTTTATCAATCCGTTCAGACATATCGTATACAGTATAGATGATGAACTTAATGAGGTATACGGGCCCGGTCTGCTGATCTCATATTTCATGGCATTTATCTATATAACGATAGGAGCCGTGAATCTTATCAAACACAGACACGGGCTGGTAAGAAAGCGGGTATATGCAATGCTGACTTTCTTCCCGGTACTTTTCGGAGGAATGTTTTTTGACTTTCTGTACAGGGGAGTCAGCTGTGAATTGTTTGCCATATCACTTACGCTTTTGGGGATAATGCTGACTATGGAAAATGAAGATGACCGTATGGATAAATCATGCGGAGTATATAACCGCCAGGAGCTCAGGCGGCATTTAAACAATCTCCTCCGCCTTGATCAGAGCTTTCATGTGATATGCATACGTCTGACAAATTATGATATTCTTATGCGCCTTCTTGGAAAGAGCGGAGTAGAACCGATGATGGTGGCTGTAGCGGATTATCTGAAAGGTATACTGCCCTGGTATCGTATACACAGATCCACAAATACATCATTTATGATAATAATGGATTCTACGGAGGAAGAAGCGGTTGCCATATCGGAAAAGATCTATGTGAAGTTTATGGAAGGCCTCTATCTGGATGATATAGACACACCTGTCAGGGCAGTAGTCATAAGAGGGGCTGTTCCTGCAGATATCTCCGGGGTAAGGGATATAATGCTAATGGTGGACGGACCCAGACCGCCATATAAGGGAAGAGGGATAGTCAGTAAGAATATGCTCAGATACCTTGGAAGGTCAAATGAACTGGAAGAGGCTATGTCGAGAGGGCTTAAGAATAACGGCTTCTCGATCTGCTATCACAGTATTGTCAGATCGGATAATCTTAAAGCCTGCGCGCTTAAAGCTCTTGTAAGACTATATGATGAAAAGCTGGGAGAACTCATGCCGGCTGAATTTATCCCTCAGGCTGAGCGGACGGGGCAGATCCGTCAGATCGGCGATATAGTCCTTAATGATGTATGCAGGTATATTAAAAGCGGTATACCTGAAAAAAACGGCTTTGAAAAGATATATGTAAATCTTTCACTCGTTCAGTGTATGGTTTCGGATTTTGCGCGGCATATCATAGATGTTGTGCAGGGTTACGGAGTGGATCCGGATAAACTTGTTTTTGAGATAACCAAGCCTGTAAGCCGGGAAGATCATAAACTGCTCGAGCAGTTTATGACAAAGCTTAAAGAAGCCGGATTTTCTTTTCTGCTTGAGGATTTCGGATCCGGTTATATCAATGTGGAGGCTATATTTGCGCTTGACTTCAACGTGGTCAAGATAGACAGGAACATATTGTGGGAAGCGGCGGAAAGTGATACCGGAAGGGTTGTGCTTGAAAATTCCGTTCGTATGATCAAGGACCTTGACCGGAGCATACTTGCTGAAGGGGTTGAAAATGATGAACAGATAAAAATGCTCAGGGAGCTTAAAGTCGATTATATGCAGGGATATTATTTTTCATATCCCGTAAGCGAAGATGAGTTTGCAGATCCGGCCTGAGAAAGTTATGGAGAAGATCTTATTATCACAACTGCATGAGAGTGCTATAATGATCGCCACCCTGATCCTTGGAGTGAGTATTCTTCTCGTGACTCTGATCCAGGGCAGAACCTATAAAAGGCAGAATAAGATATTCTGCATATCGGTGCTCTTTATCGTATTTAATGCCCTTACCAGTGTCGTGGTACTGATGCTGGCTCCTTTCTATGCGTCCGATGCAGCTGCGGCATTTATCGTAAGATCTATGCATTTTCTGTATTTTATCACACATCCGCTGATCGGAGCCGTGTTTTTCGCTTATGTCCTTGTATGCAGCGGGGTATCTGCGCTCATGGACAGATCCAGACAGAAGATCCGGAAGATCCTGTACCAGATCCCGGCTCTGGTCAGAAATAAAAAATGGACGGTTTTATTTTTCCTTACGGTCACGCTTACGGGTATAGTGCTTCAGATGGTAATACAGAATATAAGAAGTGAGCTGTTTGCGGAGATGATCGGTCTTACCGGGATGATGATCCTGGTAGAAAATGAAGATTACCGTCTGGATCTTTCGACAGGTGTAAATAACAGAGCTGCACTGGTAAGCGATCTGAAAACCAGTCTTACAATGGTGAGCGGACTTAATGTGATCTGTGTGCGTATCACGAATGCAGAGACCTTAAGACGCCTTATAGGTACAACAGATAATGATGTTTTTATCAGTCTGGTATCGGGATATCTTAAGACGGTACATTCCAGGGAGGATATATACCGGACTACGCCGGACTCTTTTATGCTGATACATACCGGGCCTGCTGAAGAGGCTCTGGCAAAGGGAGATGAGATATACCGCCGATTTGATGACAGCTTTGAGTATCAGGATGCAAATATCATGCTGACATGTGTTGTGATGTGCGCGGATGTTGATGCGGTATTTGAACGCAGGAGCGATATGATGCTTATGTGTGACGGGCCTCTTCCGGCAAGGGAAAAAGGCAGGATACTCAAGGGAGCGGAACTGAATTATCTTGTACGCAGGGCTGAAGTTGAGAGCGCTCTTCACAGAGGATTGTCGGAGAACCGTTTTGAGGTATATTACCAGCCTGTTTACCGCACAAAAGGAATGTCCATCTATTCTGCCGAGGCCTTGCTCCGCTTAAAGGACAGCAAACTTGGGAATATCATGCCGGATGAGTTTATACCGATCGCCGAACAGAACGGTCTGATCGACAGACTGGGTGAATATGTGCTTGAGGAGGTATGTCTGTTTTTATCGAGCGGTATTCCCACCGAAATGGGGCTTGACTGTATAGAGATCAATCTTTCCGTTCTGCAGTGCCTGCAGCCCGGTTTTGTTGAACGTATACGTTCCATTGTCAGAAAATATGATGTGATGCCGCACTTTATCAACTTTGAAGTAACGGAATCAGCTGCCGCAAGTGATTATGCGGAGCTGGATACTGTACTCGGTGATCTTAAGGCCTCCGGATTTTTGCTGTCTCTTGATGATTACGGGATAGGATATTCGAATGTAATGAGTGTTTTTTCTATCGATTTTGATGTGATCAAGATCGATAAGTCCATACTCTGGGAAGCGGTCGAAGAACCGGAGAACGGCAAGAGCAGAGGCAGTGTGATCCTTGAAAATACCATTCGGATGATAAGGGAAATGGATCTTAAGATCCTTGTTGAAGGTGTGGAAACACAGGAACATGTATCGCTTCTTGAGGAGCTGAAAGCGGATTATCTGCAGGGCTATTATTTCTCCAGACCGGTCAGCAAAAATGAACTTCTGGGTATACTGAGGGTTACCGAACTTACGCGTATGGAGGAACAGCGCGCCAGGGCTATAAGTGAAGCAAAGTCCAACTTCCTGGCAAACATGTCTCATGAGATACGCACGCCCATAAATGCCATACTCGGAATGAATGAGATGATACTGCGTGAGAGTAATAACGGACAGATACTGGATCATGCTCACAATATAGAGAGTGCGGGCAGGACACTGATCTCGCTTATAAATGATATACTTGATTTTTCCAAGATAGAATCAGGGAGCATGGAGATAGCAGAAGCAGAATATGACCTGAGCTCTGTGGTAAATGATGTAGTTAATATGATACAGGTAAAGGCTGATGAAAAAGATCTTGAATTTAAGATCATCGTAAATCCCAATCTTCCGGATACGCTCTTCGGTGACGGGATGAGACTGCGTCAGATAATGGTAAATGTATTAAATAATGCGGTAAAGTATACGGCAAAAGGAAGCGTAAAGCTCGAGATAGACGGTAATCTTTCGGGCAGGGACAGGCTGATGCTGTCGGTGGCCGTGACAGATACGGGGATAGGGATAAAAGAGGAAGATATAGGAAAGCTCTTTGGCAAATTCCAGCGATTTGATTCGGGACATACAAGAAATATAGAAGGAAGCGGACTTGGACTTGCCATCACATACAGTCTTCTTCAGATCATGCACGGCGAGATAGTCTGCCATTCGGTTTACGGTGAAGGGTCGACATTCACGATACGTCTGCCCCAGCGTATAATAAAACATGATAATATAGGGGATTTCAGGAGCAGATATCTGAGTGTTAATACCAGGGAGCGGACAAACTATAAGGAAAGTTTCAGGGCCCCGGATGCCGATATACTTGTCGTGGATGATACTCCTGTCAATCATCTTGTCATAAAGGAGCTGCTCAAACAGACGAAGATACGTATAGATACAGCCATGAGCGGTAAAGAATGTCTTGAGATGGTAAGCAACAAGCATTACGATCTCATACTTCTTGATTTCAGGATGCCTGAGATGGACGGCATCGAGACTCTGCATATAATGAAATCCCTGGGAGAATATCCCAATGCGAAAACGCCTGTCGTGGCACTTACGGCCAATGCGGTTACCGGTGCACGTGAGCGGTTTTTGAAAGAAGGTTTTGATGAATATATGATAAAGCCTGTTGAAGGTCCGAAACTCGAGGAGATGCTCATACATTTTCTTCCGGCTTCGAAAGTCCTTCTTGCAGGCAGTGATACGGATGAGGATGAAGCTTATATCAGTGCCGGGGATTCGTGGCTTCGAAAGCTTAATGATCTGGATACGGCATCCGGGATAAAAAACTGCGGATCTGTATCCGGATACAGAAGTGTTCTTGAGATATATTTAAACGGGGCAAATGAAAAGGCTGCGGATATAGAGAAATATTTTAAGGATGAAGACTGGGAAGCTTATACCATACAGGTGCATTCTCTTAAAAGCTCTTCTAAAGTGATAGGGGCGGCGGAGCTTTCGCAAATGGCTGCCGATCTTGAAAAAGCGGGAAATGAACTTGACATTAAGACGATAATATCGGATACTGATATTTTATTAAGGGATTATCGTAAACTGATCGGACTTTTAGAGAATGTGCTGGGTGATGATGACTCAGAGGAAGATACGCCTGAGTCCAAAACTCCTATCGGGGATAATGATCTTCATGATGCATATGCTACAATGATGGATTTTGCAAAAATGTTCGATTATGATAATATGATATTTGTTCTGGATTCACTTAAAGACTATAAACTAAAGCCTGCGGATGCGGACAGGATAGCAAAGATACGTTCACTTACCGAGGAATTCAAATGGGAAGAGATAAGTGATCTGTTAAGCGGGATCTGACGATGCACCGTGTAAAGGAGCTGTTTTATGGCTAAACCCATACTGTTCATAAAGAATGAGGATACCTTCCTTGTGAATACCATAAAATCGCAGATGGAAAAGAATCTTTATCCTTACAGAGACTGTGCATTGAGTGTCAGGGAGATCAGTAATCTTAAAGATTATTTCAGGCTTATGATCCTGTATGCGGATGATGCTGTTGCTGAAAACAGAGATGCGCTGGTGTACATAAAGGATCTTTTGCTTGAGGATGAAAAGGAGCTTATCCTTATAGGCGGGCGGAATGAGCTGGATGAAGCGGAAAAGATAATCCCGCCCGAACTGGTGGAAGGTGAATATGCGAGACCCTTCGATATGGCGAAGGTGATGGAGCATATAGGCGATTTTATAGATGAGGAATCGCTTCTCCAGAAGAAGAAAATGATACTGGTTGTGGATGATGATCCCACATATCTGAAACTTATAAAGGAATGGCTTAAGGATGATTACCGTGTGAGCATGGTGAATTCGGGGATGCAGGCGATCACCTGGCTTGCGAATAATGAGGCGGACCTTGTACTTCTTGATTACGAGATGCCTACGGTCAAAGGATCGAAGGTTTTTGAGATGCTTAAGAGTGAATCGAGTTCCGCATCGATCCCTGTTATGTTTCTTACCGGGAAAAGTGATAAAGAGGCCATAATGGAGGTCCTTTCACTTAAACCTGCAGGTTACCTGTTGAAGACCATAGACAGAAAAACACTTCTTGGGACGTTGGAAAAATTCTTTGTACAGCAGAAGTATAGGAATAAAAACACCGTATGATACGCCGGAAGGCGTAAAATATATAAAACCCAAAAGGAGGAAAGGAATATGGAATACTTTAGTAACCTCTTGTCAAAGATCGTAAGTGCGATCGGTGGTGTGCTGGCAGCATTTCTTTTGCTGATCCTGGCATTTATCGTAAGCTCCATTGTGCGTAACATAGTCACGAATCTCCTTAAGAAAACAAAACTGGCGCAGCTCAACATGGCACAGCCCGGGGTACAGGGCGGTTCACCGTTAAATACCGGCATCGGTATAATTGACTACATCGGAAAGTTTGTTTATCTTTTTGTTTTTCTTCTTTTTGTTCCCGGAATATTTACAGCACTGGGAGTAAGTTCCATAGCTACTCCGCTGACGCAGCTTCTTAATGCCGTATGGGGATATGTTCCCAGTATATTTGCTGCGATCATCGTTCTTATTGCCGGCTCGATCATAGCAAAACTTGTAAGGGAACTTCTTATACCTGTATTTATCCGTCTTAAAGTGGATCAGCTTCAGGAAAAGATGGGGATCACGGTTGATAATAATGCACGTCTTTCCGTAACGCTGGCATATATCGTATATGTGTTCATCATGATACCTGTTGTTATCGTTGCTCTTCAGGCTCTTAACATCACAGCGGTAACAAATCCTGCGGTTTCGATGCTTTCCGTTGTATTTACCTTTATACCCCAGATCGTTGTTGCCATCATCCTGATCTGGATAGGCGCTCTTATCGGTAAATTTGCAGGACAGATAGTATCACGTCTTATCGCTTCTTCGGGGGCAGATGCAAAGGTTAAGGAACTTGTCGGGGATAAGGCGAAGAATTTCGTGTTCTCAAAGACTGTAGGTCTTATTGTCACTATTGTACTTGATATCTTCTTTATAGTTGAAGGTGTTGATGTACTTAAGCTTTCCGTGCTTTCGGGAATAGGCGAGAGACTGATCTCCTATATGCCCAATGTACTTGCTGCAGTGCTGATCATCATTGCTGCATTCTTCTGCGCTGCTGCAGTTGAAAAGATCATGAAGAAGGGCGGGCTTAAGGATTATGCTGCCTTCGCCAAAGCGGCTATCATAGTAGTGGCTGTATTTATGGCCCTCAACCAGCTCGGTATCGCAGCGGCTATAGTAAATACCGCATTTATCATCATACTTGCGGCTTTGGGTATCGCATTTGCCGTAGCCTTCGGTGTAGGCGGAAGGAAGTTTGCCGCAGATCAGCTGGATAAGCTTGAGAAGAAAATGGATGAGGATAAGAAAAAAGACTGATCGTCAGTATTAACAGAGTAAACGGCCGGCCCCGAAGTATTTTTCGGGGTCGGTTTACTTTTTAGGCGGATTTTGATACAATAAATGGCTGTATGAATCAGGATGATCAATGGGAGAATTTTTTGTATGCCTTCATTTTTAGATAAACTTGAAAAAAAGATAGGGCGTTATGCTATACCGAATCTGCCGCTTGTAATGATAATCTGTTATGCGGTGGGATATATCATGCAGATGATCAATCCGGGCATAATAGATGTGTTATCTTTAAATCCTTATGCCATACTTCACGGACAGGTATGGCGTATCATATCCTGGGTGCTTATCCCGCCCGAGAGTTCCAATCTGTTTTTTGTGCTGATAATGATGTATTTCTATTTTTCAATAGGAAACACTTTAGAGCGTACCTGGGGGACGTTTTATTTTAATTATTATATCTTTTCCGGCATGATCTTTACACTTATCGGAGCTTTCCTTATGTATGCTTATGTGATGATCTTCCAGCAGGATATGGTGACTGCTGCCGATACCATGTATCAGCTGGGGTATGGTGAAGAAGTGCCGGCATTGTATGGCGGAAGCTATTATTTTACAATGCTCAGTGAGCTTTTCTCCACATATTATATCAATATGTCTATATTCCTTGCTTTTGCGGCAACTTATCCTGATATGCAGATACTTCTCATGTTTATCATACCCTTAAAGGTCAAGGTACTGGGAGTGATATATGCCATCATACTTATCGTTGAAGCGGTTGATATGTGTAAAAGCTCGGGATCGCCGCTTGGCCTGTTTGTCATAGGCGCATCGCTTTTGAATTTCGTCATTTTCTTCCTGACTACCCGAAGAGGATTTAAACGGACTCCGCAGATGAAGGCCAGGCAGAGAGAATTTAAAAAGCAGGTTCATCAAGCTGCTTCGATGAAGATAGCCAGACATAAATGTGCTATCTGCGGAAGGACCAGTGAGGAGTATCCGGATCTGGAATTCCGTTTCTGTTCCAAGTGTGAAGGGAATTATGAGTATTGCTCGGATCACATTTTCAGTCATAAGCATTATACGAGGGATGAGCAGAATGGATGAGAGAGAATTTCTTGATAATATAACAAGGCTTAAAGATACCGCGATATTTCAGGGCGGGTTTATTACCGAAGAACAGATAACTGATGTTTTCGGTGAGCTTGAGCCACATCAGGAGAAGATACTTAAACAGTATTTCAAAGAAAACAATATCGGGATAGGTAAAGCTCTGGATATAAAAGAAACGCTCAGCAAAGAGGATGAGGGCGTGATCTCGATGTATCTTGAGGAGCTTAAGGAGATAGATGTACCTGATGAGGACATGAAAAGAGTACTCATCATGGCGGCTATGAACGGCGATACTGCTGCCAGGGATAAGCTGACCAATGCATACCTGATGAATATCGCAGATCTTGCAAGACTTTACAGCGGTCAGGGGGTTGATATCTCGGATCTTATCGGGGAAGGAAATGTTGCACTGGCAGCGGCCATGAGCATGCTTGGCAGTATAGAGGATCCTTCCGAGTGTGACGGCCTGGTGACCAGGACTGCCATGAATGCCATGGAAGAACTGATTGCGGCCGAAAAGGATGAGACGGAAGGAATCGAACGTACAATGCTCCGTATCATGAACATATGCTCGAAGGCAAAAGAGATGAGCGAAGAATATAACCGAAAGATATCTGCGGCAGAGATCTGCGCGGAAATGGATATGGAAGAAGATGAACTGAGACAGCTTTCGCTTCTTTCAAAAGATATTCTGGATAATATAGCATTATGACACAGGATAACAACGATTATAAATATGTCCTTCAGGAGTTTTCGCGCACTATGATCGGCGTAAAATATTCATATGCCGAGCTTATGGGGGCGGAACGTCTTCCGTTTAAGTTTCAGACTATCATCGACCGGCTCATTCTGCCATATGCGGATCCGTCAATGACAATTGAAGATCACCTGCTTCAAATGACAAAGGATGACAAGAATTTCAGGATCTATGAGAATCTGAAGACAAAGGTGAAATATTATCTGCCTGAAAAGAAAGGCGGGTATAAAGAGTATAATGAAGACATAAAGAAATTCGTCGAAAACGACAGAAGGTCCGTCGAAGGGATAAAGATAAGCGAGATAGTATTATCAAATATGGCTTTGATGGGATTTAAACTGTAAAAAGACAATAACACGGAGGAAAATGATTTGAACGCAGAAAAACTCAGCGCATACCGTCTGATAGAACAGCATTACTCGGAGGATCTTAAATCGGAGGCTTATATACTTGAACATATAAAGAGCGGGGCAAGGATAAGCGTACTTGAGAATGATGACGAGAATAAGGTGTTTTATATAGCATTCCGTACCCCGCCCAAGGATTCCACGGGCGTGGCGCATATACTGGAGCATTCGGTATTATGCGGATCGGAAAAATATCCGCTGAAGGATCCTTTTGTAGAGCTTGTAAAAGGTTCGCTGAATACATTCTTAAATGCAATGACATATCCGGATAAGACTGTATATCCCGTGGCATCCTGCAATGATCAGGATTTCAAAAACCTCATGAACGTTTATATGGATGCTGTGCTTAAACCCAATATATACAAAGAAAAGAAGATCTTCATGCAGGAAGGCTGGCATTATGAGACGGATGATGACGGAAATATAGTATTAAACGGAGTAGTGTATAATGAGATGAAGGGGGCGTTTTCCTCACCGGATGACGTACTTTCCAGAGAAACCTTTTCTTCGCTGTTCCCGGATACTACCTACGGTGTTGAGAGCGGAGGCGATCCGGATGTTATACCGGAACTGAGCTATGAGGCTTTTCTTGATTTCCACAGAAAATATTATCATCCCGTCAATTCCCTTATTTATCTTTACGGTAATGCAGATATGCAGGAGAGGCTTGAATGGCTTGATAAAGAGTATCTTTGCGGATATGACCGTATAGAAGTTTCGTCTGAGCCGGGAGAGCAGGCAGCTTTTGATGAGGTCCTTAACATCTGCAGAAGCTATCCCATAACCGAAGATGAAAGAAGCGAAAATCAGACATATTTAAGTTATAACGCGGTGGTTGGAAATGTTATGGATCCCGAGCTTTATATAGCTTTTCAGATGATAGATTATGCGCTCGTAGGGGCTGACGGGACTCCGCTTCGCCAGGCGCTGCTGGATGCCGGGATAGGTACGGAGATCAGTTCCATATATGAAAACGGTATCTTCCAGCCATACTACAGTATCGTGGCTAAAAATGCTGATGAGAGCGACAGGGATGAATTCGTAAGGATAATCGAAGAAGGGCTGGCTAAGGTAGTAAAGGAAGGCTTTGATAAAAATGCTTTACTGGCATGCGTCAATTCCCTGGAATTCCATTTCCGTGAAGGCGATACGGGAAGTTATCCCAAGGGACTGCTTTACGGCCTTAAAGCTCTTGACAGCTGGCTTTACGATAAGGATAAGCCGTTTATCCATCTTGAATCTTTGGGACTGTATTCGCTTCTTCGCGATCGTATCGAGAGCGATTATTATACCGGGCTTGTAAAGAAGTATCTTATAGATAATAAACACAAGACCATACTTGTGCTCAAGCCTGAAAAAGGACTTACTGCAAGGAAGGAGAAAGAGCTGGCTGAAAAGCTTGCTGCATACAGAAAAACCTTAAGCGATGATGAGTATGAGCAGATCGTAAGGAATGCAGAGGAGCTTAAAGAATATCAGAGCAAAGAAGATGATGAAAAGGCGAAGGAATGCCTTCCGTGCCTGACCAGAGCGGATATAAAGAAGGAAGTTCCTCCTGTATATAATGAGCTTACTGAGCTTGACGGGGTAAAAGCGCTTTTCCATGAGATAGATACCAACGGTATCCTGTATTTTACCATGCTCTTTGATATGGAAGGCCTCCCCATAGAACTTGAGCCTTATGTGGGGCTGCTTCGTGTAATGCTTGGCAGTGTCGATACCGAAAACTACAGCTACGAACAGCTTGGATATGAGATAGATAAGCGTACCGGAAATATCAGCCAGGCACAGACATCGGGTGTCCCCGGGTGGAAGATAGAAGATTACCGCTGCTATTACTGCGTGAACATGAGTGTATTGGGTACTCAGACAGAAAGCGGCATGGATCTTGTCAAAGAGATAATGCTCACAAGTAAGATCGATGATGAGAAGAGGCTTTTCCAGATAATCGCAGAACAGCGTTCGCGTCTGGCAGGGTATATGATGTATGCGGGACATACTGTGGCTTCGGCTCATGCGCTTTCTTATCTTACCGATTTTTCGGCACGAAAGGAAAATATCGGCGGTATGGGCTTTTTCCGTTTCCTTGAAGATGCTGAAGAGAATTATGAGAGCAGAAAGAAAGAGATCATAGCAAAGCTTAAAGAAGCACGTGATTTTATCTTCCGTAAGGATAATCTTTTACTGGATATTACCGGAAGCAGGGCTGAATTTGACAGTTTAAAGGGGACGGTGGCAAAGATAATCCCTTCGCTTTCGGAAAGACCCGCCAAGATCGTTAAAGAAGAAAGAAAGCTTGAGGTACTGAATGAAGGCTTTACCAATTCTGCCCAGGTGCAGTATGTATGCCGGGCAGGAAATTATGCGGCACACGGTCTGAGCTTTGATCCTGCGTTATATATCTTAAAGACCATTCTCGGATATGAATATCTCTGGAACGAGGTGAGGGTAAAGGGCGGTGCCTACGGATGCATGAGCCGCTTTACCACTTATGGTGAAGCCGGTTTTGTTTCCTACCGCGATCCTAATCTCGATAAGACAATGGAAGTATTTGAAGGGATCAGTGATTTCCTGAAGAATTTCAAGGCAGATGAGAAAAAGATGACAAGATATATCATCGGTACCATGAGTGATGTGGATATCCCTCTGACGCCCAGACTTAAGGGAGCACGTTCGCTTCAGCTGTGGCTGGATCAGGATGATGATAAAGCACGGCAGGCAAGGCGTGACAGACTTCTTTCGGCAAATGATGCCGATATACGTTCGCTGCACAGATATATAGATGCGATCATGGAAGACAATGCCCTCTGCGTTGTCGGAAACGAAGGTAAGATAAAAGAAGCGGCCGGCATGTTTAAGGAGATCAAGCCGCTGTTTAACAGATAAACGGGAGAGGCTATGCAGGAAGAAAAAGAAAAAAAGTCCGGATTCTGTGCGTTGATAGGCCGCCCCAATGTGGGGAAGTCTACGCTCATGAACCGTATCATCGGCCAGAAGATAGCCATTACTTCACCCAAACCGCAGACTACCCGCATGCGCATACAGACGGTTTATACCGAAGAACGCGGTCAGATAGTGTTTGTTGATACTCCGGGTATCCATAAGGCAAAAAACAAACTGGGTGATTATATGATGAGCGTGGCTAAAAAGAGCCTTAAGGATTCGGATGTTATCATCTGGCTTGTGGAACCTTCTGCCAGGATCCCTGAAGGGGATGATGATATAGCTCAGTCTCTGAAAGAGATAAAGCTGCCTGTCATTCTTGTGATCAATAAAACGGATACCGTAAGACCTGCAGAACTGCTGAGTGTGATCGACAGATACAAGGATCTGTGCGGGTTTTCGGAGATAATCCCGCTGTCAGCCCTGAAAGGAGACAATGTAGATGATCTTATAGACAGCATCTATAAATATCTTCCGGCAGGACCGTACTATTATGATGAAGATGATCTTACCGATCAGACGCAGAGAGCCATAGCAGCGGAACTGATCCGTGAAAAGGCGCTTTACCTTCTGGATAAGGAGGTGCCTCATGGGATAGCAGTTGTGATCGACCGTATGGAGTACAGAGAAAGACAGCGTGGCGGGATCTATGATATCGATGCTACGATAGTCTGCGAAAAAGCCTCACACAAAGGTATGATAATCGGTAAAGGCGGATCAATGCTTAAAAATATCGGGACCAAAGCCCGTATCGATATGGAAGAAATGCTTGAATGCAGTGTTAATCTCAAACTTTTTGTGAAAGTCAAAGAGGGCTGGAGAGACAGCGATTTTCTGGTATCAAATTACGGCTATAAGAATGAGGACTGATCATGGCAGCTCCTTTTGAGACTCCCGGCATGATACTTAAGAGTACTGCGTCGGCGGATTATGACAGAAGAGTTGTGATACTGACCAGGGATTACGGGAAGATCAGTGCATTTGCAAGGGGCGCCAGAAGACAGACCAATCATCTGAGTGCCGCTACGGATCTTTTTATCTTCGCGGATTTTAAGCTTTATCCGGGAAAGAGTGCATATACGCTTACGGATGCTGCGGTCAGGAATTATTTTGAAGAACTGCGTACTGATTTTGAGGCATCGCTGTACGGAATGTATTTTCTGGAAGCAGCAGAGTATAATACACGTGAAAACAATGATGAAAGAGATATATTAAAGCTCTTATATCAGTCATGCAGGGCTCTGATACATCCTGCATATGATAACAGGCTGGTAAAAGCCATATTTGAGCTGAAAATGATCATGCTCTCAGGCTGTTTTCACAGGGACGATCACAATAGCGGATACAGTAAGACGGCGCTTTATACCCTTGATTTCCTGGGGGCTACGGCACCTGAAAAGCTTTTCAGAAAGTCATAGAAGAACTTGCAGAGATAGCCCGTAATGAACGCAAACGATACGGTGACGGGCATAAATATAAAAGTGAAGATATGCTGAGCCTTACGGTTTGACATAATTATGTAAAGTAACTATAATACAAAGCTATGGAAAGATTACTTATACACACTCCTGAAGGAGTAAAAGATGTTTATGGCGCTGAGCTTTCCGGTAAAAAGGCTCTGAGCGCTAAGATGCAGTCGGTGCTTGACGGCTTCGGTTACAGAGAGATACGCACCCCTTCGTTTGAATTTTTCGATGTTTTTTCAAAAGAGGTGGGGACCACTCCGTCAAAGGATCTTTTTAAATTCTTTGACAAGGAAGGCAATACGCTGGCTCTTCGTCCCGATTTTACACCGTCTATAGCAAGATGTGCGGCAAAGTATTTTCTTGATGATCATGTGCCTGTAAGGCTGTGTTATGAAGGAAATGCTTTTGTTAATACTTCCGATCTGCAGGGAAAGCTTAAAGAAAATACCCAGATGGGGGCTGAACTCATAGGGGATACATCTGCGGATGCCGACGCCGAGATGCTCTGTCTGGTCATAGAGGCACTAAAGAGCACCGGGCTCGAACGCTTTACCGTCAGTGTGGGACAGATAGATTTCTTTAAGGGGATATGTGAAGAGGCAGCGCTTGATGATGATGTTATTAGCGCCCTGAGGGAAGAGATATCGGTCAAGAACTATTTCGGTGCCGAAGAGATCTTAAGAAATGCAAATGTTTCCGATAATTATCTGAAACTTCTGCGTCATGCAGGTGATGTATGTACGATAGACGAGCTTAAAGAAGCAAGAAAGATGATCAGCAATGTACGCTCAATGAAGGCTGTTGACCGTCTTGTGCGTATACATGAGCTGGTAAATATATATGGGCTGGCGGATTATCTTTCATACGACCTGGGCATGCTTTCAAAGTTCAATTATTATACCGGCATGATATTTAAAGCTTTCACCTATGGTGTGGGTGATGCCATAGTAAAGGGCGGAAGATATGATGAGCTCCTTACACGCTTTGGCAGGAATGCAGGCGCTGTGGGCTGTGTATTTTTACTTGATGATATGCAGGTCGCGCTTTCGGCACAGGGTGTGCTCAAGGGGGAAGCCGAATCCATATCATGGATAGTTTATGATGACAGCAGCAGGGAAGAGGCTCTTGAGGAGATAAAGAAATTAAGGATGAAAGGCCTTAAGGTCTCGGGAATATTCCATGACCGTAATCTTACAAAGGATGAATATAAAGAATATGCTTCTAAAAACGGTGTTAATTATATCCGTTTTTACGGGAGCATAGAATAGGATCAGATACGATAATGATAGAAAAAGACAGATATCTTACATTTGCATTAACGAAGGGACGTCTGGCTGACAAGACCCTTGCTCTTTTTGAAAAAGTGGGCATCAGCTGCCGTGAGATGGAAGATAAGAACAGCAGAAAACTCATTTTTGTAAATGAGGAATTGGGGCTTAAATTCTTCCTTGCCAAAGCTCCTGATGTACCGACCTATGTTGAATACGGTGTGGCCGATATCGGTGTTACCGGAAAAGACACGATAATGGAAGAAGGGCGAAGGGTATTTGAAGTATTAGACCTTAAACTTGGAAAGTGCCGTATGTGTGTATGCGGCCCTGAATCCGCAAGATCGCTCCTTGAGCATCATGAACTTATCAGAGTGGCAAGCAAATATCCTAAGATCGCCAGGGATTATTTCTACAACGAAAAGCATCAGACAGTAGATATAATAAAACTTAACGGTTCTGTTGAACTGGGGCCTATTGTAGGGCTTTCGGATGTGATCGTTGATATAGTCGAGACAGGCGGCACCTTAAGAGAGAACGGACTTACAGTACTTGAGGAAATATGCCCTTTATCGGCACGGATAATAGTCAATCAGGTCAGCATGCGTATGGAAAATGAGCGTATCCGTAAGCTGGTCGGCGACTTGAGGGAAGTCATAGACAAGGAGTCATGATATGAAGATAATAGAGCTTAATGAAAAAAATAAGAACGAGTTCAAAAAAGTCCTGGAAAACAGGGCTGCCGGATGCTATCCGGATATAGAAAAGACTGTTTCGGAAATAATCGATAATGTCCGGAATAACGGAGATAAGGCTTTATTTGAATACAGCAGGAAATTCGACAAGTTTGATCTTTCCGCGGAAACGATCCGTGTCAGCGAAAAAGAGATCGATGAGGCTGTTTCTCAGATAAAAGCAGAAGGTTTCTGGGAAGTCCTGGAAAAGGCAGCACGTAATATATATGATTTCCATGAAAAACAAAAGCGTATAAGCTGGATGGATATGAAGGAAGACGGCAGCATGCTCGGACAGAAGTTCACTGCCATAGAAAAGGTCGGTGTTTATGTGCCCGGCGGCAAGGCGCCTCTTTCATCCTCTGTTCTGATGAATCTGATCCCTGCTAAAGTCGCAGGTGTTGAGCGGGTAGTAATGTGTACACCGCCCGGTCCGGACGGAAAAGTGGATGCATCCATTCTGGCTGCGGCAAGGATAGGCGGAGCGCATGAAGTTTACCGTATAGGCGGAGCTCAGGCTATAGCTGCGATGGCTTACGGAACGGAATCTGTTGAACCGGTTTATAAGATCTGCGGACCCGGGAATATTTTTGTCGCGCTTGCAAAAAAAGCGGTTTACGGCCAGGTCGGCATTGATTCCATAGCCGGACCTTCGGAGATACTGGTACTTGCGGATGAAACTGCCGATGCCCGTTTTGTGGCGGCAGATCTGCTCTCGCAGGCTGAGCACGGACCGCTTGGCAGCTCGATACTCGTCACCACATCCGCCGATCTTGCTAAAAAGGTATCTGAAGAAGTTGATGGGTTTATTCCCACGCTTTCGCGCCGCGATGTGATAGAAAAGTCTCTGGCGGATTTCGGGTATATATTTGTGGCAGAGGATATGGATGCTGCGGTTGATGCAGTAAATGAGATCGCTACGGAACATCTTGAGATAATGACTAAAGATGATTTCGCTCTGCTGCCAAAGATCAAAAATGCCGGTGCGATCTTTCTCGGAGCATATTCATCCGAGCCCCTTGGCGATTATTTCGCAGGCCCCGATCATATACTTCCGACCAACGGTACTGCGAAGTTCTTTTCGCCGCTTAACGTGGATGATTTTGTCAAGAAAAGCAGCATAATCGCATATTCGAAAAATGCTCTGGAACGTGATCATAAATATATAATCAATTTTGCTCTTAAAGAAGGGCTTACGGCACATGCTAATTCCATTGCCGTAAGATTTGGTGAGACGATATGAGAGAAGCGTTTGTAAGCAGAAAAACAAAAGAAACGGATATTGAACTGTCAATTAATATTGACGGAAAAGGATCGTCGGATATTAATACGGGCATAGGTTTTTTTGATCATATGCTTTCCGGATTTGCAAAGCACGGTTTTTTTGATCTTAAATTAAACTGTGAAGGCGATCTGAATGTTGACGGACATCACAGCGTTGAAGACTGCGGGATAGTCCTTGGGCAGGCGATAAAAGAGGCCATAGGTGATAAAGCCGGATTAAAGAGATATGGTTATTTTATACTCCCTATGGATGATGCTCTTATACTTTGCGCTGTGGATCTTTGCGGAAGACCGTATTTTTCATATGATCTTAATGTTAAAGAAGAGCGGATCGGTGAATTCGAAAGTGTACTGGCAAAGGAATTTTTCTATGCCGTTTCATATTCAGCGGGCATGAACCTGCACATCAAACAGATATCCGGAGATAACGGACATCATATCCTGGAAGCTGCATTCAAGGCCTTCGGTAAGGCTCTTGATATGGCAACATCCACTGATCCGCGTGTAGAAGGAGTGCTCAGCACGAAGGGAGCTTTATAAAAATGAAAAAGAAATTCTGTGCCGCTATATATCTTGAAAAGGATAAGGCCGTAAAAAACAGACTTGACAGGACCGTGCTTGAAGAAAGTCCCGAAGAGCTGGCTGCAAGGTTTTCGGACATGTGTGCCGATGAGATCATCGTCTTTGACCTCTCGGTGACGGATGATGAACATGATACGGCGATAGGTACGATCAAGAGGATCGTTGCCGCTGCCGAAGTGCCGGTAATAGGCTGCGGGAATATAAGGCGTTTTGAAGATGTTAAAAAGATCCTGTATGCAGGCTGTTCCGGAGCTGCTCTTAATTTTGCTAAGGATTCGAATATAGATCTTGCCGAGGATGTGGCAAAGCGTTTTGGCAAAGAGAAGATATATGCTTGTGTCGGCAGTATATCCGAGGTCAGCGGGAAAAAGAGCATATTAAATGAGTTCATCGGCGGCCTTATACTTATTGGCGGATCGGATGATCATTATAACGGCGGGACTGTTACCGAGATAAGCCAGGCAGCATCACTTCCCCTTATCATACCCATGCCGGATGCAGCTCCCGGGCAGATTGCGGGACTCCTTAAGCGCGATAATATCGCCGGCGTTTTCGGGCCTATAGTTAATGCGAACATAGATGAGCTCAATGCGATCAAATCTTTCTGCGCCGAGGACGGAGTGGAAGTGAACGGATTTGATGCCAAACTGTCTTTTGATGAACTTACCGTTAATTCCGACGGTTTGGTACCCGTGATCGTACAGGATTACAGGACAAAAGAAGTTCTGATGATGGCCTACATGAATGAGGAAGCTTTTAAAGCTACCATACGCAGCGGACGTATGAATTATTATTCCCGCTCCAGAAAGACACAGTGGCTTAAAGGAGAGACCAGCGGCCATTTCCAGTATGTCAAAGAGCTTACTGCAGATTGCGATAAGGATACCCTGCTTGCCAAGGTGAGCCAGGTCGGGGTGGCATGCCATACAGGAGAGAGAAGCTGCTTCTTTAACGAAGTTGTAAAGAAGGAATATCTTGATACCGATCCTTCAAAAGTCTTTGAAGATGTATATAAAGTTATCATAGACAGACGCGAGCATCCGAAGGAAGGCTCTTATACTAACTATCTTTTTGATAAAGGTATCGATAAGATACTTAAGAAAGTCGGAGAGGAAGCTACGGAGATCATAATAGCGGCAAAGAATCCCGATCCGGAAGAGATCAAGTATGAAATATCCGATTTCCTTTATCATGTAATGGTACTGATGGCGGAGAAAGGCGTAACCTGGGAAGATATTACCAGAGAACTGGCGCGGAGATAAAAATGGAAAAAAGTGAACGAAGACTTGCGCTTTCACACCGTATACTGATGGAAGCGGAAAAGCCGGCTAGATACACAGGCGGAGAGTTGAACAGTGTTATGAAAGAAGCGGACCTTGTAAAGATCCGCTTCTGTTTCTGTTTTCCTGATGTATATGAGATAGGGATGTCTCATCTTGGCATGCAGATACTGTACGGACTATTAAATTCTTATGAGGACGTATGGTGTGAGAGGGTTTTCTCACCCTGGACCGATATGGATGCCATTATGCGGCGTGAGCATATACCGCTTTTTGCTCTTGAGAGCCAGGATCCGGTAAGGGATTTTGACTTTCTGGGATTTACTCTGCAATATGAGATGTGTTACGTGAATATACTGCAGGTCCTCGAACTTTCCGGTTTGGCTTTATATGCAAAGGACAGAAAGGAAGATGATCCGATAGTCATAGGCGGCGGACCTTGCACATATAACTGTGAGCCGATAGCTGATTTTTTTGATCTGTTTTATATAGGTGAAGGAGAAGTGAGCTATCGTGCGCTGTTCGATCTGTATCTGGATTGCCGTCAGAAGGGGCTTGGCAAAAAGGATTTCCTGAGGAAAGCAGCTGTCATAGAAGGCATATATGTACCTTCTTTATATGATATCGCATACAATGATGACGGTATCGTAAAGAGCATAGAACCTGCAGCTTCCGATATACCCGCTACTGTAAAAAAGGCGCTTGTTAAGGATCTTGATGAAGCTTACTATAACACGGCACCAGTAGTACCTTTTATCCAGGCCACACAGGACAGGGCTGTACTGGAAGTGATGCGCGGCTGCATCAGGGGATGCCGTTTCTGCCAGGCGGGCCAGATATATAAGCCTGTCCGTATAAGAAGCGTTGATAAACTTATACAATATGCTGTCGAATTACTTGAGAATACAGGATATGATGAACTGTCACTCAGCTCGCTTTCAACCTCCGATCATCCTATGCTCAAAGAGCTGCTTGAACGCCTTATCAGCATGTGCAATGAAAGGAAGATAAATATATCCCTGCCTTCGCTCAGGATAGATGCATTTTCTCTTGATGTTATGAATAAAGTGCAGGATGTCAAGAAAAACAGCCTGACATTTGCTCCCGAGGCCGGAAGCCAGAGGATGAGAAATGTGATCAACAAAGGCCTTACGGTGGAGAATATTTTAAGCGGCGCAGAACTTGCTTTTAAAGGCGGATGGAATAAGGTAAAGCTGTATTTTATGATAGGTCTTCCGGGAGAAGAGGATGAGGATGTGGCGGCTATTGCGGAGCTCAGCAATGAAGTGGCTGCACTCTATTATGATACCGTGCCTAAAAGTGAACGGCAGGGCAGGGTTTCGGTAACTGCTTCTTCTTCGTTTTTTGTACCCAAGCCTTTTACCGCCTTTCAATGGGCGGCCATGAACAGGCCTGAAGAATTTCTGAGAAAAGCTGCTTACTGCAAATCTAAGATACGTGAACAGCTTAACCAGAAATCGCTTGTATATCATTATCATGATTCGAATACAACGATAATCGAAGGGATATTGGCCAGAGGAGACCGCAGGCTGTCTTCTGTCATTGAGGAGGTATACAGAAACGGTGGCATATTTGATGCCTGGACCGAGACTTTCTCATATGAACGATGGATGGAAGCGTTTGAACGGTGCGGGATAGACTACGGCTCATATATATACCGTGAAAGGGCTGAAGATGAGATATTCCCCTGGGATATGATAGATTGCGGCGTAAATAAAAAATACCTGTACAGGGAATGGGAAAACTCAAAAAAAGGAACAGTCAGTCCCAATTGCCGTGATAAATGTACCGGCTGCGGCTGTACATCGTTTACCTGCGGGATCTGCATCGCTCCGAGAGGAGGTACGCTATGAGTGTAAGTGTGCGATTTAAGTTTTCAAGAAAAGGACCTGTACGCTATATCGGTCATCTTGATATGCTGCGCTATTTTCAGAAAGCAGTGATGCGCTCCGGCCTGCCGGCAAGATACTCGGAAGGATTTCATCCCCATCAGATAATGAGTTTTGCATACCCGCTTGGGGTTTCGATGGAGACCGAAGGTGATTACATGGACCTTGACCTGACCGAAGAATTGCCGGAAGAGGAGATGGTGCGCCGGCTGAATGAGGTTATGGACGAGGGTGTAAAAGTCACCCGTGCCTCCATATTGATCGAAAATGCAGAGAATGCCATGTCTCTGGTCACGGCTGCGGATTATCGTATCGAGATAAGCGGTGATACGTCCGTACTGGATAAAGCCGTAGCCGAACTGGCAGATACGAAAGAGCTGCTGATAGACGGAGGAAAGACCAAGCGCGGAGGAAAGCCCAAAGATCCGAAAAATATACGTCCGGGTATACTTGATATACATACGGAAGACGGTGGTGCTCTGTTTATGCGGCTTGTGAGCGGAAGCGCCATGAATGTGAGGCCGGCAGATGTATTTGATAAGCTGAACGGATTTGCGGGAGGCGTTCTTTATCCGGAATGCATATGCAGGCTTGATATATATGCGGATACAGACGGAAAGCTGACAGCTTTATCGGAAACACAGCGGAAATATGCGTAAAGATCTGATCATTAAAAAAGAATATCTTAAAAATGAGCAGTCTTCGACGGATCTCCGTTTTGTGGCTTACAGGGGATCCGATAAGGATGGAAATGAAAAGGACTGCATCATAAAGCTTTGTGACAATAAAATAGAACGTATAGATATATACAGACCGGATGATATGGAAACAGGCAATATCTATATGGGCAGGATAGAGAATACAAATAAAAATATCTCGGCGTCTTTTGCTGATATCGGGTTGACCGAACCGGTCTTTGTCCCGGGCAGTCATAAAGCCGGAACGGAGCTGCCGCTCATCATAAAGACTCTTCCTTACAAAACCAAGCTGGCCAAGGCGAGTGATAAGATCCCTGCGGAGCTGTCCGAAGCTGTTTTTGCAAAAGCGGCCCATTCTGTAAAGGGCAGTCTTCTTTATAAAGCGCCCGGCCCTTTGGAGAAAAGCCTTGATGAAATGGATAGAGCCGGTAACGCAAAGTGGATGACCGAGGATAAGATCATGTATGAACGTGCTGTGGCCGTATGCGGAAAAAACGACAGGCTTATCCTGCATGATGCTTCCGACATAAGCCTCTGTGCACTTTACGGCCTGAGCACAAAGCTTTCGCATGTTTTTTCTTCGAAAGTAGATCTTAAGAGCGGAGCGCAGATAGTGATAGCCGAGACGGAAGCCATGTGCGTGATCGATGTTAATTCCGCAAAAGCTTTAAAAGGCGGTGAACGTGAAGATACTTTCCTTAAGATCAATATTGAAGCAGGCAGGGAGATATGTTCACAGATCGCTGCAAGAAATGTAAGCGGTATCATTCTTATTGATTTTATAAGCATGAAAGATGCTGAAAGTGAAACAATATTGCTTGAGGATCTGAGACAGAGGCTTGTGAAGCTCGATCCCCCCGCAAAGCTTGAAGATATAACAAAATTAGGCATAGTTGAGATAAGCAGAAAGCGTTTGAAAGGCAGTATCGGAGCAGAAAAAGCATTTATTGATAGTACTATATTGATCAAATAGTATCAAAACAGTTAGTATATGAATACAAAAATGCAAGTATATGTGTTGAAAATATTAAATGCCGCAACTGCGGCCTTTAGTGCTCTTGATAAGATATTTTAATACTGTTATAGTAAAGCAGGATAAGGATACGGATAGTATCCGAAAAAATGATCATCTAAGGGAGGTTAACATGGCAGTTCAGGTATTTCAATGTAACTGGGGGAGCAGTTTAAAGTCTTTCCTTTCCGCACGTAATCAGGATAAGCTGTATCTTCAGATCGATGACACTAAAGCTGATGACGTAAAGATCAAGGTTAAGGCTTATATCTGCAATGAAGATGGAAAAAATGAATATGTAGCCGAATCGGATTTCTCCGCTAAAGAGATCCGTGATGTGAAGAAAGGCGAGTTTCAGGGAAGCAATGCCCTTATAATCGTGACACGTCTTCAGACTCTTTACGGAGTTAAGAAGACCCAGGCCATTCTTCCCGGGCTTAAAGATATGGATAAAGCACTGGATCTTTTGACGGAGATCGGTAAAAAAGCAGGAGGTATGGGTGAAGATACTCCGAAGAAGTCTGCTGCATCCGCACCGTCTGCAGCCGCAGCAGCAGCTGCTGCGCCGGCACCTGCCGCTCCTGCCAAGACCAATTCCAAGCCGACCCCGGCTCCCGCGCCTGCACCTGCACCGGCACCTCATGCACCGGCTCCCGCGCCTGCGCCTCACGCACCCGCACCGGCTCCCGCGCCTGCGCCTCATGCGCCCGCACCGGCTCCCGCGCCTGCACCGGCTCCTGCAGCAGTACCTGTACCTACACCGGTAGTTCCGGCATATACACCTTCACAGACCACTGCGGCTGCAACTGTTGCAGCGCCTGCAGCACCTGCCGCTCCTGCAAGAAAGAACAACGAAAGCTACGAGCAGAAGCTGAAGAAACTGGATATCATGCACGAATCCGGAATGTGTACAGATGAGGAATATAAAGAGAAGAAGCTTAAGCTTATCTGCGAAGAAAAGGGTATGGGTTCTTTCTACGATAAGATCCAGAAGATCTTTGTCCTCAGAAAATCCGGCATGCTTTCGGATTCTGAGTTTGAGAGCAATAAGAACCAGATAGTTGACGAGTGCTTTGATCCCAATGTTACCGATCTTAATGTATTCCGTGAGAATACTGCCAAGCTGCCCGTGATCCTCATGAGCGAACTGGTAACACCTGCAGAGTATGAGCTTAAGAAGACCAAGCTGTTAGAGAGCGTAGCTTATAATCCTATAGATGATAATAATGTATTTACCCTGAAACTTCAGAAACTGCCTATACTCGTTGATGCAGAGCTGGTTCCCGCAGAGGAGTTTGAAAGTGATAAGAAAGACCTTAAGTCCCTGCTTGAACCCAAGCTTTCCGACAGTATGGATGCTCTGGAGATGAAATTCTCAAGATGGCCTGCAATGGTAGTAGCCGGAACCGCAAGCGATGTGGAATACAAAGAGAGACAGCAGCGCATGATCAGCGAAGTCATGACTATGCCCGGAGGAAATGAGGCAGAGTTTAAGGAGAAGATCATTCGCGTTATGCTCCTCAAAAACAAGAGCTGGCTTTCCGAGATGGATTATCACGGAAAGAAGGTAGAGATCTTAAAAGATGTAGAGAAGATCGAAGACTTCGTAGCGCGCACAAGACTCTATATGGTGGCCAGGGACTGCGGATTTATTACCGAGGAAGATTTTGAAGGCAAGAAGCAGGCTCTTATCAAGGATGTATTTGCTCCTTATGAAAGTATGGAGGAGTTCCAGGAAAAGGTCGGCATGCTGCTTAAGCTTAAGGAGGGCGGCATTATTACAGATGATGAATTCAATGCATACAAAGGCAAGCTGATGAACGATCTGTAAAATTTTATTGTCAAATGGTTTTTTGGGGGAGCACGTACTGTGCTCCCTTTTTTACTCGTATGGCTGTGATCGGCTAAGTGTATTTTTTGCTTGCATATTTCATTTTTTATAGTATAATAAGGAACGTTGCTGGAATAGCTCAGTCGGTAGAGCACTTCACTCGTAATGAAGGGGTCGAGAGTTCGAGTCTCTTTTCCAGCTTTATGAGGCCGTATCAGTATAGCGATACGGTCTTTTCTAAAAGAAAGAGTATATACTTCGGAGGTTCTTATGGAAAAATATGGTGTAAACCAATTAAGGCGGATGTTCCTTGATTTCTTTGAAAGCCAGGGGCATCTTAAGATGAAGAGCTTTTCGCTCATTCCTCATAATGACAATTCTCTTCTTATCATCAATTCAGGTATGGCTCCCTTAAAGCCTTATTTTACCGGGCAGGAGATACCTCCGCGCCGCAGGGTTACAACCTGTCAGAAATGCGTACGTACCGGTGATATTGAAAATGTAGGGCATACTGCAAGACATCTTACGTTTTTTGAGATGCTGGGTAATTTCTCTTTCGGAGATTATTTTAAGCATGAGTCGCTGAAATGGAGCTGGCAGTTCCTTACGGAGGTTGTAGGACTTGAAAAGGACCGCCTGTATCCTTCGGTGTATTATGAAGATGATGAAGCCATAAAGATATGGACAGATGAGATAGGTGTTCCGGCTGACAGGATAACCAAGTTTTACCGCGATGAAGAAGGAAAGTGCGATAACTTCTGGGAACACGGCGCAGGCCCCTGTGGTCCCTGTTCCGAAATATACTATGACCGAGGAATCAAATACGGCTGCGGAAAGCCTGACTGCAAGGTGGGGTGTGAGTGCGACCGCTTTATAGAGGTCTGGAACAATGTGTTCACCCAGTTTGACGGAGACGGTAAGGGCAATTATACCGAACTCAAGCAAAAGAATATAGATACCGGTATGGGACTTGAACGTCTTGCCGTGGTGGTACAGGATGTTGATTCAGTCTTTGATATCGACACCATGAAAGCCATAAGAGATAAAGTCTGCGAGATGGCCGGAGCCGTTTATCAGACCGATGATAAAAAGGATATATCGATCCGCCTTATAACCGATCATATACGTTCGGCTACCTTTATGATATCTGACGGTATCACGCCTTCTAATATGGGCAGGGGATATGTGCTCCGCCGTATCATAAGGCGCGCAGCAAGACACGGACGCCTTCTCGGGATAGACGGAGTGTTTCTGGCAAAACTTGCCGAGACTGTTATAGAAGGCAGTAAGGACGGTTATCCCGAGCTTGAAGAGAAGAGAGATTTTATACTCAATAATCTCAGACAGGAAGAAAATCAGTTTGCCCGTACGATAGACCAGGGTCTCAGCCTTCTGGCAGAGATGGAAGAAAAAATGAAGGCTGAAGGACGCACTGTGCTTGACGGCAATGATGCATTCAGGCTTTACGATACCTATGGTTTTCCTGTAGACCTTACTTCGGAGATTCTTGAAGAAAAAGGCTTCGGCATGGATAAAGAAGGCTTCGATGCTGCAATGAAAGAGCAGAAGGACAGGGCCCGTGCAGCAAGGAAGACTACAACCTATATGGGAGCTGATGCCACTGTTTATGAAGAACTTGATGCATCGCTTAATACGGAATTTATAGGATATGACAGGCTTGAGTGCGAAGCACGGATAGTTGCTCTTGCTAAACTTGCCGATGCAGATAATGATGCAGAGAGCAAAGATGAGATATGTGATGTACTGACTGACGGAATGCGTGGTGCAGTCATAAGCGATCAGACATGCTTCTATGGTACTATGGGCGGTCAGCAGGGTGATAAGGGTATCATCAATACCAAAGACGGATCGTTCAAGGTGCTGGATACCATTCATGTGGCCGGTTCAAAGATAGCCCATATCGGTGTGGTAGAACGCGGCATGATAAGAAGCGGCGTAAGTGCGGAATTCAAAGTCGATGCAAATTTAAGAAACCGCACCTGCCAGAACCATTCGGCTACACACCTTATGCAGAAGGCGCTGCGTGATGTATTGGGAGCGCATGTAGAACAGAAGGGATCTTCACAGGATCCCGAGCGGACCCGTTTTGATTTTTCACATTTCCAGCCAATGACTGATGAGGAGATCGCTAAGGTTGAGCAGCTTGTCAATGAAAAGATAAGTGAGAATCTGCCGGTAGTGACAAAGCTGATGAGTCTGGAGGAAGCCAGAAAGACCGGAGCTATGGCTCTGTTCGGCGAAAAGTACGGTAATGAAGTGCGTGTTGTTGATATGGGCGGATATTCTGTTGAGCTTTGCGGCGGTACTCATGTATCATCTACGGGAAGCATAGGTGCATTTAAGATATTATCGGAAGCCGGGATCGCATCCGGTGTTCGAAGGATAGAAGCAATAACCGGCAATGCCGTATTTGCATATTACCGTGAGATGGAAAACAAGTTAAAGGCAGCTGCTGAGATGTTAAAGACCAGACCTGCCGATATATGCGACCGTATCGGTACAGTCCTTAAGGAGAATAAGGAACTGGCATCGGAGGTGGCGTCGTTAAAGAGCAAAGCAGCCGGTGATGCTCTTGGCAATGTAGCGGATGATGTGAAGGAAGCAGCCGGAATAAAATATGTTATCAAGGCTGTTGACGGAGTCGATATGAACGCTCTTCGTGAGCTTGGCGACAAGATAAAAGACGGACAGGGATGCGGAGTTGTTGTTCTGGGATCTGTAGTGGAAGGCAAAGTTAACCTTATTGCTATGGCTTCCGATGAAGCTGTTAAGAAAGGCGCGCATGCGGGTAATCTTATCAAAGCGATCGCGGCTCTTGTAGGCGGCGGAGGAGGCGGCAAGCCTAATATGGCTCAGGCCGGCGGTAAGAATCCTGCGGGAATGGCTGATGCACTTGCTGCAGCTGATGAAGCTGTCAGCAAACAGTTAAATGCATGAGCGATACACCGCTGTTAAAGACAGGTTATTATGATGAATTTAAATGTCTGATGGGGAAATGCCCCGATAACTGCTGCCATGGCTGGGGCATTCCTTTGGACGAAGAAGCACTTGAACGTTTCAAAAAAGAAAAGGGATTATGGGGTATGTGGATACGCTCCACTATCCACGGAAAAGAACAGAAAGTGTTCAGCCCCATGTCTGTACGCTGTCCTCATCTGTGCAGGGACGGATTGTGCGGGCTGCAGAAGAAAAGAGGAGAGAGCTTTATAGCCGATGTGTGCCGGGAATACCCGAAGGTCCGTATGAATTACGGCCCTGTGGCGGAGTATCATCTGGATCTGTCGTGCGTTCATGCTGCTTCTCTTTTTTTGCGCCATCGTGATGATGAAGAGCTGCTTATAAGATCGTCGGCTGAAGATCTTCCCGAAACTTACGGGAATAATGATGATATCGAATATTTTACCACGCTGTATTCTCACAGGCAGACGATCATTGATACCATAAATGCAGCATCTTTGATGGGAGCAAAAGAGCTTGATGATGCGCTTCGGCGGATAGCCGGCAGGGAGTGGGCGATACAGAAAGAACTGCTTACCCTTGGAAACAGCGATAAATGGGATGATGATGACGTATACGATACAGGGCAGGAGCTTTTTCTTCTGCCCATCGAAGACGTCAATGAAATGATGAGCACATGCTTTTTTGAGGAATGGCTGCAATATTCCGGAAAATATCTGTATAAGCTGTGCAAACTGTATTATAAATGCTTTGACAAGCTCAATTACAGGCAGGGGGATGAGCTCTGGCACGATATGTCGGAAAGGTATATATACAATGATCCGCATATCGTAAAGCTTGCGGGAGATTATATGATATCCCTGATCCTTCGCAGATATCTGATATCCTATGAGGATTACAGTCCGTATCATCATTTTAAAGATGCTTATCTGTCGCTTAATCTGTTCCTGCTTTTTTATATGCTCAGCTATGAAAAAAACGGAAAGCCGAAAAAGCGCGAGATAGCACATATAATATCGGTTGTCGAAAAAAGGTTTTTTCATAACGATTATGCACTTAAGGATATACATGCTGCGGTAAAAACAGAGAAAAATTTTTCTTGACATATAGCTGTTATTAAAGGTATAATCTAGCTCGTGTAAAAAACTAAGTATTTAATCTAAGCACTGAGGGGAGGTTGAGTCCGGGTGTCGAAGATCGAAGTTAAGGCTGGCGAGGATTTGGACAGCGCATTAAGACGTTTTAAGCGCAGCTGTGCAAAGGCCGGCATACAGCAGGAGATCCGCAAGCGCGAGCACTATGAGAAGCCCAGCGTTAGGCGTAAAAAGAAATCTGAAGCAGCTAGAAAACGCAAATATAATTAATTATGATCACAGCCTGCATCTGTATGCAGGCTGTTTTTATGCGGCCGGGAATGTATGAGTAAAGAGATTTTATGAGGGGAAGGGTAAAAATGACTGTCGGAAAGAGGATAATACTTGTCTTTGTTTCGTTTATCGTAACGATGTCATTAACAGGCTGTGCCTTTGATGCGCAGAAGAGCGGGAAATATACCTGGATAGATTCCAACATAATCGATAACCAGTATATTGCCGGTGAAAAACGCCTGCAGGATGATTTTGCCGCAAATGTTAACGGCGAATGGCTTTCGGAGCAGGTGTACGATCCTGTGTACAAAAATTCCACTTTCAGATCGGCGGATCTGCTGGTAAATAAGAACAAGCGCGCTTTGCTGGATGACATGAGCGTAAACAGTAAGAATCTTGATCTTGTACGTACTTATGATTCGCTGTTTACAGATCTGGATTACAGAAAAGAGCTTGGAGCGGAACCTCTGAAAAAATATCTTGCTTATATTGATGATATAGATGATATCGATGATGTGAGCAGCTATATCCTGGATAACCCTAAAAATCCTTTTGCTCTGATGCTTATCAAAATAGATATAAAGGTATATGACGAAAACAGGGATCATTACACGATAAGAGCTCTGCAGCCGGATTATTCCCTCGGGAAAGGTCTTTATTATTCAATGCTGAATAATAAGGGCATACAGAAGCTTGAAGAGATCGAGAAGAAAGTGCATTATATACTGGAAAAAGCTGGTTACAGCAAAGAAGAGGTTGACAGACTCTTAAGTGAGTGCTTTAAGTTTGAATCGGAGCTTGTGGCACTTGATCCGGAGTTTGAGCTGAACGTAGATAATATCAATATCCTGGATGCGGATGACTTTTTTGAGTATTCAGGCGCGTATCCGCTTAAAGAGATATTTGAACATTACGGTCTTGCCGATCTTCCGCAGTATTATGGGGATTATAAATATTTAAGCGGCCTTTCCGGTATTTATGATGATGCGCATGTAGAAGGTATGAAAGCATATTTTAAAGTCAATCTTGCGCTTGATTCCGGATCTTTTCTTGACTGGGATACATATGAGTATTGCTCCGAGACAGAGTTTGATAAATCGAATCCGTTTTATGAATCTTCATATACCTACATGGACAGGTATCTGTTCGTGTATTTGCAGCGGTCTTTTCTGAACGGTGCTATGGATCAGGCTTATCTTGACGCCTATTATGATCAGCAGACCTACAGCGACGTACTTGAGATGTGTGAAAAGATCAGAGATATGTACAAGGAGATCATTGACGGGAAAGACTGGCTGAGTGATGATAACAAAAATAATATCCGTAAAAAACTTGACAGCATAGTATTTGACATAATAAAACCTTCAAACACGGCGGATTACGGGAATATGAAACTCCTGACAAAAGAGGAAGGCGGAAGCCTGCTGGATGCTTATACGGTCCTGAACGAAGCTAAGATAAGACATTTTGCCGATATGGCAGGTATGGATTATGACAGGAGTTTCTGGGATATTTATGATTCGGAAGTGTCTACGACACAGACTAATGCATTTTATGATAACTGGAATAATATCGTAGTAATACAGGCCGGTATCCTTCTGGGGGATTTCTACAGTTATGACATGAAGTATGAACAGAAGCTTGGAGCTATCGGTTCTGTCCTTGGGCATGAGCTGTCACATGCTTTTGATTCGAGCGGTGTGAAATACGATAAGGAAGGCTGCTGGAATGCGCTGATCGAAGGCGATGATATGAGTGCTTTTTCGGAAAAAGCCGGGAAGGTCAGTGCATATTATTTCGGGTATAAACCTTTTGAAGGTGCGGATGCTTATCCGATCGATAATCAGCTGAGCGCGGAAGCCATTGCAGATATGGGCGGGGTCAGGGCCACGCTGATGATTGCTTCGAAAGAGGAGGATTTTGATTATGATCTGTATTTCAGGAGCTTCGCATCTGTCTGGAGAAAACTGGATCCCAAAGGCGTGGAGATAGAGCGTATAAGAACGGACGTACATCCGCTGGCATATCTGAGGGTCAATGTGACACTTCAGCAGTTTGATGAGTTTTATGATACTTATGGGATCAAAGAGGGGGACGGAATGTACCTGGCTCCCGAAAAACGTATAGCTATCTGGTAAGGAGGCAGGATATGAATCCGTTGTACCGTATTGAAAAAAAGAGGCTGCTTTCATTAAAACGTTTCCGTTTTATGTCTGCTGCTCTGTTTATCGGAGCTATAGCACTTACAGTATACACAAAGATAACTTTCTGGAATGACATAATGTTTACTTTCCGTATACAGGATTACATGCTGTATGTGTTTAATACTGCTGCAGGGGTGACGGTGCTTTTGGGACTGTACAGGCTGAGGTTTACGAGAAATTCGATAGAGCAGGGAGAGATAAACGGTGTATCAAGAAGAGGTAATGTGATCGCCAAATGGCGGGCGGGGATATCGGCCATTATCAGACTGTATCTTGTCATGGCTGTATTGATAGTTGCTCTGGGCTTTGTTTTCAAGGCCCAGACGACGGCATTTCAGTTAAAGGCCATGCTTGTATCTCTTGTCATGGATATGACTGCAGCGATAGCAAGCTTTTCGGTTGCGCTTTTCTTCCTTTTCCTTACCGCATTCTGGCTTTTGCCGATAGTTGTTTATGCTGTGCTTATGTGTGTTTATCCCGTTTTTGTGAACAGACTGGGAGTAAGGGGATATACCCTTTTTGTGTATACCGCCGCTAAGGATGCTTATTCCGGTTTTATGCTGGGAAGGATAGATCTTAAGTTCATACCGGTGTTTCTGATATATGTTGCAGTTTCGATCGTATTATCTGTGATAGTGTTTAAGTTTAAACGCAAGGAAAGGCGCAGGCTCAGAGAGCTGTTTAAGAAGAACAAAGCTGTATAGTGTTGCTCACGGCCTGAGGGCCGTGAATAGTAACATCATCGGCCATATATGATAAAGTCATGTTTATGTAAACTTGATAAACATCTTATCTTGTGTTATAATCCCGGCGTTGTAACAAAATATTGTATGCAATGGATGTGCTTTTATGAAAAATAAAGGATTGCTTTTTCTGTGCTCCTTTTTCAGCGCTTTTTTTACGGGAGTCATAATAAGCGATATTCACAATATAAAAGTCCGGCATCATGTGATACGCGACAGCCGCATCAGGAAAAACATGCGTATAGTCGCATTGTCTGATCTTCACGGAAGAAGCTTCGGTAAAGATAATGAGAGGCTGATAGCGAAGATCTGCGCTCTTAAGCCCGATGCAGTGATCACCGCAGGCGATATAATGACAGCGAAAGATCTGGGGGTCGATATCAGGGGCTCTGTGGATGTTGCAGGGCATCTTCTTAAAGAACTGGCTTCACGTTTTCCCGTATACTTTGGTATGGGGAATCATGAAAGCCGAGTTGACTGGATGCCGTGGCTGTTTGATTTTACATACGAAGATATGATGACGCGTTTTAAAGAAAGCGGAGCGGTGATACTTGATAATGCTTCCGCTGCGATACCTGGATCCGGAGTAAAGATCTTCGGGATCAATATCTCACCCCGGCATTATCTTCACAGAAAAAGAGCCGAATACCTGCCGGTCCCGGATATGAACGCAATGCTCGGAAGGCCGGATAAAAACAGCTTTAATATCCTTATCGCACATGATCCGGAATACCTTCCTTCCTATGCTGCCTGGGGAGCTGATCTGTCTTTATCCGGGCATTATCACGGAGGCATAATGAGGCTTCCGTTCATAGGCGGCGTGATAAGTCCCAAACCAAGGCTTTTTCCGGATTACTCTGGCGGGATGTTCAGGTTAAAGAATAAACATCAGCTTGTCCTTTGCGGGCTGGGCACACACACATTACCGGTGAGGGTATTTAATCCCGCAGAGCTTGCGGTGATAGACTTAAAGAAGGAAAGGGAATAAGAATGGCTATACCTGTAAAACTTGAAGTATTCGAAGGGCCTTTGGATCTGCTCCTTCATCTTATAGAAAAGAATAAAGTCGATATTTACGATATCCCCATTGTTGAGATAACGGCGCAGTATCTTGATTACATAAGGGCCATGGAAAGAGAAGACATGAATGTCATGAGCGAATTCCTGGTCATGGCAGCAACGCTGCTTTCCATCAAATGCCGCATGCTGCTGCCGCGTCCGGTCAATGAGGAAGGGGAAGAGGAAGATCCCAGAGCGGAACTCGTACAGAAGCTGCTGGAACATAAGATGTATAAATACATGGCATTTGAGCTTAAAGACCGTTTTGTGGATGCAGGTAAATCCATGTACAAACAGCCCAGTATCCCGGATGCCGTACTGGCATACAGAGAACCGCTCAATTATGAAGACCTGGTCCGCGATCTTAATCTGAGAAAACTGGGAGAGATATACAGAGAGATCCTTAAGCGTGTCGATGACCGTGTGGATCCCATCAGAAGTCATTTCGGAAATATCACTAAGGATGAGATATCCGTTGAAAATAAACAGCTTGAGATACTTGCTTACTTAAATGAACATGAGATCTGTTCTTTCAGGGAGATGCTTGGCAGCCAGAGAAGGAAGATCGATGTGATAGTAAGCTTCCTGGTGATCCTTGAGCTGATGAAAACAGGGCAGATAACCATAAGGCAGGATAATATCTTTGATGATATCCTTATCGAGAGAGCGGAAGACGCTGCGGATATAAGTCTTGCCGAAGACTTCGCTATAGTCTGATGCATATAGAAAAAAGCGAAGAATCTTGACAGAACAGAAGGATGCCAAAGATGGAAATTAATGAAATAAACACAGAGAATGATAATGAAATGAACGCGGAGAATACAGCTGAGGTCCCGGAAGCCGCCGTTAACGACGCGGTTTCTGAAGGCGGAGAGACGCATGCGGAAAACGAAGAAATATCAGAAGCTCCTGAAAACAGTGATGCTGAAGATGGCGAAAGTTCCGAAGATGCCGGGATCCGGGCAGACAGCACTAAGCCGGATGATCCTGCAGCGGCTATAGAGGCAATACTGTTTGCTACAGGCAATTCGGTAAAGCTCGAGCGCCTTTCTGACGTCCTGGGGCTTAACGAAGATGAGCTTCATGCAGCGATCGATACCCTTAAAGAAAGATATGCGCAGTCTGACCGGGGGATATGTCTGACAGAGCTTGAAGATGCCGTGCAGCTTGGGACCAAAGGCGAATATTACGAATACCTGATAAAGCTTGCAAAGAGTCCGAAGCGCATGACTCTTTCCGATACGGTGATCGAAACGCTGTCGATAATAGCTTATAAGCAGCCGGTCACCCGTGCGGAGATAGAACGTATCAGAGGGGTTTCCTGTGATCATGCGGTCAACCGGCTTCTGGAATATGAGCTTATCGAGGAAGTCGGACGTCTTGATGCGCCCGGAAAACCTCTGCTTTTTGGCACGACAGAGCAGTTTTTGCGAAGCTTCGGTGTACGCAGTATTCAGGACCTTCCGGTAATGAGTCCCGAGATGATGCAGGATTTCAAAGCACAGGCTGAAGCTGAAGCGGAAGAAGATCTTAAAGTTAATGTAGATGTTTAAAATTTTTCTATGAATTTTTATTTCTTTGTGTTATAATAATCGGCAGTGCGTCTGCGGACGTATCCGCAGGCATAAATTATACCAACTTAAAGTAAAACGGAGGTAAGAGGAATGACTGGTTCAACAGGCTTGAGCGTAAAGCGCATTGAAGCGCTGCTCGATGAAAAGAGTTTCGTTGAGATCGGCTCCGCTGTAAAAGCCCGTGCCACAGATTTTAATCCCACACCCGCTGATGCACCGTCTGACGGTGTTGTTTGCGGTTACGGAACCATCGAAGGCAAAAGGGTTTATGTTTACAGCCAGGAAGCATCTGTTCTCGGCGGCAGTATCGGTGAGATGCACGCAAAAAAGATCTGCAATCTCTACGATCTGGCAATGAAGACGGGAACCCCCATCATAGGTATCATGGATTCTACGGGTGTACGTCTTTCTGAATCTACTGATGCTCTCAATTCTTTGGGAGAGATCTACTTCAAGAAATCAATGGCTAAGGGTGTGATCCCCCAGATAACAGCCGTATTCGGAAACTGCGGCGGCGGTCTGGCAGTTATGAGCGCTATTTCGGATTTTACCTTTATGGAAGAGAAGAATGCAAAGCTCTTTGTAAATTCTCCCAATGCCATAGACGGTAATTATGCTGAAAAGAATGATACTTCCGCAGCCGGATTTCAGACTGAGGAAAGCGGTAATGCGGATTTTGCGGGGGATGCAGACAGCATCAATGCAAAGATACGTGAGCTGATCGCAATACTTCCCGAGAATAATGATGATGTAGCCCTTACGGATTCTACCGATGATCTTAACCGTGTGCTGCCTGATATCGAAGGCGCTAAGGGCGATACCTCCATTTTACTTTCAAATATAGCGGATGATAATTACTTCCTTGAGTGCGGCAGCGCTTATGCTAAAGACATGGTTACAGGCTTTATCCGTCTGGATGGTCTTACCGTTGGCTGTGTTGCTAACCGTACCGAGATAGTAGGCGATGACGGAAAGATAAATAAGCTTTCCGGACGTATGAGCCATAAGGGAGCATACAAAGCAGCAGATTTCGTTTACTTCTGCGACAGCTTCGGTATCCCCGTACTTACCATCACCAATGTGGAAGGCTTTGAAGCTACAATGTGCAGTGAACGCCATATGGCAAAGGCTGCAGCACAGCTTGCACAGGCTTTCTCCGAGTGTGATGTTCCCAGAGTAAACCTCATCGTAGGCAAGGCTTACGGAAGCGCTTATGCGGTCATGAACTCCAAGGGCACAGGCTGCGATCTTGTATATGCATGGCCTGGTACCGAAGTAGGTCCCATGGATTCAAAGCTTGCAGGAAAGATCCTGGCTGACGGAAAGAGCGGCGGAGAGATCGAAAAGCAGGCCAAGGAATTTGCAGCAAAGCAGAACAGCGTAGAGAGCGCTACTTCCAGAGGATATGTGGATGAGCTTATCGAGCCTGCGGATACCAGAAAGCATCTGGTATATGCATTTGAAATGCTTTTTGCTTAAAGCGGCTTCGGTAAGGAAAGAGAGGATTAACAATGAAGAAAAAGATCAGTTTATTACTAAGCATGATCGTATGTATCCTGACTCTGGCTGCTTGCGGTGGCGGAGAAAAGAAGCCGCTTGTAGATGACCCGCACGGTAAACTCGATTATGAAGTGTGCTATATAAGTGCACTGGTAGTCAGCGGCGGTTCGGAAACAGCTCAGCTGGATACTTATGACAGCATGATGAGTGATGAGATCGATACCATGAGCCAGTATTTAAAATCATACGGTCTTAAGGTTGATTTCCCCGTGATACTCAAAGGTATGCATTCCTATGCGGATTCATATAAGGAGCTCAGGGACAATGAGCTTGCCCAGGCAGTAAGAAATCTTACCACCCCGGAAGCATTAGTCCCCACGGATCAGATCAGCTATGATGTGGATGAAGACAGCGTAGTGGCTGAGCTTCATTTCAAGACCCTTGAGCCTGAAAACGGCGGCCATGACGGTATCGTAGAGGTCATTTTTGATAAGAACCTGCATGTTTCTTCCATCACAGTCAACACTGTACTGGATCTGGGAGAATCCATGAGAAATGCAGGTGTTAATACACTTATAGGCATGGGAACGGTGTTTATCATGCTGATCGTTATAGCGATCATAATATCACTGCTCAAATATGTGCCTTCAATAGTAGATGCCTTTTCCAAAAAGCCCGAGACTCAGAACAACGAATCGGTTGAAAAGGCTATCGAGAATATCGTTGCCCGTGAGGAATCGGATGATACCGAAGAGGCAGATGATACAGAGCTTATAGCCGTGATCGCGGCAGCTATCGCTGCATCACAGAACGAAGCCTCAACCGATGGATTTGTTGTTCGCAGCATCAGAAGAATAAGATAATTAATGGAGGATAAAAAAATGAAGAATTATACTATTACCGTAAACGGAAACGTATATGATGTTACAGTAGAAGAGGGTGGCGCAGGAGCAGGAGCTGCAGCAGCAGCACCCAAGGCAGCTCCTAAGGCAGCACCCAAGGCAGCTCCCGCAGCAGCTAAGTCTTCAGGCGGTGCCGGCTCAGTAAAGATAGAAGCAGGAGCAGCAGGAAAGGTATTCAAGATAGAGAAGAATGTAGGCGATTCCGTTAAGAAGGGTGATGCAGTGCTCATCATCGAAGCTATGAAGATGGAGATCCCTCAGGTAGCTCCTTCGGACGGAACAGTTGCCAGCATTGATGTGGCAGTTGGTGATGCATGTGAGGCAGGCCAGGTTCTTGCAACACTTAACTAAAGTTTTTTGATACTATTGGAGGTAAGATAAATGAGTGAGATCATTAACAATCTGCTCGGCCAGATGGCGTTCATGAATCCCGACTTTACATATAAGAACGTGATCATGATCTGCGTGGCGCTCTTTTTCCTCTTCCTGGCAATACGCTTTGAGTTTGAGCCTCTTTTGCTGGTGCCCATCGCATTCGGTATGCTGCTGGTAAATATTTACCCGGATATCATGATGAGGGCTGAGGATTCGCCGAACGGTGTGGGCGGATTACTGTATTATTTCTATGTGCTTGATGAGTGGGCAATTTTGCCGTCACTTATCTTCATGGGTGTCGGCGCGATGACAGACTTCGGTCCGCTTATCGCCAACCCCGCCAGCTTCCTCCTGGGAGCTGCTGCTCAGTTCGGTATCTTCGCAGCTTATTTCGGAGCGCTTTTTGCAGGAGCTATGGGATGGGCTGATTTTAACGGCAAAGCAGCTGCAGCAATCTCCATTATCGGTGGTGCTGACGGACCTACATCCATTTTCCTTGCAGGTAAGCTGGGTCAGACCAAATATCTGGGGCCTATCGCAGTGGCAGCATATTCATACATGTCACTGGTGCCCATTATCCAGCCGCCTATCATGAAGGCTCTTACTACCAAGAAAGAGCGTCAGATAAAGATGGGACAGCTTCGCCCCGTTACAAAACTGGAGAAGATCCTGTTCCCTATCATCGTTACAATAGTTGTTTCCATAGTACTTCCCACCACAGCTCCTCTTGTAGGTATGCTTATGCTGGGTAACCTCTTCCGTGAGTCCGGCGTTGTACGCCAGCTTACAGAGACTGCTTCAAATGCCCTTATGTATATCGTTGTTATCGTGCTTGGTACTTCCGTAGGTGCTACCACATCTGCAGAAGCATTCCTCAACACCGATACACTGTTCATCGTAGCACTTGGTCTGGTTGCATTCTCGTTCGGTACTGCGGCCGGTGTGCTTTTCGGTAAGATAATGTGCGTCATAACGAAGGGTAAGGTTAATCCTCTGATCGGTTCGGCCGGTGTTTCAGCTGTGCCTATGGCGGCGCGTGTTTCGCAGCGTGTCGGTGCCGAGGAAGATCCTACGAACTTCCTGCTGATGCATGCCATGGGGCCGAACGTGGCCGGCGTTATCGGTACAGCAGTAGCTGCCGGTACATTCATGGCTATCTTCGGGGTATTTTGAGTAACGCCACAGTTTCGTATCAGATTGAAGCGATGGCAGCTAGCTGACGGGAGCGAAAGCTGATACGAAAGTGTATGCTGCGAATAGCAGCGACCGAAACGGAGTGAGCATAGCGAACGTAGTTGAGGTTGGCGTTTCGAAACAGTTAATTAATCATAAATATTTAGGAGGAAAATAAAATGGCTGAACAGGCTAAAAAACCGGTTGGGATCATGGAAACGGTTCTGCGTGATGCTCATCAGTCCCTGATTGCAACACGTATGCCTACCGATAAAATGCTTCCCATTGTCGATAAGATGGATAAAGTTGGTTATCATGCTGTAGAGTGCTGGGGTGGTGCAACATTTGATGCATCCCTCCGTTTCCTTAAGGAAGATCCCTGGGAGAGACTCCGCAAGCTTCGTGACGGATTTAAGAAGACCAAGCTTCAGATGCTTTTCCGTGGTCAGAACATCCTTGGTTACCGTCCTTATGCGGATGATGTGGTTTATGCATTTGTTGAGAAGTCGATCGCAAACGGTATTGATGTGATACGTATCTTCGACTGCCTTAATGATATCCGTAACCTTCAGGCTGCAGTTGATGCTACAAATAAGATCAAAAAGCAGGAAGGCCGCGGCGAGTCCCAGATAGCTCTTTCCTATACACTGGGTGATGCTTATACTCTTGAGTACTGGGCTGACATGGCTAAGAAGATAGAAGAGATGGGCGCAGATTCCATCTGTATCAAGGATATGGCAGGTCTGCTGGTTCCCTACAAGGCTGCAGAGCTGGTAAAGACCTTAAAGGAGAGCACCAAGCTTCCGATCCAGCTTCATACACATTACACCTCCGGCGTTGCTTCAATGACTTACCTTAAAGCTGTTGAAGCGGGTGTAGACGTTATTGACTGTGCTATATCACCTTTCGCACTGGGTACTTCCCAGCCTGCTACAGAGGTTATGGTTGAGACCTTCAAGGATACTCCTTATGATACCGGTTACGATCAGAAGCTTCTTGCTGAGATAGCCGATTACTGGAGACCTTATCGTGAAGAGTGCATCGAGAACGGTCTGATGAGCACCAAGGTGCTGGGCGTTAACATCAAGACCCTGCTTTATCAGGTTCCCGGCGGTATGCTTTCCAACATGGTTTCACAGCTTAAGGAACAGCACGCAGAGGATAAGTACAATGACGTTCTCGAAGAGATCCCCCGCGTTCGTAAGGACTGCGGTGAGCCTCCTCTGGTTACGCCTTCTTCACAGATCGTCGGTACACAGGCTATCTTTAACGTCCTGATGGGCGAGAGATATAAGACTGCTACAGGCGAGTTTAAGGATCTGCTCCGCGGTAATTACGGACAGACCGTTAAGCCTATGAACCAGGATGTCATCAACAAGGTCATCCCCGGTGAGAAGCGTTCAACTGCAAGATCTGCTGAGGCAACCGGTCACGACAAGCCCGAGCTTGCTGCCATCGAAGCAGAGATGAAGCAGTACAAACAGCAGGATGAGGATGTTCTTTCCTACGCTCTGTTCCCTCAGGTAGCTACCGAGTTCTTTAAGTATCGTGAGGCACAGCAGCAGAAGATGGATGCCAAGAAGGCAGATACAAAGAATAACGCTTACCCTGTATAAGTAATTGATACATTGAAGTCTTTATCGCTTTATCATCCGCACATTTTGTGCAGGGTGGTAAAGCGATATTCGTATATAAAGACTATGCAGATATCCCGGTCATTATGGCATGGTTTGACCGGATAAAAAGGATATAAGTATGTTAAACGATATTCTCGGAATTTATGATAAAATGTCTCCGGCCCAGAAAAAGATAGCGGACTATATATCGGAAAATGATGAAGTGGCATCGTTTATGACAGCGGCAAGGTTAGGCAAAGCAGCCGGTGTGAGTGAGGCTACCGTGGTCCGTTTTACGGCAATGCTGGGCTATGATAAGTACAGTGAATTCCAGCAGGCTATGATAGATGAGATACAGAGCCGTCTGGTATCCGATAAAAAGAGTACCACAAATAAACTGAAAGCCGATCCGTCCGGACTGATGAAAAAAGTGCTTGTGCATGATGCGCAGAATATCGTAGACAGCATTCATATGGTTCCTGATGCAGTATTTGACATGGCTGTGGATATGCTTAACGAAGCGGAACACATATATGTGCTTGGTATACGCAACTGTGCTCCTCTGGCAGATATCTTAAGTTATTATCTGGGAGTGATACGGCCGGGAGTCAGATCTGTTACAAGTAATAATATCAGCGAGCTGTATGAGCAGATGAACTGGATAGGAAAAGGCGACGTGCTGGTGGGCATCAGTTTTCCGAGATATTCGCTGCGTACTCTTAAGGCTATGGATTATGCCAATTCCCGTGGCGCCAGGCTGATATCCGTTACCGACAGTGAATACTCGCCGATGAATATGTATTCATCCTGCAATCTATGGGCAAAGACTGATATGATAACTTTTGCCGATTCGCTGGCAGCGCCGCTGAGTGTGATAAACGCTCTTACTGTTGCCCTGTACCTTAAGAACGAAGATACTATACTTGAAAACACCAGGCGTCTTGAAAATCTGTGGAAGGATTACCAGACCTACGATAAGGATGAACTGGGTGATCCGGGAGAATGATATGGCGGTAAAGACTGTGGCTGTAGCCGGAGGCGGCGCAGCGGGGATGATGGCTGCGATAGCGGCGGCGGAAGCAGGAGCTAAAGTCATCCTGATAGAAAAAAATGAAAAAACGGGGAAAAAGATCTATATTACCGGGAAAGGGCGATGTAATCTGACAAACTCCTGCCCCGATGAGGAATTCTTTTCTCATGTTGTGAGCAATCCCAAATTTTTGTTCAGTGCTATATATTCATATGACAGTGTACAGGTCTGCGATTTTTTTGAATCGCAGGGCTGCAAGCTGAAGGAGGAGCGCGGCGGGCGTATTTTTCCCTTGAGCGATCACGCCTCTGATGTGATAAAGGCACTGAATAAGAGGATGGATGAGCTTAAAGTTGAAGTGAGATTAAACAGTATCATCAGATCTGTAACACGGAATGATACTTTTGAGATAAAGCTTACGGGCGGTGAAACCATAAAGGCGGATTCGCTGATAGTAGCCTGCGGCGGAAAGAGTTATCCGACTACCGGCTCTGACGGCAGCATGCTGGGAATGCTTAAGTCTCTTGGGCACAGTATTAAGGAAACGGTACCGGCCCTTGTGCCCTTTAATGTACTTGAGAAGGATGAATGTATGGCTGCGCAGGGCCTGGCACTAAAAAACGTAAGCATAGTTCTGAAGGATGGGAAAAAGAAGATATATGAAGGTTTCGGAGAGATGCTCTATACACACTTCGGACTGAGCGGGCCTCTGGTTTTGACAGCTTCATCATATTATCAGAAAAAGGGAGGCGGAGCAGCCAGGCTGTATCTGGATCTTAAACCGGCATTGACCGCTGAGCAGCTGGATGCACGTCTTCTACGGGAGTTTGAAGAAAATAAGAATAAAGACCTGGGTAATGTTTTAGGAAGCCTTTTACCGGGAAAGCTGAGGGAGGTATTTCCTGTAAGAACCGGCATACCTGCGGATAAAAAAGTCAATTCCATCACGAAGGAAGAGCGCAGGGGCATAGTGGAAAAACTAAAGTGCCTGGAGTATAATGTCACGGGATGCCGCGGTTTTGAAGAGGCAATAATCACCCAGGGCGGGGTTAATGTTAAGGAAGTGGATCCGTCTACTATGGAAAGCAAGATAGTTCCCGGACTCTATATTGCCGGCGAAGCCCTGGATGTGGATGCGCACACCGGCGGCTATAACCTGCAGATCGCCTGGTCTACCGGGCATCTGGCGGGAATGAGCGCTGCAGGGATCCTATGATAAAAATACATTTGAAGACTGATAAGGAGGTTACTCATGAAAGAAAGATTCGCGATAGCAATAGACGGTCCTGCGGGCGCAGGCAAATCGACCATAGCAAAAAATCTCTCAAAGGAACTTGGAGTTATCTATGTTGACACCGGAGCGATGTACCGCGCAATGGCACTGTATATGATCCGTGAAAACATAAGCGCCGAAGACAGTGCTTCGATCAGCGAAAAGTGTAAGAGCGCCGATATAAGCATAGATTTCGTTGACGGAGTCCAGCAGGTGATACTTAACGGGGAAAACGTAAGCGCGCTGATACGCACCGAAGAAGTGAGTGCGATGGCTTCAAAATCAAGCGTTAATCCCGACGTTCGCAAAAAGCTGGTAGAGCTTCAGAGAAAGTTGGCGTCTGAAAAGAGCGTAGTAATGGATGGCAGAGATATAGGAACAGTGGTGCTTCCCAATGCGGAGGTAAAGATCTATCTTACCGCGTCCAGTGCAGTGCGCGCTAAGCGACGCTACGATGAACTGGTCGCAAAAGGCGAAAAATGCGATCTGGCTCAGATAGAAGCGGATATAATAGAGCGCGATCACCGCGACATGACCAGGGAGATATCGCCGCTTAAGCAGGCAGATGATGCTGTGCTGGTGGATACTTCCGATATGGATATCGAAGAGGTAACGAAGACTTTGATGGATATTGTCAGGGAGAAGTGCGGCTGATGGTCGGTATAATAAGGGCAAAGACCGCCGGCTTTTGTTTTGGCGTAAAGAAAGCCGTAGATAAAGCGTTTGAGCTTGCTGATCCGGGGAAAAAAGTCTATACCTACGGACCTGTGATCCATAATGATGAGGTTATACGAAATCTTGCGCAAAAGGGCGTAAAACTTATTGAGACAGAGGAAGAGCTGAGAGATTTAAGCTGCGGAACCGTTATCTTAAGGTCTCACGGCGTACCGAAATCCATTATAGACCTGCTGAATGAAAAAGGCATTGATTATGTGGATGTTACCTGTCCTTTTGTAAAACGCATTCATGATATAGTTTATCTTGAGAGCGAAAAGAAGCAGATAGTAATAGCCGGAAATCCCGCTCATCCGGAAGTTGAGGGGATAATGGGGTGGTGTAAGACGCCTGCCGATGTTATATCAACAGAGGAGGAAGCTTTAGCCTATATACCCGGAGACGGCCGTGATGTATGCCTGGTCGCGCAGACCACATTTAATTACAAGAAATTTGAAAAAATTGTTGAAATATTTGAAAAAAAATCGTATTATGTTAGTATTGTGAATACTATCTGTAATGCTACCGCCAATCATCAAACTGAGGCACGTAGTATAGCTGAGGGAGTGGATGCCATGATCGTCATAGGCGATAAAAAGAGTTCCAATTCCCGCAAGCTTTATGAAATTTGCAGTGAAGTATGTTCAAAGACAGAATTTATACAGACTGTAGACGAGCTTACTTTGGCACAGGATGGCAGTATAAGGACAGTTGGGATCACAGCGGGGGCTTCCACCCCAAACTATATCATTGAGGAGGTTCAAAACTATGTCAGAAGAGAATTTTGAATCATTATTGGAAGAATCTTTCGAGAAAGGGAGAAATGTTCGTACGGGGGACGTGGTGGAAGGTACCGTTATCTCAGTGACACCCACAGAGATCGCAGTAAATATCAACTATAAGTCCGACGGAATCGTTTCAAGAAACGAGTATTCGTCAGACCCCACTCTGGATCTTACCACCGTGGTCAAAGCCGGTGACAGCATTAAGGTTAAGGTCCTTAAGCTGAATGACGGTGATGGTCAGGTTGTTCTTTCGCATAAGCGCATTGCTTCCGAAAAAGTAAGCAAGGTACTTGAGGATGCATTTAATGCACAGACCGTATTAAAAGCAAAGGTTACCGAAGTTGTAAAGGGCGGTCTTGTAGCTACGGTTGATGAAGTTCCCGTATTTATCCCTGCAAGCCTTGCATCTGATATCTACACCAAGAACCTTAATGTATTTGCTGATCAGGAGATCGAGTTCGTTATGCACGAGTTCAATCCCGCTAAGCGCAGATACATCGGTGATTGCAAGAGCGTTCTTAAAGAGCGCCGTGAGGCTGCTAAGAGTGATGCTCTCGCACGCATCCATGAAGGTGATGTAGTAGAAGGTACCGTAAAGAACGTTACCAGTTTCGGTGCATTTGTTGATATCGGAGGGATCGATGGTCTGCTTCATATCTCAGAGATGAGCTGGGGCCGCATCGATTATCCCCAGAATGTATTCAAGAAGGGTGATACCGTTAAGGTTATCATCAAAGAGATCAAGGGAGACAAGATCGCACTGTCCGCTAAGTTTGATGAGAACAATCCCTGGCTTAATGTTGAGAGCAAGTACCCTCTTGGCACAGTGGTAAAAGGTACCGTTGCACGTATGACTGAGTTCGGTGCGTTTATCCAGCTTGAGGAAGGCGTTGATGCTCTGCTTCATGTTTCACAGATCAGCCGTAAACACATCGATAAGCCTTCGGATGTGCTTAAGACCGGAGATGAGATCGAAGCTAAGGTTGTAGATCTTAATATCGAAGATCACAAGATTTCTTTAAGCCTTAAGGATCTGCTTCCTGAGGAACCTGAAGAAGCTTCTGAAGAGACTGAGGCAGCTGCTACAGAAGAGTGATCTTAAACTGATCATGATATAAGAAAAAGGGCCCCGCTCATTATGAGCAGAGCCCTTTATTTTCAGAGCCGGATAATGGATGATGCCGGCAAAACTGACCGCCGGAGCGCATCCTGATCATTCGATCCGCAGCGGTCATGTAAGGAGAGTTTGGGAGATTTGATATGGCTGAAAGAGATTACGGATATCTGAAAGATAAAATACTTGCTCTTACCGGGGTGGATCTGAATGCTTATAAAGAGGCTCAGATGAAACGCCGCATTGACCAGCTCATCAGTAAAAAGGGGATCTTGGATTATCCGCAGTATATTGAACTGTTAAAAAAAGACAGGGATGCAATGGAAGAATTCCTGAATCATTTTACTATCAATGTATCTAACTTTTACCGTAATCCCGAACAATGGGAATTTCTTGATAAGGAAGTTATACCTCTTCTGATAAAGAGATTCGGAAAGAATCTTAAGATTTGGTCTGCTGCATGTTCTACCGGTGACGAGCCTTATTCTCTGGTCATGGCTTTATCCAGGCACATGCCACTGAGCTCAATACGCATCTATGCAACCGATATCGATAAGACTATCTTATATAAGGCGAACAGAGGGATATATTTAGAAAAATCTCTTGAAGATATGCCTTCTGATCTTAAGGCAAAATATTTCACCAGACTCGAGGGAAAAGCGCTTGAAGAGATAGTTAGTCAGAAGGGAAATGAAGACTTAAAAACACTTCGTGTCGGTTATAAGATAAGTGATGAGATCAAGAACAGGGTTACATTTAAGCAGGCAAATCTGCTTGAAGCTAAGGATTATCCAAGGGATTACCACATGATCGTATGCCGGAATGTTTTGATCTATTTTACGGAAGATGCCAAAAACAGCGTGTTCAGACGATTCCATGATACGCTTGTTCATGAAGGGATCCTTTTCATAGGATCAACAGAGCAGATAACCAATTATAAAGAGATCAATTATATCAGGAAAAATTCATTTTTCTATGAGAGAACAGATTAAAAAATAAACCCCGGAGATAGTTTCTCCGGGGTTTTTGACCGGTCATCTGATCTTTTATTCATCCCTGTATTGATACATGGATGAGAGTATATGTTCAGCATACATATTGAAGCCTGCACGGCTTTTTTTGAATTCATCGGTCAGTTCGAAGAAAAGATCCTTTGATCTGTATTCGCGTTTAAAGAAAGGTGTGAACAGAACATCCCATTGAGGAAGATACAGGGATTTCTTGCGGGTATAACAGTTCGAAGCATTAGCCTGAACCCTGTGTTCCTTATCTACAAAACCGGCAATGGCTTTGTGCATGGCGGTATCTTCGGCAGGAAGATAGTAGTAATCTTTGTAGTTTGCATAAAAATATTTGAGTTCTTCTTCGTAGAGAGGAACTTTAAGCGATCCGTCTATACCTTCTCCTGAGAAATAGCAGCCAAGAGATCTGAATGAAACAGGCTTGGGAAGCGGAGCGGTAAAACGCAGTTTCATGATAACTTCCTGACCGCGTTTTTTGTTTATATCATGAAAATAATTTGCATGTACTTTCATAACCCTTACAGGTTTTAAGAAAATATCGGGATATGCGAGCATATCTACGACAAAAAGCATTCCTTTAAGATCGTCTTCATTGTGTTTGAGCAGAATATCAAGAAGCGCGGGATCCTTTTCGCATACATAATCGTGATAGCGGCTGATCAGTTCTCCGCCGGTATAAGGATCCTCACGATCGATACCTAAAAATTCTTCTATGGTCTTCTGCTTGAGATCGCACAGGCCCAGGATGTCTTTATATCCCTGGATGCGGCGGTATATATCCACACCGGTAAAGCGGCTGAAATCATAGGGCATCGAATACTGTGCCGCTTTCTGCTCCAGATAGGGCAGATCAAAACGGTTACCGTTATAATGTATAAGGAATTTATAATCATGGATATACTCAAAAAAAGCTGTCAGAAGGGTAAGCTCTTCATCATAATTTTCTGCTATCCATTGTATGCTGTTCCAGCAGTCGTTCTTATAATAAACACAGCCCACCATATAAAGGCAGGAATTTTTCGGTGATAATCCCGTTGTCTCTATATCAAGAAAAAGGACTTCTTCTTTTGTAACACCTTCGGGTAAAAGACCTTCTATAGGATACCTGGGAACGATATCAAGAGCTGATCCAAAGCTTTTCATCTGTGCATCCTTTCGAAAATGATTTATGTAAATATGATATCATAATCTGAGAAAATTTCAATAAAGATTCTTCGGGGAAAACTATGTGTCAGGAGCATATACATTGTTGAGAATCATGTCGATCTGTGGTAATATCTGTACTGTAAAATACTCAGGAGAATCTGATATGCCGTTGTTTACCTTTAAGGGAGGGATCCATCCGTATGATGGGAAAGATCTCTCAAAAGATAAACCTATAAAGAATGTTGAGCCCGGAAAAGAACTGGTATTTCCCTTAAGCCAGCACATAGGTGCACCGGCTAAGGCACTGGTAGAAAAAGGTGAGCATGTACTGTGCGGTCAGTGTATCGCAGAGGCTGGTGGTTTTGTGTCTGCACCTGTTTATTCTTCTGTGTCAGGTACGGTGAAATGTATAGAAAAACGCAGGACCGTTACGGGGGATATGGCAGACTGTATCGTCATAGAAAATGATGATTCTTACGAAGAAGCTTTACCGCTCAATGATAAGCCTTACGAGGAAATGAGCCGTGACGAGGTTATAGCCGCCATACAAAAGGCCGGGATCGCAGGCATGGGCGGAGCAGGCTTCCCTACCCATGTAAAGCTGTCTCCAAAAGATCCTGATAAGATAGATACCGTTATAGTCAATTGTGCCGAGTGTGAGCCTTATCTTACAAGCGATTACAGGAAGATGCTGGAGGAGCCGGAAAAGCTGATAGGCGGTCTGCAGATAGAAGCAGGCTTATTCAAAAATGCAAGGGGTGTACTGGCTGTTGAAGACAATAAGCCCGACTGTATAAAGCTTTTGCGCAGCATGACCAAAGATATGCCCAATATAAGCGTAGCTGCTTTGAAGACAAAGTATCCGCAGGGTTCGGAGAGACAGCTGATCTATGCTGTTACCAACAGGCAGATCAATTCAAGTATGCTTCCGGCGGATGCGGGATGCATCGTGAATAATGTAGATACCGTTATAGCTGTAAATGAGGCGGTACGTGAAGGCCTGCCTCTGATATACCGCATTGTGACCGTGACCGGAGATGCCATAAAGGAGCCATGTAATTTCAGGGTGCGCACCGGTACAAAATATAAAGATCTGATAGAAGCGGCAGGCGGGTATAAATGCAAGCCTGAAAAGATCATTTCAGGCGGACCTATGATGGGATTTGCATTATTTGATCTTGATGTTCCTGTCACAAAAACATCTTCCGCACTTTTATGCATGAGTACGGATGAGGTCAGAAAATGGGAACCTTCCGCATGCATAAACTGCGGGCGCTGTGTTGATGTATGTCCATCCAGGCTGGTCCCGTCGCTCCTGGCGGATCATGCGGCTCATTTTAATGAGGAAGAATTTCTGGCATTATACGGTATGGAGTGTGTTGAATGCGGAAGCTGTTCGTATGTATGTCCCGCAAAACGCCAGCTGGTACAGATGATAAAAACCATGCGGCGCACTCAGCTTGCAAAACGCAGGAAATAACAGGCTTATCTTATTTCCTGAAAAGCGAAGGATACTTAGAGAGTAAAATATGAGTGAAAATGTAAACGATAAAAACAATATGTCCTCCACAGCCGAATCCCTGCCATCCGTATCCCCCACACCGCATGTGCGTGATAAGTCTACTACCGGCAGGATAATGGGCTGTGTTTTGCTTGGACTTCTGCCTGCGACAGCATTGGGCATTTATAATTTCGGACCCCGTGCACTTGTTATAGTCATATCTTGCATTGCTTTGTGTGTGCTCTTTGAATGGGGCTTTGAAAAGTTATGTAAAAAGAAAAGCACTGTTAAGGATCTTTCTGCTGCGCTGACAGGATTATTATTGGCGCTTAACCTGCCGGTAAACGTACCGTGGTATATTCCGCTTGTCGGAAGTTTTGTGGCTATAATAGTGATAAAACAGCTCTTCGGCGGACTTGGACAGAATTTTATGAATCCTGCACTTGGTGCAAGATGTTTTCTGGTACTCAGTTTTTCGAGATATATGACGGATTTTTCCTATAAAAGCGGCTGGGGCGGTACAGATGTGATAAGTTCAGCCACACCTCTTGCGGATGTAAAGAACGGGCTGGGTTTTGATCTTACCTCCATGTTCCTGGGAAATGAAGCGGGTACCATCGGTGAGACTTCGGCGCTGGCGCTTCTTCTGGGAGGGATATTCCTCTTATGTGCGGGGGTTATCACCTGGCATCTTACGGGGATGTATCTGCTGAGCCTGGTAATATTTGTGGCTGTTTTCGGAGGACGCGGTTTTGATCCGGCTTATATTGCTGCGCATCTTTTTGGCGGCGGGCTTATGCTGGGAGCCTTCTTTATGGCTACAGATTACGTCACGCGTCCCATAACAAAAAAGGGGCAGATAATATACGGTATTTTTCTCGGCTGCCTGACAGGTATATTCAGGATATTCGGTCCCGGAGCCGAGGGCGTATCCTATGCCATAATAATCGGTAACCTGATAGTACCGCTTATAGAAAAGATAACCGTCCCCAGACATTTTGGTTACAGGAATGGATCCTGACAGACTTGGAGGCTGTCGATGAAGAATGTTATAAAAGATGCATTAATACTTTTTATGATCACGGCCATAGCCGGAATCCTTCTGGCAGTGGTAAACGAAGTGACGAAAAAACCTATAGAGGAAGGCAAGCGTGCTGCGGTAGAAGCGGCGTGCAGGGAAGTTTTTCCGGAGGCTGCTTTCTTTGAAAACAGAGCTCTTCCGGATGGATCTGCAGCCGCATACAGCTCTTTTCTTGAACGTCACGCAAAAGACAGCGTGGATGAGATATATGATGCGAAGGATGAAAACGGTGATATCCTTGGTGTGGTCCTTAACATGACCAATAAAGAAGGGTATGGCGGAAATATCCGTTTCAGTATCGGGATAGCATCCGATTCAAGAGTAAAGGGTGTATCGATACTGGAAACATCCGAAACTCCCGGCCTTGGCCTTCAAGCTGCAGATGTGCTGCTTCCACAGTTCAAAGACCGTAAGGCAGAGAGCTTTGTCTTTATCAAAGGCGGCGGAGCTTCGGCTGAAAACGAAATTGATGCCATTTCATCTGCAACCGTAACTACCCGTGCCTTTACAAACGGCATCAATGCAGGGCTGGATTTTTACCGTAATGTACTGAATGATAAATGAGAAAATAAGATATGGACAATACGAAAGATAAAAAAACAAATCCCTTTATAAACGGTATTATCAAGGAGAACCCTACTTTTGTCCTTATGCTGGGAATGTGTCCTACGCTGGCCGTTACAACTTCCGCGATCAACGGTCTGGGCATGGGACTTACTACAACAGTAGTGCTGACTCTGAGTAACATAATCATATCGGCACTCAGAAAAGTGATCCCTGACAAAGTCCGTATACCTGCTTTTATAGTGATAATCGCATCTTTTGTGACCATAGTCGGACAGTTTCTGGAAGCGTACCTTCCGGCGCTGAATTCAGCTCTGGGCATGTTCATACCGCTGATCGTCGTAAACTGTATCATACTGGGACGTGCCGAAGCGTTTGCGTCAAAGAACGGCGTATTTGCATCTGCGCTTGACGGTCTTGGAATGGGGCTTGGCTTCAGCCTTGCGCTGACGCTGATAGGCTGTGTAAGGGAGGTGTTGGGCAGCTTTTCAATATTCGGTATAAGTTTTAAAGCGCCGCTTGAAGCTGCCGGATTATCACCCATTGCAATATTTGTAATGGCGCCGGGAGCATTCTTTGTGCTGGCGGCTATTATCGCGGTCATGAGCGTGATACGTGATAAACAGCTTGCAGCGGGTAAACAGACTAAGATCAAAGATGTGAGATGCGATGAAGACTGCGCAGGCTGCTCCGACAGCAGCTGTGTGCACAGGTTCTATGATCCTGACGGTAAAGATACGGCGGTAGGTAAAAAGTTATGAGTACAATATCGGAATTATTGATAATATCCATAGGATCTGCTTTTGTAAGTAATGTGGTATTAAGCCAGTTTTACGGGCTCTGTCCCTTCCTGGGCGTGTCAAAACAGTTAAAGACCGCGGGCGGAATGGGCGCAGCTGTTATTTTCGTGATCACGCTGGCAAGCCTGGTAAGTGCCCTGATATACAGATTTCTTCTTGATCCTTTTGGACTGGATTACTTAAAGACCATAGTCTTCATACTGGTGATAGCGGCATTGGTACAATTCGTTGAGATGTTTTTGAAGAGATTTGTACCGTCGCTTTATAAGGCTCTGGGTGTATATCTGCCGCTTATCACAACGAACTGCGCGGTGCTGGGGACTGCGCTTACAAATGTACAGAAAGAATACTCAGTATTATATTCGGTTGTTAACGGTTTTGCCACGGCAGTGGGATTTGCGATATCAATATGCATACTGGCCGGTATACGGGAAAAAATGAGATACAATAACATCCCTAAAGCATTTCAGGGCATGCCGATAGTACTGGTGACCGCAGGACTTATGGCTATAGCCTTCTGTGGCTTTTCGGGGCTTTTATAAACCATCGCGTCGTCCTGAGCACAGCAAAGGATCTGTTATAAACTACCGTGCCATTTTATAAGGGATAATAAACTATGAACACATCAGCAATCCTAACAGCAGTTATAGTGATCGCGGTTTTAGGTCTGATACTTGGCCTTTTTCTTGGTATTGCAGCAAAAGCTTTCCATGTTGAAACGGATCCAAGGGAAGATAAGATAAGCGCTGCGCTTCCCGGAAATAACTGCGGAGGTTGCGGATATCCGGGCTGTACAGGCCTTGCCGCTGCTATCGTTAATGGAGAAGCTCCCGTTAACGCCTGCCCGGTCGGTGGTGCAGCTGTTGCAAAAGAAGTTGCTGCCATAATGGGTGTGGAGGCAGATGACACGAAGCGTATGGCGGCTTATGTTAAATGTGCCGGGGATTGTGAGAAAGCAGCTAAAAACTATGAATATACAGGTGCTGAAGACTGCCGCATGGCTGCCCTGCTTCCCGGAGGAGGAGATAAGAGCTGTGCTTACGGATGTCTGGGCTACGGCAGCTGTGTAAGTGCCTGCCCATTTGATGCCATTCATATAGTTAACGGGATAGCACTGGTGGATAAGGATGCCTGCAAGGCCTGCGGTAAATGCATAGAAGCATGCCCCAAGAAGCTGATCGAACTGCTGCCTTATGATTCAAAATATATTGTGGCCTGCTCTTCTAAAGACAAGGGACCTGATGTGATGAAAAAATGCAAGGCCGGCTGTATAGGCTGTGGCTTATGCAAAAAGAACTGTCCGAAAGAAGCGATAGATATAAAAGATCTTCTGGCATATATAGATCAGGATAAGTGTGAAAAATGCGGTGTCTGCGCCGAAAAATGTCCTAAAAAGATAATACTCAATCATTAAGGCTGTATTCCGGGAAGCCTGATGATGTGTATATATTCATATCCTTATCGATCAACAGCGCTTCCGCATTGTCTATATCTTCTATAAACTCAAGTGCCTTTTCCCTGCCCATGACCAGACAGGCTGTGGAAAGTGCATCTGCCATCACCGGATCGGGGCTGACTATACTTACGCTGTATAGATCATTATCCACAGGATAACCCGTATCCGGATCGAGAATATGATGATAGATCTTTGAATCCCTTTCAAAATACCGCTCATATATACCCGAGGTCACAACAGCAGAATCGCTTATAAAAAAAGTGAGTATCGCATCATTTCCAAACGGGCGCTGTATGCCTACATTGTAATCCCTGCCATCGGGCCGCTTTCCTATAACTACCACGTTACCGCCTAAGTTTATGATCCCGCTTTTAACTCCGTTCTGTTTAAGATAGTCACGTATGATCCCTGAAATATAGCCCTTGGCAATAAAACCAAGATCGATCATACAGTCCGGATCTGTGATCGTGATATCGCCATCGCTTATCACCACCGATGATGAGTTTATGTGTTTTAATGCCTCAGATACGTCTGCTTCACCGGGGAACTGTGCATTTTCCGGATCATTAAAGTCCCACAGCATGCTTACGGCACCTATGCAGGGAGCGACCGCACCGCCTGTCAGTTCATGATAATAAAAAGCATCAGAAAGTACCGGTACCAGGGCGCTGAAGTCACATTCATCACCGTGGTTCAGTTTGTATAAAAGGCTGTCTTCATCATGTGCCGATAATAACGAATCATTTTCTTCACATATATCAAAGCAATCATCCAGATAAACCCTGTCATCCCCATATAAACAGAACTTAACATATGTATCAAAATAAAAACCGTCTTCGGCATACGGTTTGACCGTATGGCAGGCAGATAAGATAAAAAGACTTATTACGACAACAGCTATAAGAAATATTCCTCTTCTATGGCGATATGTTTTCATATTTCCGATGATCTCCCTGATGTTAAGATCCGACTATTTTCGTTGCGGGATAATCCCGATGCATGTATCTGTTATTAAGGGATTATAACACAAAAGAAGTATTTTCACATTGCCGAAGGTGTGCTCCGCCGGTATTTATACATTGAAAGGCCGGTGGGTGAATGATATAATATCTGAGGATATTAAAAGAAACTTTTCAGTGAACAATGGCAGCGGCAGGTTTAATGGTACAAAGCTTTGAAGCTTAATGATGATTTTGATGAAGAATATGACGATCCGCTGAGCTATAACAGCGGCAGGAAAAGCAGTACAGCTACCGCAGCGGTGATCGCTGTGTTATTTATACTGACTGCCGTGGGTATAGTCATACTTGCCAATAATCCGGCAAAAAAGAATCCGGATGCCAGAAGCGGTATAAGTGCCGGGACGACTCCTGCCGCCGCAGCTCAGTGGAATCCTGATCCAAATGCGACTTCGGTTATCAGCGGAAAGACTTCAACGGCGTCGGATCTTGATTTCTGGGATGCTTATCCCACAAAAGCCGATCCCACCTTAGCGCCTTCTTCAAATGCGGCTCCTACGCCGACTCCGTGGGGGGGAATGCAGGAAGAGACTGCTGAAGACGATAAGAAACTTTCTGTCTCTGAAGACGGGCTGCATACACGTATCATGCTCGCAGACGGAAGCGATGAATGGGTGGAGATAAATCCTTATCTGTCTAAAAATACTTATGATCCTTCGGGTTTTGTTTACCGCAAACCTTTTAAGCATTATTATGAGAACAATACGGAAAAGGGTTTTGTAGGTGTTGATATCTCTAAAGAAGAGGGCTTTGTTGATTTTGACAGGCTTAAAGATGCAGGCGTGGATTTTGTGATGATACGCCTTGGCCAGCGCGGATACAGTACAGGCGAGCTTTCGGTGGATGACTGCTTTGTGGATAATTACAGGCGTGCTAAAGAAGCAGAGCTTGATGTGGGAGTATATTTCGTTACTGCTGCCATAAGCAATGAAGAAGCAAGGGAAGAGGCGGATTTCTGTCTGCAGGTGCTCGCGGAAAACGAAGCTGTTATCAATTATCCGCTTGCGCTTTCCACAATGCAGCTGGGCAGCGGCAGATCCAGGACTGATGAGCTTGAAAAGATGCCGCGCACAAATTGTGCCCTGACTTTCATGAAAGCGGTAGAGAATGCGGGTCTGTTTTCACTTTTGTATGGTGATAAGGCTACACTGATAAAGAAATACAGCTTAGGATCCATGATAGGATATGATATATGGTATTCGGAATGCAGTGATCTTCCTGATTATCCTTATCAGTATGTCATGTGGCAGTATGATAAGGGGGCAGAAGTCAACGGTATAGCCGGCGGAGCCCATCTTAATATATGTTTTCTTGATTATACCATCAGATGATCATAGAGGTATCTCATTAAGCTTTTGAGAGATGGTGATACTGCTGTATAAGTCTGCATATTCTTTAGCGCTTATATCATCGATGTAATTGAGCGTATAATTTCTGGAAAAGCCTCTCATTTTAAGGAGATCTACCGCTTTATTATATGCTATGGCGGCTTCAGTCTCGGTCTCATAATCACCCACTACGATACTGCCTCTTATGTGTATACGGCAGCGGTAGCTGACAAGGCCTTTTTTTGTCTGCTTTGTAACCCCGTTAAAACGGTTGATTATACTGATATTTGCACTTCTAAAATCAAGTTCATCACCGTTAAGAAAAATATAGTCCCTTCCCGGTACGGCATAGCTTCGTATACCGTAGCGGTTTAAAATATTGACCTGAAGCCCGTAATCGGCGGCAAAAAAATGCTTTCCGCGCCTCATTATCTTGTGCGAGCTGTAATAGAAGAGTTCATCAGCATCAAATTTAAGGATATCAGTGGGACTCAGATAATAAAAAAACATCCTTCGCATGATATAGACGGGATTGGCTATATAGATACCATTGTCACGGTAATTGATAAGGCTGACCCATTTTTCAAATGAAAGAGGAGAGGGGGCTTTATAATCAAGGATGCCACAGCTGTGATCGCTTATGATCAGACGTGCCTGAAGATATGCCCGGTGTGCTTCGGTCTCGGTATCGAAGCCTCCCAGACTGATATGTTTACCTTTAAAAGTTATGGAAGAGCGGAAGTAGGAACTTCCGCTCTTTTTTCTGGAGGCATATACCCCCTGAGTGTTAGCTGACATGAATTGATTATAGCATTAACGCTTAAAGAAAGATATTACTTTTTTATCTTCGAGCCTGACGCGTGTCATATAAGCATCATTACCATATCTGAAGTATACACATACATGTCCGGTACCCGGTCCGTCATCGTCGTAGCTGCTTTCGTTATCATATTCATAACTGTCGGGTTCACCTGCTCCGAAAACTTCATTAAGCAGAGCTTTGGCACTCTCGACCACTTCTTCCTCCATGGCATCGGCTTCATCATAACTGTATTTTTTTGCAGTCAGTTCAAATTCGTAGCCGTTTGTGTTTAGCATAAGCAGTGAAAGATCGGAAGCTTTGAGCTCTATCTGGTAACCGGTAGCGTAACCTAAGCCTTTTTTGCTGATATCGACCATATATGTCTCATCCATATCTATTTCAGGATCGGCCTCAAAGTGATCGACAATAACGATCCATGCGGGATCTGAGCTTATATCGACATTAAGATACTTCATCAGGTAAGCTATAGCCTTTTGGCGGACGGTTTCTTCTATGCTGCCGGGAGTGATGGGAGTGGATTCGTATGAAAGCTGGGAGTTGATACCTGTATCAAAGCCTTCTTCTTCAAGCGCCTGAGCGTTGACATACCATTTTTTTGCATCGTGATCGATATACTGCAGCAGCTGTTCATCACTCATTTCTTCTTCGGGCAGGTATATCAGGTTGTCCTCTGCAACATAAGCCATCTGACCTTCTGCAAGCTCTGCCTTAGTATCTAAATGCGCCATCGCTTCCTGCGGAAATATTCCGTTATCATAATAATCACGTTCAAGCTTTAACAGCCTTGTGATCTCACTGTCTGTAAGTTCCCTTGAATAGCCCTCATCCATGGTGATGAAAGTGTCGTTTTCAACTTCGTATGCGTAATCTTCGTATTCTTCTTCAGGCATTTCCTCCATTCGCTGTTTTACGCTTATTACAGCAGCGGCAGCGCCTATGCTTAATGTTCCAAAGATAAAAAGACCTATAAGCACCGATAATAATCCGGAATATCTGAAAGTGATATCTTTTGTTCTTTTATGCTTTTTGCATTCGGAATAGATCTGATGCTTCATTTCTTCCGATATATTTATATTGCCCAGTATTCTGCTGAAATCTTCATTCATAAGTCACTTCTCCTTTATAATCTGATCTTAATGCTTCCCTTGCGCGCTGAAGACGTTTTTTGACAGCTGATACGGATATCCTTAAAAGCTGAGCTGTTTCTTCGACCGAATACCCTTCTATGTAGTAGAGTATGAAAACAGATTTTCTTTTGTAATCCATATTCAGGATCAGAGAGAGCAGTTCCCTTTCTTCGTGGTGAAGCCCGTCTATCATCATAAAGCTTTCGTCTATCTCGTTAAGCGGCAGGCAGGCGTGTTTTTTGTGAAATCTTAAAAATTCCCTGCATTTATTCTGGGACACCTTTATCAGCCATGCTTTTTTGTGCTCCTCACTCGTAAATTCGGGGCTTTTGGTGTAGTAGGCCAGAAAAGTCTCCTGAAGTACATCTTTTGTATCATGCTCGTTCTTAAGGATCAGAAAACAGATCTTATACAGGCAGTCGGAGTACCTGTCTATGACCGATCCCAGATCGTCTTTTTGCTTGTTCATTGCGTTCTCCTTCTGAATCTTATTTCACCGGTGATGAAAAGTGTTCGCGATGTCTTTTCACCAGATATATGAATAAGCCGCCCGAAAGGTGACAAAAGATCAAAAATAAAATTTACAGCAGTATTATAATAACACAATTAAGTGTATTTATCCTGCAGGAATAGACATTGTGATCATTTTCTGTTAAAATATGGCGGTAAATGTTTTGTTTTAGGAGAGGTTAAAATGAATATCTTATATCACAGTACCAGAAACAATGACTTAAAGATCACGGCTTCGCAGGCCGTATTAAAAGGACTTGCGGATGACGGAGGACTTTTTGTCCCTGATGTACTGCCCAGGCTTGATAAAAGTCTTGAAGAACTTTCGGAAATGGACTATAAGAGTGTGGCTTATGAAGTTATGAAGCTGTTCCTTGCCGATTATACCGAAGAAGAACTTAAGGGCTGTATTGAAAGGGCTTATGATGATAAATTCGATACGGAAGAGATAGCACCGTTAACCTATGCGGGCGGCGCATATTACCTTGAACTATTCCACGGTGCTACCATAGCTTTTAAGGATATGGCATTATCTATACTGCCGCATCTTATGACTACTGCGGCTAAGAAGAATGCTCTTAAGGAGGAAATAGTTATCCTTACCGCTACCAGCGGAGATACCGGAAAAGCCGCACTAGCCGGTTTTGCCGATGTTCCCGGCACCAGGATAATGGTTTTTTATCCCAAGAACGGTGTATCAAAAGTCCAGGAACTGCAGATGGTGACACAGAAAGGTGCCAATGTCAAAGTAGTAGGGATAAAAGGAAACTTTGATGATGCGCAGAGCGGCGTGAAGAAAATGTTTTCCGATGAGGAACTTAAAGCCGAACTTAAAGACAAAGGCTTTGTTTTTTCATCTGCCAATTCCATAAACATTGGACGTCTTGTACCCCAGATCGTTTATTATGTTTATGCTTATACAAGGCTTCTTAAAGAAGACAGGATAAAGAGCGGGGATAAGATAAACTTCTGCGTGCCTACAGGTAATTTCGGTAATATATTAGCAGCTTATTACGCTAAAAATGCCGGTCTTCCGGTAAATAAGCTGATATGTGCATCAAATACGAACAAAGTACTTTTCGACTTCTTTGAGAGCGGTAAATACGATAAGCTTCACGAGATGGATGGAGACGGCGCTTTCAGTAAAGACAGAAGCTTCGTACTGACGACTTCGCCTTCCATGGATATACTTATATCAAGCAATCTGGAGCGTCTGATATATCATATAGCCGGAGATGATGATGCCAGGGACAGGGCGCTTATGGCGGATCTTAATTCAAAAGGCGCTTATACTATCAGTGATGACATGAAAGAAGCCCTTTCTTCATTCTGCGGGGATTATGCTACGGAAGAGCAGACAGCCGAAAAGATCGCTTCGCTTTATTCGGACTGCGGGTATGTTATAGACACACATACCGCGGTAGCCGGATATGTTTATGATAAGTATAAAAAAGAAAGCAATGATGATACGGTAACGGTGATAGCATCCACCGCAAGTCCGTATAAATTTGCAAAATCCGTTCTTTGTGCGATAGATAAAAAGTATGCCGGCATGGATGATCTTGCGCTTATAGATGAACTAAATTCCTTAAGCGGTGTTTCCGTGCCTAAGGCTATCGAAGATATACGCAAGGCAGAGATACTTCATGACAATGTTTGCGAGGTTTCCGAAATGCCCGCAATGGTAAGAGGTTTTTTGAGGTGAAGATTTGAAGCACATCCTTATGGTAGATGATTCAACCACTAACCTGAAAAGTGCTGCGGAAGTTCTGCAGCCTTTTTATCATCTGTCAATGGCCAAATCCGGCAGACAGGCGCTTAATTTCCTTAAAAAGAATAAGACCGATCTGATACTGCTCGACATAATGATGCCTGAAATGGACGGATATGAGACCATGGAGCAGATAAAGCTGAATCCGCGCACCGCTAACATTCCCATCATTTTCCTTACGGCCGATACCGAGCATGAGAGTGAAATACGCGGGCTTAAGATGGGGGCGCTGGATTTTATCACCAAGCCGTTTGAAGCGGAAGTTATGCTTTCGCGCATAGAAAAGGTGCTTCAGATGGAAGATATGCGCCGTAATATACTTGGAAGCGCGAGGATGGATCTGCTTACGGATCTGTTAAAAGGTGAATATATGGCTTCGGAAGTGGACAGCCGGATAAGGACCGATACCGACGGCGCGGAAATGGTCATGGTCGATATAGACGGTTTCGGCGAGTTCATGCTGGAACAGGGGAGCAGTTACGCTAACGGTGTTATCATAAAGTTTACCGATGCACTCAGAAAAACGGCTTTGAGCGGAAGTATTTTATGCCGGAGCGGCCAGGATGAATTTATAATATATATACCGCAGGCTTTGAGCGAAGCGGAACTAATGAGCTATTGTGAAGAGATAGGATCACACGTTATGGAAGAGGCGAACAGCGCCAGAAACGGCGGGGATCCCCTTACGGCTTCTGTAGCGGCTGTTTTTATCCCCAAACATGGCAGGGATTACGAGACGCTGTATCAAAAACTTAAGATGGCCATGTATCATGTTAAACAGTCAGGCAAAAACAGAGTACATTTTTTCAGGGAGTGAGAAATGGAAAAATACGAGATGATAAGAGACAGGCTCTATAAGCTCAGAAAACTGTTAAAAGAAAATGAAGCCCAGTGGTATCTGTGCGATACGGCAGATCCGCATAATTCGGAGTATATCAATCCGCATTACAGGGAAAGAGAATATTTAAGCGGTTTTACAGGATCTGCCGGGAGTCTTCTCGTGGGACTTGAAGGAGCATATCTGTGGACTGACGGAAGGTATTTTGTGCAGGCTGAAGAAGAACTTTTGGATACCGGCATTATACTTATGCGTGAAGACGATGCCGGAGTATTAAACATCTATGAGTTCATCGAAGAACAGTTCGCTTCCGGGGATATCCTTCTTGCAGACGGAAGGCTGATCAGCTGCAAGCGCGGCCGAAAACTGAGAAAAGTTTTAAAAAGTATCGGTGCCGGACTGAAGATCGGGAAAAATCTTGTGGATAAGATCTGGGAAGACCGTCCTCAGGACAGCAGTGCCGAAATACGCGTGCTTCCTGCTGAACTTTACGGGCAGGATTATAGTGAAAAGCTTTCGGATTTCAGGGATTCGATAGCTATGAAAGGGGCTGTAGGCGCTGTTATCAGCGGGCTGGATGAGCAGATGTGGCTATTTAACCTGCGCGGGAGCGATATCAGCTGTAATCCGGTCGCTTATGCGTACACAGTGGTTACGGATATCGGAGTATCCCTGTATATCAAGGAACGTGCCCTGGATGATGAGCTTTGCCGGTATGCCCGGGAAAAAGATATCACATTAAAAGCTTATGAGGATTTTTATAAAGATCTTCCGCTGCTGTGTTTTAACGGCAGTGTGCTGATAGATCCCGATAAGACCAATTATCTGCTCTGCAGGCTCCTTGAGAAGAGCGGAGTTGATATCATTGAATGCAGGAGCCCCCTTGATGAAGCAAAGGCCGTAAAAACACCTAAAGAGATCGCTCTCATCAGGGATGTTTATCTTAAAGACAGTGCGGTACTGACAAGGTTTCTGAAATATGTAAAGGAAAAGGCCGTATCAGATAAAACGGATGAATATACTCTTGCCTTAAGGCTCGACAGCATGAGAGCGCAGATAAAAGGGTTCACCGACCTTTCGTTTGCAACGATAAGTGCTTTCGGACCGGATGCGGCGATGATGCATTATGAAGCTGGCGAAGAAGGCTCGGCAAAGATCTGTGAAGGCAATTTCTATCTTGTGGATTCCGGCGGTCAATATGACGGCGGTACAACGGATGTCACCAGGACTCTTGCGATAGGAGGGGTAAGCGATACAGCGAAGAAACACTTCACCCGGGTTGCGGCCGGTATGCTGGCATTACAGAATGCTGTCTTCTTAAAGGGCTGCGGCGGAAGGAATCTTGATATCCTCGCCCGTGAGCCTTTATGGGAGCTTGATATCGATTATAAATGCGGTACAGGCCATGGGATAGGCTATATGCTGAATGTGCATGAAGGGCCGGCAGCTGTCAGATGGAGGATGAAACCGGAAAGTTCCGATTACCCTCTGGAACCGGGAATGCTGATGTCTGATGAACCCGGAGTTTATATCGCGGGAAAATACGGGATAAGGATCGAAAATATCCTTCTGTGCATTCATAAGACGGAAAACAGCGATGGTGAGTTCCTTGCTTTTGAGCCCCTTACTTATGTACCGATCGATCTTGACGCGATAGATCCCGGATACCTTGAACCCAAAGAACTCAGATGGCTTAATGAATATCATTCAAAAGTAAGAGATAAGCTGATGCCGTTTATGGAGAGCGATGAAGAACGCGCGTGGCTTGAAAAAGCCACAAGAGCTCTGTGACCGCTAATGCGGGTAGCAAAAATGTCAACATTTATATCTTGTAAGCGCTTAACTGCATGATATAATAAAAAATGTAAAGTTGCTCCGGCCGGAGTAACATACATTATAAACCATTTCAAACCCAGAAGGAGGTAACAGATTATGCCCCAGGAATTATTGATCGGTCTGATCATACTTGCGGTAGTGCTTCTCATTGTGATCCTGATGTCCGGATACGTGAAGGCTCCCCCGGATACAGCCTACATAATTTCCGGTATCAAGAAAAAACCCAAGGTGCTGATAGGACGTGCAGGGATCAAGATCCCGTTCTTAGAAAGAAAAGATACTCTGCTCCTTAAGCAGATGTCTATAGATATCAAGACCGGCGGCTTCGTACCCACCAAGGATTTCATCGGTGTTGATATTGATGCCGTAGCAAAAGTCAAAGTTGATACATCTGAGGAAGGCATACTTAAAGCACAGCGCAACTTCCTGAATATGAAGGAAAGAGATTTCATCGTAGCGCTGACCGATTCATTACAGGGTAACCTGCGTGAGATCATCGGTACCATCGAGCTCCGCGAACTGAACACAGACCGTAAGAAATTCGGTGATGAGGTTCAGGAAAAAGCCCAGGTGGATATGAAAGCATTGGGTATCCAGATCATATCCTGTAACATACAGCGTATAGAAGATGAGCAGGGACTCATAAATGCACTGGGTCAGGATAATATGTCAAAGATCCAGAAAGATGCTTCTATAGCAAAGGCAAATGCAGACAGAGACGTGGCTGTAGCCCAGGCTGAAGCTGCAAAAGAAGCAAACGATGCAAGAGTTATTTCGGATCTGGCTATAGCTCAGAGAAATAACGAACTGGATATCAAGAGATCAGAACTGAAAGTTCAGGCTGATATCAAGCGTGCAGAGGCTGATGCGGCTTACGAGATCCAGAAGCAGGAACAGGCTAAGGTTATCGAGACCCAGGCCGTTAACGTACAGATAGCTAAGGCAGAACGTGAAGCAGAACTGAAGCAGAAAGAAGTGCTGGTACGTCAGCAGGAACTCTCCGCACAGATCGAACGTCAGGCCGATGCAGAAAAGTACAAGGCAGAAAAAGATGCCGAAGCAAGACTTATCCAGCGCCAGCGTCAGGCTGAAGCAGAAAAGTATGAACAGGAAAAAGCTGCAGAAGCACAGAAGGCAAAAGCTGATGCACAGAGATATGCCGCAGAGCAGGAAGCTGCAGGTATCACTGCAAAGGGTGTTGCAGAAGCAGAAGCTATAAAGGCCAAAGGTCTTGCTGAAGCAGAGGCAATGGAGAAGAAAGCCGAAGCTTACAAGAAGTACAATGGTGCAGCCGTTATCGAGATGATGGTAAAGATCCTTCCCGAGATGGCAGCCGAAGTTGCAAAACCTCTTGCTTCCATCGATAAGGTAAATATCTATGGCGGCGGTGGCGGAGCCGATGGCAGCGGAGTATCACAGATCAGCGGCAATATGCCGGTCGTGATGAAGCAGGTGTTTGATACGATGACGGAAGCAACAGGAGTTGATTTTACCGAGATAATGCGTGCAAGCACTTATGATGCAAAGGTCACAAAGAATATCAATGTTACAGGGCTTGATAACACCGGTGCATTAGCTGCGGGAGCTTCAGAAGAAGATTTTTAAAAAAAGTAAATGAATGATAAGAAAGGGGGAGCTGAGAAAGCTCCCCTTTTTTGTGCTATTTTTTATTGTACTGTTTTATCAGACTTTCCAGCGCTTCGTATTCCGTACGTTCTACAGCCTGGAGATTACGTACATGATCAGTGGCTACATAGTTGCCTCCGTAACGGCATACGGTTATGACAGGAGGCTTTTCTGTTTCCAGGATCAGCTGTGAATACTGGGGCTGTTTTTTTATTACGGCATCACCTTGCGGGATCTGCGATACCGGCGATACTGTTTCAGCAGGCTTGACAGACGGCTCTTTAAGAAAATCAAGCTCGGGTAAAGGCTCGGGCTCCGGTGCTTTAGCCGGTTCGGGCTTATATTCGATGGGAGCGGGGGGTGTATCAGAATTTGATCTTTTTCCAAACAGTGCCATAGCGGACCTCCTCATATTTGAATATATTTATTGTAGCATATAAAGCTGAAATATACAAAAAGTATTTCAAGGAGATATGTGATATAATAAATATATGTTTACATAACAGTTTAACATAAAGTGTTGACATAATATATCTGGTATTTTTTATGTAAACCACCACAAGATGCAGTAAATACGGCATTTTTCTAGTAAAATAGCCAAAAAAGTTGTTGACATAATCAGTTTTTTGTGCGATTATATGAAACAGATGGGGCGTAGTATTGCCCAAGGATTAATCAACGGGAGGGAAAGATAAATGGCATTTGGTAATCTGGCAGCTGTTCTCAGCAGCAAATTCGGCAGAGGTGACGATTACTATGATGATGAGGAAGAGTATCTGGATGATGAGTATGAGGTAGAAGAGAAGCCTGCGAAGAAAGCCAAAGGTTTCGGTAAGATTTCTCCTTTTACTTCCAACAAGAAAGTAGAAGAGATCACACATGAACGTGAAGTTTTTGCTATCCAGCCCGGATCATTTGATGATGCACATGAGATAACCGATAAGATACTTGAAGGTTATACTGTTGTGCTCAATACAGAGCGCTGTGACGAAGCTCTTGCAAGAAGGATCTTCGATTATGTATGCGGTACCGTTTATGCACTTAACTGTTCATTCGGACGTATTTCATATTCAGCTCAGAGCACTCTTGCAGGTATATACATTATCACACCTGAGACCACCAGTATCTCCGGTGCTTTTCAGGAGAATTTCACCGAGTAACACATCCTTCTTAATAAATGTTGTGATATAATATGAAACCGGCCCGAACGGGTCGGTTTTCAATTTGCCATAAAAGCGTATATATGTTAAAATCCTATGGTCATTACAGAGATATTACAAGGAGTATGGAATATGCCGTCAACGATAAGTATAAGTATGAATAAGAAACCGATCTACGATATAAGGATAGAAAATGATTTTGAATCGCTGTCCGAAGCTCTCAAAGATCTGGGCTACGAGGGAAAACGTGCCGCTATCGTAACAGACAGTACCGTAGGACCTCTTTATGCCGATGAAATATGTAATAAGATCAAAGATGTTTTTTCTGAGGTATTCGTATGCATTTTCGATGCCGGTGAAGCAAATAAGAATATGGATACCGTCGTAAAGCTGCTGAAACAGTTTACAGAGCATAAGATGAACAGAAAAGACCTGGTCATAGCTCTTGGCGGCGGCGTGGTAGGTGATACGGCAGGCTTCTGTGCTGCGATCTATATGAGAGGGATTGATGTGGTCCAGGTTCCCACAACGCTTCTTTCACAGGTTGATTCATCGGTGGGCGGAAAGACCGGCGTGGATCTCGATGCATATAAAAATATGGTCGGAGCCTTTAAGATGCCTAAACTTGTTTATATCAACACTGCTACATTAGCATCACTCGATGCGAGGCAGTTCTATTCGGGAATGGGCGAGGTAATGAAATACGGTCTTATCATGGATGCCTCGTTCTATGAATGGATCATTTCGAAGATGTATGAGATACATGACAGGGATGCTTCTGTTATGGAGGAGATGATCGCACACTGCTGCAGCTGCAAACAGAGGATAGTTGAGCGTGATCCGCTGGAGCAGGGGGACAGGGCATTATTGAACTTCGGCCATACCATAGGACATGCCATAGAGAAAGCGAAGAATTTTGAACTCCTTCACGGAGAATGTGTGGCATTAGGCTGTGTTGCAGCTGCATTCATATCTTTTAAAAGAGGCAAGCTCTCTGCAGAAGAGTATTATGAGATAAGGGATATGTTTGTTCCTTTTAAACTCCCTATAAGCATAGATAATATAGATCCGGAAGAGATCATCCGGCTTACGCGTTCCGATAAAAAGGCTATGGATAACGGTATTAAATTCATCCTGCTTAAGCGTGTAGGAAAGGCATATATTGATACTTCCGTTACCGAAGAAGAGATGCTGGAAGGCATCAGAGAGATAGAATACAGGGAAGATAACGAATGAAAAGCATGAGTAAAAAGCTTATATTATTTATAGATGCTATCGCAGTTGTTCTGGCTATACTGCTTGACCAGCTCACGAAGTATATCGTAAGGGGTAAGCTTGGATTATACGAGTATGTTGATGTGATCCCGGGGGTTTTTCAGTTTTATCATCACGAGAATACGGGAGCCAGCTGGGGGCTGTTTAAGGGAGGAAAAGTAGTTTTTGTGATCATAGCCTGTGTAGTGGTGACCGGTATAGTTATTCTCCTGACAAAGATACCGGCTGAAAAGAAATACATGCAGCTTAATCTGGCTTTGAGCCTGATCGCGGCAGGAGCTGTCGGGAATGTGATAGACCGTATCCATAAAGGTTCGGTTACTGATTTCCTGTATGCAAAGATCATCAATTTCCCGGTGTTTAATGTGGCTGATATATTTATCGTATGTGCAACGGCATGGCTGATGATATTGATCATCTTTGTGTATAAAGATGATGAGCTTAAGTTTATGGAAAAAAAGGATGCTTCCGTTCCGGATGACAAAGAATGATAATTCGGCAGGGAGATCGTATTTTGACAGAATACCGTTTTGTGATAAATGATGATCAGGAAGACGAACGCATTGATAAGGTGTGTGCAGAGCTCATGCCTGATCAGTCCAGATCATTCATACAAAAACTCATAAAAGAAGGGGAAGTGCTTCTGAATGGCTGCTCCTCAAAGGCTTCAGCCCGGCTTAAGGAAGGCGATGAGCTATTTATCAGTCTTCCGGATGCTGTTCTTCCCGATATCAAAGCAGAGGATATTCCGCTGGATATAGTATTTGAGGATACGGATCTTTTAGTTGTCAATAAACCGAAGGGGATGGTGGTACATCCGGCTCCCGGCCATTTTTCGGGTACGCTTGTCAATGCCTTGATGTTTCATTGCAGGGACCTGTCCGGAATAAACGGGGTAATGCGCCCCGGGATAGTCCACAGGATCGACCGCGATACCAGCGGGCTTTTAGTGATATGCAAAAATGATTCGGCGCACAGAGTGCTGGCTGCACAGTTTAAGGAACACAGTATAGACCGCGTGTATCAGGCTGTCTGCCTGGGGCGGTTTAAAGATTCCGACGGAACGGTTGATGCTCCTATCGGAAGAGATCCGTCTGAAAGAAAGCGCATGGCGGTACATTCCGGACTTTTGCACGCAAAAACTGCAGTGACACATTATCATGTGATCAAAGAATTCGAAAAATGTTCTCATATAAGCTGTACTCTTGAGACAGGACGGACTCATCAGATAAGGGTGCATATGTCGCATATAGGACACCCGCTTTTGGGAGATGAGCTGTATAATCACACAAAATCCTTTATAAAGATAGATGAGCCCGGACAGGTTCTGCATGCCGGTGTTCTGGGATTTGTTCATCCTTCTACAAATGAATTCATCAGATTCGAAGCTCCTCTGCCGGAGTATTTTCAAAAACTTTTAAGCAAACTTGGATGACATAAAATGGCAATAAATAATTGTAAAATATCCTCATGTTTGATAAAATAAAATCCGGAGGATGCTGTGGATCATGAAAATGGACGGCGATGAAAAAAGAAAATATTTCTTTATGGGGCTGACCTTCTTTCTTTCGGCCTGTGCGGTTATTCTTTTTCTGATGCTTTTGATGCATCTGGGCGAAGTTTCCGAAGAACTGGATAAACTTTTGAAGATACTCACACCGATCATAGACGGTCTTGTTCTCACATATATACTTGCACCCATTGTAAACAGCATCGAGAACAAGTGGATATATGCAAAGTTTTCGGCACGCATCTTTAAAGGCCGTGAAGAAGGTGAAAAACGCGGACGCGCAAAGAGAAAAGTAAGAAGTGTATCTATATTTATTACATTTGTTATCTTTTTGCTGATAATGGTAGGTTTCTTCGCCATCATAATCCCCGGTATAGCCGAAAGCATCCAGAAGATAAGCAAGAATCTCCCTGTTTACCAATGGAACCTGACTGTATGGGTGGATAAGATGCTGGTCAAATACCCTGCTCTCGATGATGCATATAATAATCTGATGAACAATTTTTCCGATCCCATCAACGAATGGATCAATACCAATGTTTTCGGTAAAGTGAATGAGTTTGCCGGGGTGGTCCTTTCGGGCGGAATAAGCCTGATAAAGTCTTTGTTCAATTTCATAATAGGAATGATAATCTCGCTGTATCTGCTTGGCAGTAAGGAGCTGATGATAGGCCAGGCTAAAAAGATAGCTTATGCACTTATGAAAAAAGATACAGCTAATGCATTTATATATAATGTTAGATATACTAACAAGATATTCCAGGATTTCTTTGTCGGAAAGATCCTGGATTCCATAGTCATCGGTCTCTTGTGCTTTATTGCAACTACGATACTTCGTACTCCTTATGCACTGCTGATAAGCATAATCATCGGTGTTACAAATATAATTCCTTTCTTCGGGCCTTTTATAGGAGCGATCCCCAGTGCCATACTGGTTCTTCTGGTCGATCCCAAGCAGTGCCTGTATTTTGTAATATTGATCATAGTGCTTCAGCAGCTGGACGGCAATGTCATAGGGCCTCTTATCCTGGGGCAGAAGACAGGGCTTTCAGGTTTCTGGGTGATATTTGCAATTACACTGTTCGGCGGGCTTTTCGGCTTCCCGGGAATGCTTCTTGGGGTGCCTGTGTTTGCTGTCATCTATACCGGAGTGAGCAGCTTTATACGTGCAAAGCTTAAAGAAAAAGGCTTAAAAGATAACACGAAGCAATATGTTCATGTTGATTATATCAATGAGGACGGCGAATATGTACGTCTTCCCAAAGAGGATATAAAAGGTGTTATGAGCGGTAAGGACTTCAAGGCGTTTTTCACCCACAAGAAGAAAGCCGAAAATCCGGAAGAAGATAAGAAAAAGGGAGATTAGTTTCTGTGTTGTAACGATATTTGCCATGCTATGCTTTGTCCTTGGCTGTCTGAAAAAGCATAAAAAGCTGCCTCACAGCCAATTCAGCCATACTGTAGAGGTAGAGGACAGTTTTTAAATAAGTGATTTACATATTTCGATTATGTGAACCGCAAAACTCCCAAATGTACGAACTAAACTTTGGCACCCTTTGGGTGCCTTTATATTTGACTGTGTCTGCCGGCGGGGATAAAATAATAATAGTGTTCTGAATATCAACACAATCTTATTATTTCAAGGAGGAAAACAGCATGAAGAAAAAGTTATGCCGAGCCCTTGGCATACTGCTCAGCATCACCATGTTATCCGGTGAGATGGGCAGTTTTTCGGTTTTGGCCGCAGGGGATGAGCAGGAAGTGAGCGCGGAAGAGGAAAGCGGTGGCAGTGAAACGGATTCTGTATCCGAAGATGAAACGCTTTCGCAAAACGAAACGGTTTCAGATAATACAACGGATGAAGATGAGTCATCTTCAGAAGAGGAGCCGGGCAGTGAAGAGGACAGCGACTCCATCCCTGATGAAAACAATGACGATAAGGAATACAACACTATTGATGAAAATGCATTTAAGGTATTATCCAGTAATCTGGAAGTGGGCAGTTATGCTGCTACATTCAATCTGGAAGCAACAAAAACAGAAAATAAATATAACTCTATTCTTGTGATATATACGACTAAAGAAGATGCTGAGTTTTTTCCGGACAAGGATTATATAACTAATAATGACCTTCAAAACTCTACCGATTATACGTACACAAACTCAGATTATGGGAAATCACAGCGTGTAGAAGATGATACTGACGGAAAACCATATACCAAATATTCGTATTCAGTCAAAATAGCGCCTTTGGGTAATACAGCTGCTTTACTGTCTCCCGATACAACGTATTATTATCAGGTTGCTGTGGGTTATTATGATGAAGGAAATAAATATGCTTTTGTAACACAACCCCAGCAATTTACCACCAAAGCTGCAGTTAACGAATCAAAAGTAAGCATCGGGGATGTTACTACCGGCGACCACGGCTATTATCGTTCTGATTTCAGTGTATCAATTAATAATCCTGATAATGAATATATTGAGAAGGTACAACTGGTCGTCAAAAGCGAAAATGATGCAAGTGCATCTGTTATCTCAGCACTTAATTATGATAAGGATAACAATAACTATACGGGAAGTTATGGCAAAACTGATAAAGAGCTTGAACTTCGTGCTGTAGTATATGTTGGTGAAGGCAAAAAAAGCTATGTAAAGAAGGATTTTGTACAGGATCTGTATGATGATAAAGATCTGAAAGCGAACGTTTCTGCTAACAACAGCATTTCAACTAACCTTATCGTAGAAGGTGAATTAACCCCTTATTATGAGAAGGATGAACTTACAGCATATTTGTATTATAAGACTGTTTCTACTAACAGTTATTATAAGAGTAAATCAATTGCTGTTAATAAAGATGGTAAATTCAGTATTTCGCCTAATGCAAATGATGTAAATCCCAATACCGTATTTTATTATTATATTGAATTACGTTATTCATATAATTCCGCTGCGGTTAAATCATTTGGCAGCAAGGATGATCCTTATACGTTTACGATCGGTGATATAACTAATTATACCGAATCTGATTTTAAGGATTCCGGAATATATGCTCTCGTAAAGAAACAGGTAGGCGAAGCTAATGTTAATAATTCAAAATTATTGGATGTGAAGAGTCTTACGATCTCATCCTATGAAAAGTTTGACCTTGTTATAAAATCTCTGGAAGATCTGCCTGAAAAACTGCCTAATCTGACAAGTATCTCCCTATATTCGCAAAATATCAAAGACATAACACCGCTTCTTAAGATGAAATATTTAACATCAGTCGCTCTCGAATATAACGATATTTCTGAGCTCCCTGACCTTTCCGGGATAAAGTGGGAAAGATTAAGTTTAAATAATAATCTTTTGTCTGAAGAATCTGTAGCAGCTGCTAAGGTTCCCGAAAGTGTTGATTTTGATTGGTCGTCACGTGACAATGATCTTATAGCGGCTGATTCATACTATATTGATGCTAATGGTATTTATCCTATAATACTGAAGTTTACCGGCTCAAAAAGCGGACGACACTATGTTACTACGATATCAATAAATAATATAAGTAAAACATATGATTCGTTTGAAGGATATAATAAAACTCTGGTGATAACGACAGCTAAAGATGATTTTGCGTTGGAACAAGGAAAAGAATACTCAGCCGAAATTACAGTTAATGACGGGTACAGTGATATTATAAAACTGGATAAAACGATCAGTTTTGTACCGATGAATGCCGATGCCGGAGATTATTATATTTCACCATGGACAGATAATTTCTGCGTATCTGTTTATCCTACCGGAGGATATTATGATTCAGCATCGTTCAATTGTATACAGGTTGTAAAAAATGACAGAGTATACTATACATCCAATTCATCCTTATATTGCTATTCTGATGATCTGGGAAGAAAGCTGTATTATGATATATTTGAACAAAGCAGTTTTACAGGACTTGATTATAATTCTTCGCGTATTGAAAGTGTTTATTTAAATACAGTTCGTTTACCTGCACCGGGAGACTATGATCTTGCTCTTGTTCTTAATGACGGGGATAAGATGGTATGGACCAATAATGTCCATGTTACTGATTATGCGCTTGTAGAGGATATCGGATACGATTCTTTAGGTTACGATAACAGCGGTGAATACTATTATATCCGTCTTAATGGATATAACCTTGATAAAGAAAATGGATTCCCTGTTATATGTGACGACAAAGAGGTTGAATATACTACTGTTAATGATGTGATAAGAACGTCTGATAAAGGATATGTTTATCAATTAAAGAAAAACGATAATTGGGCGGAAATAAACAAGGCTCCGGAAGAAACAGATTATATTGTTAAAATTGTTGGAGAAAAGGTAATCGATCAGAGAAAAGATAATAATAAAACCATTAAAGCCTTATATTTAAAAGATAAAGAAGGTATAAATCTTAAACCGGTTACAGCATACTATAACTGGAAAAAGCAGACATTTGAATACACTTTTAACAGTACGGTAAAAGAAGGAACGGAAATAAATCTTGAATTTTTCACTGATTCTTCTGTAAAGGATATTACCGCTACCGCTACAGGTAAAACAGATAATAAGGGTATCCTTTCGTTAAAACCTATTAACTCTGAGGGCGCTGCATATATTCCTGAAAATGGTTTCCAGCAGTATTATCGTGTAAAATCAGGCGATGCCGTGTTTGAAGGCAATTTCAGGATTCAATGGTATAACTGGTCCGAAAATTACAGCGGGCCTGTTAATAATGACTATCTGCATGCTTGGGTAACCGATAGATATTTGATTGCACCGGCTGCCGATATAGAAGTTCATATGGAGGCTACACCGAATAAACACAGTACTAATAAGCTGGTAGCCAGGATAATCGGGACTGAGGAAAAGAAGGAACTTAAATACACAAAGGAAAATTCCTATGACCGGTTTGATAGTGGAAAATGGACCTTTTCCAAGCCGTTACCTGCCGGGAATTATACTGTAGAAGTGTATGAAGTGGTTTCCGGAGAAGAAGTATCACTTTACACATGTGATTTCTATGTAAAGGAAAAGGGCGTATTTTATACAGATAATAATTGGCAGAGTTTTTATTATAACGATCTAAGTGCTGCAAATGCATATATATCCATGCCTTTTGAGGATGTTCCCGCTACAGATAAGGAGTCAGATTTAAAAGCATTTGTAGAAAAAATAAAACTTAAAGTGGAAGTGTTCGATGCAGATTATAAGCTTGTTAATGGTTTGACGATCACCCCCACCAGTGCATCAGGGAAGAGTTTATATTTTGACATAAAAGGACTTGACGAAGATGCTTTATGTTATTACGTAAGGTTTACGAAAGACGGAAAAACTCCCCTTAGTATATATGATGATACAGAATACTATAACGACCCTGTTCATGGAAATAAGCTCAGCAGATCCAGTGGTTTTGGATTGTCCGGCAGTACAGATTACTATGCATACTATTGCGTATACACTAATGAACTGAAGAATCAGCTTCCATTAACACTTAACTTCTATGAATTCAGTGATCAAAGCAGGCTCGTTCAATCATTGACTGTAAAAAAAGAAGATATCGATAACAATTATTACTATTTTACAAAGGATGATGTAGCTAAACTGGATCCATCCACTGTATACACGTGCTTTGTGATCTCAAATAATCAACGTGTGCGCAGTCAAACGGGTTATTTTGCTTCACGTGATAATGGAAAGGCAGCTAATCCTTATACGATTACTCTCAAGGCAAATAAAAAAGAGACCATTTCCGCAACGTTAAAACTCAATACTAATGGGGCGGATCCCATGACTGCTTATTATACGAAAGCAAAGAATGAAAAATCTGCCAAGATGGCGAAACTTACAAAGAAAGGTTATACTTTTAAGGGGTGGTATGTTTATTATACAGTTAAGGGAAAGGTCAAGAAGAAGAAAGTTACATCTATAACTGCATCTATCATAAAAAAATATGCTGAAGGCGGAGCCGGAGGAACACTTGCCCTTAATGCTGAATTTACTGCAAATACATATACCGTAAAGTATAACAAGACAGGAAAATTTGAAGGCAAAAAAGTAAAGACAAGCGGTAAGATCAAGAGTGAAAAGCTTAAGTATTCCTCGGATTTAGCTATAACTGTGAAGGGTAGTGAATTAACACTTAAAGACAGTACGCTTGAGCTTAAGGGATGGACGACTGTAAAGAACGGAACGGAAGTGCTGTTTGAAGTTGGTGAAAATGTCAATTTGACTACGATACTTCCTGCTAAAGGAAAAACAATTACATTATACGCTGTTTACGGCAAAAAAGAATAAACCTCAGAAATTGCAATTTGGGTAAAGTTAAGGGGCTGTCGCTTTAGATGATTAAAATCATCAAGGCGACAGCCTTTTTTAGTTGTATAATAAATGCCGGATAAGTTAGTATTTGGAGGTATACATTTTAGTACAGATGTATAGTTTGATTTAAAACACAGAAATCGGCAGGATGAAAAGTTGCGGAACAGTAGCAGAAGCTGGAACTTTTTTATATGGAAGCTAAATTTATTAATGGAGGAAGAATGGTTTTATGAAACAAGATCAGATGAAAAAAGAATATTGACAGCAGCTTTGCGTGCATCGATGATAGGCATGACTGCCTGTTCAAACAATACGGAACAACCGGTAAGTCAACAGGAAGAGACATCTGATCCAGGATCAGCTGTAAATGAAACGGAGGAAACATCTCCGAATCAGAATGGGTCTGGGGATAATACAGATACTGAAGAGGAGGATAGGAAAGCGGAAGAAGAACTACAGGCGAAGCTGGCCCAGCTTGAATCAGGATTGGATGAAACTAATGGTGATGCGCTGTTCTATTTAGGGAGGATCACCGAGAAAAAAGCTTTAGATTATGATGCTGCTGCTCCGGAAAGGCATACACTTCTTGATAGTTCAAAAACATATTATGAAAAGGCTGTGGAGACAGGCCGGCTTGAGGCTCTTTACAGGATTGGAGATGCATATTATAATGGCTATTACAGTGGCAGTGAAGCAGAGAAAAATAATAAAGAAAAGGCTTCTGAGTGTTTTAAGGAAGCGTATGATAAAGGATGTAAAGCTGCCGGTATAGGTATGGCTGTGATAGAAGAGGATGATAGTAAAGCAATAGAATATCTTGAAGCAGCAAGTGAAACAGAAGAACTTTATGAAAAACAATTAGCCTTAAGGCAACTGGGAGAATATTACCTTCCGGATAATGATAAGTATTCATCTATGATCTCTGCGTTTATACCGATTGATCCTGATGGGTATTCTGATCATGCTAAGGCATTGGAGTATTTTACCGCAGCAAACGAAACTGAGCTTGGAGAAAGTGGGAGCATAGACATGCTGATCGCACAATCTTATCTGATGGCTAACGGAGATGCAGGGTATGAAGATACATTGAAATGGTATATGAGAGGTGGAGAGCTTGGAGATAGCCAATGTTGTCAGAATGCAGGATATATATGCATACGGTCCGGACAGGCTTTATGATTATCTTGAGGCACAGAAATGGTATAAAAAAGCCGTTGAGATAAGTAAACCTTTATATGAGGCGAATCCAAGTGATGAAAATGTATTTTTGTATGGAGCAGCCGAGTATGAGTTGGGTATGTTTTATAATAATAATGAGGGTTCCGGCTATGGAAATATCAATAATGCAGCTAAGGCAGGTTACATATATGCAATGTGGTGGATGGGATACTGTTATCAATTTGGATTACAAGGCAGTGTAAACGAAAAGCTGGCTTTGGACTGGTACGAAAAAGCACTGGATAAGTATGGATTTCTTGGCTGGGCAGAAAAGTATTATAACGAGTTGAAGTAGAATGATGTAAGTGCTTATTAAACGGTTGATCACAAAAAACAGGAGGGAAGCAATGAAAAGAAAAAAGATCTTTACAAGAATTGTATGTGCGATATTATTGGTAAGTTTATTATCATCTTCTTATCTGAATACGATGACAATACAGGCAGAAGATGATACTACAGCAGAAGAAAGTGATATTCAGTCAGCAGATGTGACATGGGAAGAGCCTGTAACAGACTGGTATAAGGATTATTCATATGAGTTGGATGAAGTGAACTCGAAAATCATTCTTCATAGTGTTTTGGATACTCTTAGCGGAACCTATATAGTTATTCCCGGGAAAGCAAGTATCAATGGTCATAAATATACCGTTGTATTAGATGCGGATACTGAGTATGTTGATACAAGTATGTCTCTATGGAGAAATAAAAAAGACCAGATTAAAGGAATTAAGCTGAATAAGGGAGTCGAGTTTATTGAGAATAAGTGTATTGGTCTGTTTGCCGGAATGGAGAATGTAGAAGTAATTGACGTGACAGAGATAGATGTATCTAATGTTACTGACATGAGCAGGATGTTTTATAGTTGTAAAAAACTAAAATGTTTGGATCTGCATACTTTTGATACTTCTAAAGTAACTTCTATGAGGGAGATGTTTGAATACTGCAGAGGGCTCGAGGAAGTAGATACAAGCAGTTTTAATACTGCAAATGTGACAAACATGTACTATATGTTTTTCTATTGTGATTCGCTTAAAAACATCGATGTTTCCGGATTTGATACTTCAAAAGTAACAGATATGACAAGTATGTTTTTTATGTGTAAAAGTCTGTCCAGTCTTGATATAAGTAATTTTGTTTTTAATGAAGAATGTAAGACACAATACTTCATTAATGGCAGTAAAATAATAGATCTGTATTTACCGGTATCGTGGAAAAGGGCATACCTGGGTGAAACAACCGGTTATGAAGATATCTCCAATTGGGGAAAGGAACTGCAACATATATATTACGCCGGAACAAAGGCTCAATGGGATGCTTATGGATATACCATTCCTGATGGAGTAGAGATAGTTTATGAGTATAAACCTGCATCCGAAGAAGATGAACCGGCAGAAAATTGGTATGAGAGTTATTCATATGATTTAGATGAGATTAATTCAAAGATCCATCTGAAATCTGTGCTGGATAGCTTTGATATAAACAATGTTGTTGTTCCCGGAAAGGCTGTTATTAACGGGAAGGAATATGGTGTAGTGTTAGATTCCGATCAGACCACGCAAAACCTTTCTCTTGGAAATGTATCATTATGGTATAAACAACGTGATAAGATCAAAAGTATTAAATTGGAGAAGGGGATCTCGTTTTTAGATAACAGTTGTAGAGCATTATTTTACGGATTGACAGCTGTACAAGAGATAGATATTGCCGATATAGATACTTCAAAAGTAACTGATATGTCTTACATGTTCTATGATTGCAGGTCATTGAAAGAAATATCGTTTTCCGGTCTTGATACATCAAAAGTGACAGATATGTCTTATATGTTTTATAACTGTATTGAGTTTACTGAATTAGATTTAAGGGATTTAAATACATCTTCAGTAAAGAATATGTCCCATATGTTTGAGGGACTTACGAGTAACTGGAATGATCCTGAAGTAGATGAAGATTGCCATCCAATGAAACTTGAAAAACTGGATCTGAGCAGTTTTGATACCTCAAAAGTTACTGATATGAGCAGTATGTTTGAATGTTGCATAGGATTAAAGACTCTGGATCTTAGTAACTTTAATACAACAAATGTAACAAATATGAGTTGTATGTTTGCAGGTTGTATAACGTTAGCTGATATTGATTTAAGTGGCTTTGACACATCGAAAGTAATTACTATGGAAGCTATGTTTTGTTCATGCAATTCGTTAACAAAGATTGATCTGTCGACATTTGATACTAAAAATGTAAAAACATTTGATTCCATGTTTAATCATTGTGATAAGGCAACAGAAATTGTAGTAAACAAATTTAACACGACCGCCTGCATAGACATGCAATCTATGTTTGCTTTTTGTAAGTCTTTAAAAAAGATTGATGTTAGTTCATTTGATACATCAAACGTTACATATATGAATAATATGTTTGTTTCAGATATTGCACTTACTGATTTGGATATATCAGGTTTTGTGATCAATAAAACATGCTATATATATAACATGTTAAATTGGATCGGAGCAAAGAGTGTTTATCTGCCCTTATCATGGAAAAGATTTGAAGGAGATGAAGAAGAGGGAGAAAAAGCAGATGATATTTCTGCCTGGGGTACGAAATTGGAAAAGATATATTACCCCGGAACTAAGGCTCAGTGGGATAAACTGGGATATACAATTCCTGATGGAGTAGAGATAGTTTATGAGTACAAACATGCATCCGAAGAAGATGAACCTGCCATCAGTATCAAATTATCAGCTGATAAGCTCACTATACCGGTGGATGGTACACGGGTAGTAAAGGCAACGATCGAACCGGAAGATGAATCAGCAACCGTAAGCTGGAATTGCAGTGATGAATCGGTATTAATGATAAATACTGTTGGAAATCAGGTGACCTTGAAAGGTATTAAGGAAGGAGAAGCGGTTGTTACTGCATCCTTAACAGGAGCAGAAGATCAGAGCTGTAAAGTAACTGTTACAAAAAAGCAGGAATCACAGGCTCCTTCTGATTGGTATAAAGAATATACATATTCGATTGATGAAGAACGTAATGCTATCGTTTTAACAAAATATAACGGAGCCTCTGCACAGGTCACAGTACCTTCTACTGCAACAATAGATGGTATTACATACGATGTGATCATAAATAGTATAAATGATCCGGATGATGGAGGGCTGTTCGGCGGGCATGAGGAGATAAAAAGCATATCTTTTGAAAATGGAGTAAAAGCAGATGACTGCAGTAAAATGTTTTATTATTGTAAGAATCTCACAAGTATAGATTTAAAAGGTATTGATACCGGCAATACAAAACGTATGATAGATATGTTTGGCTATTGTTCAAGTTTGAAATATTTGGATGTTAGCAGTCTGGATACATCTTCTGTTACGAACATGATGGATATGTTTTATCATTGTGAAGCATTGGAGACTTTGGATGTAAGAAATCTTGATACGACTAATGTTGATAGTATGTCTCAGATGTTTTACTATTGTAAAGCTTTGAAGAGCCTGGATGTGAGTGATTTCAAGACTGATAAAGTTACGAATATGAGTTTTATGTTTGCTGGATGCGAAACATTAAAGAGTCTGGATATAAGTATGCTTAATACCTGTAATGTAACCAATATGGGCTACTTGTTTTCAGGATGTAAGGGATTAACGGATCTGAATATCAAAGGGATTAATACTGATAAAGTTACCAGTATTAATTATATGTTTGATCATTGCAGCAGCTTAACAACTCTTGATATATCTTCTCTTAATACTTCAAATGTTAAAGGCCTGCAGGGCATGTTTAGAGGATGTAGTAGTCTTAAAACGATAGATGTTAGTACACTGGATACGAGTAATGCAACATCTATGAGTATTATGTTTGCGGAATGCAGTAATCTTACCAGTCTGGATGTAAGTTCTTTTGATACACATAACGTAGAAGATATGTCTTCTATGTTCTATGGTCTTACGAGTCTGAAAAGCCTTGATTTAAGTAAGTGGGATGTCAGTAAGGTATACAATATGAATGGTATGTTTGGTGAGAGCACTGGTCTGGTTGATCTGAACCTTTCTTTTAAAGATACTTCAAAATTAATGACTACCAGCATGATGTTTACCGGATGTACAGGTTTGGAAAAGCTGGATCTGAGTTCTTTTAACACTCCGGCTTTAACGTATACTATGCAGATGTTCTATAAATGCAGCAGTTTAAAGACAGTAAACATGAGTAATTTTGATACAAGTAAGGTTACGGATATGCATACTATGTTTAGCGGATGCAGCAGCCTGGAGAGTATAGACCTAAGCAATTTTGATCTTGGAAAAGTAGAAGATAATCGTTTGTGTTCCTTTTTTGGAAAGTGTGACAGTTTACAGACCATTGAAACACCGTATAATGTAAAATGTAAAGAACTCGAGGAACTTCCTGCTGAATTTACAGGCAGTGATGGAAAAACATATCTGAATCTGCCACGTAATTCTCAAAGTATAACACTGACCAGAAAAACAGGGAGTGGAAACAAACCATCTCCTACCCCTACTCCTAAACCAGGCGATAATGGAGATAAAGATGATACAAATACCGGTGAGATAACGATTAATGGGGAAAAGGTTGATTCCCTTAAATCTGCATTTAAAAAGATGAAGGATTCCGGAAAGGACTACATTCTGGTACTTGGCAGCGATGTCAAGGGCGAGAAGAATCTTACTATTCCTAAGACAGCTAAATCGGTTACCATTAACGGAAACGGGCATGTGATAGAGATTACAGGTACTAAGTTTACATCAAAGACAAATCTTACACTGACTGATGTGACTATATGTACGAAAACAAAGAAAGGAGCTGCGGCAAAGTTCACACTTGATACTAAGAAGGATCTGAGCATAGAGGGTAAAGTATCTTTTGAGGCATCAGCAGTGACGCTGAAGTGTAGTGCATTAATGACACTTAAATGCGGTATTTATGCAAAAACCGTTATTGTGAAGGATCTGGCATTGGAAGAAGGAGCAGCGCTTAAGCCCACAGCAGATGGAAGCATAACAGTAAAAGGAATACTTAAAGGTAACGGTGGTGAGATAGTGCTGCCGGATAATTTCAAAAAGCCGGTAGTTCTAAAGGGAGCTGTGAGTGGTACGGTTAAGTTAAGCGGTGTAAAGCAGGCTGACGGAACACAGATACTTAAGGCTTCAACAAAGAAGATAAATTCGGATGCTTTAAAAACTGCCTTTAATGTGACCGGGATAACGGATAATATCATTGATACGTATCTTTATTATACAGCAGGCGGCAAGGTATGCATTTTCGGAGAGAGCATAGGCTACGGTGGCAAGAAATACGGCGTATGGAAAGATGCTGTGGCAGCCATGAATGCTGATGTGAAGGCTGCGAAGAATACAGGAAGCAAGATAGAATTGGCAGTAACTATTATTGGTGATGTAAATTTAAACGGTACCTTTAAGCTTCCCACAAAGGGATATGGAAAGCTTATCCTAAGCGGAACGGGAACAATGACGTTCACCGGGGATATAAAGCTTACCGGAGATACATGGGTAGAAGGCATTACATTTAGGAAAACGGATAAGAAGGGTAACGAACAGAAGCTGAAGATAGTAAAGGGAAAATATCAATATAACTATATCTTAACTGGCCCTCTTACTAAAGAAAGGGTTCCTAGTCTTGCGGCGAACCTTGCCAGCGCAATCGGAGGAAGGGTTGAAAAATCCGAAGGAGACGTGTGCTATTATGATGTCATTTTTGATGAACATACCAATGCTGATGGAAGTCGTGAATGGAGAGAGTATTCTTTCTGGCCGGACGAGGATTATATGTGGCTTTACCTTGGCGACGGCGAAGTCTCCCATGGAATGCAGGCAGGTAATACAACGTATGAGAGTATGATCTGGTATGAATATTACAAATATAATGAGCTGCTGGATGATTTGATCCAAATGGCAGATAATGAGTTCTACTGGTCGGGGGAAGCTTTAGGATTAGATATGAATACTGAAAGGTAGTATGATACCGGTCAGTAGACATTCTGACGAACATAAGCGGATGAAACAGGCAGCCTTGTCAGGGCTGCCTGTTTTGATGTAAAATAGTAACATACAGCATGACTGGAGGAAAAACTGATGATACAACAACCACTACATCATAATAAAGTATCTCAGAAGGCTTTATTTCACCCGTTTCACATACCGATGCCGATATTTCTTCTTCAGTAAGCTGTTGGTGCCGGGGCATCTGGTGTACCGGCAGCAGGATGGGCAGCAGAACTGGGTGCAAAGACAGCATTGCTTCAGAAAGAGATAAACGTGGTTTCGCAGGGCAACTGCGGGTCTGCGATAATCAGATCCAGATCCACCGAAGCTGGTATAGCCAAGTGGATACATCATACCAACAGTCTGTGTGACTGGCGCGCTGATACAAAGCAGTTAAGAGCCTATGCGGATCATTCCGAAGAGGCGTTGATATGGTTTTTAAACAGGGCGGGCCTTACCAAAGAAACGGAATATGGTGACGGAAGTAAAGTGGACAGTAATACGGAAAGCGCAAAGCTGTTAAATGATGGTGATAAACTAAGTGCATTTATCAGTACCAGCGGAGATTTTACCGGTACCTGGAAAGATAGGGAAAACAGCTACGAATACGGTGATGATCATTGTTATTTCTGGGCACCCTGGGTGGGACCCAAGCCCCTTAATGTCGGAAATGCTCTTCGTAAGGTTGTGGATAATGTAAAGGAAAAATGTCAGAATCTTGAAGTGTTCTATTCAACTCCTGCAGTAAAACTTATTACGGATGGCGGCAGAGTATGTGGTGTGATAGGAAAGAAAGCAGACGGAGAGTATATACAGTTTAATGCCGCAAAGGCAGTGATACTGGCTACAGGAGATTATACAAACAATCCTGCTATGGTTAAGAAGTGGTGTCCGGATATTGCGGAATTTGATAAAAAGCAGTTTGGTAAGACCGGTGACGGACATGTAATGGCCATAAGTGCAGGCGCCGTGATGGAGAACCTTGGCCATACCAAGATGATGCATGATTTCGATTCGGCCCTTATGTGGGAGGAGCCTTTTCTGTATGTGAACATGGAAGGGGAGCGTTTCACAAATGAGTATACCGGCTTTGTTTATATGGGAAATCTGCTTAAATACCAGCCGCCTTTTAAAGGAAGTATGCTGGATAAAGAACATGAGGAAAACGGGTCGAAAGGATGGTACTGTACAATATATGATGACAGCTATATGAGCTGGCCGGATGATGAATTCGTCAGCGGGAAGGTTCCTCCTGCGGTGATGGAAAAATTCATACCCGGGGCAGTAGAGGATCCCAAAGGAGTGTTTAAGAATCTGATAGATCTGCATCGGTGCGATACACTTGAGGAACTGGCTAAAGAACTGGGAATTCCATATGATAAGCTTAAGGCTTCCGTAGACAGGTATAATGAACTGTGTGAAAAAGGTGTTGATACTGATTTCGGAAAACCTGCCAAATATATGCATAAGATAGAAATAGCACCCTTCTGGGGAGCCCGCAAGCATATACGTGTTTCTGCGGAAGTATCCGGTGTGATCACCAATGAAAATGCCCAGGCTCTTGATGAAAAGGGTGAACCCATACCGGGCCTGTACTGTGTAGGAAATCTTGGAGGACCTTTTTACGGCGGTGCAGATTATCCTTTCCATCAGACAGGTCTGTCCCTTGGAAGATGTTACACTTTCGGCATGATAGCTGCAAAACATGTGATGGGGGCTTTATGATCTATAGTGTGAAAAAAGAGAAAACGGCTGCCGAAAGTGATATGCTCCCAATGTTATGCGATGTTTTGGAGAGGTATTAGATATCATAATGTCGCATCTGTTCTATAACGGTTAATCTGCTTTTTTGCGGCGCTGTTTGCTGCGTTTTTCGGCCAGGATCGAGCGGGTTTCCTTCATTTTCTGGTCGGTAGCTTTAGCATAGATATTTGTAGCCGTAATATTCTTATGGCCTAATTTGCGCTGAAGGGCCAGAATATCCTTTTCGGCGGCATAAAACTCCATAGCAAAGGAAGAACGCATTTTATGAGGGGATAATTTGCGGCCTTTACCGGGAATGGAACACAATGCATATTTCTTGATAAGGACCTCGATACTGCGGATAGACAGACGGTCGCCTTTATTGGTAGTAAAAAAGGCGGTTTCAGCCTTGATATTCTGATCTTTTGCTTTGCGTTCATTAAGATAATCCAGCAAAACATCCCTGGTATCGTCGGAAAAATAGATCGTCTGCATGTTGCCGCCTTTGCGGGTGATCACTACAGAACATTCATCAAAATCAAAATCTGCAATATCTATACCATGAAGCTCAGAAACACGCATACCGGTATCTAAAAGCAATGTAACCAATGCAACATCCCTTAGACGGTATTTTTCGTGTTGTTTCAGCTGTTTATTGGTCATTCCGGTGCCTGCGTCGATCGCGTCCAAAAACCGTACCTGCTCAGCCATATCCAGATGAAGGACTTCGTCGCTTTGATGGATCTTAACACGAACGGCGGCGGCTACGGGATTAAACTCGATCTGCCGGTTTGCCGTAAGGTATGTAAAGAATCTGGATAAAGCTGCGCGTTTACGTGCAAGGGTCCGTTCGGCCTTTCCCTGACCTTTATATATCGTAAGATATCTTGAGATATCCTGGGATGTTATCCCGCGGATCTGCTCAATGGTGATCTTTCTTTTGGCTGTTTCTGCGAAATCCGGGTTATAATTGATCAGATAATCGAAAAACCAGTCGAGTTCACGGGCATATGCCAATCTGGTCGAATTTGCCATTTCCGTACCTGTCTCTAATAAAAATGATGTACAGCAATCAGGAAGATCGTTGCAAAAGCGGATTATCTTTTGAGTAAGATTTTCTTTTCCCAGCATAATGAATTCTCCATTATTAATGTGAAGATAAAACAGTTATATACATTATTGTTTATAAATGTTCATATCTTTGGTTTACAATAAATATATTATATCACTCTCCCGTTAAAATGCAAGACATTATTGCGTAAAACTGAAATTTAACGCATACATACATTTAAAGCATACTCCTCTCCTCAAGGTGGCTTTGTTGAGTTGTGGGGAGGATGCTTTAACCTCCCCACAACGACATCTGACAGATTCAGTGCACGTAATGCGTGTGCTGAATCTGTCAGATAACGCCTTGAGTTATCTGATAACCCCTTGAGGAGAATTACCTTAATAACCCCAAATAAAAAATACGGCAGAGATTTATGTCTCCGCCGTATTGATAAATTTAAATCTTTTTTACTTCGCAACCTTAACCGTAACCGTCTTAGTAACCCCGCCGGCGAAAGTAAGCTTGAGTTTTATGCTGCCACTTTTTCCGCTAAGATCCGAGATATTGATAACTGTCGGATCATCACTTACCACAGCCTTAACTTTAGTGGGTTTAACCACATAGGTACTTATCGGCGCGATTAGATGCAAATTACCGGCTGAATCTTTATAGCTGCATATCAGGTTAGCCACACCTGTTTTTCCGCCGTTAAGTTTAACCTTGGCTGCCTTCACATTTATCGATGATTTTTTAGCCTTCACATTCTTTATGGTGACCGGTATTTCCTCTTCAACATCGCTTATCTTAAGCTTGAATGTAAGGTTACCTATCTTAAGATGCTTTGCATCCAGTGCATCGCCGCTGTAGTCTACAACTATATTTCCGGCTTCATTGATAACTGCACTGTAGTTCTTATCCGTGACGCTCACACCGGTCAACTCGCCGTCGATATCCTTAAGCGTGGGAACGATCACCATTTTCTGGCCGGTGACTACATCGTACTTGCTCTGTAATTTAAGGCTTATCGACTTTGAAAGATCTTTATTGGTAACACGTATCTTTACGTTTGCCTTTACATCTCCATTGCTGAGTGTAATGGTATAAGTCTTGGGCTTAAGGTTCCAGCCAGTCGGATCAGATATTGTGAGTATTCCGTCAGCATAGTGTGCCAGGCCGGTTTTGGCTTTATCCTCTATATCCAGTGCACCGGCTTTTTCGCCGTTTAAGTATACAGGGTATTCAAAACTCTGGCCCTTTATATTCCGGTTGATGACCACATCCTTTGCGCCACCCAGATCAACGTAAAGTACATCTTTTTTTGAAGCTTTTATAGTAAACGTAAGCTCTATGGGATCGTTTGCGTTCCAGCCTTTACCTGTGATGCTTATCTTTCCTTTTCCTGAATTGCTGGTTGTAAAGGATATTACGCCGTCTTCCAATATCTCGGCTGCCTTACCGTCATATTTAACTTCCCCTCCGGTCAGATCAAGAGGCTCGAAGTTGCCGCCTGCAGTCTTATAAAGCACTGTGGTCTGAACTTTCGAAGCAGTTCCCTTCTTTATGGTCGCGGAAGTTGTTGAAAGTTTGAGCACGGGCTTTTTATATTCTACAGGCAGGGTGTACTCTATAATTCCGCCGTCAGCAGTCTTAAACTCCAGTAAGGTATTTTCTGCCTTAGCAGCATTTTTAAGATTACCGATAACGGAAACGCTTATGTCGCTGCCGCACAGTGTCGCTTTATAGAACGCTGAGGACTTGCTGTTACTGTTTGTGACAGTCTCATTTACACTCACGCCTTTTATCTTAAGTGTCTTAGGTGTTGAATCCTCATACAGGTTCCAGATGAAGTAATCCTCATCTTCTGTTATAACCTCTTCTTCCTCTGTCTTTACGCGGCTTACGCTTATCTTAAGTTCCGCCGTACATGTTATTTTGCCCTCGGTATAACTTACGGTGATCTTTTTATCATCGATCTTAAGTTCTCCCGAAGGATCAATGGTATAGTCCGTAACTTCCTTTGTACTTTCATCGGTGTAAGTTGCGGTCACCACCATACCTGTTTTATCAAACTTTTCGCCTTCCTTATAAGCTGTCTTTGCAGGAGCTGTGGTTATGCTGATGGAATTAAGGCTTACCGTGGCTTCCGGCTCATTTGCGCTTACGCTTATGGCCTGTTCTGCTGTACAGGTGATATCACCTTCAGTATAGCTTACAGTTATCTTTTTATCTGTAAGTGACAGACCGGTGTCGGGCCTATAGGTATAGTTTGTTACTTCCTTAGTACTGTTATCAGTATAATTAGCTACCACGACCATACCTGCAGGATCAAAGCTTTCTCCTTCAAGATATTCGGTCTTATTGGGCGCTTTATTGATGCTTATGGAATTAAGGCTTACTGTTATTTCAGGCTCATTTTCACTTACACTGATAGGCTGTTCTGCCGTGCAGGTGATACCGTCTTCAGTATAGCTTACTGTTACCTTATCATCTGTAAGTGCAAGGTTTGAACTGGGTGTATAAGTATAAGCAGTCACCTCTTTTGAAGAAGCGTCCGTGTAGTTAGCCACAACTACCATACCTGTGGGATCAAAGTTTTCTCCTTCGTGATACTTTGTTTTATCAGGAGCTTTATTGATGCTTATGGAGTTAAGGCTCACTGCCTCCCATTGTGCATATATCGTAAGGTCTGCAAAGCTCTTATCTTCCTTTCGTACGGGAGTATACTCATCGCCGTTTTTATAAGGCTTACCGCTTCCGTCGGCCTTATCATTCCAGCCTTTGAACATATATCCTTCGCGGCTTGCATCATTGATGCTTATGGTCGCCTTTTCTCCGGCTTTTCCTATGGTCTTATTCTGCGATACCACTGCTCCGCTTCCGTCGTTCTTATCATAACGGATGGCATATTCAGCGGGAACTATCGTAACATCCACGCATACAGGCGCTGTACTTACGTGGTTGTCATCCGCATGAACCATGTACCACACATGATAGGTTCCTGCATCCGTGGCTGTGGGTATCGCCGGAGTAAAGCCCTCAGTGGGTGCGGTTACTCCGTTGGTACTTAATGCATATCTGATCTCTCCGCCAACTGCCACGGCATTTGAACTTACCAGCTGCTGAGCCTCTGCATTATATACCAGCTGCCGTGCAGCGGGGGCTGTAGTTACAGTGGCTTCAACAGCCTTTACTGTCAGAACACCTTTGGCATAGGTGATCCTGTAGTTGGGTGTTACATCGGTATCACCGTTTCGTATCTCAGCATTGGATGCGATTATCTCACCTGAAGCTGTCACATTTTCAGTACTGCCTGATGTGAGCGTTACACTGTAGAGAGTATGGCCGGTCACCTGTCCCGAAAGCTGTGCCATGCTGACTGATCCGTTGATAGCCGCATTAAGGGATACGCTCTGATCAAGCGCTTTCACAGTAACGTCCCTTTGTGCTATCGTCACTTCAATACATACAGCATCCGAATCGTCGTGAGTTTCATTACCAAAGACTTTATACCATACATAGTAGGTATCCGCATCTATAGCGGTGGGAACTGTTTCATTCCAGCCTGATGAAGGTTCGGTCTCATCGTCATCGCCAAGAGCATACATAAGCGTTCCGCCGTCCGCCATACCTGCGCTCACCAGCGCCTGTGCTGCTGCGTTATAGCTCAAGCCGGCCTTTCCCTGTGGAGCGGTCGTTACAGCAGCCGCTTCACCCAGAATAACGGTGAGATTTCCTTCTTCATATTCTATCTCATAGTTTGCCGTAACATCCGCGCTGTTGCTGCTTATAGCTGCATTCGCAGCGGTTATGACACCATTCGTAGTCTTGTGGGATGTATCATCGGCATTTAAGCTTACGGAATACAGTGTATGTCCTTCCACCGCACCGCTTAAGCTTGCCATGCTTACTGAAGCATTAATTTTCTGATTTACTATAACGGTCTGATCAAGGGCGGTTACCGTGACTTTTCTCTTATTAATATCTGCTGCAGTTGAAGCATGATTACCGCTGCCGGAAAGTATATAGTTTGCCGATGTAGAACCGGTGAGTCTGATGTTGCTTATATTTACGGTTTTACCCACACCTGCATCAGCGTCTTCGAATTCCGGATCGGCTGCGATGCTAAGGTATTGATCGGCTCTTCCTTCTATAACTACACTGCTATTATCTATCTCTGCGCTTGTGGTGGCATCATATGTTTTATTCTTGGCTTTTATAACGTTAACACTTACCACACGCCTGTCTATTGTAACTTT
>CACZBK010000014.1 GCA_902779395.1 uncultured Lachnospiraceae bacterium | reverse complement strand
AGTATTCGTATAGCTGGGAGTGGATTATCTATGGATTGACAGGAACTCTGCTTTTGGGGCTGTCATTTGTGGATATCAGGATATTTGAGCTTCCGCCGGAAATGAATGCCGTGATTGCTTCCTTGGGGGTAACGCATATCTTTCTTGACCTGAAGAGATGGTATGTATATCTTATCGGGGCCGTTGCGGTTAGCGGTGTGTTTCTTCTGATCGGCCTGTTTAGTGGAGGCAAGGCTATGGGAGGGGGAGATATGAAGCTTATGGCAGCATTAGGATTGCTTCTGGGATGGCAGAAGATAATTCTGGTTTTGCTGATAGGTGCTGTATTGGGGTGTGTTATTCATGGCCTGACAATGATAGTAAGAAAGAAAGACCATGTTTTGGCTTTTGGACCTTACCTTGCTAGCGGAGCGATGATCGTTATGCTATGGGGGCAGGAATTGATAGATCTGTATATTATGAATATGATGAATATTCATTAATATATAAACAACTATGAAAGGGGAGCAGTAGGAATGGCCAATAAGGCATTGACTATCTACATCTCATCGGATGTTATCCGTATAGCTGAGATGCAGAAGAACAACAACAAAGCTGTAGTTTTGAGCAACGCTGCAGAGATAACTACTCCGGCCGGGAGTTTTAATGATGGTTATCTAATTGATGTAACAGCGGTTGCCGAAGCTATCAGGACGGCGATCTTCGGAAGAGGGTTTACGGCAAAAGAGGTGGTATTTACCATTGCCAGTAAGAAGATTGCAAGCAAGGAAGTAGAGATCAACTATTTCAAAAACACGAAGAAGTTAGGACAGGTTTTGCAGGCCAATTCCGGCGAATACTTCCCTATGAGTGCATCCGGTGATTATCTTTTCGCCTATTCCGTCCTGGAAGATTATATGACGGAAGATGGCAGAAAGTACCGTGTTTCAGCGGTGGCTGCCCCTATGGATCTGGTACGCGGTTACTATGAGGTGGCGGATGAGCTGAGGCTTAATGTAAGGAGTATTGATTATTTCGGCAACTCGGTTATCCAGCTGCTGGCTCTTCAGATGCAGGAAGGACGTACGGATCTGGTGCTCCAGATAGAAAAGGATGCCACCTATGTTAACGTTATGCGTGGGCATGTTCTGGTCCTGCAGCGAAGCGTTAACTATGGTAAGACAGCAGTTATCAATGCGCTAATGGATGTCAAGAAGATATCTGAAAAAGACGCAAAGACACTGCTTTCAAATGAAGCGCTTCTGGATCAGCATGTTACGGCTGATGAGTATGCGCAGACGGTTTCGTACCTGGTAAACGGTATTGGTCGTGCTGTTGAATATCACAGGACCAAGAATCCCGGGGAACTGTTACAGGGTATTAAGATATTTGGTGAAGGTTCTGCCATAGCTGGTATTGAGAAGATACTTCAGCGTGAACTGGGAGCACCGGTGGAACACTTCGATACTCTGGCCGGTGTTTCGATAAAAGGGCAGGCGGCGCTTACTGCGGAAGAAGTGTTGCGCTATCTTCCTAACATAGGAGCCATCATAGATCCTATGAACCTGAATATAGGGTCATCAAAAAAGCAGAGTCTGGTTGAGTCGAGTGACTTGATTAAGTATCTTAAGTACGCTTTTGCGGTGGCTTTTGTGGGAAGCGCTGTGTTTACGGGCATTTCAATCTATCAGCACAAGGTTGTTGCCGATGAGAAAGCCAGGCTTGAAGCGGAGATAGAAAAGATTAAAGATATCGAAGAGATTAAAGCGGCTTATGAAGCTGCTCAGATAGAGTATAATCTTGTTAAGGCTTTTGAATACTCTTCACGCAGTGACAGTGAGTTTTTTGTTCGCTTCATAGATGACCTTGAGAGGCTGTTGCCAAAGGATTCAGCCATATCGAAAATTACTGTTAATGATGGTGATGTTACTTTTGAACTCACCAGCGGATGGCATGACACAGCAAAGAACGAAGTTGCGGATGTGCTGCTTCAGTTGTCTAAATTGGATTATGTGAGCAATCTCTATATTCCAAGTATAGAGGATCAGTGGAGATATATAATCATAATCGGTTATGATGAGGAAGGTAACCCGATTTATCTTAAAGAGAATTATACTCCTGAAGATGAAGAAGATGATACTATCGGCGATGGTGAGCTTCGGACAGAACATATTACGGCCGAGGATCTTGATGATGATGAAGAGAAAGAGATGCCCGAAGAACCTTCTGAATATGTGCTCTATGAGACAGGTATGGTCCTTCAGGAAGGCATTACTGAGATTGAGCCTGTGCTTCAGCGCCAGGTTGTTTACACTGCCACATGTCATATCGGCAATGGGATGGGAATGGTAGATTTTGAAACAGCTAAGACTCTTATGGAGGAAGAAGCTGAATCTCAAAGTAATGAATCTCAGGAAAGTGATACTGAGGAAGGAGGAGAACAGTAATGCTTGGTCTTTCGGATAGAGACTCGAAAATAATATTATTGCTCTTGATAGTTGCGGTGGTTGTACTGCCTTATATATTGTACACGAAAAATCTAAGAGAAGATACGGAAGTGATCAAGGGTGAAAACGTTAACCTTCAGGCAAGACTTGATGAATTGCAGGAAATGAATAAGAACCGTGATTTTTATATAGCAGAAACGGAAAGAATGAAGAAGGAACGCGATGAGTTGATAGCTTCATTCCCGGCTGAGGTAAGTCAGGAAAATTATACAATGTTCCTTCAGTACCTTGAGTACAATTCACTTGTTAAAGCTGCAGAGAACATGCTTGCTCTTGAAGAGGATGAGGATGATGAGACCCCTCGCTTCGGCTATAACGGGATAGAAGATAATACTACGGTGTTTATTGGTTCGGTAGGCTTCGGTGAGAATGATTATATTGCTATTTCTGATGAGAGCGAAGTGGATGGCCTTGTGGGTGTTATCAATGATTCAACTATAGTATTTAAATGTTTTTATGATGGATTCAGATATGCTCTTGATTATATCCTTGATTATCAGGACCCTATGATCTACAAAACTATTGAAGCTGAATATGATCCTGATACCGGTGAAATAGAGTGCTCTATGCTTATCGAGCAGTATGCAATTTCAGGACAGGGACGAAAGCTGGATCCTGTTCCTGCTTGGCCGGATATAGACGAACTTGAACTTAGAGGCTTAGATCCCGAGAATCTGTTTGGACCTTTGAGTCCGGATGGATTGTACTTACACCAGTTGTTTGAGAGATATCTGGAAGATCTGGACGAGGAAGAAGAGGAAGATCAGGACGGCTTTGGTGATATAGAGTAAGGAGCTTTAATGTGTTACCCTCCCATTGTACAATGGGAGGGTGGTGCGTTTAAAAGGAGGAGAACGCATGAAAAAAGAAAAAAACTTGATGAACAAAAAAAAGATCAGAAATTCAAAAGGTGTTACTTTGGTTGAGGTGTTGGTAGCGCTTGGTTTGTTTGCTATTATAGTAGCACCACTCATGCGTTCATTCGTTACATCTGTTAAAGTGAACAAAAAGAGCCGCGATACTATGATAGCAACCGATGTTGCCAATACTATCATGGAAGGTATAAGAGGAAAAACCTATGAGGAAGTCGTTAAAGCACTGATTTCTTCACCTTCCGGATTCAATTCTTCGGTGGGAGATATTAATTCCAGCTCCAGGCTCGCCTTCTCTAGTATGGATGGTAATTGGTATAATCTGGGACATGTGGGACCCAGCCCGGCGCAGGGAGATGCGACCAAGAAACTTTTAAACAGTTCAGATCCTGCTAGTGACGGGGATTATACAGGGAGTTATGCTACTACATATACAGCATCTGATGATTGTTTCCCGATTTCCTGTGAGAATCTTGATGATCAGGAAATGTGCTGGGAGGCGATTAAAGAAGTTTCAGATCTGTTTACAGCGTATGTGGATAAGGATCAGTCCTTGTATGATGCAAATCCTTATGACAAATTATTGTATTTTGGATTCAGCTCGGATATGTATCCGGCACCGGATGCTGTGTCCAAAGGCATACCTAAGCTGGCGTATATGTTCTATAGCCGTATCGAAAGAGAAAACCGCTATTTTGATGCAACCGTTACGTTTGTACCAAGATCACAGTATCCGGGCACACTTGCAAGAAATAAGACTGGTGAGACATGCCACAAGTATTTCTCCTATGAAGTTACTGTAAAGGTTTATGAGTATCATTATGATGCAATGAGCCACAGATGGATCGGTAGATTTGATCCTGATACAGGAAGATTAGAAGGAGCTCCTGCTGCAAAAGTAACCAGCGGGATACTTAATAAGAGCATTAATAAGTAAGTGTTGATGGATATAAGCATAGGAGGATATGATCTATGAAGATAATAAAGAACAATAGAGGAGCGGCTCTTGTTGCAGTATTGATAGGTATATTGTTTATAGCAATCCTGGCAAGTTCATTGTTGTATATGTCTACCGTGAATTTTAAGATGAAAGGGATGCGTCAGAGAGCTTCGGATAATTTTTATACTGATGAATATGCTTTGAGTGATATGTTGGCGCAGATCAAGCAGATTAGTTATTCATCTACTACGCCCAGAACAACTATGAAGACTCTTCTCCAGAAAGGGTCTTCCAATCAGTTCGATGATGATGCTCTGGAGCATTTGATAAATACTGGTAAAGTTCCGGGTATAGCAGATGTCGAGGTAAGCTGTATTTACGACAATACTATTCCGTCATATGTTGAAACAGCAAATTATATATATTTAAAGGGTGTTAAGCTTACAACAACTAATGAAGCCGGATATGAGAGTAATATAGTAACGGATATTGCACTTGGTTTCCCGGCAACTACTGATGCACCTGCGAAAGTTAATGATTTCAGTATATTGATGGATAGTCCCTTATCTATAGAAATGAGCAGCCAGTATTTTGGCGGTGATATATATGTAAGAAAAAACGATTCTTTGGGTAGTGATGCTTTAAGACTTGGATCCAAATCTGTGGTTACCTTTATGGGAAATTTCAATTTCTTTGAAGGCGATATAACTGTTGCAGACGGGGCGGTACTTTACTTACATGGTACTACTTATATCAGAGGTGCGTTGAATATCAACGGAACCGGGGAAGTGATAATGGGTGGTGATGTATACTGCCGTGACGGTGTCACCGGAACATACAGGGAAGTAGGCACCGGATCCTATAAAGGAAGTGGTGGCGTTAAGTGGGAGAATTACGACAAGTATGCCGACGGCTTATGTAATAAACTTTTTGCTAAACAGATGCATATGTATTATAATGGTGATGATAAAGCATATACACAATATGAGTACAAGGAGAAATTTGTATGGCATCATTACTCACATCCTACGGTCACGGGGACAGTCAGTGTTAAGGGAAAGGATATAGAAGCCAGTGCCAGATATACACCTTTTGACTTAAATGGTGATTCTACAATCTCCGGTGGAGAAACGTATAACAATACTATGTTTATAGGCTATGGTGCGATATCTAAAATGCAGGGTGTGTTTAATAATTGCCTTTATCTTGACGCATCGGGCAAAGGTTGTGTTACTATCGGTATTCAGGCGAAAGGTTTCGCTTGGGGAACCATGGATGATGATCATTTTGAAGCGGCCAGAAAACTTTTTGTAAATCATAATGGTGAGGGCGGATATAACCTTATAGGTAATGGCTCAAATGTGACTCAGCTTCAGGCTACATCTAATCCCAAAGAGTTTAAACTGGGTGGTACCACACTTGTTAAATATACCAATGATGCTGACAGTAAACCATATTACTATGATAAAGCAAATAAACAGAACAATTATTGTGCGTTTGATAATTTTTTTGATAAGGATATGAATAAAACTCTTCGCGAGTTTAAAGGCGCTGCCGGTGGTGATGCTGATGCTTCAATCCAGCCGGTTATCTCAGTATTTAACTGGACCAAGGATTAAGGAGGAGCCTTTATGAGAAAAAGAAAATTAATAGGAAATAAAGGTTTTACGTTGGTTGAGCTGATAATTGTTTTAGCCTTGTCGGCGCTTATAGTCGTGTTTATGCTTTTTTCATACAGCTTGATCACTAATAACAGTGTAACTAAATCAGCGAAGAGATTGGAAAACGTTTTGCGTCAGGCAAAAACTAATGCAATGAGTAAAGGTCAGGCTGCAGGAGTGATAAAACTTGATGTGGATGGTGGAGTTTGTTATGCAATCATAGGAGAGGGGTCTGCTGCGGAGGAGACAGTGATGATAAGCGGTTCCGGAGTAGTGGTGAATTCGGGGCTTGATACTGCTCCTGCGGTTAGCGATACATCTAACGGAGCTACGATTGTTTTTAATACTAACGGCAGGTTAAAAATGGCCGGAGATGTGCGTACGACAGGAAACTATTTTGTTTTATCCAGCGGGACGAAGATGTATAAGGTAGTTGTATATAAAGAAACCGGAGCTATAGAGTGCGGGGAATTCATTGCTCCTCCCGAAGGTGAAGGTGGAGAGGGCGGAGACAGCTAAGACAGCATTTGTGCCATTGTTTATAGCAGGAAAGGAGAAAAAAGATGAAAGGAAATAAAGGGTATTCGTTGGTAGAGCTTTTGCTGGCAGTAGGTGTTTTGCTGTTGGCTATGGCAGAAGTTGGCGCTTTGATGATCAACAGCCAGCGTATATATAAGGATGGATATTTTGAGGTGAGCCTTCAGGAAAATGCGCAGCAGGTTGTGCAGACTGTGACTGACCTTATGATGAATACAAATGAAAAAGATGGTATTTCGGTTGCATTATCCGGAGCAGGTGGGATACAGTCAGATGTCATCACTATTAAGACCAAGGAGAGAAAGGTCAGTGAAACTACCGGGGCATATACCGGTGCAGATGAAGTTGTGACATATAAGATAGGAAGAAGAATTGATTTTGATTCTTCTGCTACTATGGATCTTGGAAAAAAGGGTAATTATTCTGATCTGATGCTTCAAAGAAACAGTGAACCCCCTGTTCTGTTAGCTGAAGGTGTGAATGCTATTTATGTAACAAGAAATTCTAATGTTGAAGCTGATGCAGGCGATGATATGTTCAATTACAAAACTGCAGATGTAGTAACATTGTCAGTCAATATGATCAATAAGCAGTATTCATATTCTACTACCAGTGAGATTTATCTCAGAAATAAAGTAGGTACCGGTGGTGATCCCATGCCGGATGGCGGAAGCGGGTCATCTGCGGATTGTGATCTGGTAGTCCTGAGATTGCATGAATATGACCTGAGAAGTTTTGTACCGGCTGATTATACTGATTTTTCTTTTGCAGACAGCGCTACGGAGACCATCTATTATCTTGAACCTGATGGATCAAAATTTGGCTGCAAGGATATATTGAATAATCAGTGGGAATGGGAAAAAGAAGGGATAATATATGCTAAATCCCCTGCTGGCGGGACCTATACTATTAAGATCCTTACTCAACCCGTAAATGATGGAGCAAGAGTTCCGATTTATTCGTGGGGAGGATCTTCAGCTGGTACCACCGGTACGATGCTTAGTGCTATTCCCGTAGATGGAATCTGTACTTGTGATAAGTGTGCAGATGGAAGAATAGTAATGGATGCTCAGATATCGCTCAACATGCAGGGATCTAATAAGAGAATAGGAAACAGCACCTATGAGAACATCGATCTCGCTGTTTTTGCGGCAGGAAGTGATAGCGGTAGTGACACCTTTAAGCTTAAACTGCATGCAGATGAGGGCCCCAATGATGATGATCTTAAGATGGGTGATGGTGTTCCCGGATGGAACAGTGCTGTTGTATGGGATAATGAGGTGTTCAACAGAGTTGAAATAGGAACTCCGTTGAAAATGCAGACTATTAATTTTCAGTTTTGTCCTATGAAAGAAATTCCTGGTGTAACTAAGTCACAAGACATATGGGCTACTAAGCTGGATGGATCGCAGTATAGAAATGATTACTATACTTATCTGGTGTCATCGTCTCCGTTCAGTGGTGGAGGAGATGGATATGCAAAGCCGGGGACGAATGGTAATCAGCGTTGTGTTAAATTCCCTGATATTACAGGGAATGGTAATGTAGGAGCGGACTTTAATCTGACCAGGATTCATACGGATAATAAGGCTAACGGTTTTGGAATCGAAACAACTACTCATTCCACGGCAGCAAATTATTATTGGGATTATATTGTACAAAATGGTGGCTATATTAGACTTCATGTATGGTGTAAGTTCTCAGCTTTACATGACGGCGCTGATCCTTATAAGTACATTTATGACTGCTATGGATATTATTTCCCTTCAGGAAATGATAACGGTACTTCTACTCAGCATAGTATGCTGATGGGTAAGATTTCGGGACCTATAAATGCAAATGATAAGCAGCTGCCTGTAACCAGCGGCGATCCCAAGCCTTATGAGTATTATGACTAAAAGGTATAAATAAAATGAATCCCCCCGCTTCCGGCGGGGGGATTTTTAAGGATATATATATGTCTGAGATTCTTTATCGTTTGATCATTCTGCCAATTAAATATGCCATGGAAGTCGTGTTTTATCTTGCTACACGGCTTTTTCATTTTAGTATCCCTGCCTCAATACTATGCTTAAGTTTTTGTGTTTTTTTGTTTACGCTTCCGCTTTATTCCAAAGCCCAGTTTCTTAAGGAGCAAGAAGATGATAAACAAAAGAATATGAAAAAATGGGTGGATCATATACGGGAGAATTTCAGGGGGGATGAACGTCAGATGATGCTGATGAGATACTATCGGATCTCATCTTATCATCCGGTTATGGCTTTAAAGGGGACTATTCCATTATTTCTTCAGATCCCTTTTTTTATGGCGGCATATTCTTTTCTGGCAAATCTGCCTGTTTTGGAAGATGTGTCTTTCTTATGGATCGAAAGCTTTGCGCGTCCGGATGCGCTGATACAGCTCGGGGGACTGACTGTCAATTTACTTCCGATCCTTATGACTGCAATTAATCTTTGCTCTGCTTTGGTCTACAATAAAGGAAAGGGAGCTAAGAGTCTTATACAGCCTGTTATCCTTGCCTCTATCTTTCTGGTGCTGCTCTACCGGAGTCCTTCCGGACTTGTTTTATATTGGACTTTTAATAATTCCTTTTCGCTGATTAAAAGTCTTACAACAGTCATAATTAAAAAAGATAATACAGATACGCATAATAATACCGTTAAAAACAGAAGTGCATTGTTGTTGAATACAGGTCTGTTTTTATTTAACGGACTTTTTATACCTTTAATGCTGATTTCTGCATCTGTAAGGGATTTTTATAAGCCCGGGCTGTTGGAATCCCCCTGGCGGTATTTATTTATGACAGCGATTACCTACGCAGGAGTGTTTATGCTGTGGGGGAATGTTATATATGCATTTCTCGAGTCAAAAGGGAAAAAGCTGTTTCACTTTATAATGACTTCGATTTTGGTGATCTCCATAGGTGATTTTCTTTTATTTAACAGAAACCAGGGGTTTGTTTCCAATAAACTGATCTATGATAACGGGGTATATTATTCTGAATATGATTGGACTATCGCGATCATTCTGTGCTTCAGTGTTTTTTTGATCATCTTTTATATGATGAAAGAAAAAAAAGGTATTCTGCCTAAGATTATAAATATAATAGTGATCGCGATGCTGGTTATGATCATGATCAGGCTGTTTGATGTGTCAGGGAAAATACAAAAGATAAAAGCTGAACCGCAGGTGGCTCATCAGGAAGATGATCAGGCTGTTATCAAGATGTCATCTGAAGGAAAGAATGTTATGGTTATCATGATCGACCGGGCGATAAACAGTTTCATACCTTATATACTTGAGGAAAAGCCGGAGCTTAAAGCAGCGTTTGACGGATTTACATATTATCCTAACACGCTATCAACCGGTGGCTGTACCTGTTTGGGGGCTGCCCCGATATATGGCGGATACGAATATACACAGAGCGCCATGTGTGAAAGACGGGATGTTTCTTATCTGAAGAAAGGGGATGAGGCATTATCGCTAATGCCACTACTGTTCTATAATAAAGGATACGGCATCACAGTTGCAGACGATCCGCTTGGAAATGATGATCATGAAACACCTTTTGCACAGCTGTATGATCCGTTACCCGGCACGGAAGTTATGGAAACCGTCGGAAAGTATTCAAAGACAGATGAATTTATAGACGTGGATGTATACAGAAATTTCGTTTTTTACAGTATATTCAGGTCTGCTCCTGCTTTCCTGGCACGCAGTATATATCAGGACGGGGAGTATATGAGTATAACTAAGCCGTCAATGTTAGATGAGGAGTTCTGGAACAGTTACTCAACTCTTCGCAAGCTCCCTGAATTGACAGAAACAGATAATAATGCAAATGGAAACTTTATTATGTTCAAAAGTATGGCTACACATGCTCCATGTATTTTGCAATTGCCGGACTATGTCCCTGCTGTACAGGTTGATAACAGTGGCTATAAGGAAAGCGGGTGTATCAGCTCCGAACAGATACGCGAGCATTACCACGTAAATATGTCAACCATGATACAGCTGGGGCGATTGATGGACAGACTTAGAGAATTGGGGGTATATGATAATACGAGGATAATCATAGTTTCCGATCATGGTAAGGATATGGGGATGATCACATTAAATGACGGATATATAGATGTTACATATGTAAACCCTCTCCTTATGGTCAAGGATTTTAATTCGGAAGGATTTACAGTATCCGATGAGTTTATGACCAACGCAGATGTTCCTGCTATAGCTATGGAAGGAATAGTTGAAGATCCTGCCAATCCTTATACGGGTAATCCTGTAGACTGCAGAGCAAAGGAAGAACCGGTTGGTGTGTCTTTTGAATTTCCCTATCGTTTTTTGGATGAAAATGGCGTGGACTATGCGTGGGATATCAGCGAAAGGCCGTATTACGAGGTGCATGATAACATATTTGAAGCCGATAACTGGAAACAACTGTGGTGAGTTTTTTTCTTGCATTTAAAAACCATTTATAGTATATTATCTTGCGTGTGCTGAGTTGTACACGCAATTCTTATTTTTAAAGGGGTACAAGGAAAGCAATATGGCTAAGAATCTTGTAATAGTGGAGTCGCCTGCAAAGGTTAAGACTATTAAAAAATTCCTGGGCAGTACCTATGAGGTTTGCGCCAGTCAGGGGCATGTACGTGACCTGCCCAAGAGTACGCTTGGCGTGGATGTAGAACATGATTATGAGCCCAAATATATAACTATCCGCGGAAAGGGTGAGGTGCTTGCAAAGCTCCGTAAGGAAGTGAAAAAAGCCGATAATATATATCTGGCTACCGACCCCGACCGCGAAGGAGAAGCTATCAGCTGGCATCTTTATGAGGCACTTAAATTAGGAGAGAAAAAGGTACACCGTATCTCCTTTAATGAGATAACAAAGAATGCCGTTAAAGATTCCCTAAAGCATCCGCGTGACATAGACATGGACCTGGTGGATGCGCAGCAGGCCCGCCGTATACTGGACCGTATGGTTGGTTACCGCATATCACCTCTGCTGTGGGGGAAGATAAAAAGAGGGCTTTCAGCCGGACGCGTACAGAGTGTTGCCCTTCGCATAATCTGTGACCGTGAGGATGAGATAGCAGCCTTTATTCCCAAAGAATACTGGACCATAGAGGCACAGTTTAATGCCGGCGCAGGAAAAAAGAGCTTTATCGCTTCTTTCTACAGTGATGAAAACGGAAAGAAGACCATAGACAGCCGTGCAGAGGCTGAAGAGATAGAGAAAAAGCTTAAAGGCGCTAAGTTTGAGATAAAGGAGATCAAGCGCGGAGAGCGTACCCGCAAGGCCCCTCTGCCCTTTACCACGTCAACGCTACAGCAGGAGGCATCAAAGACACTTAATTACTCTACTTCAAAGACGATGCGTACCGCACAGACGCTTTATGAAGACGGATATATTTCATATCTGCGTACGGATTCGACGCGTATCTCCGATGAGGCATTGGCAGCTTCTAAAGAATATATAGTAAATAATTTCGGCGAGGCTTATCATATCGGCGGCGCGGCAGCAAAGAAGGATGATAAAAAGATCCAGGATGCGCATGAAGCCATCCGCCCTACAGATATCACCAAGACACCCGAGAGCTTAAAAAATAAGCTGCCCAGGGAACAGTACAGGCTATATCAGCTTATCTGGAAACGTTTTGCTGCCAGCCAGATGTCCGCTGCGGTTTACGATACAATGTCGATCAAACTGACCGCAGGCGGGATCATATTTACTGCCGCAGCCAGTGCGATCAGATTCGACGGCTTTATGAAGGTCTATACCGATACCGATGATGAGAAGGCGCAGAACAGCTTCCTTCTGAAAGAATTTGCGGATAAGGACAAGACAGCTTCGATAACGCTTAATGAAATAGAAAAGAAGCAGCACTTTACTCAGCCTCCCGCGCATTATACGGAAGCGAGCCTTGTACGTGCGCTCGAGGAGCTTGGCATAGGAAGGCCTTCTACCTATGCGCCCACGATCACTACCATACTTGCAAGACGTTATATCCTTAAAGAGAATAAAAATCTTTTTGTATCCGAGCTGGGTGAGATAGTCAATAAGGTGATGAAGGATGAGTTCCCGGCAATAGTGGATGTTAATTTTACCGCTACCATGGAAAGCCTTCTGGATAATATAGGAGAGGGCAAGACAAACTGGCATACGGTCATTGCCAATTTCTACCCCGATCTGGATGAGGCGGTAAAGAAAGCCGAGGAGGAAATGGCTCACATCGAGATAAAAGATGAAGAGAGCGATGTTGAGTGTGAGAACTGCGGCAGAAAGATGGTGATCAAATACGGTCCGCACGGACGTTTCCTCGCCTGCCCGGGATTTCCTGACTGTAAGAATACCAAACCGTACTTTGAAAAGACCGGAGTTCTGTGTCCCAAGTGCGGTAAGGATATAGTAGTAAGAATGACCAAGAAAGGCCGCAGATACTATGGCTGCGAAGGAATACCCGAATGCGACTTTATGGTATGGAACAAACCTGTTTCGGAAAAATGTCCCCGCTGCGGTGGTATAATGCTTAAAAAAGGAAACAAACTCGTGTGTGCCGATACGGAGTGCGGATATATCAAAGATGATGAAAGGGATGAATGATGAGTTTAAGTCTTCTTGACCGTACACGGAAACTGGGCAGGCTTTTGCACAATAATACCTCTCCCAAGGTGGCATTTAATGACATATGTGAGGTCTTAAGCGAGAGCCTTTCGTCGAATGTGCTCGTGATAAGCAAGGGCGGAAAGCTTTTGGGCTGCGGGATAAATGAAGAAGTCCAGCTGCTTAAGGAGCTTCTGAGCCACTCTGTAGGTGAGCACATAGATGCCGGCTTAAATGAGCGCTTTATGGGTATTTTATCCACACAGGATAATGTAAATCTGATGACTTTGGGCTTTTCGATGGATGTGGCTGAAGGCGGCGGACGTTATCATGCCGTAGCTTCGCCTTTGTATGCGGGCGGAGAAAGGCTTGGCAGTCTGTTTATCTATAAAGACAAAGGCTGGTATGATATGGATGATATCATACTTGCTGAGTATGCCGGTACCGTGGTGGGACTTGAGCTCTTAAGATCCTTAAGGTCGGAAGCGGATGAGAACGACAGGCTTATGCAGGGAGTGAAAAGCGCCCTGGATGCCCTTACCTTCTCTGAAAAAGAGGCCATCAAACATATACTTGATAAGATCGATGAAGAGGAGACCCTTATCGTTACCACGCATATCGCCGAAGATACCGGTATAGCCAGGAGCGTGGTGGTAAACGCGCTCAGAAAGCTTGAGAGCGCCGGAGTCATAGAGACCCACTCAGCAGGTGTTAAGGGAACAAGGTTGAAGGTGATCAATAATTCTATCTATGAGGTGTTTTAACATCTAACTTTGGCCGGCAGATGTTAAGGCATCTGAAACGGTTTACATAAAATCATCTTGTAATTTTTCTAAAATATTATATAATAGTTGTTACAGTTTCGGCCCGTTATGTCCGATATAATAGATATGAGCATAGGCAGGGAAGCCCGTAACAGCCAGGGAACGGCACAGGGTTTTGTCTGTGCTGTTTTTGTGTATAAGGGTATGTGGTACAGAAAGAAAGCGTGAGGTATCGGCATGGTCAATTCAAATGTTTATTCATATATAAATGTGTTAGATAAGGCGGCGGATGCAGCCTGGCTTCGTAATGAAGCCATTTCTAATAACCTGGCAAATGTGGATACGCCTAATTACAAAAGGCAGGATGTATCCTTTGAGGATGAGCTGATAAGGAATTTAAATAAGGTAGAGTACCGCACCATGGATGCGAAGGTCTACAATATGCAGCTTTCCAAGATAGAGCCCAGGGTCTACACCGACGCAGAAGGATTTTCCTACAGACTTGACGGAAATAACGTGGATATCGACCGCGAGAACGTATATATGGCGGAGAACCAGATAACTTACAATTCATTGATGCAGTGTGTAAAGAGCGAGTTCCAGAATCTTAAGACCGCCATGGGTAACGGAGCGGGCGGCTGAATCTTAATGAGGGGACTCTTTGCGATGTGGATCGCGTGATACACAGATAGGAGATAAATACCATGGGAATGTTTACATCTTTTGATATAACGGCATCCGGTTTAACGGCAGAGCGTTACCGCATGGATACCATAGCGGAGAATATCGCCAATACCAACACCACGCGTACCGGTGACGGGACACCCTACAGGCGCAAGGTCGTGGTTTTTGAGACCAAAGATACCCAGCAGGACCGCCGTTCCTTCGGACGTGTCCTTTCCACTGTCGTAGGTACCGGCAGGGCTCAGCAGAGGCATGACCGCAATATAGTAAGCGATGATCTGATAGGTTACGGTGTGAAGATACCTACCATAGCGGAAGATACCGAAAGCCCTATGAACATGGTATATGACCCTTCACATCCCGATGCGGACGAGAACGGTTATGTTACCTATCCCAACGTGAACACCATAACAGAAATGACCAACCTGATCGATGCCAACAGGGCTTATGAGGCGAATGCCACAGCGTTTAACGCCAGCAAGTCGATGGCAAGCACCGGGCTCAGTATTATCGGATAACAGGCAAAAGATCCTTCACTTCACTAAGAATGATATAAGCAGAGTCATCCTGAAAAATGACATGGTGAAGGAGCTATATGAAGCCGACAGAAAGGACATCGTATGGAATACATGGATACTGCCACAGGCAATCTGGTAAGCAATCCCATAGACAGGCTTAATGTACGTACGGGTAAGGAAATAAGCCGTTTCGCCGCTGAAAAGGCTTCCGGTACGGAGGATCTTTTCGGCTCCATCTTCGGTGCGGCTCTTTCAAATATCAATACTACCAACAAATATCTGTCGGATGCGGAGAATGAGGAGATCAAGCTGGCCATGGGGCAGAGTACTTCCACCCATGACCTGGCTATCGCTTTGCAGAAAGCCTCTACGGCGCTGCAGTATACGGTAACGCTCAAAAATTCGATAATAGAAGCATACAGGGCCATCATTAACATGCAGATCTAAAGGATATATTTGATAAGTTATAAGGAGTTTATATGGTAGATAAACTTATGGCATGGATCCGGGGAATACCCGGAAGGATAGTAAACTGGTGGGAAAAATTCTCACGTCGTCAGAAGGTTATCATAGCTCTTCTGGCTGTGCTGAGTCTTGCTGCGTTTATCGGGCTGGTCATCTGGATCACCCGTCCTGAATATGTGAAGATCCACACTGCGTCTTCGGCAAAGGAGGCTCAGGAGGTTATCGACCTGCTCACGGGTGAGGAGATCGCTTATAAGACTTCGGAAGACGGTCTTACCATTTCCATTAACCGCAAGGATTATACGGCAGCAGTGCTCTTACTTGGCAGTAACAGTATCTCTACCGATAATTTTTCCATCGATAACGTGGTAGACGGCGGATTCTTCTCGACGGAGTCCGATACACAGAAGAAATACATAGTCTATCTTGAACAGACACTTGAGGAAACACTTCAGGATCAGGACTTTGTCCGCAAGGCGGATGTAAAGCTCAGCATACCTGAGCAGAACGGGACGCTTATCGCACAGAATAAGGAAAGCTATGCGGCAGTTACCCTTGAGCTGGTGGATAAATGCACTACCGATCAGGCAGGTGCCATGGCCAGGCTTGTAGCCACAGCGCTCGGAAACGACACCACTAACAATATCAGTATAGTCGATACCAGCGGAAAGCTGCTCTATGCCGGCGCTGCGGAAAGTGAAACATCCGGAAGCTCCAGTTCATTCTTTACACTGGCAGATCAGCTGGCACGTTCTACTGAAGCCGATGTCAAGCGCGCATTACTTGGACTTAACCAGTTTTCGGGGATCGAGGTGGCTGCCCATATCTCCATAGACATGTCGAATTATGAGCAGGTGGAGCATGAGTACTCTAACACCGATACCGAAGGTGACGGAGTGCTGGCCAGCCGGGATACATATCAGAGCACCAATCAGGGGACCACGGGCGGTGTGCCCGGTACCGATGCAAATGGTGAGGATACTACCGGTTATGTTTATGAGAATCAGTCGAATACTTCTTCATCCGTTATCGAGACCAGCGAGGATTTCCTCCCGGATGAGCGTATCAAAACGATCAATAAGCAGGCAGGGGATATCGACAGGGAGAATTCCTCCGTTACGGTGACCCTCCTTACCTATAAGATGATCAACGAGGATGATGTGCGTGAAGCCGGTGAGCTTGAAGGCATCACCTGGGAACAGTACAAGCTTGCCAATGATATCCGCACGGAGCTTCCGGTGGAGCAGAGCCTTATAATGGCTGTTTCAAATGCTTCGGGCATAGCTACGGGAAAGATATCGATCCTTTCATATGAACAGCCCTTCTTTGTGGATCATGAAGGTTTAAACATCAGACTTAATGATGTGCTTCAGATAATACTCATCATTCTGATACTCGGCCTGCTCGCTTTCGTTATCCTTCGCAGCATGCGTCAGGCACGTGTGGAGGAAGCAGAGCCGGAGATATCCATTGATGATATACTGCAGTCGACCATGGCAGATAATGATCTTAACGAGATAGGCGTTGAGGAGAAATCCGAAGCCAGACGTATTGTTGAAAAATTTGTTGAGGACAACCCTGAGCTTGCAGCTAATCTGCTGCGCAACTGGTTGAACGAGGATTGGAGTTAAACAGATGGCTGATACCGGTTTAACGGGAATACAGAAGGCAGCTGTGCTGCTTATCGCCCTGGGGCCCGAAATGAGCTCCACCGTTTTTAAGCACCTCAAGGAAGAGGAGATAGAGGACCTTACACTTGAGATAGCTAATACCAGGAGTATTTCACCCCAGGTAAAGGAAGATGTCATAAATGAGTTCTATGAGATCTGTCTTGCACAGCAGTATATCGCAGAAGGCGGTATAGGCTATGCAAAGGAGCTGCTGGAAAAGGCTCTGGGTACGGAGAAGGCTCTGGATGTCATCGGAAAGCTTACGGCATCGTTGCAGGTAAAGCCTTTCGAATTTGTCAGAAAGACCGATGCCACCCAGCTTTTATCCTTTATCCAGGATGAGCATCCCCAGACGATCGCACTTATATTGTCATATCTGTCTCCAAGCCAGTCTGCCCTTATCATATCCGCTCTTCCGCAGGAAAATCAGGCGGATGTGGCAAGGCGTATCGCTACAATGGACAGGACAAGCCCCGATGTTATACAGGAGGTGGAGCGTGTACTGGAGAGCAAGCTGGCAAACCTCGTGAATCAGGATTACACCCAGATAGGCGGTGTGGATCAGGTTGTGGAGATATTAAACTCTACGGACCGCGGTACAGAAAAGCATATCATGGAGATACTGGAGATAGAGGATCCGGAGCTGGCCGACGAGATCAGAAAGAAGATGTTCGTATTCGAGGATATCCTGCTTCTGGACAACAAGGCTATCCAGCGTGTGCTGCGTGAGGTTGATAATGCCGATCTGGAGCTGGCGCTCAAGGGTACCGGTGAAGAAGTTCAGAATGCGATATTCACCAACCTGTCAAAGCGTCTGGCAGAGATGATAAAGGAAGACATGGAATTTATGGGCCCTGTTCGTATGAAGGACGTTGAGGATGCCCAGCAGAAGATAGTAAACGTGATCCGCAAGCTGGAGGATACCGGCGAGATAATCATATCCAGGGGCGGAGGTGACGAGGTAATTGTCTAATTTTATAAAAGGCGGCTTCGTCAATGTAGAATCCGGAAAAAAGCTGACGATCAACTCAAACCGTTTTGTGGAGCAGCGTCTTGAAGAGCTGCGTACAAAGATGGCGGAAGAGCCTGCGGAAGTGATACAGGAGGGCTTTTCAGAGGGGCTGGATCCTCTGCTGGTAGAGAGGCTGGTGACCGAGCCGGAAGAAGAAAATCTTATCAAAGCCGGCGGGGCGATGAGCCGCGAAGAGATAGATGCTGCAATAAAAGCGGCGCATGAAGAAGCTGAGGCGATAATCACTGCCGCTAAGAAAGAAGCGGAGCAGATACGGGGCGCTGCCAGAGACGAAGGCAGGGAAGAAGGCTACCGTGAGGGCTTATCCGAAGCCGAAGAAGAGTGCAAGAGGAAATACCGGGAGAAAGAACTGGAATGTGAAGCCAGAGCCGCTGCGGCAGAGCGTGATTACCAGAAACGAAGCGAAGAACTGGAGCCGCTGCTCGTAGAAAAAATAAGCGGGATATTTGAGAGGGTCACCGGAGCACGGCTTGAGAATGACAGGGAAACGATAATGTACCTTCTGAACCGGGCGCTTACCGGAGTAGAGGGTAATCGTGAATATACAGTACATGTCTCTTCTGTTGATTATGAGAACGTAAAGGCGCAGAAAGAACAGGTTGCGAAAGGAACGGGTATACTTCCCGAGAATTTCGAGATAGTCGAAGATTCGACCCTTGCCCCCAATTCCTGCCTTATCGAATCCGAGGGCGGCATATGGGACTGCTCCCTGGGAACACAGCTGTCGCTTCTGGTACAGCAGCTGAAGATATTGAGCTATGAGTAAAAAGGGGAGCTGAGGCCCCCTTTCTTTCGATATAAAAAAAATAGAACTTAACATCATATGAATGAATATAATCTGGAAAAATATGACGCAGCCGAAAAGCTTTATTACCGCCGCCTTGGCAAGATAGTGAATGTGGTGGGGCTTACTCTTGAGAGCGCGGGGCCGGACGCAAAGATGGGAGATATGTGTAAGATCACCACTACCGACGGCCATGTGATAATGAGTGAAGTAGTAGGCTTTAAGAATAACATGACCCTGCTGATGCCCTATGAAAATACCGAGGGTATCGGTGCGGGCTGTGTGGTTGAAAACATGGAGCGGCCTCTTTCGGTGCAGGTGGGTGATTTCCTTCTGGGACAGATCCTGGACGGTCTGGGCAGGCCCATAAGCAAGTTTACGCCTACGGGTGAAACTTACTTTCCGCTGGACGCAAAGAGCCCTGACCCCATGACAAGGACTATCATAAATGAAGCCCTGCCTCTTGGTGTAAAAGCAGTAGACGGTCTTATCACGGTGGGCAAGGGCCAGCGTATAGGTATATTTGCCGGCTCCGGTGTGGGTAAATCCACCCTGATGGGGATGTTTGCCAGAAATACCAGAGCAGAGCTCAATGTGATAGCGCTGATAGGAGAGCGTGGCCGTGAGGTACGTGAATTCATAGAAAGGGACTTGGGACCTGAAGGCATGAAGCGCAGCGTTGTAGTATGCGCCACATCGGATAAACCGGCCCTTGAAAGAAAGAAAGCCGCACAGACTGCCACCGCCATCGCCGAATATTTCCGCAGTCAGGGCAAGGATGTGCTGCTCATGATGGATAACCTTACACGTTTTTCCATGGCACAGCGTGAGATAGGTCTTGCCACGGGAGAACCTCCTGTGACCAGGGGATATCCTCCCAGCGTTTATTCCGAGATGCCCAAACTGCTTGAACGTGCAGGCCGTGATGATAAGGGATCGATAACAGGTCTGTATGCTGTCCTTGTAGACGGTGATGATTTTAACGAGCCTATAACCGATACTGCCCGTGGTATACTTGACGGCCACATAATGCTGTCGCGAAGGCTTGGCGCCAAAGGCCATTATCCTGCGATAGATGTAATGCTTTCTATCTCCAGGTGCATGAGCATGGTCACGGACAAGGCACATCGTCAGGCGGCTACCAAACTCAAATCGGTCATGGCCACCTATGATGAGGCAGAAGATCTGATCAACATCGGGGCCTACAAGAAGGGCTCCAATAAGAACATTGATTATGCCATAGATAAGATAGATGCTGTCAACGATTTCCTCTGCCAGGACGTAAACGAGAAGTTTGAGTTCGAGGAGACGGAGAAACTGCTGGAGGGGCTGTTTAAATAAAACTGCGGCAGCCATCACGCAGAAATGGCAGAGCATTGCCGCAGCACTTAATAAGCGTGCTCTGCCCAATCTTGCCCCGCAGCACTGTCCGAAGCGCCGCTCACGCAATTAGCGTGAGCAAGCAAGTTGCCAGGGGCAAGTCGGTTTAAGGGCAGAGTGCGCGAATTTAGTGCGTAGGCATCAGCGATGTCATTCTGCGTGATGGCTTGCGAACACAGTATTATCTTTCATATACGGAGGGACAGACGATTTCCCGTGATGCCGCTATTTGAAATTCTGCTTAATATGGAGTGTTTAATATGCCGCGTTTTCGCTACAGGATGCAGAACATCCTTGAACTGAAAGAAAAGCTTGAGGAGCAGGAGAAGAATAACTTCGCCGCTAGGAGGCTTGCGCTTACTGAAGAGGAAGATAAGCTTGATGCGGTCATATCAAAAAGGGATGCCATTGCCGAAGAAGGAAAGGCGCTGCGGCTCACGACCATAGATCCCATAAAGATACGCGAGAACCAGCGGGCCAAGGATTATGTCGAGGAAGAGATCAAGCAGCAGCGCATTAAGGTGCGTATAGCCGAAAAAAATCTGGATGCTGCCAGGATGAAGATGCAGGCAGCCATGCAGGAGAGAAAGATACATGAGAAGATGAGGGAGAAAGCCTTTGACCGTTTCCTGGAAGAGATGAATGCGGAAGAGGCTAAGGAGATAGACCAGCTGACCAGCTATGTTTACGGTACAAAGGAAGAAGATGAGGAATAACATAAGCGGGTGGGATCAATATGATGACCCGTTTATGAAAGGAGCAGAGGATGGCCGAGGATTATAAAGCCGAACGGAAAAAACTTGATGAAGAAAAAAAGAAGCTGAAGAAGGAACAGGACGCCCAGCGCAAGGAAGCCAAAAAGCGCGCCAAGGAGCTGGCGGATCAGGAAGCACAGCTTGAAGGAGAGACCACCGGCGGCGGTATCTCCATGTTCTTTGTGACACTTTTTATAATAATCATATGGCTGCTCATCCTGGGCATACTTGTCAAACTGGATGTGGGTGGTTTCGGAAGCGGCGTGCTCGCTCCTGTGCTAAAGGATGTACCTGTGATCAATAAGATACTGCCTAAGGATACCACTACCGAGACAGAGGATCTTGAAGCATATTACGGTTATACATCCTTAGATGAGGCCGTTGACCAGATAAAGGCTCTTGAGCTGGAACTCCAGAGTGCACGTACGGCGAACGCGACCTATGCGACCGATGTGGCTCTTCTGCAGGATGAGGTAAGGCGTTTAAGTACATTTGAAGCGTCCCAGGAGGATTTTGAGCGTGTCAGAACGGAATTCTATGAGGAGGTCATATATGCCGAGAACGGCCCCGGACCGGAAGAATACCGGAAGTATTATGAACAGATAGATCCCGCAACAGCGGAATATCTGTATCAGCTGGTGGTAAAGAGTACCAATGCTTCGGCTCAGATGGCGGATTATGCGGCGGCCTATGCAGCGATGCCTCCCGAAGATGCGGCAGCTATCTTTAATACCATGGGCAATTCTCTTGAACTTGTGGGGCAGATCCTGTGGTCAATGACCAGCGCGCAGCGCGGAGCTATACTTGCGCAGATGAATGAGGACATAGCTGCCCAGGTAACACGTATAATGGATCCGAAATAACTTTACCCCCCTTTGGACTGTAGGTTTATAAGGGGGTTAAGTTAATCGCTTTATCATCCGATATTCTTCATGTAACGTATATTGCGTGAATATCAGGCGGAACAGAAATGCCGTCCCGGACAGATGGATGGTATTTCCCGTACACAGATATGGGAGGATAACATATGACCATAGCACCGTTATTGGATGGAGCCCTGCAGGGAGTGATGACGCCGGAGCGTACAGCCGATGTCAGAAACAGTAAGAGCGGGGATTTCATGCAGGCTTTCAGCAATGCCAGGGATGGCGTTAAGGCTGAACAGAAACCTGTAAAGACGGAAGGAGCCGGTGCAAAGGGAAAGGAATCCGATAAAAGAAATTCGGCAATGGATGCCGCTAACAGAAACAGGAGCGTTAACGAGAACAGGGCGCAGAGGATAAGGAGCGATCAGAATGCACAGAAGACCTCTGCTTCCGCTGATAACGATACGTCTTTGGAAGAAGAGGTTGCCGGGACTATCGCGGCCAATGCTCAGGCGCTTCTTGAAGATATCATGTCACTTCTTGGTGATATCACCGCAGAGGGGTTGGAGGATGCGCTTTCGGCAATTGGTATGGATGTGTCCGGCGTTTTAAACGGTGCGGCAGGAAATATGCTGGTCGCACAGCTTTATGGAGATGGTGACCTTGCGTCACTTCTGGCTGACGGCGATCTTTCGGAAATGGCATCAAAGTTAAATGAGCTTATAGCCGGTGCGCTGGATGATATGAAAGAACTGATGCCCGGAGAGAATGCAGAGCGTCTTATGGGGCCTGCTCTTAATGATGCGCTTAAGGATCTTGGCATCTCTAAACAGAACCCCGAAGATATACCTCTTGATACGGTTATGGCTGTAGCTGCTCCCGAAGAGCCCGACCCCATGGGACAGGAGATAGGAAACGGTGAGCAGGAAGAGACCGATTATGAAGGCAGAGGCTCCCGAAGGAGCGAAAAGAGAGAGGGGAGCCGTTTCGAGGAGATAAGACAGGATCAGCCCGTGTTCAATCCCGATGCCGTACAGGATGCTGAGATCTCAGCCGATGATGTACGTGCACTTACAGAAGAAGTAAGATATGCCACCGATCCCCGTGAGATACTGGATCAGGTGGCTGACCAGATAAAGACACATGTTAAAGATGATATCAGCAGCCTTGAGATGGTTCTTCATCCTGCAAGTCTTGGCAATGTGGCGCTTAATCTTACCAGTAAGGACGGAAGCGTGAGCGCGCAGTTCACTGCCCAGAATGAAGCGGTAAAAGCAGCGCTTGAGAGTCAGCTTGCCGTGCTTAAAGAGAATCTTGAGGCAGCAGGCGTAAAGGTTACGGAGGTATCGGTTGCGGTAGGAAGCCATGCATTTGAGCAGAATCTTGAGCAGGGCAACGACGGACAGAGCGAGGCTGAAGCAAAAGAACAGGAGAGGCTTCGCAGGGCTACCAGACGTATAGATCTTGGACCTTTCGGAGAAGAAGGCCTGGAAGATCTGGATGAAGCGGAAGCAGTTACCGTAGAGATGATGCAGGCAGATGGAAACCGCATGGATCATCGCGTTTGATGATTAAAATAACGGAGGTGTCGTGATATGAGTTTGATGGCTGAATTTGTAGACGGTAAGTTTAATACAGAGACTGCATCCAGTGCTTCTCTTAAGAATGCAAAGGAAGATAAGAATAAATCGGGAGTAGACAGTGAAGCTTTTCTGACACTTCTTGTTGCGGAGATGCAGAACCAGGATCCTCTGGAGCCTACATCGAATACGGAGTGGGTCAGCCAGTATGCTACTTTTACACAGGTGAGTGAGATCCAGGCGATAGGCGACCGCATGAACGGCGTTCAGGCCCAGAGCCTTGTGGGCAAGAACGTCATCATGAGAGTTACCGATTCCACCGGCGATACCAATTATATCGACGGTATGGTGGAGCGCGTGGGTTACGAAGAAGGCAAAGCTTATCTGTATATTGACGGCAATCCTTATTCCGTTGATGACCTCGATACCGTGATCAGTGAGAAATATATGGCTGCACAGGAAAAGGTGGACCAGATACGTTCGCTGATAAAGAAGCTGCCTTCCATGCAGGAGCTTACCATAAGTGATCAGGATACCGTTGTAGAGCTTGGAAAGATCCTTTCCGGAATGAGCGACTATGAAAAGAGTTTTGTCGAGCAGGATGCGATAGATGCCATAAACGATTACGGACAGCGCATGCTTGCCATCGTATCTGACCATAATGCCCAGGATGCTGCCCAGACCATCAAGGATGCAATGGAGCGCCTTCCCGGCATAGATGAGATAGATCCCGCGGAGCACAGGGAGCTTATAGAGAACCTGAAAGGAGCTCTTGATGAGCTCAATGATATGGCAAGGGATTATCTCGGGCAGGATAATATCGATAAGATCGGGGAATACTACGACCGCCTTAACGAACTCCTTGAGGCGGAGTAAAGAATCTTTACAAAAAACGCTAAAGAAAACCACAGTCCTCACCGATAAACAATATGTAAGCGAGAGGAAGTTTTCTCAGGGAAGAGAAAATGAAGATAAGGGATTTCGGGCTCCTTTCGGTATAAACAGATAAACGAAAGGGGCTTTTTATATGCCCCGGAAAAGATAAAGGAGGAAATGCCTTATGATGAGATCACTCTTCTCCGGAGTTGCGGGGTTAAAAACACACCAGATCAAGATGGATGTTATCGGTAACAACATCGCCAACGTCAACACCGTGGCCTACAAGTCCCAGTCCATAACATTTGCCGAGCTTATGTATCAGACCACCCAGAATGCGTCCGGTCCCAATGCAGAGACAGGACGTGCCGGTGTGAATGCAAAGCAGATAGGTCTTGGTGTTCAGTCAGCCGCTATATCTACGGCTATTTCCACCCAGGGTTCATCACAGAATACCGGAAATGCATTTGACCTTCGTATATCGGGGGATGCATTCTTCGTTGTTAACGGCGGTTCGGGTAACAAGTTCACCCGTGACGGTTCGTTTTATGTAGACGCTGCCGGAAACCTTGCCATGAGCAGCAACGGTTACAACGTAATGGGCTGGCAGGTTGATGATAACGGCGATATCGTACAGGATAACGTAAGCAAACTCCAGATACTGAAAGCAGAAAACATGACCAGTGCACCTCAGGTTACGAGCCGTGCCAATATGACGGGTATCATCGATAAGATGGATCCCCAGGTTATGGGCGACGGTAAGATCGTAAACCTGCAGATCTATGATAACCTTGGTTATTCATATACCGCGAGATTCCTTGTTCAGAGTACCGATGATGAAGGTATGTATACCGTAACCCTCGATGATCTGCGTGATGCAAATAACGATTCGGTCATCAAGGATACCACAAAGAAGGACGGAACTGTCGTTAAGGCTAAGTATGATGCCAATATCTTTACCGGCACAGGCTTTGAAAAGAAGGATCCTCCTACATATACAAATCCCATTGCAAGAGCCAAGACCTATACTCTTTCCGACAGATGGAAAGTGAATCCCAACGGTACGCTGGTCAGCAAGGCGGATGATACCGTTACCCTTGCACCCGGAAGTGATGAATATGCGGCTGCATGGGGCTATTCCGGAGGATGGGAGCAGTTTTCCAATCTGTTCTCATATGAAAGGGATGCAAACGGGGAGATCACAAAAGATGCGGACGGCAATCCTACATATAACAGACTTGGAGCCAATCTTGCGAATATGATCGATGCGGCTAACGGTACCTTAAAGGTTGACGGTTACTACGCTCAGGACGGCAAGGTATTAAAGCTCAGCTATGATCAGATAAGCGGTGCCCTTCAGGGAATAGATGCACTTAAGAATGACCTTAAGAATTTCTTCCTGAATGTTGAGCCTCTTGAGGCCGGTGCGGATAACCCCTTCTCAATGAATTCAGCACAGGGCGATGATCAGGGGGCACCCGGTATCGCGGTATACATGGACGGTACCACTAATGTAAACAATGAAAAGAAATCCACGATAGGTGCGATAAGCGGTGATGCCGAAGGTTTCGGAACGGGCTGGGCCGTAGGTACCATGACCGGTGTTTCCATACAGAATGACGGCAAGATCTTCGGTGCATATGATAATGGCCAGACAAAGCTGCTGGGCCAGATAGCATTTGCTAAATTTGCCAATGCGACCGGTCTTGAGAAGGTAGGTGACAACCTTTATTCGGCAACCTTAAACTCCGGTGAGTTTGACGGTATAGGCGTTGATGTTACCGCAGACGGCGGCAAGGTTTCCACCGGTATCCTGGAAATGTCAAACGTAGACCTTTCCTCTGAATTTACCGAGCTTATAACCACTCAGAGAGGTTTCCAGGCTAACAGCCGTATCATAACCGTATCCGATACGCTGCTTGAGGAACTGGTAAACCTTAAGAGATAAAACTTGACAGACAGGTCTTAACCCCGAGGGTTCTGCCTCGGGGTTTTCTTATCTGTTTCCGGGAGGGGAGTTATGATCGAGCTTACCAAGATAAACGGCAGCACGGTGCTTATCAACTGTGATCTGATCGAATACGTTGAGGAGACACCGGATACGGTGGTTGCCCTCACTACGGGACGTAAGTTAATAGTAAAAGAGAGTAGACAAGAGATAAAAAATCTTGTAAAATGCTATAAGCAGGAAATATATCACGGATGATAACACGGAGGCCGCAGGAAGGGGTCACTGTGTTTTTGCGTATGTTTACATAATACTTATTCTTCATAGGGGAAAAGGATAACCATGGATATAGCATCGGTAATCGGTCTGGTAGCCTGTCTGTTTTTGATGGTGTTCGGTATCGTCTTCGACGGCAAGGCTTTCACAATCAATATGGGATCTCTGCTGAACTTCCTTGATGCGCCTTCTGCCATCATAACCTTCGGCGGAGCTTTCATGTGTATAATGGCCGGTAATACCATGAGTGATTTCGTTGCGGGGCTTAAGAGTTTCGGCGTTATATTCAAGCCGCCTCAGGTGGATCCCGTAGGTACGATAAACAAGATAATAGAGCTTTCGAACGTTGCCCGTAAGGAAGGCCTTCTGGCACTGGAAGAAGGTGCCGGTGATATTGACGATCCTTTCCTGAAGAAAGGCATCATGCTCGTGGTGGATGGTACGGATCCCGAGCTGGTACGTGACATAATGGAGAATGAGCTTGGAGCCATGGAAGAACGTCATAAGGCGAAAAAAGGCTTCTGGGAAGGCGTTGCGGCAATGGGACCTGCGTGGGGTATGATAGGTACCCTTATAGGTCTGGTTAACATGCTTAAGGCTCTGGATGATCCCAATGCCATCGGCCCCGCTATGGCAGTTGCGCTGCTCACCACCATGTACGGATCCATGCTTGCTAACTGGATTTGCGCGCCCATCACTTCCAAGATGGGTGTGTACAACGGTATTGAAGCCGGGGTCAAACAGATCATGATAGAAGGGCTTCTGTCGATACAGGCAGGGGAGAATCCACGTGTCATCGAAGAGAAGCTTAAATCCTTCCTTGCACCGGCAGATCGTCCTACCGGTGAAGATAAGGCTGAGTAAGAGGTAGTGTAAGTTGGCTAAGAAACAGAAACAGGAAGAAGCGCCCGCCGGTTCCCCGGCGTGGATGGCCACATTCTCAGACCTGATGAACTTACTGCTGTGTTTCTTTGTGCTTTTGTTCTCGATGAGTTCCATCGACCAGAAGCGCTGGGAAGAAGTGGCAGCCAGTTTTAATGCGACCTTTTCAATCTTTTCGGGGGGAGCTCAGGCCATAGGTGACGGTATACTTATAAGCAACGGTGTAAGCCAGCTGAACCAGCTGGATGATTATATCAATTCAACCGGTAAAGCTGCAGAGGATACCGATGCACCTAAAGAGAACATAATGGAGGAGGCTGAAAAACAGAAGATGGCAGCCTCTGAGGAACTTGAAGAGAAGGTCAGCGAAGCGGTGAGCGAAGCGGGCCTTGATGAGCTCGTAGAGCTTTCGTATACCTCACAATATGTAGAACTTACCTTGAACGGAGCGCTGCTCTTTGAATCGGGAAGCGCAAATTTAAGCGGCGATGCTTCTACCGTGCTCGATCAGGTCGGTATCATACTTGAAAGGTATGCGGAGTCTACTATAGAGATAGAGGGACATACAGATTCCGTCCCCATGAATTCCGCCAAATATCCGAGCAATAATGAGCTTTCGGATGCCAGAGCCCTGTCGGTATTCTATTATCTTATAGGGCATACGAGCCTCGATCCGGCAAAGGTAAAGCACAGCGGCAGAGGTGAATATAATCCGGTTGCGGATAATTCTACCGCGGAAGGAAGGGCTCTTAACCGCCGCGTTGAGATCAAGATCTATAATTCGCTGAGCGAATGATAACAGGGAGGACACATGAAGAAGAATCTGCTTTCGATACTGATACTTTCACTGCTGGTAGTGAATATAGTGATGACAGCGATAATGCTTTTTTCGGTCATGGGGACCAATAAGCGTACTGCCGAGATAGTTACGGATATAGCCGGAGTGTTAAGCCTTGAGCTTGATACCGAAGCAGGCGGCCAGACGGGCATGCCCAGTCCCGAGGACAGCGAATATTATACCATTCCTGATATGACCATAACCACAAAGAAGGCTCCGGGACAGGAGAAGGATCAGTATTGCATAATAGGTATTACTCTTGCCATCAACAAGACTCATGAAAAATATGCAACATACGGCGGTGAGGCAATGGCTAATTATGAGAAGCTTATCCAGAGTGAGGTTATAAGCGTTATCAGCCAGTATACCGCTGATGAGATCAAACTTATGCAGAGCGATATCTGCGATGAGATATTAAAACGTGTTCAGACACGTATCGGTTCTGATGTTATCTATAACGTAAGCATCAGCAATATAATGTTTGGATAAGGAGCGGATAATTGGGTGACATACTCTCCCAGGAGGAGATAGATAACCTGTTAAAAGGACTTACCGACGGTTCGGTCGATGTTGATGATATAAAGAATCAGGACGACCGTCAGGTTAAGAACTATGACTTTAAGCGGCCGGCCAAGTTCTCCAAGGAACATCTTCGTACACTTGAGCTGATCTTTGAGCATTACGGAAGGCTTTTGTCTACTAACCTTCCCGTATATCTGCGTAAGAATGTTCAGGTCAACGTGGTCAGTTCCGAGACCGTTACTTTTAATGAGTTTACAAATGCCCTTTCAAACCCGGTGGTGCTGGGCATAGTCAATTTCCAGCCTCTTTCCGGTAATATACTTATCGACCTTGGAGCCAATGTCGGCTATTCCTTTATCGACAGGATGCTGGGCGGTCCCGGACTCCCGCTGGATAAGGTAAGGGATTTCTCTGAGATAGAGATGAACATTCTATATAAGCTTGTTACCATTTCTTCACAGCTGCTCAGGGAGCCGTGGAAAAACGTGCTTGAGGTGGAACCGGTGCTGGAGCGCATCGAGACAAACACCCAGTTTGCCCAGATAATCGCACCGAATGAAATGATTGCGATCGTTACCCTGAATATAAAGATGGGTGATGTGGAAGGCTTTTTGAACATATGTATACCCTATATGACCATAGAGCCTATAATAGATAATCTAAATACCAAGTTCTGGTTTACCAGCATGGTTAATTCGGATTCCGACGATCACAGACTGGATATCGAGAATCTGCTGCGTAAAGTAGATGTGCCTGTTAAAGCAGTGCTTGGCAAGAGCCGGATAGCAGTCAGTGATTTCCTTGGACTGCAGGTCGGTGATATAATCCGTCTTGAACGCAGGGTGGATAATGAGCTGGATGTATATGTCGGGATGTATAAGAAATTCTCGGCTGTACCCGGTACCGATCATGACCGCTATGCGGTAAGAGTAACAAGCGTGTTCAGGGATGAAGACGATGAAGGCGAAGAGAATGCGGCGGCAGGAGAGTAGTCCGCTGCGCATTATATCATTTAAGAGAGGATAGACATACAAATGGATGGAATGCTGTCACAGGATGAGATCAACGCACTCCTGAGTGGTATGGACTTAAGCGGCGATGGCGGCGGCGATACTGCATCTTCGGAATCCTCCGGATCCAAGGGGGAGCCGGATCAGAGTCTTTTGTCCGATGTGGAAAAGGATGCTATAGGTGAGATAGCCAATATCAGCATGGGAACTTCCGCAACGACGCTCTTTTCGCTGGTCAACCAGAAAGTGAATATTACCACTCCCAGAGTTACGATGGCAAACTGGGATACGGTGCTGGCTGATTATCCCGCACCCTGTGTTTTTGTTGAGATCCAGTATACCATGGGTCTTACGGGATCCAACATTCTCATATTAAACGAACGCGATGTTAAGATCATCACCAATCTGATGATGGGCGGTGACGGATCGGATGTAGACGGTGAACTCGGGGAGATGCATCTGTCTGCCATATCAGAGGCAATGAACCAGATGATGGGATCATCAGCAACTTCACTCTCATCGATGATGGAGATGAAGATCGACATCAGTCCTCCGATCGCCAGTCTGGTCAAGGTCAATGAACTTACTGACGGCAGAAGGCAGGATCCGTTTACCGAGGATACCTTTGTACAGATAGAGTTTCGCATGCAGATAGGAGACCTTATAGACTCCACCATTATGCAGCTTTATCCGATAGCTTTTGCCAAGACCTTATATGAGAAATTTACCGGTGCGATGGGCGGCGGCAGTTCTACACCTGCTCCCGAGAGCGTTCCTGCACCCGCATCCATACCGGAGGCTCCGGTGATACCGCCTCCCGCTGCAGCTCCTGCTGCCATGCCGGGTCCGGATCCTTATGCGGCATATCCGCCTCCTTCACCGTACCCTCAGCAGCCGTATCCTCAGCCTGTGCCGGTACCGCCGGTGCCTCAGATGAATGTACAGCCGGCTCAGTTTTCCGCATTCACTCCGGAGATGGCAGCGATGATAGGTCAGGAAAATATCGGCCTTATCATGGATGTCCCTCTGGAAGTTACGGTGGAGCTTGGACGTACATCAAAGACTATCCACGATATACTGGATTTTGCGCCGGGAACCATCATAGAGCTGGAAAAGATCGCCGGTGAGCCCATAGACGTTCTTGTCAACGGAAAGTTTGTGGCTAAGGGTGAGGTTGTGGTCATAGAAGAAAGCTTTGGCGTAAGGATCACAGAGATAATAAAGGATTGACCTTATGGGATCGGCAGATATGTTTTTAATGCTTCTTAAGCTGAAAGATTCAGGGGAAACAATGGGCACGGGCAATGCTGTTAATAACATTGCCCGTTTCATTACTATGCTCATTATCTTTATCCTTATACTGTTACTTACATATTACACCACACGTTTTGTGGCCGGAGCAAAGAAGGGATCTTTGACTGCGACTAATATGGAGCTTCTGGAAAGCCTTCAGCTGGGACAGGGGAGATATCTGCAGCTGATGCGTCTTGGCAGCCGTTATGTGGTGCTTGCCGTAAGCAAGGACAGGGTTGAGCTTGTTACAGAGCTTCCTGCGGATGAATATATTCCTGCACCCTCTTCTTCCGGAGGAGATTTTAAGGAGATCCTTTTAAAAAGCATGAAGGATGGCATAGGAGCGGTTTCCGGAAAAAAGGCAAAAGAGGGCAGTGATGAGTAAACATATATTCAAGATCTTTATAATGCTCATCGCGGTATTTACGATCCTTTTGATGCCTGTGAGTGTATATGCAACCGATTCCGATGATAACGGGGATACCGATGAGCGTACTTATGCGGAGGAACCCGGGGATTCCGACAGCGGAAGCGACCTTGCATCGCCCAATGTAGGAAACCGTGTCACCATAGAATTAAACGACGGAAACGGTTCGATGAACGGTGCGCTGCAGATAGTGCTGATACTTGCAGGCATGTCGCTTCTGCCTTTTCTGCTGCTCACGATAACAAGCTTTACGCGTATCATAATAGTGCTTCATTTTACGCGGCAGGCCTTAAATACCCAGACCGCACCACCCAATATGGTGCTTATAGGCATAGCTTTATTTCTTACTATATATATCATGGCGCCTACGTTTACGGCAATGTATAACGATGCCATCGTGCCCCTCAACAACGGGGATATTGAGATGGCGGAAGCTTTTGATAAAGGAATACAGCCGCTCAGGGAATATATGTATCCACAGACAGAGGTTAAGGATGTCACCACTTTTATGGGGATAGCCAAGGTGGAGGACTGGAGCGGTGAGCCCGATGATGTGCCCCTGCAGGTGCTTATACCCGCATATGTGCTGAGCGAGCTCAGGACTGCTTTTATCATAGGATTCCTGATATATATACCGTTTTTGATAATAGATATGGTGGTATCATCTGTCCTTATGAGTATGGGTATGATGATGCTGCCGCCAACGACGATCTCGATGCCGTTTAAGATCCTGCTTTTTGTTCTGGCTGACGGATGGAATCTGATAATAGTGAATCTGGTCAGAACATTCTATTAGCGGTGAAGAGAGAGGAGAGATATGAGCATAGACATTGTAACACAGATCATGGCTGATGCCATGTATACGGTTCTTATCACGGCCCTGCCCCCCCTGCTTATCTCCATGATAGTGGGTCTTATAGTCAGTATCTTCCAGACGGTGACCTCCATACAGGAACAGACGCTTACTTTCGTACCCAAGCTTCTGGCGATCTTTCTGGTACTCATGATCGGAGGCGGCTGGATGCTGAACAATATGATCAGCTTCATGGTAAATCTCTGGTCGGATTTTTCGGTATACATTCATTAGCCTATGAACCTTACGTATTTTGATCTGTCATTTCCGCTTGAAGAGCTGGAGTATTTCCTGCTGATACTTACGCGGGTATCGATGTTCATTTTTGCGGCGCCCTTCTTCGGAAGAGCTGAGGTGCCGCAGAGGGTCAAGGCCTGCTTTGCGCTTGCACTCAGTTTTTTGCTTTATGAATCCATCACGCCGCATGTTTACGTACAGTATATTACAATCCTTGATTATTCCATAATCGTGCTGAAAGAAGCTGTAACGGGCCTGCTGATAGGTCTTGCAGCCAACTGGACTATGCAGATAGCAGCATTTGCCGGGCAGATAGTGGATACCAACATAGGCTTTTCGATGGCAGCCCAGATCGACCCCACTACCCAGATGAACGTGACCGTTACAGGCCAGATGTATCAATACACGTTCACACTGATCTTTCTGGTGACCGGGCTTTACAGGGAGCTGATAGTATGGCTGGCGGAAAGTTTTGATCTTATAGGCCTTGGACGTACGGTGTTTGATATGCAGGAGATGTATAATACTTTTCTGGGATTCATGGCCGATTATGTCATGCTTGGATTCCGTATAGGTCTGCCGCTGTTTTGCGTGACACTGCTTACCAACGGTCTTCTTGGGATAATGGCTAAGGTATCGCCGCAGATGAACATGTTTGCCGTAGGTATGCAGATCAAGGCGCTGATAGGTCTTGTGATACTTGCGCTGACCGTGAATCTTCTGCCGGATGCAGCGGAACTGATAAGAACACAGATGAAGACGATCATAGTCTCGTTTATACAGGCAATGGGAGGAACAGCTTGATAATAACTGAGCCTTTACGTCTGGAATATGACCTGCAGTTTTTTGCTAAAGAGGGGCCCGGCGGGGAAAAGACCGAGGAACCTACCAGTAAAAAGCTGGAGGATGCCCGTAAGGAAGGGCAGGTAGCAAAAAGCCAGGAATTCGCACAGAGTTTTACCCTGCTGGCTATGTTCATCCTGCTCCGCATATGGACAGGCACGCTTGCAGCACAGCTGGGAGAGCTGTTTAACGGCTTTTACGGAAGGATACCGTATTTTGTTAAGCTTAATGCCTCCGAAGATCATCATAAGGAATATTCCACTCTGATAACGATGGGACTGCTCCGTACGATGGTGATCATACTGCCTTTTCTGCTGGCAGGGTTTGCCGTGAGCTTTGTGGCGGATCTGGTGCAGGTGAAATGGAAGCCCACCAGCAAGCCGCTTAAGCCAAAGTTCAGCAAGTTAAACCCGATAAGCGGCATCAAGAGGATCTTTTCGGTAAATAAGCTTGTGGAGCTGCTCAAATCCATCTTAAAGCTTGTGGTCATCGGCATAGTGATCTATAATGAGCTTAAGGATCAGTGGGGAATGCTTTACGTGCTGTATGAGATCCCGATGATGCAGGCGATCATCATGGCAGGACAGCTTTTGATCGATATAGGAATGAAGATCGCACTGGTCTTTGTTGCAGTGGCTTTTGCCGATTATGCTTTCCAGAAATGGAAGTTTCATGAAGATATGAAGATGACCAAGCAGGAGGTCAAGGAAGAGTATAAGTCTTCCGAAGGAGATCCTGCGATCAAAGGCAAGATACGCCAGAGGATGCAGGAAGCATCAAGGCGGCGTATGATGCAGTCGCTGCCCCAGGCAGACGTGGTCATTACCAACCCCAGCCATTATGCTGTGGCACTGCGTTATGATAAAGACCAGGCTGAAGCGCCCTTTGTGGTGGCAAAAGGTGCAGATCATGTGGCGCTTAAGATAAAAGAAGCTGCGAAGGAGCATAAGATAGAGATCGTTGAGAATAAGCCTCTGGCACGTTCGTTATACGCAAATGTGGATATAGGAGAAGAGATACCGGAGGAACTGTACGTAGCTGTAGCGGAAGTTCTTGCGATCGTGTATAAAAGGACCGGCAGGGCATAAGCCGGGAGAAAGGAGGAGCGCATGGTAAAGAAGTTGCTTAAAGGCGATTTTGTCGTAGCCTTTTATGTATTAAGCGCGTTTATCATGCTCATCGTCCCTATCCCCAGCTGGCTTCTTGATGTGCTTCTGGCACTCAACATGAGCGTGGCCTTTACGATCCTGTTTTCAGCCATGCTTTCAAAAGAGCCTCTGGATATGAGCTTTTATCCTACAATGCTGCTCTTCACCACCCTGTTTAGAATTGCTCTTAACGTTTCATCTACCCGTTTGATACTTATATCCGGCAGCCCCGGAAACGTGGTCTCCACTTTCGGAAATTTCGTTGGTGGCGGCGATCTGGTAATGGGTGTCATTGTCTTTGCGATACTGCTTATCGTCCAGTTCATGGTCATCAATAAAGGTTCGGAACGTGTTGCGGAAGTTACAGCCAGGTTCACCCTGGATGCAATGCCCGGTAAGCAGATGGCTATAGATGCGGATCTTAATACGGGAGCCATAGACGATCAGGAAGCAAAAAGACGCCGTGATAAGATACAGGAAGAATCAAGCTTCTTCGGTTCCATGGACGGTGCCGTGAAGTACGTAAAGGGAGATGCCACCGCTGGTCTGCTCATATCCGCCGTTAACCTTGTGGGCGGTATAATGATGGGAATGTTCAGAAGGGGCATGGACTTTAACGGTGCGCTCAACCAGTATGCGGTACTCACCATAGGTGACGGTCTGGTATCTGCCATTCCTTCGCTGCTGATCTCTCTGGCAACAGGTATCCTGGTAACAAAGGGTTCAAAGGAAGCCGACTTCGGAAATACGCTGATAAAGCAGATCTTCGGTCTGCCCAGGGCCATGTATATAGTAGGGGTCACCCTTGCTTTTCTGGGTGCGTTCACTCCCCTTGAGTTTATGATCTTTGTCCCTCTTGGGGTGGTATTCATACTGGTTGCCAGAAAGATGGAGACAACCATGGCAACTAAGTCCGTGGAGGAACAGGTCGAAGCGGAGGAAGTGGCAGAGGCGGAAGAGATAAGACGGCCGGAGAACGTGACGGCGCTTTTGCAGGTTGACCCCATAGAGCTTGAGTTCGGTTACGGTATCATCCCGCTTGCGGATGCCAATCAGGGCGGCGATCTTTTAGACCGCGTGGTCATGATAAGACGTCAGATAGCTCTGGAGCTTGGTACCGTGGTACCTATCATCCGTCTTCGTGATAACATACAGTTGAATCCGAATCAGTATATAATCAAGATAAAGGGTATACAGGTTTCGGAAGGCGAGATATTATTTGATCATTATATGGCGATGAATCCCGGCTATGTAGAGGAAGAAATAACCGGTATAGATACCATAGAACCCGCTTTTAAGCTGCCTGCGAAGTGGATCACGGAAGGGCAGAGAGAAAAGGCGGAAAGCTGGGGCTATACCGTTGTTGATCCGCCTTCGATAATCGCTACTCATCTGACGGAAGTCATCAGAAAGCATATAGCAGAGCTGCTTACCAGGCAGGATGTACAGTCGCTTGTGGATAATCTGAAGGAATCCAATCCTTCCATAGTGGAAGAGCTCGTACCCAAGCTTCTGGGACTTGGTGAGATACAGAAGGTGCTACAGAACCTCCTTTCGGAGGGGATCTCTGTACGTGATCTTCTTACCATTTTTGAAAGCCTTGCGGATCATGCTACAGCCACAAGGGATACTGATCTTTTAACGGAGTATGTCAGGGCATCGCTTAAGCGTGCCATATCGAATAAATATTTTGCCGGGGAGTCTACGGTCAACGTACTGACCGTCGATCCCAAGCTTGAACAGGATATCATGGCGTCCGTAAAGCAGAGCGAGCAGGGGGCGTATATAACCCTGGATCCCGAGCGTGTGAGAAAGCTCATAGATAATCTGCGCGGAGAGCTTTCCAAGCTGGAGGGTATGGGGGCCAGTCCTATTGTTCTCACAAGCCCTATAGTACGCATGTATTTCAGAAGGCTTGTGGAAGAATACTTCCACGATCTGGCCGTTGTGAGTTATAATGAAGTGGAATCCGATGTGGAGCTTCAGAGCGTGGGAATGGTCAGCGCGTGACGATAAGGGGAAGGCATGGTAATCAAGAAGTATACAGCTAAAACCGAAGAAGAGGCCGTAGAGCTGGCTAAAAAGGAACTTGGAGAAGATATTACGGTGATCCATTCACGAAATGTCAAACCCAGGGGCTTTTTTGCATTCCTGAAAAAGATGCAGGTCGAGATAACCGTAGCTAAGGAGGAAGAGGCCGCCCGTCCTGTTAATCAGGCAAGGGATGCGGTGATGGAGATAAACAGGCTGAGGGAGAAGAGCGGTAAGGATGAGGATATCCCCGCTGCTTCGGCTGAAATAAAAAAAGCACCCCAGTCTTTAAGTGAAGCGGCGGTTGAGGAGAAGCTTGAAAATATCCAGAATCTTCTGGAGCAGAAACTCAAAGGACATTCGGAAAGCGTAAAAGATAAAAAGCAGCCTGCGGAAGGCTCCGGGCATGAAGCCGATGAAAAAAGCAAAGAGCTGGTGGAGTTTTGCAGGCTTCTATACAATACACTGGTAGAAAATGAGGTGAGCGAGCGTGTGGCGAATGAGCTTGTAGACGATATCAAGCAGAATTGTGCCGATGATATGCAGATGGAACATGTTCTTTCACACATCTATCAGAAGATAATCCTGAAATTCGGTAGACCGGGACTTATCTCTCCTGCGGAGAAGGGGCCCAAGGTAGTTTTTTTCATCGGACCTACCGGTGTCGGAAAGACCACCACACTTGCAAAGATAGCATCCAAGCTGCGTTTATCCATGGATAAGCGTGTGATACTTTTTACCACGGATACGTACAGGATATCTGCTACCGATCAGCTGAAGACCTACGCGGGTATACTGGGAACTCCTTTCCATATAATCTATACACCTGATGAGCTTAAGGAGAATTACGAAAAGTATAAAGAGGCGGATTATATACTGATCGACACAGCCGGACATTCCCATAATAACGAGGAACAGAAGAAAGAAATGTCCACCTTCCTTAACGTTCTTAAGGATGAAGCTGAATGCGAGTATTATCTTGTGGTCAGCGCGACTACCAAGTATAAGGACCTTCTTGCAATCGCGGATGCCTATAAGGAACTGGCTGATTACAGGCTGATATTTACAAAGCTGGATGAGACAAAAGAGGTGGGAAATCTGCTTAATCTCAGGCTTCATACCAGTGCTTCGATGAGTTATGTGACTAACGGACAGAATGTACCGGATGATATAGAGGAATTTAATCCACAGGCCATGGCAAGAGGCCTTTTGACAGATCAGGATTGATCGGGAGCGGCTATGGATCAGGCTCAGCAGCTGAGAAATATAATAAAGGCAGGTCCCAATGCGGTTTCGGCCAGACCGCTGGCCCGTGTTATTACCGTGACTTCCGGTAAGGGCGGTGTCGGTAAGTCCAATACTGCGATAAATCTTGCCATCAATTTCAAAAAACTCGGAAAACGTGTTATCATACTTGATGCGGACTTCGGACTGGCAAATATAGAGATAATGTTCGGAACGATGCCCAAGCATAATCTGAGTGACCTTATATATCAGGGGAAGAGCATTACGGAGATAATCACCTGGGGACCGGGGGAGGTAGGCTTTATATCCGGGGGGTCCGGCATAGCGGGGCTTTCAAATCTCGGCAGGGAATATCTTAATTATATAATCCAGAATCTGGCGGCGCTTGATGCGATCGCAGATGTTATCATTATCGATACGGGCGCCGGTATATCCGATGCCGTGCTGGAGTTTCTGGTGGCAAGCGGCGAGATACTTCTGATAACTACACCGGAACCCACATCCATTACGGATTCATATTCGCTCTTAAAAGCACTGAACCGTCATCCGAGGTTTTCAAAGGAAAATTCTCAGATAAAGATGATAGCAAACAGGGTTGAAGGCGACAAGGACGGAGAGGTCCTGTTTAAGAAGCTTAATGTGGTGGTCAGCCGCTTTCTGGGATTACCGCTTGAGTATCTGGGAGCTGTGCCGCAGGATAAGCATCTCAGCCAGGCAGTCATGCAGCAGACTCCGGTATCACTGGCTTCACCCTCATCAAGATCCGCAAAAGCTTATGAAGCTATAGCCGCAAGGCTTATGCATATGGAAAATGAAGGAAAAGTAAAGAAAAGGGGGATGGCTGCATTCTTCTCACATATTGTAGCCAATAAGAAAACATTATGATCGATGTATATGACATAGTCCGTCCCGGCGACAGGGTGGATATAGAAGCTACAGTCGCAGATGATAAGAGTGATGACAGAAGATATTATATCACCAAGGTTTATGACGTGGGTGAGACCGGTGAGGTAGAGGTCATCATGCCTATGGAAAAGACCAGGATCGTGGTCCTTTCCGTGGGAGCGGTATATGATATGTATTTTTATGCCGGAAAGGGTATATATGCCTGTTCGGCGGAGGTGGTCAGCCGTCGTAACGAGAATGGTGTGGCAGTAGCTGTTATGGCTCTCAATACCGAGCTGAGGCGTCATCAGAGAAGGGAATATTTCCGTTATGACTGCGTTATCGGTATGAATGCACGTGCCCTGACTGATGAGGAGAGCACTTTTTATGAGAAGTACGGCAAGCTGATGAATGATCAGCAGCCTATGGACAAGGGAGTTATCGTAGATCTTTCGGGAGGCGGCATGCGTTTTGTAAGTGCCCAGGATTATAAACAGGGATGCCTGGTACACTGCCGCTTTATGCTGAATATCAGAAATAAAATGAATACCTATGATGAGGTGGTGCGCATCCTCTTTGCGGATGAACTGGCTAATAACCAGACCAGCAGGGAGTATCGTGGACAGTTTATGAAGATGGAAAGCGGAGAGCGTGAAGAGATAATCCGTTTCATTTTTGAAGAGGAACGGAAAATGAGAGCCAAACATTCGGGAATGTGATCGTTCAATTACCGGCTTTTTGAGGAGATGCATACATGATTGCTAAAAAAATACTCATTGTTGATGACTCTGCACTCACGCGAAGAGTGCTGTGTGATATAATAAACGCTGATGAAAGATTTGAAGTAGACGGTGTGGCCTATAACGGCATAGAAGCCCTTAAGTTACTGGATGAAAAGCGTTTTGACGGTATCGTAACGGACATTAATATGCCGAAGATGAACGGTCTTGAGTTCCTTAAGGAACTTAAGAAACGGGGGCGTGAGGAACGTGTTCTGGTCCTCTCCACCGAGACCAGCGAAGGAGCCAGAGTTACTCTGGATGCTTTGGAGCTGGGAGCCGTGGATTTCATACAGAAACCCCAGGGTGCCATCTACTCCAGAGATCAGGATTTCATTAAACGCTTCTTTGAAATACTTGAGGCAGTAGTCTTCTCAAACAGAAAGGCATCCAGCGGGATATTCCGTAACACCGTAGTGCTCCGCTCCGGCGGACTGATGGCGAAAGTAGACACAGCGACCGTCCCCAGGGAAGGAAAAGGCAATAAGATAGTAGCCATCGCTTCATCTACCGGGGGTCCTAAAGCACTTCAGAGCGTTATACCGAGACTTCCGAAGAACCTTGACGCACCGGTACTCATAGTACAGCATATGCCTGTAGGATTTACCAGATCCCTGGCAGATCGCTTAAATGCCATGAGCGAGCTTACGGTAAGCGAGGCGGCAGATGGGGAATATCTTGAAAAAGGACATGTGTATCTTGCCAGAGGCGGGGCACATATGAACTATCAGGAGGTAAACGGGCGCGGACGTATCGTGTATTCCGATGAGCCCAGCCGTGAGGGAGTCAAGCCCTGTGCCAATTATATGTATGAATCTCTTGCAAAGAGCAGTTTTCATACCATCGTATGTGTGGTACTTACCGGTATGGGACATGACGGTACGGAAGGCATACAGAATCTTATAAGGGCAAAGAAGACTCATATCATAGCGCAGGATGAAAAAAGCTGCGTTGTGAACGGGATGCCGGGCAGCATAGTCGCCACGGGACTTGCGAACGAAGTAGTGGATCTTGATCTGGTAGCACAGTCCATCCTTACAAACGTAGGGGTGAGATAAAAACATATACCGCGCCAAAATGCCTGTAAGCAGATGAGCATTTTTGTTCGTGAGTATAGTCAGCCAACAAAGGAGAGTTAGACATGGACGTAAGCCAGTATTTAGACATCTTCCTTGATGAGAGCAAGGAGCATCTCCAGAATCTGAACACAAGCGTGCTGAATCTCGAGCAGGATCCGGAGAATCCGGATACCATAAGCGAGATATTCCGTGCAGCACATACTCTTAAGGGTATGGCAGGGACCATGGGCTATAAGCGCATGCAGACGCTGACGCATGATATGGAAAATGTTTTCTCCGAAGTGCGTGACGGAAAGCTGAAGGTTAATGCGGGAATGATAGATGTTCTGTTCCGCTGCCTTGACGCCATTGAAGAATATGTCTCCGTTATCAGTGAGACAGCCGATGAAGGTGATAATGATAATGAGCCTATCATCAAAGAATTAAATGACATACTCGCAGGAAAGTCTGCAGAACCGGCTGAGGAAAAGGCAGAGCCTGCAAAAGAGGCTGCCGCTAAGGCTGATGCTGCCGGCGGTGCATCAGGCTTCAAATGGAATATAAATGAACTGACGGATGAAGAGCGCAAGGCATTGGAAGATGCCATGATGTCAAATAAAAAGCTCTATAACGTTACGGTTAGCGTTCAGGAAAGCTGTCTGCTCAAGGCAGCAAGGGCTTTCCTTGTTTTTAAAGCTATCGAGGAAAGGGGCGAGATCGTAGCTGCCCATCCTTCGACCCAGGATATAGAAGATGAGAAGTTTGAACTTGATTTCTCACTTATAATAGCTTCTGAGGGCAAACTGGAACCCATCTTAAACGATATCAAAGCCGTTTCCGAGATCGCGGATGCAAAAGGCTGTGTACTGGATGCTGAGCAGGCATCGCCTGAAGCTGAAGCGGAGAAAGAACCCGCAGTATCCGCCGAAGCTCCCGCAGAAGATGAGAAAGCTGCCAAGGCGGAGCCCGGGACATCGGTTGCGCCGGTTAAAAATGAAGTGGTAAAGAAAAAGCCCGAGCCGGCGGCTTCAAATGCATCAGCAAAGACAGAGAAAAAAGGCACATCAAAACCGGCTGTTAACCGTACGGTACGTGTGGATATAGAAAAACTTGATTCGTTGATGAACCTGGTGAGCGAGCTTATCATCGCAAAGAACTCTCTGGTGAGCAGTGCAACATCCGATGCGTCCGGTTCATCTTCCGGGCTGCATGAGCAGATCGAATATCTTGAAAGTGTGACCACCAACCTTCATGAATCGGTCATGAAGGTACGAATGGTCCCCATAGAGAGCGTTGTAAGCAAATTCCCCAGGATGATAAGGGATATCTCCAAACAGCTCGGCAAGCCTATGGAACTGTATATGAGCGGTGAAGAGACTGAGCTCGACCGTACCGTGGTAGATGAGATAGGCGATCCTCTTATGCATATGCTCCGTAATTCGGCTGACCACGGTCTTGAAATGCCTCAGGAGCGTATAGCGAAAGGAAAGCCTGAGTCGGGATCGATCTTCCTGGATGCATATCAGGACGGTAACAATGTTGTTATAGAAGTCCGTGATGACGGTAATGGTATCGATGTGGACCGCGTAAGGCAGAAGGCTATAGAACGCGGTATCATGACGGAGGAACAGGCATATGCCGCAGATGATTCCGATATCATCAATCTTCTGTTCATGCCAAGCTTCTCTACGGCAAAGCAGGTATCCGATCTTTCCGGCCGCGGTGTCGGGCTTGATGTTGTAAAGAGTAAGATAGAGGCTTTATCCGGCGAAGTTGATGTTAAGACCAAATTAGGCGAAGGTACGACCTTCTCCATCCGTCTGCCGCTGACCCTGGCTATCATCCAGGCTCTGATGGTAGTCGTCGGAGGTGAAAAATATGCGATAGCATTAAGCGGTATACAGACCATAGAGAATATCAGTCCCAGGGATGTAAAGACCGTAGAGAGCAAGGAAGTTATCAACCTTCGCGGCACGGTCATCCCCATCTTAAGACTTGATGAGATCCTTGGATGTACTTCGCAGCGTGATCCGGATTCCGATATGATAGTAGTTATCGCAAAGAAGGGAGATAAGCAGGCGGGACTTGTGGTGGACCAGCTCATCGGCCAGCAGGAGATAGTCATCAAGTCCATGGGCAAGTATATCAACAAGTGTAAGTTTATAAGCGGCGCCACCATTTTAGGCGACGGTGAGGTGGCACTTATCATTGATTCAAATGCGTTGATCTAGTACATTCAGAAGGCGAGGAGAGAAGAACAATGGCAAATGAACTTAGCACTACAATTAATGAGATCACCCAGTATATAGTGATCCGTATAGGAGAAGAACAGTACGGTATAGATATCAAATATATAGATAATATCGTACGCATGCAGCAGATAACACGTGTTCCGCAGGTCCCGGCCCATTTTAAGGGCGTGATCAACCTCCGCGGAGAAGTTATCCCTGTAATGAGCATAAGGATAAAGATGGGGCTGGCTCCCGATGTAGAGACAAAGGATACCCGCATCATAATCATCAAAGTAGATAAATATGAGCCGATAGGCATGATGGTCGATATGGTTAAAGAAGTTGTCAATCTTTCGTCGGCCGAGGTGGAACGTGTGGGCTTTGACAGAGGAGATGACAAAGCCGCATTTGCTATGGGAATAGGAAAACACGAGACCGGTCTTGTTACACTGCTTGATATCGATGCAGTGCTTCAGGGACTTTGATAAGGATAAGCGGCAGCTGTCCGAATAACATTTTACGGAGGTATATCCGATGGCGGAGAAGCACGATCTGACAATAGAAGAGATGTCTGATAAGTACTTTGATGTTTTGAAAGAGATCGGAAATATAGGAGCAGGAAATGCCACTACGGCTCTGTCTACCATGCTCGGAACAAGGGTAGATATGATGGTACCCAAGGTTCGTCTTATGGAGTTTAAAGAAGTGGGCACTACTCTTGGGGGCGAGGAGCAGCTGGTTGCCGGTATTTATCTGGTAGTGAACGGGGATATCCATGGAAGCATCATGTTCATACAGAAGAAGGAATCTGCCCGCGCAATGGTCCAAAAGCTTATGGGCATGCCCAGCGAAGGGGATGATTTTACGGAGATGGAACTGTCTGCCTTAAAGGAGATAGGTAACGTTATTACCGGAGCATACCTTAACTCACTGGCTACGCTTACTAACCTGACGATATATCCTTCCGTTCCGGATGTATGTATAGATATGGCCGGTGCCATACTTTCCGTTCCGGCTATAGAATTCGGAGCTATCTCCGACAAGATGCTTTTGATACAGACAGATTTCGCGGATGATGTGGATCTTTCCGGATATTTTATACTTGTGCCGGATGAGGAATCGGATGCGAAGATACTTCATGCATTGGGCTTTTAGTCCGTAACATCGTGGTAAAAAGATATGCCGGAAACGATTAAAGTCGGGATTGCGGATCTGAATGTTTGCAGGCCGCCCGATATGATAACAACAATAGGCCTAGGCAGTTGTGTGGGTATAGCGATACGTGACAAGATCGCCAAAGTAGGCGGACTTGTTCATGTAATGCTTCCCAACAGCCAGGAGGTTAAGAGCAACGGCAATCCTGCCAAGTTTGCCGATACCGGGATCCCGGAACTGGTCAAACGTCTGGAGAAGATGGGAGCCGTAAAGAGCCGCATGGTTGCAAAGATAGCAGGCGGAGCTACCATGTTCTCATTTCAGTCGAAATCGGAGCTTATGGGAATAGGTGACCGTAATGTAGCGGCTACCAAGCAGGCACTTAAACAGCTTGGTATACCCATCCTGGCGGAGGATACAGGTGCAAATTACGGACGTACGGTCACATTTGATCCTGAAACAGGAGATTATGAGATAAAGGCTGTCGGAAAACCGCTTAAAGTGATATAGACCTGCGGATGGTGAGTTGATGGAAGATATACGTTTACCGCAAAAAAGGAATAATCTTAAGACCAAGCTTCTTCCGTCCCTGTTCATGCTGCTTGGCGGAGCGATAGCGCTTGTGATAGGTCTTATACGGCATTTCCAGATGACACAGCTTCTGCTCGTGGTTTTTCTGGCACTGCTCTTTTTTGCCATATTGGGAACGGTGATAAAAAGCATAGTGGATAAATTCAATATGACTATGAGTTATGATGCGTATTTCGAGGATAACGGAGATCTGGTAGAAAAAGGTAAATAGTTTTAATTGTCGTTAACAATTGGAGGATCCATGGACGAGGCCGGAAAAAAGAGATTATGGGATGATTATGTGAGACTGGGGAGTGCAGAGCTTCGCGAGAAGCTCATACTTGAGTATGCTCCTTTGGTAAAGCTTGTCGCCGGACGTCTTTCCATGTATCTGGGGTATAATGTGGAATATGAGGATCTGGTCAGCTATGGTATCTTCGGTCTTATCGATGCTATCGATAAGTTTGATACCAGAAAAGGGATCAAGTTTGAGACATATGCTTCTTTAAGGATCAGAGGGGCCATGCTCGATCAGATACGTAAGAATGACTGGATCCCGCGCACCGTACGTCAGCGTCAGCGGCAGATAGAAGCAGCCATGAAGGATATAGAGGAAGCTACCGGTAAGCCTGCTACGGATGAGGAGATCGCGGCCGCGCTGGGTATCACTGATGATGAGCTTTTGGAATGGCAGTCACAGTTAAAGCTTACCAATGTGGTTTCTCTTAATGAATTCATGGAAGGCGGCAGTGAAGTGGCAGGGGATTCCTCCATGGGAGCCCACTTTATGTCTCCCGAGGAAGTGGTGGATAATGCAGAGCTTAAGGAAAAGCTCATGGAATCGCTTGATGCTCTTACGGAAAAGGAACGCAGCGTAGTGCTGTTCTATTATTACGAAGAGCTTACTTTAAAGGAGATCGCAGGTATACTTGAGGTATCCGAATCCAGGATTTCACAGCTTCATACCAGGGCGCTTGAGAAGATGAGAGCTAAACTTGGAGATTATGTAGGCATCCTTCATAAACTTGTTTAAAGCATATTTGATCAGCTGATATATTTCATGTAAAGCAAAGAATCATAACAGGGAGAGGAAAAAACTTTATGAATCCTTACTTTCAGGTTGAGATAAATGACAGCGGGGCGTTTCTGAAGATAATAACATCTGAGGCGGGCTTTCCTTCCATACAGGAGACGATGAATTATCTCGAAGCTAAAAAGATCCCTTATGATGTCGGGATCTTAAGTGCTTTTTTTAAACAGGGTGATGCTTCAAAACTCATCCCGCTGACGAAGAATAAGATATATCCTGTTCCCGAGAGCTGCATCTTAAGGATCAGTGAAGACAGGATGTCTGCAACGGCAAGGTTTTATCCGGCATCTACCGGAGGCCGGCCGCTTACAAAGGAAGATATATACAGTGAATGCCGTCTGGCTAAGGTGGTGTTCGGTATTGATGATAAGGTCGTAGACAGTTTTCTGGCAGATAAAAAGTACGCCACGGAATATAAGATAGCTGCAGGGCGTCCGGTTGAAGAGGGCAGGGATGCGGTAATTGAGTATAACTTTAATGTCAATAACCGGGTGCGTCCGACTCTTAATGAAGACGGTACTGTAGATTTCTTTAATCTTAACCTTGTAAACCACTGTACCGAAGGTATGGTGCTGGCTACCCTTACTCCCGAGAAAAGGGGAGTTCCGGGTATGGATGTCTGCGGGAGTGAGATAAAGCCAAGGGATGTCAAGCGCGCTGTTTTGTCTTACGGCCTTAATATTGAACCGTCAGAGGATAAATGTATCATCAGATCAAAGGTCAACGGTCATGTCACGCTTGTTGGCGGTAAGGTCTTTGTATCTGATGTGATGGAAGTGAACAACGTGGATAATTCCACCGGAAATATAGATTATCAGGGAAATGTGCTGGTCGGAGGCGATGTCAAGTCGAATTTCAGCATAAGGACCAGCGGTGATGTGGAAGTCCGCGGAGTGGTTGAGGGAGCCAGGATAGAGGCCGGAGGAAATATAATCCTTATGCGTGGCATGAATGGTGAGAGCAAGGGCTTCCTTAAGGCCAGGGGAAATATAGTTTCCAAGTTTCTGGAAAACTGTACCGCTGAAGCCGGAGGATATGTAGAGACCAATTCAATACTCCATTCTAAAGTACATGCCGGTACAGAGATAAATGTTATGAGCCACAAAGGATTTATAACAGGAGGCGAGGTAACGGCTACCTCAAGGATAAGAGTGAAAACCTTAGGTACACACATGGGCGCCGATACAAGAGTGACAGTAGGCATTGATCCCGTGGTTATCACCAGGATGGGCCAGCTGAATAAAGAGATACAGGATCTTCAGAAGAATCTTAAGGCCAGCCTGCCGGTATTGGATATTACCAAAAAGAAGATAGCTGCGGGTGTGAAGATGACGCCCGATCAGGTTAAGCAGATCCAGGCACTTGCGGCTAATGTCAAATCCTCCCAGGAGAAGCTTGTGGCGGATAATGCAGAGCTTGAGCACCTTAAGGAAAAGATGGAGGAGGCGTCAAGTGCATCGGTTGATGTAAGCGGAGAAGTATATCAGGGAGTGGTGATAACTATCTCTGATGTATCGATGATAATAAAGGATACGGTAAGATATTGCCGTTTTGTAAAAGAAAAAGGAGATGTCCGTATAGCTACGTTATAGGAGAAGATCTATGGCCATAGGTATAGTAGAGCTGCAGGGATCTATCAACAGAACACAGGATTTTCAGCAGTTCCAGCAATTTGAGAACGATAAGGGACTCATATACCAGACCAATCAGCAGACCCAGGTAGAGCATAATGTAGAGGACAAACTCAATCTGGTACATGAGAAGGATAACGCCGCGGCGGATACGGACGCCAATCATAACGGAGGCTCCGCTTACGGCGGTGACGGCGGCAGAGACCGCAAAAAGAAAAAAATAAAAGACCGTGTGGTTAAGAAATCCACACAGGCCTTTGATGTAAAGATATAAGAGGTTAACGAAAAATGAGTATACTGGAGATCATACTGCTGGCAGCGGGGGGAATCGCCATTGTCAGCAGCTTTTTCCTGCCCGACAGATCCAAGGACGAGGCAGTGGAGATACCTGAGGAAGAATTAAAACGCTTAGTCGAGGAAGAACTCGAAAAAAACAGGAGCCGCATCGATGATATGACGGAGGAAGCGGTCAGTCATCAGGTGGAAAAGACAGAACGCAGCCTGGACCGGATGACAAACGAGAAGATCATGGCTCTGGGAGAGTATTCCGATAATGTTATAAATCAGATAGGTTCCAATCATCAGGAAGTTGTTTTCCTTCATGATATGTTAAACCGTTCAAAAAATGAGCTTGAGGATCTGTTAAACCGTATCGAACGTGAGTCTAAAGAAGCCGGTGAGCGGGCTAATGCGGCATATGATCTGGCAGAAAATGCGGAGAAGCTGGCCCGTGAGGTACAGCTTAAGGCCGAGGAAGCAGGCAGGGCAGCGCTTGCGGCGGAAGAGAAGATGCTGGATGCCAGAAGGCTTACACAGGAACTGGCTGCTGCGGATAATAATTTTGAGGATGCTGTTTCAGAGCCTTTGGTACCGGAGACTTCAACTGAAGAGCTCATTGAAGATATTCCCGCCGGGATTGCTGAGGATGAGCCGGAGAATACGGCTTTTGAAGAGAAAGCCATAGAAGATCTTGTGGTTAAAGCTGTGGAAGAGACTGAGGCAGACAGGTCCACGAGTGAGGAAGAACTGCAGGCGCTTCTTGATAATGCCATGAAAGCCGAAGCGGCAACGCCACCGGTGCCTGTGGTTAAAGATATCAATGCAGAAGATCCGAAAGAGGAAGAGTTCTTTGAAGCGGTACAGGAGGAGCAGGCAGGAAGTGAAGCTGATGAGGAGGAAGAGCTTAGCGAAGAAGAGATGATGGAGAAGCTCCTTAAAGAAGCAACTGCAGAGCTTGCGCATGATGTTTCAAGGGTATCTGCCGTAAAGCCTAAGAGTACGGAAAAAGATACGGCCGCGGGGCAAAGAGAAAGTGTGAGGACATCCGTAAAACGCAGGGTGATCCCAAAGGCAGGACGCAGGACGGAGACGGATGGCGAGATAGAGGGGCAGATGAGCATACCACAGGAGTATATGCCGGATAATGACAAAAGCTCAAAAGTCCCGCAGACGGATGAAAAGAAAGACAAGAAAGAAAAGAAAAAAACAGTTGATCTTCAGTTCGGGCATGAAAGTTCTGAACAGACTAATCATAATGAGAGGATACTCGAAATGCACCGCATGGGGCGCTCAAATATGGCAATAGCCAAGGATCTTGGTCTGGGTATCGGAGAAGTAAAGCTCGTGATAGACCTTTATGAAAATATGCAATAATACAATCTGATCGGAAAGTGGAGAATCACAGATTATGAGATTAGCATCATATATGCGCGGACTTGGCATAGGAATGGCGGCCACCGCATTGATATTACATTTTTCAGCTGCCGGTGATACGAAGGCATCCGGAACCGAAAGAAATATTACCCCTACCGAAGCTGCATCCAATCTGCGGCTCAGTGAGTCGGGAACAGGGGCGGTAAGCGTTACGCCTACCCTGGCAGCGGGCAGTGTTACGGATCTGACAGGTGCTGCGGAAACCGCAGAAGAGGATAAGAATGAAAAAAGTGTATCGGATGATATACCGCTGCTCCTTCCGGGACTGAGCGGCAATGAGGCAGAAGTGCCGGAGGGCCTTATCACACCGGCCCCTTCGCCTGAGGCGGAGGCTGATCCAACCGGTGTACCTACAGCTACCAAAGTACCTACAGCTACCAAAGTACCTACAGCCACCAGAGTACCTACTGCAACAAAGGCAATAGAGCCCACTGCGACAAAAGCTGTAGAGCCGACTGCAACGAAGGCAGCAGAACCGACGGCAACACCGTCTCCGACGCCTTCACCTGCACCCACTCCGACCAAGGCTCCTACGCCTACACCCGTACCTGTGACCACACCCACGCAGGCAGCCTCTTCAAATACCCAGGTGAGTTTAAACACTCAGGAGCAGGAAGTGGTAGTGGTTTCCGGAGATGATTCGTATTCGGTATCCCGCAAAATGGCAGATGCCGGAATAATACCTTCTGCAGCGGAATTTGATAAATACATGTGTGCAAACGGATATGACCGGCGTATAGCTACCGGCATACATAAGATACCCGCTAACTGCAGTTACCAGCGAATCTGTGAGATTCTTACAAAGAAAGCACGATAAATGATATAAAGTCATCACAGGAAAGGAGGATGACCGTGCGCAGACGGATAAACATGATCTTTTCGATCGCTTTATGTATTTTGCTTGTATTCAGTGGTATCCCTGCGGTATATGCGCAGGGTGGTGCAGGGGATACTTCCGGGACTTTTTCTGAAGAGGAAGCTGAAGAGGAAGATGCTGTCAGTTCCGACAGTGTTGCGGATCCGTGTCCCACACCGGCCGATGTTGATCTTTCGGCTGATATGACGGATGTCAAAAATGCGATATATAATGCTCTTGCCGGATTTAAAAGCGAGATCGATATATCATCATATAAGATCCCCGAAGAAAAGATAGCAGCAGTATTCGCGAATGTTGTTAATACAAGTCCGGAGCTTTTTTATGTTACCGGAGCTTTTTCATATTCGTTTGATTATCAGAATTATGTTCAGCTCATTGAGCCGGAGTATTATTCTTATTATTCGGCGGGATCCAGGGATATCTTTGATGCCAGAGTAGAGGAGATTTTAAAGAAGGTGCCGGATAAGGCAACGGATCTTGAAAAGCTTCTGATCCTTCATGATCATATAGTAACTCATTGTGAATATGATCACAGCCAGTCAAAGCCTGGGGTTTTTGATGCTTATGGCTGTCTTGTGAACGGCCTTGCCGTATGCCAGGGATATTCGGAAGGTTATCATGTGCTCCTCAAAAAGCTTGGCATTCCATGCAAAACAGTATACAGCAGGGATCTTGCACATACCTGGAATCTTATAAAGCTTAACGGTAAATGGTATTATGTGGATGTAACATATGATGATCCTGATACCAGTGATACCTTCTATTGCGGTCATCAGAATTTTTTAAGAAGCCGTGAGGGGATGAAGGAAACCGGTCATGAATCCAGGGACTGGAAGATAACGGAAGATGACAGTGATGCATATAAAGACTATGCAGGCAGTACGGATTACGATACGTATTTCTGGTCGGATAGTATAAGGCCGGTTCCCGTAGCGGGAGGAGCGGCGTTATATCTCAGTGCCGGAAAACTGAACATCCATGATCTTTTGAAGGGCAGTGTTAAACAGTATAAACCTGAGGGCGGGGCACTGACCGCTATCACATCCTTCGCGGGAGCATTTTATTATTCTACCCACAGCGGTATCTATTCCCTTTCTTTAGACGGCAGGATGTCTAAGTGTTATTCGCTGAATGCCACCGAGGGCAGTTATGGCGGGATCTATGAGCTTACACCGGAAAGCGATGGCATAAGATATCATATCATGAAGGCGGCATATACCAAGGTGCTTTATTCTGCGGTATATGTGATCAACGGGGAAGGGGGACCTGCGGGAGGAGATGAGCCGCAGCCTTCAGTACCGGCGTCAAAAAGGAAGATGAAGATCGTGCTGAAGCCGGATGAGCATGTCTTTAACGGTGAGCCCCAGAAGCTTTCGGCCTCGGAGCTCAGGGTCTTTGATCCGAAGGCGGATTCTGCGGAGCTTATACAGGATGTGGATTACACTGTGACCTATCCGGATGACATCGTTAATGCCGGTATTAAAAAGATAAAGATAACGGGGATCGGTGCTTATACCGGTACTGTGAAAAAAACTTATAAGATACTTCCGAAAAAATCCGGAAAGATAAACGTCGGGGCTCCGGCAGCGGTACAGTATGCGGCGGGAGGAGTCTGTCCCGTGATCAGTGTTTCGATAGACGGAAGAGATCTGGAAAACGGCAGGGATTATAAAATAAAGTTTTCTTCAAATAAGAAGATCGGAAACGGAAAGTATGTAATAAACTTTACAGGTAATTATAAAGGCTTTGCGAAGAGGACCGGAATCTTCAGGATAGATCAGGCAGTTCTGGGATCTTCGGATGATACTTATGTGCTGATCCCTGATATGGCCTTTACCAAAGCGGGCAGGTATTTTTCAAAGCCTATAGTGGTAAAGGACAATAAGATAGTTCCCGCATCACAGTATCAGGTCAGTTACTATGTGAATGATGTGAGGCTTGGCGGTAAGGAGCAGTTTACGGAAAATGATCTGGATGAGAACGGCGAGGTCTGTGTAAAGGCAGTGATAGATGCATACGGGAATTATACCGGATCCGTGAGCGGCACTTATAATATCCGTAAAGCCGACAAAGCCCATGATATAGCTAAAGCGCATGTAAGCATTATTAATAAGACCAGCGGTAAAAAGAAGACTTCATTTACCTACACCGGTGAGGCGGTAATTGTAGGCGGAGATGATGAGATAGTAGTGACTGCCGGTAAAACAAAGCTTGTCCGGGATAAGGATTATATGGTACAATATGCCGCCAATGTTAATACGGGGAAGGCATATGTGATAATAAGCGGGATCGGAGAATATGCCGGGTCCCAAAAGATAAGCTTTAAGATCGTGAAAGGGAAGATTTAAAGGAAATGCCGAAGATTGAAAAAAAACTGACGGAGTTCATAGAAAAACATCTGTCATTATTATATTTTATCGCCATATCCGCAGTTGCTTTTTATATCAGGTTAATAGGCAGGCATTTTCTTTCCGGAGATATGGATACTTTTCTGCTCAGCTGGTTTGAACAGATGCAGGATGCAGGAGGACTGCACGGCCTTAAGGAGCAGATCGGTGATTATAATATACTGTATCAGACTTTTATCGCTCTGATGACATATATACCTCTTAATCCCATGACGATGTATAAAGCATTATCATGTGTTTTTGATATCGGACTGGCACTGGCTGCCGCTTATTATGTCTGTGAATTTAAAGGCGTTCCCAAATGGGGCAGGCTTTTTAATACAGTCTATTCCGTTATCATATTGCTGCCTACGGTAGTCCTTAACTCCGCATACTGGGGGCAGTGTGATTCCATGTATGCTTTCTGCATACTGATGGCGGTATGCCTTTTATACAAAGGGAAAAACATACCGGCTTTTGTTTTTCTGGGGCTGTCATTTGCACTTAAGCTCCAGACGGTATTTGTACTTCCTTTTTTTCTGGCAGTTTATTTTGTTAAGAAGCGTTTCAGCATAGCAATGTTTCTTGTTTCACTCATATCTTTCTGGCTCAGCGGCAGTGTGGCTTATATCTTCGGCCGGGATCTTCTGGCGCCGTTTAAGGTTTATCTTGAGCAGACATCCACATATCAGAGCATGTATATGTGTTCAAGGAGTATCTGGCTGGTATTCGGAAACGAATATAATGATTTCGGGCGTTTTGCGATAATACTTACTCTGTCGCTGTGCGCGGTCGGTTTTTATCTAATACTTGATAAAGCAAAGAAGATCGATACTCCGGATCAGTATTTCTCGGCGCTTTCTTATTTTGTATGGACCTGTATATTTTTTCTTCCCGCCATGCATGACCGTTATGCTTATCCTCTGGATATCATCATAATAGTCCTGGCATTTCTGGATAAGCGTTACATAAAGTTTGCAGTCTTTTCTGCTTTTTTCAGCTTTATGTGCTACGCACCGTTTCTGGTACATGCAAACGGGCTGTACAGGGAAGACGGATTTATAGAGCTTTTTGTTTTTGCATGGTTTACGTACACGGTATTTAAGCGGACACTTGATGAACCGCCGCTGGCGGAAAAGGGCAGCAATGGAAGATGAACTGAAAAAAGAGCAAACAACGGACAGCGGAAAGAAAAGCAGGCTTCCGTTCATATTATTTGCAGCATCTTTGCTGATAATGACGGCTGCAGCGTGGATATATTTTAATGAAGATACTGCGGATCTGAGTTATAAGGGGGATGTATGGTATGATGATTATACCCCGGATGCTGTGGAACTGGTACTGAGTGAAGAAAATGCATTGCACGAGGTGTATGACACATTAGAGGTGGCATATTCCGCCTCCGCCGAGTTTTCGGGTACCGGCAGCATCATAGCCGAGGATGAAAAAAACTATTATCTGGCTGATCCCACAAAAGAAGGATTTATTTATTCTATTGCCCGTTCCGACAGGAGCAGGGAACTGATAATGCAGATCCCTGCCTCAGAGCTTGTGCTTTTTCAGGGAAGGCTGTATTTTATCAATCCGTCTGATGTGGAAAAATATAAGGCAGGCCTTTACAGCTGCTATACGGATGGCAGCGGTCTTAAATTCATGATCGAAGGGGATCTGAGATCTTTAAAAGAGGATAAAGGCATTCTTTATTATGTCAGAAACTATGATAAGCGGCTATGCTGTCTCGATCCCGCTGCCGGACCGGAGAAAGCGCTCAGCGAAGAGGAATGCCTTAGCTATGCGGTATCCGATAATGCGATATTTTATGTGACGAAAGATGGTAACAGGGAAAACGGTGCCGATAAGGTCATCTGCCGTATGGCAAAGGAAGGCGGCAGCGGTTATCATCTTACGGAGTACGGGAATTACGGGGATATTGGCTTCATCGGCGGAATGCTCGGCTTTGTCGTATATGATCAGGGGTACGGCCTGATAGATCCGGAAAGTGATATTACCCTGTCCTTATCCGATCTTGAGAAAAAACTGACAGATATGGAGGGGCTCTATTCGCTTCCGGTGGAGGCGGAAGGTTATCTCTGGTACATAGACCGGAGCCGGGACAGGCAGCTTGTACGTATGGATCTTGAAACAAAGAAAGAAGAACAGCTGGAAGCATATAAGGTAACGGCATTCTATATCACAAGTGACAGCATATTATACGGTTTTATGGAAGACGGAGTCAGATACGCGCTGGCTTCACGGCTTACCGAAGGATTCGGAATGGCAGCATTGCTGGAGGGAGAACTGCGATGAACAGGGAAAAAAGAAGACGCATTGCTATCCCGCTTTTGCTGTTTCTGATATCGGTCGGGCTTCTTTCGGCAGTGGTATTTTACCGTTACGGAAGAACAGAGCAGCTGAATAAGCTGGTGGCAGGAGGAAATGAGATCCTTGCATCCGGAGACAGAAAGGGTGCAGAAGCGGTATATATGGAAGTGCTGGCTGAGGATCCTGATAATTCTGCGGCTTATGAGGGACTGATGCAGCTGGCTTATGAACTTAAGGACCGGCAGCTGCTGACAGAGTATTATGACAGGTGGCTGGATATACAGATCGCCAAGGGAAATACTTCCGACAGCAGGATAGACAGGATGGGCCGCGTTATAAACGATATGGAAAGACGCAAAGAATTAAACGGCATATCCGATCTGATAGTTTCCGGTGATCAGGAAGCTGCGGAGGAAGCATTAAAGAGCCTTGCTGCAACCGGTAAAAATGCGGAAGCCGATAAAGCATATGCAGATATGATGATATATCTTGCGGGTAAAAGCGCGGATCTTAAGAATTTTGATCAGGCCGCAGACTATCTTAATAAGGCTCTGCCTTATGCCTCTGAAGAGCAGAATGCGGGTGAACTGCTTTACGGGATACAGGAAGAACGTCTGGCAGCTGCGCTGGATGAGCATGATATCACGGCAGCAGCCGATATAGCCAGGCAGGAAGGCATAGAAGGATATGACGGGCTTATCCGTGCCGAAAAGGAGCGGTCGGAACGCTTTGTTTCTGCAGCGGATGAGCTTAAGACAGCTTTTGAAAGTGAAGACACACAGGCTCTGTATGGTATCCTTAATGACGGGGAGCTCAAGGCGGATTCAAAGAGTCTTAAAAAGCCCTTTATAACCGGAGGGCAGGCTTTGGGTACCGGAAGCATAGTCTTCTACTGTATCAATAACAGGCTGTACGTATATTACGGAACGGTAAAGGACAGCTTAAGAGAGGGTGACGGCAAATGGATCCATATATCGGATGACGGCAGGCTGGTGATATATACGCTGAATTTTAAGGCGGATAAGCCTGAAGGTGAGGGCAGCTGTGACCGTTTCAGTGCGCCTTCGGAGGAAGAGGATGCTGTTTCCGTTCATGAGCATGACGAATTTTCTGTAAATGGCGGGGTGATGGACGGCAGGTACTCTATGAAGACCACCGTCGCTTCGGAATGGCCTTATGATTATTCGGTTGAATATGATCTGAAAGACGGTTATTGTCCGCCTGTGGAACCGGGGGAATACCCCGAGCTCATCGATCAGTATCTTTCATATCCTGCACCTCTGGCAGGCTGGAGTGAGGCTACGGTTTATGATCCCGCATGGAAGAAGGAATACACCACCACGATATGGTTCAACTGGACTCCGGCGCGCTGGGTGGTGGAAGGCATAGATACCGGTGTGGCTCCTGCAGTCATAAGGTAGAAAGCCGTTACTATCACGGCCTGAGGGCGTGATAGTAACAGAAAACTTTATCCTGCAATATAAAAAATACATCTTGCATTATCAGCCCGGTCATGTTAATATATACGGGCTGTAAAATAATCACCTGCGGATAGTTTCGGTGCGGTGCGCAGTACTTAACCGTTTACTGCAGGGAAGAATAACCCAAACGGAGGAAAATAAAATGGGCGTAATTTCAATGAAGCAACTGTTGGAGGCCGGTGTACATTTCGGTCATCAGACCAGGAGATGGAATCCCAAGATGAAGCCGTATATCTTTACGGAGCGTAACGGGATCTACATCATCGACCTGCAGAAGAGCGTAGGCATGGTTGACAGCGCATATAACGCTATCAGCGATATCGCAGCTCAGGGCGGTACCGTACTTTTCGTAGGTACTAAGAAGCAGGCTCAGGAAGCTGTAAAGAGCGAAGCAGAGCGCTGCGGAATGTTCTATGTAAATGAGAGATGGCTTGGTGGCATGCTCACCAACTTCAAGACCATCCAGTCCCGTATCAAGAGACTTAAAGACATCGAGCGTATGTCACAGGACGGCACCTTTGATGTCCTTCCCAAGAAGGAAGTCATCAATATCCGTAAGGAGTGGGATCGTCTTGAGAAGAATCTTGGCGGTATAAAGGAAATGACCCGTATTCCCGATGCTATCTTTGTAGTAGATCCCAAGAAGGAGCACATCTGCATCCAGGAAGCTAAGGCACTTGGAATCACACTGTTCGGTATCTGCGATACCAACTGCGATCCCGAAGAACTGGATTATGTGATCCCCGGTAATGACGATGCTATCCGTGCCGTAAAGCTCATCGTTGCCAAGATGGCAGATGCTATCATCGAAGGTAACCAGGGCGAGGAGAGCATGACTGCATCCGATATAGCTGCAGAGAGCGCAGCTGCTGAAGAGGAGCAGGCAGCAGAGGGTACTGTATAAGCATTAAATGTGAATGTCGTTTCAGATGCCCCGCTTTTGACGGGGCATTTGTTTAGAAAAAATAAACAGGAGGAAATAAAAATGGCAGCAATTACAGCAGCAATGGTAAAAGAACTGCGTGAGGCATCAGGCGCCGGCATGATGGAGTGCAAGAAGGCACTTACCGAGACCGACGGAGATATGGATGCCGCTATAGAAGTGCTTAAGAAGAGCGGTGCGATGAAGGCGGCCAAGAAGGCAAGCCGTATCGCAGCAGAAGGACTTTGCGATGTTGCAAAGTGCGAGTGCGGAAAGAAGGCAGCAGTCGTTGAGGTTAACTCCGAGACAGACTTCGTTGCAAAGAATGAGAAGTTCAAGGAGTTCGTTAAGCGTGTGGCCGCACAGGCTCTTAAGACTGAAGCAGCTGATATGGAAGGCTTCATGGCTGAGAAGTGGATCGATGACGAGTCCAAGACCGTTAAGGATGCACTTAACGATATGGTACTTACCATCGGTGAGAAGCTTGATATCAGAAGATTCAAGAAGGTTGAGAGCGAGAACGGCCTGGTAGAGAGCTATATCCACGGCGGCGGAAAGATCGCAGTTATCGTAGAGGCATCCGGCGAGGATAAGCCCGAGGTACGTGAGGCTATGAAGAACATCGCTATGCAGGTTGCAGCTATGAACCCTTCATACATCAAGAAGACCGATATCTCTGAGGAAGAGCTTGCTAAGCTCACCGAGATCACTGTTGAAAGCTCACTCAATGATCCCGCTACACTGCCCAAGCCCATCCTTCAGAAGCTGCTTGAGAAGGCTGTTTCCGAGAAGGCATGGAGCGATGAGGACATCAAAGTTTACGAGGAGCAGAAGAACAACAAGTTCCTCTTTAACTTCCTTTCCAAGGAAGCTGCAGCTAAGATCGCCGAGTTTGCTCTTGCAAAGAAGGATGAGTATGTATCCGATAAGATCTTTACAGGTCTGGTAGACGGCCGTGTTAAAAAGCAGCTTAAAGAACTCACCCTTTTCGAGCAGGTATATGTAAAGGCTGAGGACGGAAAGCAGACTGTTGAGCAGTATGTTGCTTCTGTAGCAAAGGAAACCGGATGTGCTTTCGATGTACTTTCCGTAGTACGTTTCGAGACCGGCGAAGGTATCGAGAAGAAGGAAGAGAACTTTGCAGAAGAAGTTGCTAAGCAGATGCAGTAATCCGTAAAGAATGATATCAGGCCCCCGTGGTTCGCCCCGGGGGCTTTTTCTTAATCGGCATGATAGAAGAAAACCTGACCAAAGAAGATACTGTTAAAATCGAATCCCTTGCCCGCAAAGCCATTGAGCTGTCGCGGGACGAAGTGCTTTTGAACCTGCGCTTTTTTGCACCTGCATTCGGGAGACTGGAGTTTGCTTCCCGTCCGGGAACAGGGCTTTTTGCTACGGACGGAGTACATCTTTTTTATGATCCTTTAGTGGTCTTAAGGGCATACAGTGAAGATGAGCCGCTGTTAAGCCGTATGCTCCTGCACAGCCTGCTGCATCTTTTGTTTGCGCATCCCTTTGATATGGGTGTCAGCGATAAGGAGCTGTGGGACATAGCCTGCGACGGCGCGGTTGAGGCAGTGATCATAAGTCTTAACATAAAGTCTCTTGAGCTTAGTTCGGATGATGAGCTTAAGCAGCGTTTTAAGGGGCTTAAGCAGGAAGCCGGAGTGCTGAGCGCAGGCAGGCTTTACAGGTATTTTGTTAATGTTTCCCTTCCGATGCGCAGCAGGGCAGCATATATAAAGAGCTTTGCGCGTGATGACCACCGGTACTGGCATCCGCAGGAAAAGCTTGAGATGACACAGCAGCAGTGGGAGCAGTTATCCAGACGCATACGCACGGAGATAAAAGCGTTTTCGGCCGATAAGGCTCTGGCGGAAGCTCTGGAGGACGGTCTTAATTCGGCTACCAAAAGAAAGTATGATTACTCTAAGATACTGCGCCGCTTTATGGTAAGCGGCGAGCACAGGGGCATAAACCCTGATGAATTCGATTATGTCTATTACAGTTACGGACTTAAGCTCTACGGGAACCTTCCTCTTATCGAGCCGCTGGAATACAGGGAAGAAAAACGTGTACAGGATATGGTGATAGCCATAGATACTTCAGCATCTGTATCCGGCAGCACGGTTAAGGATTTTATCCGCAGGACCTTTGAGATGCTGAAAAACGGAGAACATTATTCCGAAAGAGTCTGCATCCATATCATACAGTGTGACAGTGAGATACAGTCCGATACGGTGATAGAGGATTTAAGCAGGCTGGAAGCATATCTGGACGGTTTTTCCCTGCGTGGATTCGGAGGTACCGATTTCAGGCCGGTATTTAAGTATGTTCAGCAGCTTATAGATAAGGGAAGCTTAAAGGATATGAAGGGAATGGTATATTTTACGGACGGATACGGGATATATCCGGTCAGGAAACCGCCCTATGAGGTCCTTTTTGCCTTCTTAAATGATGATGAATACCGCCCGCCGGTTCCGGTGTGGGCTATGAAAGCAGTGATCGGCAGCGAAAGGAGTACAGCATGAATATCGCACAGGCAAAACAAAGCATTAAAGATACGATCAGGCTCTATCTGAAAAAAGATGAGCTTGGAGATTATATCCTTCCCATGGTCCGTCAGCGTCCTGTTTTTCTGCTGGGCGCTCCGGGTATAGGAAAGACAGCTATCATTGAGCAGATCGCTGCCGAGATGGGGCTTGCCCTGGTATCATACTCCATGACGCATCACACAAGGCAGTCGGCCCTGGGTCTTCCGTTTATCGAAAAGAAGGATTATGGCGGGAAAGAATACTCCGTATCGGAATATACGATGAGCGAGATAATCGCTTCCGTCTATGATACTATTGAAGAGAGCGGTATAAAGGAGGGGATCCTTTTTCTTGATGAGATAAACTGTGTTTCGGAGACCCTTTATCCTTCTATGCTGCAGTTTCTGCAGTACAAGGTTTTCGGCAGGCATAAGGTGCCCGATGGCTGGGTGGTCGTGACAGCCGGAAATCCGCCCGAGTATAACAGAATGGTGCGTGAGTTTGATGTGGTAACGATGGACAGACTGAAACTGATGGAGGTTGAGGCCGATAAGAAGGCATGGATGGAGTATGCGCTTAAGCAGCAGGTACATCCGGCCATACTGAGTTACCTTGAGCTTAAGGATGAACACTTTTACATAATGGAACTTACCGAAGCGGGCAGGGAGTATGTGACGGCAAGAGGCTGGGAAGATCTGTCGCGAATACTGAAAGCCTGTGAGGAAGAAGGTATCGAAGCGGATGAGATACTTTTGAGACAGTATCTTCATCACGACGGGGTGGTACGTGAATTTTCGGCTTTTTATGAACTGTACCGCAAGTATGAAAAAGATTATTCGCCTGCAAAGATATTAAAGGGTGAAGGAACTGAAATGATGGTTGAAAGGGTATCCGCAGCACCTTTTGATGAGCGTATACTTCTGGCAGGTATGCTCTGTGAGAGAGTGGAAAGCGATATGCAGCATGTCCTGCTTGGGATGGATGCGCTGGGGATGATAAAGCCTGTAATAGTTTCGGCAGCCGGCAGCCCGGATGCGGAAGGCGGTATAAAGAAGGGTATGGAAGCCTTAAATGTGCGCCATGAGCGCATGGATGCCGCGGGAGCTCTTAAGGAAGAAGAAAGACGTGCCGGAAGACGTGCGGGGATCATTGCAGAGAAAATGATAAAGGCACTCAGGAATGATCCCGCCCGGGGATACGAAGCGGCAAAAGCCGTATATAATGAAGAGCTTAAACTGCTTAAAGAAGAGGCGGAAGATGTCCGCTCAGAGCTTTCTTCGATGTTTGCTTTTTCCGAAGCGGCCTTTGGAGAAGACGGACAGGAGCTTCTCCTTCTGACCAGCCGCCTTACGGTAAATGATGCGGCAGCGCGGTTTATAGCGGTTTTCGGAAGCGAGGATTACTCAAGGCTTTCTTCTGTTCTGATGGTACGTGAAAGAGGTGAACAGCTTAAGGATGAGATAAAGAATCTTGGACTGTAGGATCTGGCATTTTCTTAAGCAGCGAAAAGTCTTTTTGCATAGAGGAGCACTAATGACCACGATAGAATTAAGCACGATAACCCTTCCCGACGGCAGTGATGTTTTGGGGATCGGAAAAAAGGCCATGCTCGGACAGGGCAGGCTAAAGAGCATAACTGTGCCGGAAGAAGCACGTTTTATCGATGACTGGGCTTTTGCGGGATGTACCGGACTGGAAGAAGTTACAATGCCGCGTTGTGCTCTGGGACGCGGTGTTTTTAAAGACTGCAGGTCGCTGAAACATGTCTTTGTAAAAGGTATCGAAGATGATATTTCCGTTCTTCTGGCGGAAGTGGCCAGACAGGATATCACTTATCTGCTGGATATGGAAAAAGCCGGAAGTGCGGAGTGGTACGAGCTCTGGGATGCCTGGCTTTTGCGTTTTATCGAAGAGGATGATGCCGAAGGTTATTCGGGGCAGGTTCCCTGCGGGGAAGAGGATTACGGATCGAGTGACATTGCCGCATATGAGAGCGGCAGGAGAAGGGAAAAAGCACGCCGCTGTCTTCTCAGGCTGATTAACAGCGAAGGACTTAAGGAAGATACCCAAAAGATCTGTGAAGCATTTATAGCTGATCATACTATAGGAAGCAAAGCCGGGGAAGAAGCATGGCAGCTTATACTGGAGCGCTTCGGAGAAGAGGAAGCCTGGTATACTGCATTTGCCGATGCGGGCGGTATTAATGAGGAAAACTGTATCGCTTTGATAGACAGCATACCCGACAGCTTATCCCGTATGAAAGCTTTTTTTATCCGCCGGGCCGGGGGAGGCACGAAGGATTTTCTGTCAGAGCTTGATATCTGAAAGCCTTATTCTGATTGACTTTTCATATCTTTATGTAAACCAAACCCTTGATCTGATTGACTTTAAATGGATTATGTCAACGAAAAGCCCGTATTTTCGGGCTTTTTCGGCATTTTTTATCTTGTTGTAATAGCCTGCTAGTGCTATAATCTCTTAACGGTTGTGTTGTCGTTTTTTATTCATAAAGGAGAGATCTGATGCCGGAGAAAATCTCAGCTGAAAGAGTCAGGCTCTTGCCGGGCGTCTTCAGAAAAAGGATGGAGATAAACAGACAGTATCTGCTTTCCCTGGACACAAGAGCACTTCTTCAGAATTATGCTCTTGAAGCGGGGCTCCAGCTTGAAGGATATCAGTCATTGTCAGATCCGGAGTCAAGCTGGCTTCATTGGGGCTGGGAATCGCCGAGCTGTCAGCTTCGCGGTCATTTTCTCGGGCATTGGATGAGTGCGGCAGCATATATCGTACGCAGCGAGAATGACAGGGTGCTTAAGGCTAAGCTTTTTGATGTGGTTGATAAGCTGCGTGAATACCAGTTGAGAAACGGAGGCCGCTGGGTAGGGCCTATCCCGGAAAAGTATTTTGATATGCTGCTGGCCGGTAATGATATCTGGTCACCCCAGTATGTTATGCATAAGCTCTTCATGGGCCTGCTGGATGTATATGAGTGTACATCCTATGCGCCTGCCATGACCATTTTATCGCATCTGAGCGACTGGTATGTTGACTGGTTTGAGAAGGCCGATCCGATCGATCCCGGGGTTGCATACCGCGGTGAAGCCGGTGGCATGCTGGAGATATGGGTAAGACTCTACCGTATAAGCGGTGAGGAAAAATACAGAGGCCTGCTGAAACGTTATGAGTATCCTCAGATGTTCGAAGTGCTCAGGGAGGGGGGCGATCCTCTTACCGGAATGCATACCAATACATCTATTCCGTGGATACTTGGAGCAGCCAGGATCTATCAGGTAAGACGTAAGGAGAGCTGGCTGGATACAGTAAAGGCTTTCTGGGATTGTGCGGTATCGAAGAGAGGATATTTCTGTACAGGTTCCGCAAATGCGGGGGAATTCTGGATCCCTCCCGGGCAGTTTTCGGAATATGCGACAGACCGCACTCAGGAATTCTGTACGGTGTACAATATGGTGCGGCTTGCAGATTTTCTGTTCCGTTTTACCGGGGACACCGTCTATGCGGAATATATTGAAAGATGCCTGTATAACGGCTTTCTTGCCCAGCAGGATAAGAAAAGCGGAATGCCTTCGTATTTCTTGCCCATGTCTTCCGGAGGGAAAAAGAAATGGGGGAGCAGGACACGCGATTTCTGGTGCTGTCACGGCTCGATGATCCAGGCTCAGACTATGGTGAACGGCCTTATCTTCTATAAGGATGAGGACAGTCTTACGGTTGCGCAGTATATACCCGCCAGGGCAGAGCTTAAGATAAGCGGTACGCCTGTTGTGATCGAGCTTAAGAGTGATATGAAGTTTGAGGGTAACTCCTCCCTTTATAAGGAATTTGAAGGGACAGAGCATTCCAGATGGTCATTTTCGCTGGCGTTAAGGACCGGCAGGCCCCAGCGCTTTATGCTCAAGCTGCGGATCCCTTCATGGGTAAAGGGCATGCCTGTAGTGTCTGTCGGAGACGAACGCAGGTTTATCACTGAGGATGTTCTTAAGGATGGTTATCTGAAGATAGACCGGGAATGGGATGAGCAGGTCATAAAGATATGCTTCCCGGTGGAACTGTCAGCAGAAAGCCTGCCGGATAAGCCGGATAAAAAGGCTGTCATGGAAGGACCTGTGGCTCTGGCAGCTTTAGCCGAAGATGTACTTCTGTATGACGAACCTAAAAAGATCCTTGCAAAAAAGAGCGAACACAGTTATGATGAATGGCCGTGGCTGCAGAGTCATTATGTACTGTCTTATGGAGGCAGAAATATAGAATTTGTACCTCTTTATGAGGTGGATGATCGTGAATATACCTTATACTGCAACACGCGATAAGCTTGTGCGTGAAGGCATATTGTGGTATGATATGGAGGTTGTAGAGTGGATAAGTCCGGAAATGAACGGACAACTGAACATAAGAAACGCATAAAACAGCTGAGGCAGATCATTATAGCGATTGTGATAGTGATGCTGCTTTTGCCTACAGTGCTTTCCATAGTGGCTTTAAGCCGCATCCGCAGCCTGGATGACAGACTTAATGAGATCACTCTTCTTCTGAGCGATATGAATGCCAATATTACCATGAGCACTCATGAGTCTGAAGAGCCTAAGCAGCGTACTGCATCCGGACCTACTCCCCTTACGGAGCGGAGCTTAAGCGGATACGAAGGTGAAGTTTCTGCAGAGGATGGTCAATATGAAGGCGTTAAGAAGGTCTATCTTACTTTTGATGACGGACCTTCCCTGTACACAGACGAGATCCTGGATATACTTGCCGAGTATGATGTAAAGGCAACGTTCTTTGTAAACGGTCATGAAGGCATGGAGGCGGAATATCTTCGCATTTCTCTTGAAGGACACAGTCTGGGGATGCATTCCTACAGCCATGAGTACAGTAAGGTGTATTCGGATCTTGATGGATTTGCGGATGATCTGCATCAGATCCGGGAGCTCATAAAGGATATTACGGGAGAGGAGTGCTCATTGTACCGTTTTCCCGGAGGAAGCAGCAATGCCGTGCACCGTATGCCGATGGCTGAATGTATAGATTATCTGGATGCAAAGCGGATAAGGTATTTTGACTGGAATGTGTCCGGAGGCGATGCGCTTACAGAGCCGCACAGCGCTACACAGATAGTTAATGATGTATGTGCGCAGGTTAAGAATATCAACAGCGATACGGTGGTTGTACTTTTGCATGATGCGCCGGGTAAGCGTTCCACAGTGGAAGCGCTGCCATTGATCATAGAAAAACTTATGTCTATGGATGATGTGATACTCCTGCCCATAACTGATGAGACAGAAGAAGTACAGCATGTAAGACCATAGTTCAGAGGAGGATACATGGGATTTTTTCAAAGCCTCAAAGATGATCTTTCAGAGGCGGTTGACGGTATATTGGGTGAAGAGGCTGAAACGGATGATCTCGAAGCTGTTTCCGAAGAAAAAGCTTCTGAGAACCCGGCGGATACTGATGATACCGATCCTTTAGACGGAACGGAGATCACGCTCGAAAGCATGCTTGAAGAACTTGAACAGCTGCAGGCGGAGGATGATCCCGGATCCGGGAATGATGAGGAGTATACTCCTGCTACACCGGAGGAGATAGCGGAATTTGAATCGTCTGATGACGGAGAGGAAGCATCTGCTGCGGATGAGATGACATCTGATGAAGATTTTCCCGATATGGCTGATCTCGATAAGCTGATGGCAGATATCGCCGCCATGGAGGAGCAGGATCACCCTGATGAGGAAGAGAGCAGCAAGGATCCGGAGAAAGAGGTGATTTCCGAAGAAACTCCTGATGATGGAGGGGCTGAAGAAAAAGCTTCTGAAGAAGCTTCGGCTGATCTTTCTGTGGATAAAATTCCCGTGGAAGCAGAAAAAGAGCTGATCGGGACAGCGGATAACGGGAATGATACGGAAAGCGAAGACAAGCAGGAAGATGTATCCGGCGAAACTGCTCCCGATGAGACAGAGGAAGCTGAGAAGAAAGATATTACAGAAGGTGAACAGCTCAGCATCATTGATATGATGGAAAATGTTCCCGAAGACGGAGGAGTTGTAGAACAGGCCGAGGCCATGGCTGAGGCTGCAGTGATAGCGGACATAGAGGAAGCCGAGGCAGCTGCCGCGGCAAAGATAAATGCTGCCGGGGAAAAAGAGGCTACAGCCGAAGAAGTGGCAGCTTTTGAGGTTGATACGAAAGCAGGAAAACGCCCGAAGAAAAAAGCTTCCGGGACGGATAAAAAAGGAGCGGCAGAAGAAAAGCCGGTATCGGATGAAACAGCGGTGTTTGCAGAGGGCATGAGCATCGAAGGTGATGTGGAATCCGACGGAAGTCTTGAATTATACGGCAGGATAGACGGAAATATAGATATTGCGGGTAAGCTTAAAGTATCCGGTATCATAAACGGTAATACCAGTGCCGGCGAGATATATGCCGACGGTGCGGAGATAAACGGTGATGTGAGCTGCAGCGGAAGCGTAAAGATAGGGCAGTCTACCATAATCATAGGTAATGTATCCGGCAGCAGCGCAGTCATAGCCGGAGCGATAAAAGGAGATATTGATGTTCATGGTCCGGTAATACTGGATTCCGTGGCTATCGTCATGGGCGATATTCGTTCACAATCCCTGCAGATAAGCAGCGGTGCTGCTGTGGAGGGCATGTGTTCACAGGTCTATTCACCGATAACGCCGTCCGATTTTTTTGAAGGTTTTACCGGTGAAGAAAAACCCAAAGGTGGTTCCAAAAAGAAAAAGGGGGCGTAAGCAGATCATGAGGATATTACTGAAATTAAGCGGGGAGCGGCTGGCTGATGAAGAAAGGCATTATGATGATGCCGTTATCGGATCGCTTGCACTTCAGGTAAAGAAACTGCTGGATGACGGCAATGAGATAGGTATCGTGATAGGCGGCGGTAATTACTGGCGCGGCCGCAGCAGTATAGGCATCGACCGGCCGAAGTCCGACCAGATAGGCATGCTGGCTACAGTAATGAACTGTATCTATGTGTCAGAGGCATTCAGGACTAAGGGCTTATCTACAAGGATATTCACTCCGTTCTTATGCTCTACTTTTACTGAACTGTTTTCAAAGGATGCAGCTGTAGCTGCTATGAAAGATAAGTCAGTTGTATTCTTTGCGGGCGGAACGGGTCATCCTTTCTTTTCGACGGACACAGGCGTGGTATTGAGAGCCATTGAGACTGCAGCGGACGGAGTATTTATGGGAAAAGCCATAGACGGGGTATATGATTCCGATCCGGCAAAGAACCCTGATGCAAAGAAGTATGACGAGATAAGCATTGATGAAGTTATAGCTAAGAATCTTCAGGTGGTGGATATGACGGCATCCATCATGGCAAGGGACAATAAGATGCCTATATGGGTATTTGATCTTACTGAAGAGGATTCCATTATCAAAGCCGTGAGCGGCAATTTCAGCGGTACACGAATAACCGTGTAGAACGGAAAAAACGGATGCACCCGGCGTGGCTTCCGAAATTTCCTGCTTGAGGATCTTTGCGATACATAAAACAGTATAAAAAAGAGGAGGTTACACAAATGGACGAGAGGATCAAGGCATACGATGAAAAAATGCAGAAGGCTTTCGACTTTCTGACCACGGATCTGTCAACTATAAGGGCAGGCCGTGCCAATCCGCACGTATTGGATAAGATACGGGTGGATTATTACGGTACTCCTTCACCTATGCAGCAGGTAGCCAACGTGAGTGTACCCGAGCCCCGTATGCTTCAGATAGCGCCCTGGGACAAGAGCCTTATCAAGGATATTGAAAAGGCTATATTAGCTTCAGATGTAGGTATCACTCCTTCAAATGACGGTACCGTGATACGTCTGGTATTCCCTGAGCTTACAGAGGAACGAAGAAAGGATCTGGCTAAGGAAGTTAAAAAGAAGGGTGAGGAAGGCAAGGTAGCGGTACGTAATATCCGCCGTGACGGTAATGAGGCTTTTAAGAAGCTGGCTAAGACCGAGATATCCGAGGATGAGATCAAGGATCTTGAAGATCAGCTCCAGAAGATCACCGATAAGTATATCAAGGATATCGATAAGGCTGTAGAAGAAAAGTCACAGGAAATCATGAAGGTATGAGTGAAAAGACTGTACCTAAACATCTGGCGGTGATACTTGACGGTAACGGCAGGTGGGCTAAGAAACGTGGCCTTCCCCGTAGTGCCGGTCATATCCAGGGAGCCAGAAATGTTGAAGATATGTGTGAATGGGCCTGGGATCACGGCATAGAATACTTTACGGTCTATGCTTTTTCTACGGAGAACTGGGCTCGCCCTGCCGATGAGGTTAAGACCCTCATGAAGCTTCTGCGGGATTACATGGTAGGAGCTGTTAAGCGTGCCAATGCAAATAACATGAAGGTTCGCATCATCGGTGATAAACAGGGACTGGATGAGGATATACAGAACAGTATAGCAGCGCTGGAAGAGGCTACGAAAGATAATGACGGCCTTAAATTTACCATCGCTATCAATTATGGCAGCAGGGATGAGATACTCCGTGCTGTACGGAAGTTATGTGAAAAAGCTGTTTCGGGTGAGATCAAAGCGGATGAGATCACGGAACAGATGATAGCTGACCAGCTGGATACAGCCGGATATCCTGATCCGGATCTTCTGGTACGTACCAGCGGGGAGCAGCGTATATCAAATTATCTGTTATGGCAGTGTGCATATTCGGAATTTTATTTCACCGAGGTGGCCTGGCCTGATTTTAAAGAAGCTGAACTGGAGAAAGCCATCGAGGCCTATGCGGCCAGAGACCGGCGTTATGGTAAGGTATGAGTGATCCTAAAAGGTCAAATATGCTGATAAGAGTGATCAGTGGAGTGGCTGTTGCAGTCATCATGCTGGGGATAGTATGGTTCGGCGGGATAGTCACGACCATAGGTCTTGCACTTATCAGTTGTGTTGCTTATTCTGAAATGTTAAGTGCTACCGGGGTACGGATGAAGGAGGGGCATAAGCCCTGTATTTTTGAAGTGGTCGGTACGGTAGTCATTATTCTCTATTATCTGATGATCTTTTTACAGGCTGAGACCACGTATCTTATGCTCGTGGTCGTGCTTTATGTCGTGGTCCTGATGCTTATCTTTGTATTTACCTTTCCGGCATACAGAGCCTCACAGGTGATGCGCAGTTATTTTTCGTTTGTGTATGCACCGGTCATGCTTTCCTTTGTTCTTATGACAAGGCAGATGTCTGTTTCCCAGGGAGAAGGAATATATAACGTTGGTTTCTTTTCTGTGTGGATGACTTTTATTTCGGCATGGGGATCCGATACTTTCGCATATTTTACAGGCGTGCTTATAGGAAAACATAAGATAACACCGCGCCTGAGTCCCAAGAAATCCGTGGAAGGCTGCATAGGCGGTGTTATAGGTGCGGGCCTTCTTGGTTTTGTTTACGGGATGGTGCTTAAGGCAGTAGGCAGGATACCGGAAAGCAATCTCTGGGCGTATCCGCTTTTAGGTGTCTGCGGCAGCGTGGTAGGGCAGATAGGCGATCTCGCCGCATCAGCCATAAAGAGAGATTTCGGGATAAAAGATTACGGAAGGTGTATTCCGGGGCATGGCGGTATAATGGATCGCTTTGACAGTGTTATATTCACTTCACCCCTTATCTACCTTCTTACGCTTATGGTATTGGGAAGATAAAATGAAAAGACTGGTCATTTTGGGCTCTACCGGTTCAATAGGAACGCAGAGTCTTGATATAGCAAGGGAATACGCTTCAGAGTTCAGGATAGTGGCTCTGGCGGCAGGAAGAAACGTTAAACTGATGGAACAGCAGATCCGTGAGTTCAGACCGCGCTATGCCGTTATGTGGGAAGAAGCTGCGGCTGCGGAGCTTAAAGCATTGGTTTCGGATATTGATATTACCATACTTTCCGGGATGAACGGACTTCTTGAGATCGCCTCGCTTCCGGATTATGATATCCTGCTCACGGCGGTTGTCGGAATGATAGGCATACGCCCCACGATAGCCGGTATAGAAGCCGGAAAGACTATTGCTCTGGCAAATAAGGAAACTCTGGTATGCGCCGGACATATAATAATCCCGCTGGCTAAAAAGAACGGGGTATCCATCCTCCCTGTCGATTCGGAACACAGTGCGATATTCCAGTCGCTAAACGGTGAAAGCAGGGATAATATCGAAAAGATCTGGCTTACCTGTTCGGGCGGCCCTTTCAGAGGAAAGAAAAAGGATGAGCTGTTAAAGGTCACTGCCGCCGATGCGCTTAAGCATCCGAACTGGGCAATGGGAAAGAAGATAACCATAGATTCCTCTACAATGGTCAATAAGGGGCTTGAAGTGATGGAGGCAAAGTGGCTTTTTGATGTGGATTACGACCAGGTGAAGGTGCTGATACATCCGCAGTCCATAGTCCACTCAATGGTTGAATATGTTGACGGAGCTGTTATCGCCCAGCTGGGTGTACCGGATATGCGCCTCCCTATTCAATACGCGCTTTTTTATCCGGATCGTAAGAAGGCCGATCCCCAAAGGCAGAGAGCGGATTTTTATAAGCTCAGACAGCTTGATTTTGACGAGCCGGATGGAGAAACCTTTACGGCACTCCCGCTGGCTTTTGAGGTCGGCAGGGCAGGAGGGATACTTCCTACGGTATATAATGCGGCAAATGAAGAGGCTGTGGCGGCATTCCTTGCCGGAAAAACAGGCTTTTTAAACATAAGTGAGATGATAGCCAAAGCAGTAGCGGCTACAAAGAATACTGCCGATCCTGATGTGGAACAGATACTTGAGGCTGAAAAGGCAGCACGTGAGATGGTCTGCAGCATGATCGCAAAGGAGTGAGATGCATTCACCTGTATTAACAATAGTTTCTTTCATACTGATCTTTACGGTGGTCGTGGTGAGCCATGAATTCGGCCATTATCTTATAGCCCGTATTAACGGTATTAAGGTCAATGAGTTTTCCATAGGTATGGGTCCGGCTCTGTTTAAGAAAAAAGGGAAGATGACGAGTTTTGTTATCCGTCTTCTGCCCATAGGCGGAGCCTGCATTTTCGAAGGGGAAGATGGTGTTGTCAGTCTTCCGGCTGAAGGAGAGGAAGGAAAAGAAGCGGAAGTCAAAAAAGACCTGCAGGCTAAGAATTTTAATGATGCACCTGTATGGGCCAGGATAGCATCTGTATTTGCCGGGCCTGTTTTTAACATCATCCTGGCATATCTTCTGGCACTTTTTATCGTCTGGTTTTGTGGAGCCGATCTGACTACCGTAGCGGATGTCATGACAGGTTATCCTGCTGAAGCAGCCGGTATCCGCGGGGGAGATGTGATAACGAAGATAGACGGACACACTACACATCTATGGCGTGAAGTGATGGTATATTCTTATATGAACAGCGGTACGGAGATGAAGATAGAGTATCTGAGAGACGGACAGAAGTATGAGACCGTACTCACGCCGATGTATTCCGAGGAAGACGGCAGGCATTATATAGGTTTTAAAGGCGGGGCAGATTATATCAAATGCAATAACCTTAAAGTTTTCAAATACAGCTGGTACGAAGTAAGATACTGGCTTGTGGCTACTGTCCAGAGTCTTAAGTATATGGTTACGGGACATGCCAAGCTGGATGATCTGGCAGGACCGGTGGGAGTGGCAAATATCATTGATGATACGATCGAGGAGACAGCGCCAATGGGAGGTTTTACGGTGCTGCTTAATATGATGAATATTGCAGTGCTTTTATCTGTAAACCTTGGTGTGCTGAACCTTCTGCCCATACCTGCTCTTGACGGAGGACGCCTAATATTCCTTTTCTTTGAGGCGGCCAGCGGGAGAAAGATACCGCCGGAAAAAGAAGGTATCGTGCATCTTATAGGTTTTGTGCTCCTTATGATATTGATGATCGCAGTCCTGTTTAACGATATCGGAAGATTTTTCAGGTAAGGCAGCGCACCGTGGCTATCCGGGCATAGGAGGGATTATGGATATTAATTCAGTTATCAGTGAATATGATTCTATGTTTGGGGCTAAAGAGCCGCGTGAGATACTCTCTTATCTTATGCAGAAGATAGATATGTCCCGTGAGGAGAAGGATGTAGCTTCCGAGATTATCCTTTTGAACGAGACCATAGGATTCTGCCGGGATGCCTTTTTTAAAGAGGAGGGAGTCCGCTATGCGAGGGATCTTGAACACCTTATGCATGAGCTGGATTTCGAGGGCAGGATAGAATATGCAACTACGATGCTGAATCTTGCAAATGCCTACAGAGGCTTCGGTATGTATGATGAATCCTCGAAACGCTATGATGTGTGTGAGGAAATGTATGTAAAGATGCTTCCGGAAGACGATTTCCTGTTTGCCGGGCTTTATAACAACAGAGGCTTGCTGCACCAGGAGATGAAAGCCTGGGACGCAGCTATCGATGATTTCAGGAAGGCACTCAGGATAGCCGACAGATATCCTGATAAAGATATTGAACAGGCCACTACCAGGGCTAATCTGGCCGCAGCTATGATAGAAGCTTCACCTGCTGCACGCAGTGAGGCGGAGAACTGGCTTCAGGAAGCGATCGATATCTTTGAGCGGGACGGCGGAGGAGATTTTCATTACAGTGCGGCGCTTTCTGCGTTAGGTGCACTTTATTTTCACAAAGAAGAGTATGTACAGGCAGCCGCCTGTTTCAGAAAAGCTATGGATCAGCTTTATTCCGGAACAGGTGCCAGTGATGCATATATGCGTGTAAAGGATAATTATGAGCTTGCTATGAAGCTTGCGGGACTACAGCGGGAGGCTGCTCCGGATGAACGCAGCTCGCTGCAGAGAAGCCGCTTCTTCTTTGAGGAATATCTTCTTCCCAGAATAGAACGTACATTACCGCAGGCAGTTAAATATATGGCAGTCGGATACTCAGGTGAAGGCAGTGAACATTTCGGTTTTGATGATGAGTACTCCAGAGATCATGATTATGCACCCGGCTGTTGCATATGGCTGCCGTCGATACATGCTGATAAATATTTAAAACCTCTTACAGGTATTTATGTGGAAGCATATACCGCTGCTTTCGGAGGAACTCCGGATCTTACTATCGGGCGACAGGGTGTGATGGAGATCGATTCCTATTTTGAAAGGCTTACCGGGATACCCCATATAACCATGCTGTATTATGCCAAGGGCATCGAGGGCCGGCTAAAGAACATGGATGATGAGGAGCTTTCCGGCGTGGCGGCTGCTGTAAACGGTGAGCTTTTCATGGATGCAGACGGGACCATGACAAAACTGAGGGCATATTTTACGGAAGGCATGCCGGAGGATTTCAGACGTAAAAAGCTGGCAAATCTTACTCATCTGTTCTCACAGGCAGGGCAGTACAATTATCTGAGATCCTTAAAGCGCTGTGATTATGTTACTGCAGGTCTATACGAGGCAAGAGCTGTACAGACTATGCTTCAGATAGTCTTTTACTTAAACCGTAAGTTCCCTCCGTATCTGAAACTTCTCTGCAGGGGAGCGGCGCTTCTGGACATATTGCCGGAGATATCGGATATAGCACGTGCCATAGCGGATATGCCTTCGGGAAAGGATTCAAAGCTGGAGAATGGCACGGATAATAAGGCACTTTCTTTTGATGTCGTTGCTGCTTTGATACTGGATGAGATGGTTAAACAGGATCTCATCGCAGGATATGACAGGAATGAGCCTTTTGCGGACAGGTATATAGCAGAGATAGCAGGGCTGATAAAAATGAATAAAGTTCCCTCAGGCCGTGATGAGCTTATAGAAGCAGTTATAAAGCTTGAATGGGAACAGTTTGACAAGACGATAAATGAGGGCGGCAGAGCCGACTGCCAGGATAACTGGAATACTTTTCATATAATGAGAAAAAGCCAGTATCTTGCCTGGCCGGACGAGCTCTTAAGCTCATTCTATAACGATCTTTCTGATGCTGCCGCTAACGGACGTAATCTTATTACCGAAAAGTACGGACGGATGATGCAGTCTACGGCACCGGACAGATATGAAGAAATAAAGGATAATTTCCCTGTTCTGGATGAAGAACGTATTAAGATACAGGAGGGGATAATTTCGATACAGATCGGCTGGATGGAAGATTTTGCGGCCGGATATCCGAAGATGGCCGGAAATGCCCGTATCATTCATACATCGGAAGATACGGAGTATAACACTTCTTATGAAACTTATCTTCGCGGAGAGATCAGCACATATTCAGCCGAAACCCTGATATTATATGGGCGCTTTGTGGCGGGCCTGGCGAATGCAGGACGTAATCTTGCCTCAGAGATAATGTTAAATACAGCGCGCCTTATGGGATACAAAGATCTTGATGATGCAGAGCATAAGCTGTAATTCGGAAGCTTATATTTGGAGGAGAGTTCATGAAAAAGAAAGAATTGTTAAAGAATGCGAAAAAGATCAGGCAGGCAGCAGAGGATCGATAGGTGAAACTGATCCTGAGCCCACAGTGGTCCGGATCACGGACGTGAGTCCCACACCGGAGCCGGCTAAGGAGCCTGAAGTAACGCCCACTGTAACGGAAGAGCCGGATACCGACTACGAAAAAATCTTTGAACCCATCCTTAGAGAACATTATGAATTCCTGAAAAACGGCTACGATCCGTATACAGACATAGAATATGATCCCCAATATGTTTCCATGGGTGTTATAGAAAGGATAATGTATGGAGAGACCGGTGAACTTCTGGAAAACATCGGATACTTTATCAAGGATCTGAATAATGACGGTGTTCCGGAATTAATGATAGGAGAGAATGCCGATTACGATGGCACGGGAGAAAAAAGCTATGTATATTCCTGCTTTGGTGTGAAGGATGATAAACCCGTGCTGCTGTTTGAAGGCTGGGCACGAAGCACAAACAGCTGGCTCGGAGGTGACAGATTTTATTACTTCGGATCGAACGGGGCCATGTCAAGTGTATTTGGATCATTTCATCTGAATGATAACGGAACGGATATCGTGTGGGAGGATTATTATTTCTCTGATGATAAGCCATCCGGAGGGCTGGGGCTGTATCATAATACATCCGGGATCTTTGATGCTTCGGTATCCGAAGAGTTAAATATAACAGAGGATGATTTCTGGGATATGAGAGACAGTTACAGGTTCGCGAAAGTTTCCTGGAATGCTTTCGGTGAATACAGGGCTGGTTCATCCGGTACTAATGGAGGAACAGATGCAACGGATGAAGCGACCGGGGCGATAGCAGGGGACTGGTACTTAAGAAGTTATGTGAATATGAAGGTTATGGGACTTAAGTTTTTCCCTGATGGATACTGGCTGGCTGAAGAGTCATTCAGCCCTATGGTGAGCGGAATGAACGACAGGGACAAAGTACTTGGAGGGACCTGGGAAGCCACTGATGGGGGACCTGATCAGTATGCCTATAATATGTATGATGAGAAAGGCGGATTATACCATCAGTTAACGGTTTATGAGGATGAGATGAATGAGAAGGCACTCAGTTATGATAACGGTCCTACCTTTTACAAGAGCGAAGAAGACATCGATGAAGAATATGATCGTGTCAGTATAGCAGATACCTGGCTTTTTGCCAGCGGAGCATATATTATCTTTGATGATGAAGGTGGATTTGATCTTTATGATTATGATGATAACTGGTGTTTAAGCGGAAAATATATATTTACCCTGGGGGCAAACGGATATTATCTCCGCCTGCATTCTGAAGCGGGGGACACGGGCTTTGACTGTATAGCCGACGGAGTTTATTCGATGGATACAGCCGGTTATGATAAGCTGGAGATGCAATTTATAAAAGGGCTTACTGATTTTACCGACGGCATGGTGGAATTGAGCAGAAAGTTATAATTTTTTCAAGATCATAAACAGAAGGTATTGACAAGATAACAGTGTTATGTAATAATCCGGATAAATACATAACACTGTTATTTTATTTGTGAGGATCATGGATAAAGACAAACAGACAAGAAAAAAACTGATAGACAGTGCGAAAAAGGAGTTCATAGAGAAAGGCTATATGAAGGCTTCCCTGCGAAATATCTGTAAGGATGCAGGACTGACCACCGGAGCAATGTACTTCTTTTTTAAGGATAAAGAAGAGCTTTTTGAAAGTATAGTGGGCGGACCTTTGCTCGAGCTTGAGAATACGATCAAAGCGCATTTCAGTATGGAAGCAATGATGGATGAAAACATAAACAGTCTGACTCCGCAGGATCTGGAAGATGATTATAAGGCAGCTCTTTCGATATTGTCGGTATTATACAGATATAAGGAAGAATACCTGCTGGTTATGGGAAAGGCTTCGGGATCGAAGTACGAAAATATAGTTGATCATTTTGTTGAAAATATTAATGAGCATTATCTTGGGCTGTATTGCAGGATGAAGAAATACTCTTCCAGAAAGAAGCTCACAGCGGAAGACAGATTCATCGTCCACTGGATGTCGCATGATCAGATAGAGATCTTCATACATCTTCTTACACATTGTGAGAGTGAGAAAGAAGCTGCAAAACAGCTGAAGAATATGTTTAATTATATGGTGGGCGGCTGGATGGCGGCTATAAGAAAAGAGATAATATCTTAACCTGATCAGGATCTTTGGCAGGCGGGGTGACCCGCCTTTCAAAAGCACAATGGCATAACACTGTTATGTGAACGTGTGAACATATAATAATGCTAAAAGGGAGGATAGAAATGTACGTAGAAGTAAAAGATCTTAAAAAGAGTTACGGAGAGGGCGGAAGTTACGTGCAGGTCTTAAAAGGAATATCTGTAGGCGTGGAGCGTGGGGAAATGTGCGTGATACAGGGAACTTCCGGATCCGGAAAATCAACACTGTTAAACTGCATCGGAGGTCTGGATGATATAGATTCGGGATCATGCAAGGTGGACGGACTCGAGATAGCAGGTCTGAAAAGGATAAGCTTTCGGATTATCGCAGAGATACATTGGGATTCATTTTTCAGTTCTATAATCTGGTACCGAATCTTACAGTGAAGGAAAATATCGAGGTCTGCCGTTATCTGACGAAGAACCCCCTGGATATGGATGAACTGCTTGATACCCTGGGACTTAAGGAACATGCGGGGAAGTTCCCTTCACAGCTTTCCGGCGGACAGCAGCAGAGAACAGCCATTGCAAGAGCGCTGATAAAGAATCCCAAACTGCTTTTGTGTGATGAGCCTACAGGTGCGCTCGATTCCAAAACATCAAGGGATATACTGGTCCTTCTTGAAAAGATCAATCAGAAGTACGGGACCACGATGCTGATAGTTACGCATAATAATTCCATTAAAAATATGGTACACCGTGTGATCTTTATAAAAGACGGCGAGATAGCAAAGCAGTATACAAATGATAAACGCATACCGGCAAACGAACTGGAGGATCTGTAAGATGCAGAAGGTATTGAGAAAAAGAGTATTCAGAAGTCTTAAGAAGCATTTTTTAAGATATACGATGCTGGGACTTATGGTGGCCATGGGTATATTTCTGGTTGTCACTATAGTCGGCTCAGGAGAGACGCTTTCAAGAGGAACGGTAAATATCGCAAAGGAAACAAATTTAGAAGATGGTGAGTTTGAAGTCTTTGTGCCGCTTTCATCCGGAAATAAAGCACATATCAAAGATATGGGAGTTGAGCTTGAAGAGCAGTTTTATTATGACTATGAGATGGATGATGAATATTTCGGAACTCTCAGGATATTCGAAATACGTGACAGGATAAATAAAGCTTATTATATTTCCGGCGCTGAACCTGCTCAGAAAAATGATATCCTTATTGAGAAAAGATATGCATCGGAACATGAGCTTGAATGCGGGGACACAATGGATATCGCGGGCGTAAGCTACAGAGTTTCCGGTATAGTTGTCGTATCCGACTATGATGCTCCGTTTAAGGAAATATCGGATACCTCCTGTAATTCAAAAACTTTCGGCCCTGTGTTTCTTACAAAAGAGGCATATGAGGATTTCAGGAATTCAAAAAGTGCCCAGAGATCCGAGACCTATCTGTATGCATATAAGCTGGGAGAAAACGTGACGGATAAGGATCTTAAGGATTATCTGAAAGATATTAAGATCGAAGCGGATGAAGTTGATGATGAACTGTTCAAGGAATACTGGGACAGGACGGCAGGCGTTACCGATAAGCTGACCGATGCGGTAAGCGAGCTTAAGGATGCGACGGAAGAAGTACGGGATGCCTTAAGTGAACTGGCGGAAAACAATGGTGATATAAACGATGCTGCAGATACATTGTTTGACGCGTATTTAGCACAGACTGAAGATGCACTTAAAGGCTATGGCATAACTACGGAACTTACTGAAGTTAATTACAAAAGCAGACTTTCCGAACTGGAAGATGCTGCACCTTTAGAGGCAATGAAACAGGCGCTTGCAGAAGTCAGGGAGCAGCTTGATGCGCTTAAGGAGTTTAAGGATGGACTGACGGAATATACCGAAGCCGTTACCGAGATCGGGGACGGAACGGATGAAATGGCAGATGCTGTAGAGGAACTTGACGATTCCGTAAATGAAGCCATAGAGGATCTGGATCTTGAATTATCGGACCTTACTTCATTCCTTAAGCAGTCGGATAATCCCAGGATATTTGCAACAAAGAGCGATAAGGTAGTTGACATACAGGTTGGAGTGATCGCCGGGATCATCCTGCTTATCCTTATGGCATACGTTATATCGGTATTTGTAGTGCATTCGATAGAAAGCGAGAGCAGCATCATAGGAACGCTGTATTCCATGGGTGTTACAAAGAATGACCTTCTGATGCATTATATATCGCTGCCGGTCGTAGTCACGTTCATTGCGGGACTTGCCGGAGCCTTGATCGCATCTACGGGAGTAATGGCGCCCATGATAGCGGAAAGCTCATATATGTATTTTTCTATACCTGTTTTCAGCTTCAGTGTTCCGGAATACCTGTGGGTATATTCGCTGGTATTTCCGCCGCTGACAGCTGTGATCGTCAATGTACTGGTAATAAGCAGCAAGCTGAACAGGCCTGCGCTTTCGCTTATCAGGAATGAGGCGAAGCAGGGAAGGATAAAGAAAGTTGATCTGGGGAATATGGGCTTTATAAGTGCATTCAGGATAAGACAGATGTTAAGAGAGATGCGCTCGACCATAGCAGTGGTACTGGGAATGTTTCTTTCACTGCTGGTATTCATGATGGCGGTAAACTGTTATACGCTGTGTGAAAATATTGCAAAGGATTATGCAGCCGATACTAAGTTTGAATATATGTACACTTTAAAGTACCCGGAAAAAGAAGCGCCTGCGGGAGCTGAAGCAGCCTATGCATATACATGCAAGAAAAAGACCTTTGGATTTAACTTTGATGTTACGATACTTGGTATAGATGATGATAATCCCTATTTTGATGTGAAACCTTCAGACAGCAAACTGGATGTTATCGTCTCATCGGCATTTGCCGAGAAATTCGGCTTAAAGAAAGGGGAGGAATTTGTTGTTACCGACGAAGAGAAAGAGATCAAATATGCGTTTACTGTAGGAGATATAACAAGTTATTCGTCATCGTTCTTTATCTTTATGGATATAGATGAAATGCGTAAGATGATGGGAGAGGCAAAAGATCACTACAATGTGCTCTTTAGCGATAAGAAGCTGGATATCGACCCGGGCAGGCTCTATTCCATAACGTCAAGGTCGGATGTCGTAAAAGGTGCAGAGGTGTTTACATCCCTTATGATGCCTATGATCTATACGCTGTCATTTGCTTCGGCAGTAATATTCTGTGTGGTATTGTATCTGATGATGAAAGTGATGGTCGACAGAAGTGCGCAGAATATATCGCTGATAAAGGTGTTCGGATACAGGAAAGGCGAGATACGCAAACTTTATCTGGACGGAAACTTTTATGTCGTTGCCCTGGGAGCGCTTATAGTGCTTCCGCTTTCAAAGAAGATAATGAACATGATGTTTCCGTTTATGATATCAAATGTGGCATGCGGGCTTAATGTAAAGACGCCGCCGGTATTCTATGTGATACTGTATGTTGTGATCATGATATTATACTTTTTGATCAATACGCTGCTTGTGAAAAGGCTTGACAAATTTTCGCCTGCGGAGATACTTAAGAACAGGGAGTAGAAGGATCCAAATGCTCCCGGGGAAGGAAGCGCAAGTGTGAACGATACAGTTTTGATAGGTTTACTTATTCCTTTTATAGGTACGGCTGCGGGAGCTGCCTGTGTATTTTTCTTAAAAAAAGATCTGAAAACCGGCGTGCAGCGCGCGCTGACAGGATTTGCTGCAGGAGTGATGGTAGCGGCTTCAATATGGAGTCTGATCGTTCCGGCGATAGAACAGTCATCGGATAAAGGCAGGTTTGCTTTCCTGCCTGCCTTTATCGGGTTTTGGGTGGGAATACTGTTTTTGCTACTGCTTGATCATATCATTCCGCATCTGCATATCGGCATCGAACAGGCAGAAGGGCCAAGGAGTAATCTTACGCGTACCGCGATGCTGGTACTGGCAGTGACTCTTCATAATATACCTGAAGGTATGGCTGTAGGAGTTGTTTATGCCGGCTTTGTAAGCGGATCTGCCAATATCACAGCAGGGGCAGCGCTTGCGCTGGCTCTTGGTATTGCTATCCAGAACTTTCCTGAAGGCGCGATCATTTCAATGCCGCTTTATGCTGAGGGAAAGAGCAAACCTAAGTCTTTCGGTCTTGGTGTGCTTTCGGGAGCAGTAGAGCCGGTATTCGGCGGACTTACCGTGCTCATAGCCGGACTGGTGGTTCCGGCAATGCCTTATCTGCTTTCATTTGCGGCAGGAGCAATGCTCTATGTTGTGGTAGAGGAGCTGATACCGGAGATGTCTGCAGGCAAGCATTCCAATATCGGCGTGGTAGCTTTTGCCGCAGGATTCAGTCTTATGATGGCGCTGGATGTGGCACTGGGCTGATATATATATTTTCATATGGTTGACAAATATACCCGGTTGAGATAATCTGTGACTGACAGGAATAAAAACCATACAGGACATTGCAGATGATGATAAGGGATAAGATATCCGGAGCAGGAAAAATAAAAGCTGTTATCGATTTGAGCAATAAGTAAAAAGAGCCGTAAGGCTCTTTTTTATTTTTCAAATGATTAAAAAAGTTGTTGACAAATGATCGGAGTTAGCATATACTTACCGACAGTTAGCGAAAGCTAACCGGATGGATCATGTTTGGCTCCCGAAAATGCCTATGTCTTTTCGGGAGCCGCCTCATGAAAAAAAGCAGAGAGAGGAAGGGAACAGCAATGAATTATCTTGAGATCGAAAATGTTGTTGGACGTGAGATACTGGATTCAAGAGGAAATCCGACCGTAGAAGCTGAGGTTACTCTTGCCGACGGAACAGTTGCAAAGGGTACTGCGCCTTCAGGGGCATCTACCGGGGAATTCGAGGCACTTGAACTTCGTGACGGAGATAAATCCAGATATCTTGGAAAAGGTGTGAGCAAAGCGGTAGATAATATAAACGGACCTATTGCGCAGGCTATAATAGGAATGGATGCTTTTGATACCTATGCCGTAGATGCAGCCATGATAAAACTTGATGGTACAAAGGATAAATCAAAACTGGGAGCGAATGCGATACTGGCTGTTTCAATAGCTGTTGCAAGAGCAGCTGCGGCATCCTTAGACATTCCTCTGTACAGATTCCTTGGCGGAGCCCAGGCAACTGATCTTCCCGTTCCGATGATGAATATATTAAACGGCGGTGCACATGCAGACAGCGCCGTAGATACACAGGAGTTTATGATAATGCCTGTTGGTGCACCTTCGTTTAAGGAGGCATTAAGATGGTGTGCTGAGGTATTCCATAACCTTAAGGCACTCATCAAGAAGATGAATGATGTTACTGCTGTTGGTGACGAAGGAGGTTTTGCACCCAACAGTTTAAAGAGCGATGAAGAAGCAATAGAGAAGATTCTTGAAGCTATAAAGGCAGCCGGGTTTGAGCCGGGTAAGGATTTCATGATAGCGATGGATGCAGCTGCATCCGAGTGGAAGAGTGAAAAAGGGAAAGGCTTTTATCATCAGCCCAAATCAGGAAAGGATTTTACAACCGATGAACTGATCGCTCACTGGGAGAGTCTGGTAGATAAGTATCCTATCATCTCTATAGAAGACGGCCTTGACGAAGAAGACTGGGAAGGCTGGAAGAAGATGACAGAGAAGATAGGTCATAAGGTACAGCTTGTTGGCGATGATCTGTTTGTTACCAATACCGAAAGACTGGCCAAGGGTATTGCAAATAAGGCTGCAAATTCTATTCTGATCAAATTAAACCAGATAGGTTCCGTGTCAGAAACGCTGGATGCAATAAAGCTTGCAAATAAGAATGGTTACACCGCAATCTCATCTCACCGTTCCGGAGAGACTGCAGATACTACCATAGCAGATCTGGCAGTAGCTCTTAATACACGTCAGATCAAAACCGGAGCTCCTTCACGTTCGGAACGTGTGGCAAAATATAATCAGCTTCTTCGCATTGAAGAACAGCTTGGAGATGCCGCGGTTTATCCGGGTATGGCTGCATTTAACGTTAAGAAATGATCATTATCCCCTTTCATTAAGTGTTTCAGAAGTTATCGGTCTGCGCCGTCATCGTTAAGATGGCGGCCTTATCGTTTGGTTTGGGAGATGGAAGAAAGAATGAATGTTCAGAATGCATTGATCGTAATAATACTTATAGTGGTCATCGCTTTAGCGGTATATGGAACGGTCAGAAGAATACGTTTCGGTTCTTCATGCTGCGGCAGTAAGGAACCGCCGGCAAAAAAGGTCAAGGTCAAAGACAAAAACAAAGCTCACTATCCGTATAAGTATGTCCTGACTGTAGATGGCATGCATTGCTCTAACTGCGCACGCCGTATTGAAAATACTTTTAATAAGACGGAGGGCAGATGGGCTGTGGCAGATGTGGGGCGGAAACAATTAAGTCTGCTTTCCAAGCATGAAGAAAAGGAATGCGATCTTATAAGCCTTACGGCTCAGGCGGGCTATACGATGATCGACTGCCGTATAGAACAAAAATGAAACAATGGAGGCAATAAAGAATTATGAAAAAGCTGTCGGAAATGAAAAAGGATGCAGAGGGCGTAATTGCATCCGTTAATGGTGATCAGCGCTTTATAAGCAGGATCACTTCGATCGGTCTTACACCGGGGGGCACGGTTACGGTCATTAAGAACGAAAAGAACAGGCCTTTGCTGGTTTTTTCGCGTGATACCATGATCGCACTTAACAGAAAGGAATGTGACTATATAGAAGTGGAAGGAGGAAGCCTGGCATGACAGAAAAGAATGAGACCGTGATCGCGTTGCTGGGTCAGCCAAATTCGGGTAAATCAACACTGTTTAATGCGCTCACCGGTTTGAGGCAGCATGTGGGAAACTGACCGGGTAAAACTGTTGAAAAGAAGGAAGGAACTTTTTCTCATAACGGAAAGGATTATCTGGTGGCGGATCTGCCCGGTACATACAGTCTTTCGGCTAATTCGGACGAAGAGATCATCACACGCGACTATATAGCATCAGGGAAAGAAGCAGTGTATTTCTCGAAACGTGTGAATCGTGCCAATGATCCGGACGGGATCATCCCGGCTTATGATTTTGTTGACAGTCTGGATTATGAAGCAGAGCTTGGGGTGATACCTAAAAAAGATGCGTTTAATATAACAGTCGAGGAAGCTGCTACTCATATACTGGGTTATACCATCATCAACGATGTGAGTGCAAGAAATCTGCAGTTTAAGCATCAGCAGTGGTACCGTGGGAAAAGCTTAGACGGCTATACGCCAATGGGGCCCTGTATAGTTACGGCAGATGAGATAGGCGATGCACATGATCTGGCGATCAGCTGTTATGTGAATGATGAGAAGCGGCAGGAGAGCAATACAAAGTATATGATCACCACAGTCGAAGAAGCTGTCTCCGAACTTTCACAGGGAATGACGCTGAAGGCCGGAACTGTTATTTGCAACAGGCACTCCCGGAGGTGTGGGTATGGGAATGAAGCCGCCGGTATTCCTAAAGGAGAAAGATGTCGTAAGGTGTGAGATAGAAGGGATAGGAAGCCTGGTAAATGCCGTCGGGTAATGCCCGGGATCAAAGACCACGGGGACGGACCTCGTGGTCTTTTTATGTGGAAAAGAAAATTAAAGTAAAACTTTAAATATTTATATTGACACTTAAGCGCGGAGATGATATATTTACCGTGTCGACAAAAAGAAATTTAAATATTTAAACTAATACTTTAAAAGATGGAGGTTGAAGATATGGAAGAAAAAGTAAAGAAAAGACGCAGCAGGATCAGGATCATGCAGGCGCTCATGTTTGGGATTATCATGTTTTTGTTTTTTCAGGTGAAAGATTTTGTCGGAGTGATCTTCACGAAAGGGGATGTGTATGAGATACGCAGGGAAATGCCGCTTGGGGTGACCAACGGACAGGAGATCAATGTGCTGTATATAAACGGCGAGAACTATGGCGATGCAGATGTAAATGAGTATATGCTTCTGGACGAGAATGGGGAAACGGATCTGAAATACTGCGCATTGATGCATCAGGCAAAGAAGCTGTCCTATTCGATCCTTCTGGGAGCAATGCTGATCGTGGCAATTGTGATCGCAAACAGCGCCATCGACGCATCTCCTTTCACGCATAAAAACGCAAACAGGATACGTCTTATCGGAGTGCTTCAATTTGCGCTGGCGATCGTTCCGGGGCTGGTAAGATTTTTGATGTGTTTCTTTAAGTTCCAATACGTTAATGCAGAACTGGATGTAAACGGATTTTATATGTTCGCTATTGCTTTTGCGATCATGACACTGGCGCAGGTTTTTGATTATGGTGTGAAGCTGCAGGAAGATATCGATAGTATCGCATAAAAGGAGGATCGATATGATAATCATCAGACTGGATCGTGTGATGGCGGATCGTAAGATTTCATTGAATGAGCTGGCCGAAAAGGTTGGGATGACAAATGTGAACCTGTCCAATCTTAAGACCGGAAAGATGAAAGGTATCCGCTTCGAAACGCTGGATGCTATCTGCAAGGTCCTGGATTGTCAGCCGGGAGATCTTATGGAATATAAAAGCTAAGCAGTTAGAAAGAATCTATAGGATAGCGCGGAGCATAAAAGGAAGGATGGATGGGAGATTTTATGAAACTGCGATATGTTGATCATAATGAGCACGATATCTTTACAACGATCGCTTATGCGGAAGATGATGTGGCGCAGGATGATAAGATCTGCGAATGCAAGATCGATGTGGATCCGGCGACAAAAACCTGGACGATATCGTCGTGGTACACAATGGAGAAACATAAGCATCACGGTTACGGAAAACTGACGCTTCGGGAGTGCCTGAATTCGATCGCTGCGGTATATGGCGTTCCGGCGAAAGTGGAATATATCTGGAACGGCGCAAACCGGTATGTCTTTGATTGGCTGGAGGAAAACTTCGGTGCAGTCAGTAAGTGCCCCATTGCGGTACAGAAATATGCAAACGATGATGACTGGGATTCACATGTATACATTCTGAACCGGGAAAAGTTTCTTGCGTATTTTCACCTCCGGGAATAGGAAGAAAGAACGGTGCTGCGGTAGCCGGGCAGTGAAGTATATACGCTTAAGACAACATCAGATCCGTTTAATATATTCTTCCAGAGTAGCTTTGATCATGGCCGGGGGATCTTTCATTCCCCGGTCTACCCATTTAAAGATGACATTCCATATAGCACCGATGTTAAATGCGATCAGGTAATCCGGATCAAGGTCGCCGATCAGCTTTGCAAAAGGATTATTACTCATATCCATAGAGTTATTGAGCTCCGGGATCAATACATTCAGCTTCAGGAGCAGAAGGTGGAGAAGATTGTTTTGGTGAAGCAGTCGCAGCAGTTTACGATTCTTATCACAGAATTCAAATATCACGGAAAGCGGACCATCCGGAGACTGCGTTAGTGCTTCTGTATATTCAAGAATGGCTTTTGTAATGATACAGTCTAATACATCGTCCTTGGAAGAAAAATTGTTATAGAAGGTTTTTCTCTCCAGAGATGTTTCCATAACGATCTGCTTAACGGTAATCTCGGAATAAGGATGATCCTGCATCAATTTCATTAATGCATCGGTGATCTCTTTTTTTGATCTTACGGAGGAAGGGTTAAAAGATTCTTTCATGATGGCTCCATGGCAAATTACTCATTTGGATGTGATTGTGTAATTTTTTCTTTATGTATTTACACTGTCATTTATTTACTATATCATTTTCAATAAAAGTACACAAGTGTGTAAAAAGAGGGCCGGCCATGAAAGTGATCATAATAAACGGAAGTCCGAGAAGGAAAGGCATTACAGCAGCTATCCTGCATGAAATAGAGCGGGGATTGTCCGTTAAAGGTATCGAAGTGATGTTTTATGATCTTGATGCGATAAAAATGGCTCATTGCCTGGGATGCTGCAGCTGCTTTCAAAGCGGGCACTGCTGCATTAAAGATGATGCGGAGAAGCTATCAGAGCAGATCGCTGAAGCAGACGGTGTGATCCTGGGTTCACCGACATACGCAAGCAACGTTTCCGGGCTCATGAAGGATTTCATAGACCGCGGGCATTTTGTGATCGAGCAGCTTTTGCATGGTAAATACTGCATCACGGTTTCTACAGGGGAAAATTACGGGAACAGGGATACATCGAAGGTACTGGGAAGGCTTGTGGTGTATTCCGGCGGCTGTATCTGTGACAGTATAGTGGTGAAGGCTCCGTTTGAGACTGCAACGCTTAAAGATCCGCAAAAACGAAACGGATCTGATAAAGAAGAGCGGAAAAGTATATGCAGCAAAGCGGCAGAGAAAATGATCCGTGAAATGAAGCAGCGTAAGAAGCATCCGCTGCAAAATCTGCAGCATTTTATAGTTCTGAATATCGGTATTAAACCTTTTGTGAAAAAGAAGGGTATCGCGTATCAGGGCGTAGTGGAAAAATGGAGGAAAATGGGGATTTGAAAACGCATATATCGGTTATCATTCCGGCTCATAATGAGGAAAAATACATTAAGAGATGCCTGGATTCTATTAAAGCGGCGGATCAGAGATTTCCGGGCAATACAGAGATCATCGTGGTGTGTAACAGATGTACGGATCAAACAGGGAGTATAGCGGAACAAAACGGTGCCCGTATAGTATTGAATGAAGATCGTTGTATCGCAAAAGTACGTAATGCCGGGATCGCGACGGCAAAGGGAAAGATCATCGTTACCATAGATGCGGATAACCGGATGACGAAAAATACGCTTCGCGAGATCTATGCTTTGCTAAAGAGCGGTAAGTATATCGGTGGCGGTGTTCCGATACGCTTTGAGCGTTATTCCTTTCCGCTATGGTGCAATGATATCCTTTGCAGGATATCGTTTAAACTCACCGGGCTTTATTGCGGGATCTTCTGGGCAGAAAAGAAAAGTTTTGATGCGATCGGCGGGTTCGCTGATATAAAGGCTATGGAGGATGTAGCAACTGCAAAGCAACTGAAAAGATACGGAAAAAAGCATGGAAAGGAGTATACTGTTCTCCGGAAAAATTATCTGATAAATTCTACAAGGAAATATGATGATCTTGGAGACTGGCTCTATTTCAAACTGATGATCAAAAATGCGGGGACGCTTATCAAAGCAGCGTTTGGGGATAAGAGCGGTATCGACCGGCTGCTGGATGAGATGTTTTATGATTATAATGACCGGTAAACGGCGGTCTAAAGACCACGGGACGGACCTCGTGGTTTTTTTTATTTACGGGATCTAAAGCGCAGAGGGCTAAAAAGTCAATGGCAAAATGTAAAATAAACTTGACATAATGTAAGGCAGATGATATTATCATTTTCAACGAAGGAAAAGCAATGATCATGAAAGGAGAGCGAAGTAATATGAAAGGAAGAGTACGATTTGCGCTATGTTTGTTTTCAGCGGCTCTGATAGCGTTATTCTTATATATCCTGATACACGAATGCGGCCATATGATAGTAATGCTGTCGGCAGGTGCCACGATAACGGATTTCAGTATATTGGGAGCCCATGTGAGCAGTGTCGGAGGAGACTATACCAACACATCGGATCTGTGGATGAATGCTAACGGAGCGCTGCTTCCGCTTATACTTTCATATGTGTATATGTTGTTTTACAAGAGATCGTTGGCAAATACTTTTTACAGGATCCTCTCGTATATGATAAGCCTGGTCCCGACTGCTTCGTTGCTGGCGTGGGTTATACTGCCGATACTGTATATGAACGGTAATGCACCGGCAGGAGATGATGTTACGAAATTTCTTTTTAACTTTTCGCAGAGTTATGATCCCATATATGTAAGTGTGGCAGCCCTGCTGCTGATCATGACAGGGATTGCGATCATGGTGATAAAAGGAATACCTCAGAATTTTTGTAATGAAGCAAAGAGCATACGTGTTAAGGAGGCGCTGTCATGAAAAAAAAGAATACCATTTTGATCTGCATAATGGTCTTACTGTTACTTGGGATCATAATAATGCCCATCGGATTTCCCAAAGGTGCCATGAACAACGGGTATTCGAAATCCGAATGGACCAAAGAGATCGCGGTGAAGGACGGAGTAGTCACGCCGAAAAAGCTTACGTCGGATTTCACGATAGACAAAGATGGCAGTTACAGACTCGGATACGGCTGGATGCCTGAAGGTACAAACAGAAATAAGCTTGCAGATATCAATATATCTGATGTACATTTTGAAACGGTATATCAGATATTTGACAGTAACGGGGATCAGGTATTTTCAACCTGTGCCGGGTATATATTTGCAGATACGGTCATAGAACTTAAGGCGGGACAGTACAGTGCTGAGTATACCTTCTTTACCGATCGTGACAGCTTCATTGAATTTGCTAAGGAGAATATCTGTGCCGCAAGAGACGCAGCAGGGCTTGCGGATGATGTGGGCTTCGGCAGCTACGGCGGAGATGCAGCGATAGAAATGCACTATTATATGAGCAGGCAGACGGCAGGCAGCGTTCCGCTTGTTTCAATATGGGTATTCCTTATCATCCTGTTTTTGCTTGTACTCACGGTATTCCTTTCCGGCCTGAATAAGAAAGAAGATTATGACGAGCGTCAGCGGCTGGAGAGAGGGAAGGCATACGGCCTGGGATTTTTCACGATCATGGGCAGCATTTTCCTGGCTATTGCGATAGACTTGTTGGAATTGCTGCCGGTGCAGGGCTACGTGCTGTGTGCAGCTTCTATATTCCCGGGACTTATGGTGTTCCTGGCATACAGCATCTGGCACGAGGCGTATTTCTCTCTTAAGGATAAAACGGGTGCCTTGCTGGGAATGTTCGGTATCATAGGAGCCGTTAATCTTATAATAGCTGTTGCTTCGATCTGTGACGGCAGTATGATAATAAATGGGAGGCTCGGCTTAAAAGCTCTCAATGCAGTATGTGCCGTTATGTTCATCGAAGTCTTTGTTGTGGTACTGATGAAAAAAATAAGTACAGCAAAAGAGAAAGATGAAGAAGATGAAGACTGAAGGAGGCGGCTATGAAAAATCTGAGATTAAAAGCCGCAAGAGCGGGACTTGATATGTCGCAGCAGGACCTGGCCGATAAGGTAGGGGTATCAAGACAGACTATAAATGCGATAGAAAAAGGTGATTACAACCCGACAATAAATCTTTGCAGGGCTATCTGCAAGGCTCTCGGAAAGACTCTGGATGAGCTGTTCTGGGAGGAATGAGAGAAAAAACCACGAGGTCCGTGGTTTTCAGAAGGATGCCTTGTCTAAAGGTAAGACCGTGATAATCATAGCGCATCGTCTGGCCACGATAGAAGCAGCCGACCAGATCCTGGTGATCGATAATGGAAGTGTTGCAGAAAAGGGAAGACACGGGGAACTGGTGCATCTTGGCGGTAAGTATGCTGAATTTGTTAAGATAAGACAGGCAGCGGAAAACTGGCAGATCGCAGGATAGTGCATATCCTTTAAAATACCATATTTTAATAAAAGCCCGGGGGGTCAGCTCACCGGGCTTTTTCTATATGCGCGGGGCAGCAGAAAGTTTTTTTTAAAATTACTGCTTGACAGACTGTATATAACTGTATATACTGCGCATATAGAGAGCCGGGGAGGTCACCGGATCTTTACATAAGGGTTTCGAAAGGAGTGGAAAGTTATGGCGCTGTTTGAATGCAGGAGCCTTACAAAAAAGATAGGAACATACAGGCTCGCCGATATAGACTTTGATCTGGAGGGCGGAACGATCCTAGGGCTTATTGGTATAAACGGATGCGGAAAAACTACATTACTGCGGACGATACTTGGAAGCTACCGTATTGATACGGATGCGGAGGATACGGGGGAGCTGATATTAAACGACAATCATTTCCATAAGGCGCAGAAAGAATACAGAAATGACATTGCATATGTTCTGCAGGAATGTCCTTTTAACGAAAACATGCATGCCGGTGAAGTGGGAGAAAGATACGGACACTATTACCGCGATTTTAATAAAAGCCGCTACTTTGCTTTGCTTGGCGAATATGGCATTGATCCGAAAAAGGGCATAAGCGAGCTTTCAAAGGGACAGGTCATAAAAATGCAGCTGGCTTTTGCCCGGAGTTATCCGGCGCTGCTTTATATCTTTGATGAACCTGCGGGAAATCTGGATGTTCACTTTAGAGACGAGTTTTATGAACTGCTTAGAAAACTGGTATCCGATGAGAAACATGCGGTGATCATATCGAGTCACCTGGTCAGCGAACTGGAGCATATAGCGGATGAGCTGCTCTGGATGGGGCGTGAAGAGGAGAGGGGCTTTGTGAGATTTATGGGCAGCATAGATGAGCTTAAAAATGATTATCGTCTGCTTTCGCTTGATAAAGAGGAGAATACTATTCCCAAAGAACTGATCGCCGGTAAGAGAGAAAGAGCTTCGCATTGTGAATATCTGCTGTGTAAAAATGGTGTGGAATTTGATAAAGCTCTTCCGGAAGACATGGTTAAGAAGCTTGTTTTCCCTGCGCTGCAGGAGATCATGTATTACGTAGAAAAGGAGGAGGCATGATGAAAGATTATTTCAGACAGGAGAGCATAGCGTTTCGTTATATGCCGCTTCTCTATCTTGCGAGGATCTTATTTGCAGCACTTATGCTGATATCCGGTAATATTCAGTGGTGTATCATGCTCCTTGGTATCATGTTTTCGCTTGGGCTTAATTATTCTACAGAAGAAGAATATCTTCTCCCGCTGACGGATGAGGAATACAAGAAAAGAAGGCTTTGCAGGGTTTTGATGATATGGCTGAGATATCTTATCCTGGGGACCGGCGGATATATCATGATGTATGTTTTATCAAGCTTTGACAATATCCGCAGGATAATAAGCTTAAGACCTGCTTTTGCTATAGTATTCTTTGTTTTTCAGATGCTTCTGGTATTTGAAGTTCTTTTGGAAGGAGTGATAGGTAAGGGGATAAAGCTGAGCACCCCGGAAACAGTATTAAGACACATACATATGATCATATTCTTTGTATATGGTATAGCATATGTGCGTGGCAGCGATACAGGACTGATCCTTACAGAAAATGAAACACTGCATATAGTGATAATGGCTGCAGCTATGATCTTGATTATCTTTAACTGTATCAAAATGCTGCATACATGGAAGGTTGAAGATTATGCTCCGGAGAGTGAAAAATTGTTTGCAGGGGGAAAGAAGGCATGAATATAAATGTTCAGACAAAAAGCGGTCTGCCAATCTATGAACAGATAGAGAGGCAGATAAAAGAAATGATCGTTTCGGGAAAGCTTAAAGAAGGAGAAATGCTTCCGTCTATAAGGGCGCTGGCCGCAGATTCGAAGATAAGTGTGATCACTGTAAAGCGCGCCTATGAGGATCTTGAAAAGGAAGGGATGATATATTCCGTGCAGGGGAAAGGCTTTTATGTCGATAACCCTGACCTGCAATACATGCAGGAGAAAAAGACGCTGGGGCTGGAAGAGAAATTAAGCAGCTGGGTAGAGGAAGCAAAAGCTTCCGGCATGAGCAGACAGGAAGCGCTTGATATGCTGGGAATACTGTGGGATTGATCGTGCAGAAAGGAACTGAATATGATCGAAGCAAAGAATCTGAAATTTAAATACGGATCATTCGGGGCAGATAAGTTTGAGATAAAGGATGTGTCCATTAAACCTGAGCAGGGCTATATCAGCTGCCTGCTGGGAAGGAACGGCTCCGGCAAGACCACGCTGCTGAAATTGCTGTACGGAGTTTTAAAGAGCAGAGGCGGTTCGGTCTTTTGGAACGGGGAAAAGTTAAGCTTAAGGAATATTCCGGCATACAGGCAGGAGGCCGCTTTTGTAGGGGCCGGAGGCTGGTGCGCGGATGAACTCAGCATTAAGCGCAATACAGAGATCTTAAGCACACTGTATACGGGTTTTGATAATGCGTATTATGAGGAACTGATCGATATGGCAGGATTAGCCGGGGATATGGATAAGATATGTATGAGTTTATCTAAAGGACAACGGATGAAAGCAGAGATAGTATTTGCGCTGGCAAGAAGACCGAAGTTTCTGCTTATGGACGAACCGCTGGCTAATTTAGATCCGGTCTTTAAGACCGATATTCTGGAACTGATCCAGAAGAGTGTAGGCGAGAATGAAACGGGCGTATTATTGAGCACGCATCTTTGTGATGAGATATCGGACATAGTGGATAAGATCTATGTGATAGAGGATGGCAGGATAAGCAGGTCCGGCAGCAGATTTGAACTGCTTGGAGCTGCCGGAGAAAGAGATCTGAAAGAGCTGTTCTGATAAATAACATGTCATCCTGAGCGAAGCGAAGGATCTTTAACGAAAAGAGGATTAAAATGAATAATAAAACAACACAGCAGTTCAGAAAAAAGATAGGAAGAGAAAACCATGACATGTACGGCTTTGCAGTATGCTGGTGTCTCGCACTTCTTCTTATACCGATAGGTGAGCTTAATACAGAGGGACTCATCGGAGAAGATTTTGGCATCTTCCATATAGTAATGGCAGGCTTATTGATGATCATCGCCTCCAATTCCTATGTATCAAAATATATGAATATATATCTGGGAAACGAGGTGGAAAAGAAAGGCATCGGACTCATAGGAAAGGAAGAACTTACTGCTATACTCAGATATCATGGTTTTGATGTGACAGGGTATTATAAGGAGCTGATGATGCGCTTTATTCCAATGCAGCTGTTTGGACTGACTGCATTGACAGCAGGCGGATGCGCCGGGATCATTGGTAAGCATGTAATGGTGTTATTCTTAGCTGCAGTTGTGATCATACCGGAAATTGTATTTTTGATCAGATATCTGAAAACAGCCTATGAGCTGCAGCATGAGAAAGCATTGTATTATAATTTTATAGAAGGCTTGTGGAATGGGATATATTCTTTAATACGATTATTCACAGTGGGAATAGTTATGATCATGCTTGATATTGTTTTAATGGCATTGGCGCCTTCGACTGTATTGATGAAAGGGATATCGGATACGGAAGTGGTATGCTTTTATATCGGAGGCGGGTGGCTGATAATGGTACTGATCATCAGCGTGTTATTGATGGGAGTTTATCTGACTGATATTGACAGGGATATGATGGCATTCTCATTTGTTAAAATGCGAAAGCTGATCCTGGCAGGTTCGATCGCCGTATTTATCCTGACAGTTGCCGCTTATTCCTTTATCAGCATAAATGCAAACATCTGTGTGCGGGAAAACAGCTTTACGATAAAGGAGGGAGGCAGCATCAGGGAATATGCGGTTGAAGATATCGCAGCCTATCGTGTTTATGGAAAAGATGTTTTAAAAATGGAGATCACATTTAAAGACGGTACGAAAACGCAGCTGTTCAGGGACGGCGCAGAAAGTACAACAGCATGGAGTGATAAGTATTACAGCGATTTTAATTATGCGGCCGAACTGACAGGAAAACTCTCAGCGCTGGGAGTACAGGGAAGTATCGATGATAAAGATAAACTGCAGGCGTATGTAAACGGCCTGGATCAGCCCTGCAGGGATGGGTATGATCAGATCCTTCGGAATCTGGGAGCGGCAGCAGATCAATAAAAAAACATTTGACAATATGTTCATATGATGATATGATGACAGCAACAAATGAAACGTCATACTGTTATAACTGCAGTATGATCGACATAACGGAAATACCCCATGGGGGAGTAGCAAGCGCTTTGCGTAGTAAGTCAACAATCCCGGCCTTATAGTCTGGCTTGCTTCAAATTGCGAGACTCATGTGTAGCAAAAACTATGCATGGAGTCTGTATATGATCAGATCTGGGACCCGGATATGGTTTTTGCCATATCCGGGTTTTTCAATCTACAGCAAAAAGGAGGAGCTATGAATAAGACATTTTTGGAGATCAGGGATCTGAAAAAAAGTTTCGGAACAGGAGAAGCCAGACAGGATGTACTGCGCGGTATGAGTTTTACAGTCGATAAAGGAGAGTTCTGTGTATTGCTGGGACCCTCCGGATCGGGCAAGTCAACGCTGTTAAATATAATCGGCGGCATAGATACGCCTGACAGCGGATATATAAGCATTAAAGGTGATAAGCTTGAGGATATGAATGAGAAACAGCTTACGGCATACAGGCGCAGACATCTGGGATATGTATTCCAGATGTATAATCTTATCCCTAATCTGAATGTAAAGGAAAACATTGAGGTGGGCGCTTATCTTTCTGATAAGCCGCTTGATGTTGAAGAGGTGATCACCACTCTTGGACTTCAGGATCATAAGTATAAATATCCCAGCCAGTTATCCGGCGGTCAGCAGCAGAGAGTGTCGATAGGACGCGCCGTTGTTAAAAATCCGGATATACTCATGTGCGATGAACCGACGGGAGCTCTGGATTACAAGACATCAAAAGAGATCCTGGCGTTGATCGAAGAATGCAATAAGAAATTCGGCAGCACGGTTATCATGGTAACGCATAACGAAGCGATCAAATATATGGCGGATCATGTGATAAAACTCAGGGACGGCGTGGTACGTCATAATGATCTGAATGATAAGAAGCTTACGGCTGAAGAACTGGAATGGTAGGTGATATGATGAGAAATCCGCTTATAAAAAGAGTGCCCAGAGAGCTTATCAAAGACTGGCACAAATATATAGTAATAATCATCTTTATGGTATTGATGATAGGCGTGATCTCCGGCATGTATGTAGGACATGACAGCATGCTCGCTCAGATCAACGCAGGGGAAAAAGAACTTGTTCTTGAGGACGGCTGTTTTGAGACAGCGCATAAAGCTTCTGAGGATATGATCGCAGATATCGAAGCAGGCTCAAAGGCTGATGTACGTGAATATTATATTAACAAAGGAATCGAGGAAGCTGATAAAGAAGTGGCAGATGCCGTTGAAGAGAAAGTTGCCGAAGAAGTAAATGCGGCGATAGAAGAAGCGGTGCGTTCACAATGTGAAGCATACGGGATAAGCGATGAGACAGTGATCCGCGAACAGATCGATCAGGCGATAGAGGCCGGATTTGATGATGCGCTGGCAGAGGCAAAGGATTCGGACGAATATAAAAAGGCGGTTGATGAAGCCTATGAAACAGCGCATGAAGAGGTGATCAAAGCGGTGGATGAAAAATGGGATGAGATATCCAAACGCTACGATCTGGACTCAGAAGATTTTACTCCGGTAGCGGTTAAGCTCTACGAACACTTTTACAGAAACGAAGCAGAGGACTATGATAATGACGGAAAGCAGGATGCGACAGTAAGGATCTTTAAAAGTGATTCACAGATCGACAAGGCTGTCTTTTTTGAAGGCGGCGCGCCGACGGCCGATAACGAGATAGCCATTGACCGGATGCATGCGCAGAATGTCGGGGTCAAGCTTGGAGATGAGATCAGCGTCGGAAACAAGAGCTTTAAGGTAGTGGGCCTTCTGTCATATGTGAATTATCTGACTCTTCATGAGAAAAATACGGATCTTATGTTTGACGCCTTTGGTTTTGATGTAGCGATGCTGACACCTTCGGCGTTTGATAAGCTGGATTCGCGTGTTCATTACAATTATGCATATAAGTATATTACTGCGCCGGAAGATAAGATAGCGCAGGCGGATCACGCCGATTCGTTTTTAAAGGCGCTGATCACACAGACGCTGGTAGAGGATAATGAGCTTAAGGATTATCTTCCGGGATATTTAAGTCAGGCACGAAACTTTGCTATATCGGATATTGAGGGCGATTCCACTACCACAAGCATACTCTGTTATATCCTGATAGGCGTCATTGCGTTTATATTTGCCATTACCATCAGCAATACAATAGAGAAAGAAGCATCGGTGATCGGCACGCTGCGCGCGTCAGGGTACACCAAAGCAGAGCTGATAAGGCATTTTATGTCCATGCCGTTTATCGTTACCATACTGGGCGCTGTTATAGGAAACATTTTCGGTTACACATTGTTTAAGAGTGTGGCGCTCAATCTGTATTATCAGAGTTACAGCCTGCCGCCCTGCAGTATTGTCTGGAGTAAAACTGCTCTTATAAAGACGACAGTGATACCCTTTGTCCTTATGCTGGTCGTTAATCTGTATGTTATCGTAAGCAGGATGCAGATAAGTCCGCTGCGATTTCTGCGCCATGACCTTGCAAAGAATAAAAGGACAAAGGCAAGGCGGCTGCCGGCGTGGTCGTTCCTTGGCCGCTTCCGCTTAAGGATACTCTTTCAGAATATGCCCAATTATCTGGTGCTGATCTTTGGCGTCATATTTATCGAACTTATGCTCTGCTTTGCATTCGGACTTCCGGATTCTCTGGTGCATTACGGCAGCAGGGCCGCAGATATGGTATTTGCCGAATATCAGTATATGCTGATGGGAAGTAAGGATGAAGACGGAGAGCTGATCGAAACTGCCGTGGAAAGCGCAGAGCGTTTCAGCGCAAAAAGCCTTATGTATGCAAAGGGTGAATCTTCAATACGTTCCGGAATGGGCAGCGGAGGAGATGAGAGCGTTACCGTATATGGAATAGAAGATAACAGCGCATATGTCAGCCTGGGAAGTGATGTTAACGAAAGTACGGTATATGCTTCGAGCGCATTTATAAAAAAATTTGACCTGTCCGTGGGTGATGTGATAGATCTGCATGAGGAATATGAAAATAAAAGTTATCAGTTCAAGATCGCCGGGCAGATCGATTATGACGGCGGTATAGCAGTATTTATGAAGAATGCGGATTTTAATACCGTTTTTGAAAAGGACGCAGATGATTTTACGGGATACTTTTCACATGAAGAGATCACGGATATAGATGAGAGCTATATAGCGACGCTGATCACCGCAGATGATATAGCCGAAGTGACCAATCAGCTGATACATTCCCTTGGCGGAGTGATCAATGTATTTAAATACGTATTGATCGTCTTAGCGGCGGCGCTCATATATCTGCTTGCAAAGATCATCATCGAGAGAAATGAGCATTCAATTTCCATGGTAAAGATACTGGGCTTTGAGAATAAGGAGATCGCATCTTTGTACATACTGCCGACGGCTGTAGTAATTGTGATCTTTGCGATACTTAGCTTCTTTGCGGGATACGGTCTGATGCTTCTTGTCTTTAAAGCCTTTGTGCTTCAGATGGACGGATACTTTGCGTTTTATATGAGCAGGCAGTCAATGGTGCTGTCGGTAGTGTATCTGCTGATAGGTTATGCTTTTGTTTCGCTGATAGACCTTTTCAGGATACGCAGGATACCTCTGGATGTTGCGCTTAAGAATGTGGAATAAACATCAGCTTATGCCGGATATGAGGGGATATTTGTTGCTATTCACGGTCTCCGGGCTGTGAATGGTAACAGCTGTTCCTGCAGGGAGATAAAACTGCAGCACTCCTGCTTGACGTCATCTGTCAGCCGTGATAGAATCCCTGCAGTGAACCTCATGGGGGAGTAGCAAGCGTATTGCGTAACAAGTCAACATACCGGCGTATTCGTCCTGGCTTGTTTTAAATTGCGAGACTCATGTATAGTCATATGGAAAAACTATGCATGAAGTGTATATTGTTTATAAATACCCAAGTATAGTTTTTCTGTACCTGGGTATTATTTTAATTTCGGGAGTATAAGGAAAATGGGCTTATTTGAATTGATACTGTTGGCTGTCGGTCTGGCTATGGATGCTTTTGCGGTTTCTATATGTAAAGGCCTGGCAGCCGGAAAGATAACAAAAAAAGAATATCTTTTATGCGGAGTGTGGTTTGGCGGTTTTCAGGGACTGATGCCTTTTATCGGTTATCTGGTCGGTTCAAACTTTGAAAAGCTTATCAGTATGATAGCGCCGTGGCTGGCATTTGCTATCCTTTCTTTTATAGGCGGGAATATGATCAGGGAAGCGCTTGGTGACGATGAAGAGACAGCTCCCGGTTTTGATGTAAAAACCATGTTTATGATGGCAGTGGCTACCAGTATTGATGCGCTGGCTGTGGGTATTACATTTGTGGCAGTTCCCGTAGAGGTGCTTAAGGCGGGTCCCCTTATCAATGTGATCTTTGCTGTAATAGTGATAGGGATCATTACATGTATCATCTCTATGATCGGAGTGAAGATAGGAAGCATTTTCGGTGACCGTTACAAAGCCGGATCTGAGATCATGGGAGGAACGATACTGATATTTATAGGCTTCCGTTCTCTTATAACCTATCTTGATAAGTCACAGACCTTATCTGACGGCGATACGATCTTCGGTATGCTCATCCCGCTTATAGGAACGCTGCTTGGTTCTGCTGTGATATATGCTAAAAAGAACCGTATGGCGGATGATCTGCGCGCGATACTGGTGGGAGGCAGCTCCGGCATAATGCTTTCTATCGCCGTCTGGGGAATGATAGAGCCGGCGATAGGCGGACTTAACAAGGAGAATATAAACGGTATTATACCGGTGACGATATGCTTCCTGCTGGGGGTGGTGATACAGCTTATCCTTGATAAAGCCGTGCCGCATACACATGTTTATTCCGAGATAACGGAAGGACCCAAAAGCGGACTTGATCCTGCGATAAAAGTAATGCTGACGGAAGTTATACATCACATTCCGGAAGGTATTGCCCTGGGCGCGATATATGCCGCGCATTTTATGCAGACGGAGTGGGTATCTAAAAGCGTGGCTTTGGTCCTGGCGATAGCCATCGCGTTTCAGAATATCCCCGAAGCGATATATGTAGCTCTTCCCATAAGGGAAAAGGGTTCTAAAGCCGGAAAGGCTTTCTTTATGGGCGTGGTATCCGGCGTGCCTACGCCGCTTTTAGGTGTGATCACGGTAGTTATCGTGGTATTGTATCCGGCACTTCTTCCGTTCATTATGGCGTTAGCCGGCGGCGCGCTGATCTATACCACCATAGAGGAGATCCCCCAGATCGCAGCGGGAAAGGATAACGATAAAGGGGCTTTGGCTTTTGTAGCCGGCTTCGCGATCGTAATGCTGATGATATTTTTAAAGCTGGGCTGAAAACAGATCATTGCTTTTGGCGTGGCTTATTGCGGCGGCAGTAAATATGTGCTATAGTTAGATCATTAAGGAGTTCTATATTGCGATAGCTGAAACGGAGTTTGGCGTCATCTACAGGGAGGTAGATCATTATGGCAGGGATCAGCACGATATCTTCATATGGAATAATGTACTCCGGCGGGATGCAGGGCAGTTCCGGCGTAAACGGCCGTGCGGATAAGACGGCCGGAAATACTAACGGCAAAAAGCGTGGTATCATGAGCGGGCCGGAAAAAGCATCATCGGCTAAGGAACTTAAAAACCAAAGCATAAATGAGTCGCTTGAGATGCGTAAGATGATCCGTGACCTTCACCACAGTAATGCTAAGGATCTTAAAAATGAAGCAACAAAGCCAAAGAGCCTGATCGAAGAATCACTGGAATCCGATGAAAAGGAAGAAGAGAAGGTACAGGCTCCGGTAAATTATAATTATAAAGAAGTTTCGAACAAGATACAGCGCGCAAAGACATCAGTGAGCGCGGGACAGGCTTTTCTGGCAGCCAAACGAAAAGTTCTGGATGTGCAGCGAAAGATCGCGGCAAAGGAAGGTGATCCGGAGGAATTGCAGATGGCGCTTACCCATGCAAAGCGAATGGAGCTGGTTGCTCGAAAGAAAAAGAATCATCTTGAGCTGGAAGAGCTGGCGGATCGGACCATTAAATCAGACGAGCAGAGAGATAAGATGGAGGAGACCGCGGACAGTATCAGAAACGCCATGATCTCTAAGGAAGAAGAGAAGCTTGGCAAAAAGGAAGATGAGATCTTTGAAAGCCGAAAAGAGCAGATAGAACAGGCCGCGGAAGAGATGCAACAGAGCAGCGGGAATTCTGCAGAAGATATGCTCGCGGACCTTAATGAGATGATCTCCAAATTCGGTGAAGAGGAATTAAAGCAGCTTGAAGAGGCCATGGAAATGCTGGAAGATATGGAGATGCTAGATCCCCATATGACGGAAGATGAGCTGAAAGAGCTTAAGCTTAAGCACCGTATGGCAGAAAGCAAAGCCATGCTCAAAGCTGATATGGATTATCTTAAAGGCATGATAAAGCATCAGACCGGAAAGGAAGCGATGCTTACGGGGATTGGACCCGGCAACGGGACGGCAGTCTCTTTTGAAGCAGCTTCGTTTGCTGCATCAGCCGGCGCAGAGGCGGCGCCAGCTGCGGAGATTTCCGCCGCACCGTCATTTGATATACAGGTATGAACATATACCGGATAGCAGGAATACGCACGATCTGTTTTTTGAAATACAGGTATGAATATATACCGGGAAGCAGGAATACGTACGACCTGTTTTTTGAAATACAGCTATGAATAAATATCGGATAGCAGGAATCTGTATGACCGCTTTTTTTGCGGGGAAGAAATATCCTGCACAGATATAATTATAGATTATGGAGGCATAAGAAAATGAATCTCACAATGGAAAGGGCAAAAGAACTGAATAAGGATATGGTCACGCAGGACCATCTGATCATTCATTCACTGAATGTATGTTACGCTATGGGAGCTATGGCAAAGCATTTCGGCGCGGATGAGGAGCATTGGATGGCGGTGGGATATCTGCACGATTATGATTATGAGAAGTTTCCGGAAGAGCATTTACAGCATACGCAGGATGAGCTGTTATCAGCCGACGTTTCCGAAGAGGATGTACGCGCCATCATGGCTCACGGATACAGTATAGTAAATGATGTGAGACCGGAAACGGATATGGAAAAGAGCCTGTTTACGGTGGATGAGCTGACAGGGATAATACAGGCCTGTGCCAGGATGCGTCCTGCCGGTATCACGGATCTGGAAGTAAAGAGCTTTATGAAGAAATTTAAGGATAAGAAGTTTGCTGCTAAATGCGACCGCGAGACCATCAAAAAAGGCTGCGAGATGCTGGGAATGGAAGTTGCTGAAGTGGCGGAGATCTGCATAGAAGGCATGAAAGCGCATGCAGAGGAGATCGGCCTGGCCGGAACGCAATAAATATTGATGATCTAATGATGATGGGCTGCCCCTTTGGGGGCAGCTTTTTTGTGCGCAGGGCCGCGTATTTGACTTGATTGCGCAGGGGCACCGTATGGAATGCGCCGGGCAGTTGTAAGGAAGGGATATTTGACTTGACACTCCTGGTTTATCGTGATAAACTCCCAATATGGTTTATCGCGATAAACCCAATGGAGGATAACGATCATGAAGGATTTGGAACTGGGAGCGGTACAGGAGAGATTTGCCGATATCATCTGGGCAAACGAGCCCGTGGCATCAGGTGACCTGGTAAAGCTATGCGAAAAGGAACTGAATTGGAAAAAGCCGACTACATATACGGTGCTGCGGAAGCTGTGCGAAAAAGGGATAATGCAGAATGTTGACGGTACGGTCACATCGCTGATCAGCAGGGGAGATTTCTACTCGGCAAAGAGCGAGCAGATAATCGAAGATTCTTATGACGGTTCTCTTCCGGTTTTTATCGCGGCTTTCACTTCACGCAAGAAGCTCAGCAAAAAAGAAGTGGATGAGATACAGAAGATGATCGACGGATTCAGGAACAAGGGGTGAGATATGAGCGCGGTATTCTTAAAGATACTTAACATGACATGGGGAGCATCCTGGCTGATCCTGGCAGTGATCGTGCTGAGGCTGCTTTTAAAGAAAGCACCCAGATGGATATCCTGTCTGTTATGGGGGCTGGTCGCGGTAAGGCTTATCTGCCCTGTATCCATCGAAAGCGCACTGAGTCTTATACCCAGCGGAAAGGTAGTTCCCGAGACAGCGGATATGCAGCCTAAGATAGATACAGGCATTGAAGTGATCAACAGCACGATAAATCCTGCGATGAATATTGCATATGCTACATCGGAGTAAGCAGGCGAACACATAATGCAGAACGTTTTATCCGCTTCGTTCTGTATCTGGATCGCCGGCATGGCTGTTATGATCCTTTATGCATTTATCAGTTATATCGCTGTCAGAAGAAGGGTACGTGCATCGATAAGATTTAAAGATAATATCATGCTGTGCGATGAAGTAAAGACGCCTTTTATCCTGGGGATGATCAGACCGCTGATATATGTACCTTCAGCTATGGAAGGTGAAAGGATGGAAATGGTATGCGCGCATGAGAAAGCACATATAAGCAGGCATGATCACTGGTGGAAGCCCATCGGTTTCGCCCTGCTTTCGGTATACTGGTTTAACCCTCTGTGCTGGCTGGCATACATACTTTTATGCAGGGATATAGAAGCGGCCTGCGACGAAAAGGTCATAAAAGATAAGGACAGGGAATATATGGCTGCTTATTCGCAGGCACTTCTGGAACTCAGCGTATCGGGGAAGATCATCACAGCCTGCCCCTTAGCTTTTGGAGAGACCGGAGTAAAGGCCAGGATAAAGGGGATACTGAATTACAAAAAGCCGGCCTTTTGGATCATACTGATCGCGCTTATAGCTTGTGCAGCTGTTGCAGTGTGTTTTTTGACTAACCCGAAGAAGGATGAAGCTGATATTCAGGCAGAAGGGAATGATGCTTTGGATAACATGGATGTTGATTACACTTATGAAGACGGAGTATATGTAGCAGAAGACAGGGACGGTAATAAGAAAACCTACCGGTACAGAAAGGAACTTAGAGGGCGCGATCCCGGAGCAGCCTGCGACGGTATGTTCATCGTTCTTACCAATGATCTGGATATAACATATGAAAGGGTATCGCGCAGCTTATACAGCAGTAATTCAAAAGACTGGCTGAAAGATACCGTGATAACAGGAATGCATGCATTGGATGAGAATGGGGAGATCATACCATTTGATGAGACAGATATCAGTGAAGAGAATTATGAAGGACAGGCGGATCCCGGAGAGAAGCTTAATACGGAGTATATGCCGGCGGAGACTATAGCGACAGATTCAAAGTTCCGGCAGCCGCCGACAGTCACGGTAACTTATGCGGGAAGGGCATATGCTGCAAGTCAGGGCTGGTATAACTGGTCTTATGTGGATGAGCAGGGGGAAGGGCACTCGACCTGCGCTGACAGCGCACACCCTCTCGATGCGATCGATCGCATGTCCCGTATAGATCTGCAGAAAGATACGGACACGCTGGAAATACATCTGACCTATTCACCTGTAAAATTAAGTTACAGATACTGGGAGCCTGATCCTGCAGGAAAAGCCCTTGAATACGAAAAGGATTATACAGCCCTGATGACGTCAGATGATATCAGCGGCGGCTCTGAGGATGTATTTATGAAGATACCGGCGGATACCCCGCTGATAATCGAGCTGTATGGTGAATGGGAATACGGCATTTCTTCATATTACATTGCAATATTGCCGAAAGAAACAGCGGAAGACTTCATAAATTACTGGATCGACCTCGATCTGCCTGTGGGCTGTACACGCAGCGGGTATTCGGATCATACCGGTTATATGGGAGGATCATATATCCTTCCGCAGGCATTATATCCTGGAGTTTTCCGAGGAGCATGATCTTTATACGCAGGCGCAGATAATAGAGTACGGGCAGCAGGGCGTAAAGATCGGTGAAGATGAGCAGCACAGCAGCTACTGGGTGTTCTGGTATGTTAAGGAAGGGGCCGATACTTACTATATGGTAAGTCTGGCTAAAAACATGTTCACACAGGAACAGGCTGAGAAGTTCGCAGCTTCGGCAAAGATCCTGTGATAAAAACAGCCGGGACGTTTGCGTGTCCGTACTGTTTTTATTTGCACTTTGCAGACGGACATAGTAAAATCTTTTCTGCTGTAATGATCGGGAAATGCTATAAATACAGGTGAGCATAAATGAAACAGATACTTGTTGTTGAAGATAATAAGGATTATCAGGAATTGCTGGAGAACTATCTTTCGAATGCCGGCTATAATGTTACCACAGCAGATAACGGGCTTGAAGCGATCGATATCATGGAGGATAAGGAGTTTGACCTTATCATTCTGGATATCATGCTGCCCAAGATCGACGGCTTCACTCTTTGTGAACTGATACGAAAAAAGAGCAATGTTCCCGTTGTAATGCTGACTGCGCGTTTTGCAGATGAGGATCAGATGCGCGGTTATGAACTTAAGGTTGATGAGTATATCTCTAAGACCGTATCAATGCCGATAATCGTCAGCAAGATAGAAGCGATACTGCGCAGGAGCAGCGGTTCTGAGGAGGAAGAAAGCCTTGTGCTTAACGGAGTGGTCCTTGATCCCAATACACATATTGTGACTATAGACGGTACGATGGTGGACTTTACATTGAAGGAATTCGAGATATTAAATCAGATCATGAAGGCAAAAGGCGCGGTGGTCACCAGGAAGTCGCTGTTGTCTAAACTGTGGGATTATGAGTATTATGATGACAGCAGGATAGTGGATACCCATATCAAGAATATCAGAAAGAAACTTGGTGATAAGGATTTTATCATTACTGTCCGCGGTATAGGTTATAAGGCGGCGCTTTCATGAAGAAGCTGTCTGTAAAAATGTTCTTTTCTTTTTTGCTCGTGTCACTGCTCATAATAGCAGCTCTTTATCTGTGCATCTTTTTTATGACGCCATATGCGGGAGAAAAAAACTATTCCGGGTACATAAAAAGCAGGTCGGAGGAGCTGGCGCAGCGCTGCATGAATTCCACCTATGCGCTGGCTGATGAAATGATAAACGGATTCGCGGCAAGTGAAGGAGTAAACACTAAGCTTACGGATGCGGATTC
>CACZBK010000013.1 GCA_902779395.1 uncultured Lachnospiraceae bacterium | reverse complement strand
GGACCGACTGTAGTCAGGATGAAGCTGAATCGATAGTTTCTAATCTGAAAACTACTCAGTTATATAAACAGCAAATGGAGACTTTCCGTCGTGTAAAGCAACAAGAGGAAAGAAAACGAACGATGACTCAATCCTCATATACACTAAGCCCGGAATGGCTTGCCACTTATCGGAAGTACTTTACTAATTTGCCAAGTGAAACGGAAAAGAAACCGGAGATTAACAAAAAAGAAGAGATTAAAAAGTTATTGTATATCTTTGATGCTGATAATCATATTAATGAGGGACTTAGGGGAATTGAGCATAAGGATGAAAGTGATGTATTTTGGTTTTATACCAGCCAGGATGGAATGTGGATTAAACTTCTCAAAAAGAATCTGGGTAATGTCGTATTAGTGGAGCCGGGAGATCAGGCGGTAGATAATAAGATACTGAAAGATTTGGATAAGATCATAAAAACAGATGAGTATGATAGTATTTTTGTTATAAGTCACGATAAGGGGTATGATGAGCCTATCCAGAAGATGAGATGCAGATATAAGATAAAAAAGAGTAATCTTGATCGGAGAGATATTTTTTGTGAGGATTAGTAACCAAGTTGATAGTCATGTAAATTAATTATGTTTAAGAGGGGGACAGAAAAATGATATTTGATGAACTGGTAGAAAAGGTAAGAAAGATTGCAGCCAGCAAAGATGTGTCCGATAAGGATTTTCTTGCAGTGCAGGTGAACATCACCGGTAAGAACAGCGGTGTGTTCTATGTGGAGATCAAGGATCATAAGGTAAATGTGGAGCCTTATGATTATCATGACAGGAACTGTGCTGTTACCATGAGCCTGACAGATTTCAATAAGCTGCTGGATGGCAAGCTGGATCCTGTTCTGGCATTCGGGACCGGCAAGTTAAAGGTTGATGGGGATGTTGGCAAGGCACTTGAGTTCTCGAAGCTGTTAAAATAACGTCACAGATCATATGGAACTTGTAAAAGAGATATTCGGAATCGTCAAGATATACAAGCTTAAGTCGCGCGTGGATGGGCGTGGCTTGTTGACATATGCCTATGAAGGGATTGAAGGCTTTGATGTAAAGGAAACCAGGCTCTACAGTATGCCGCATAAGGGTACTTTTTTCGGCATACATTACAGAGAAACTAATGCACCGATGACAAAGCTCGTTACGGTTATCAAAGGATGTGGAACAGACTATGTTATCGATCTTAGGAAAGGATCCGAAACATATCTGAAATGGGAGTCAGTGGAGCTGACAGAGGATAATTTTCTAGCAGTACGTATCCCTGCGGGGATAGGGCATGCTTTTATCAGTACGGAAGATGATACGATGCAGCTGTTCTTTATCGATAAAAGCGGTGAGGACGGTTATTCGAAGAAACTTAATCATAAAGAAGAGAAGATAGGTCTTATACTCCCGATACCGGTTACGGAGATATCTGATTATGATGCAGAAGCACCATTTCTGATATGACGCCGGACCGGGAGAAGAAATAAATCTTATAAGTGGTAAAAAGATGAACGAGCAGGATTGCAGAGCAGTAGAGAACATGTGCCTTACGGGAATGGATCTGGACGGGCTTTTGGCGTGCTTTCCGAAATTTCCGAGAGAACTCGTTTATTATAATGGTAATTTATATGAACTAGAGTTTAATGATGGAACTAAAACAGACGGTAAATGCATAAAATTGGGTACAGAATAATGTAAAACGCCCACAATTTACAACTTGGGATGATAATTTTAATGGGTTGGGCATATGCCTTCATGATACATGGGCTTCGGAAATAACTATAACATCATATTCATTTGATGGGGTGAATTTTAGTGGTGTAGTTCATTTCCGTTTGTACGATCATTTTGGGTTAGACATGGATGATATAAGTGGGAATTTCAAGAATTTGAAAGGTTTTAGATCATGGTATGTTTTGCAGCATTATACATTTTTTAATGGAGCTTTTGTCCCGTATACAACAGTTATGGATTTTGATGTTCCGTTTAAAGGAAATGTGAATGTGAGCATATCTGGAGAGAAAAAGTGAAAATAAAGGTGATATATATAGTTATAATAGCATTAAGTATTATTTTCATTGTAATGGGGTTATATTCCAATGGTTTTTTTAAGGGTGAAAAATTGGTGTATAAAGGTGTTGATTATGTGGGAGCTGATGGGGATTATATAAAGGATACTCTAATTGGTAAAACTAGGGATGGTTGGAAACTTTATTCAATCAAGGGTGATAATAATAATTATTATATAGTTGCAAAAGGAAATCGCGATGAGTTTTTATACGTCAAGGAAAGTTATTCACGTAAAATAGATAAGATAGAAGCCATTTGGTTTGGGGATAATAATGGCCATTATACAGAAAATGAAGAAATAATAGATTATATGAAGAGTTTATTAAAAAAGAAGAGTACACATAAATATGATATAAACCTAAATGAGTATGAGAATGGTTGGCAAAAAATTTATGGAAAGTATGCTGAAGATCCTGTAGCAAGAGTAATAGCTTATGTTATTCCTTATGGAGATAATGTTTTGTTGTATTGTTTTGAGGATAAAAGGGCAGTTGAACTGTCAGATGATGAATATAGATTAATTACTAAGTATTCTAAATGATTTTTATTTGTGAGGAATAAGGGATGGTAATAGTTGTGAAGCCTATTTTAAAAAGACGCGGAGAACCGTAATGATGATGCATATAGCGTTACTAGGCGAAATGAAGTTTCTTCCTGGGGCAAAGACATAAAACGTTCACCAGACACTTTGGGCGCTAAGTGGGTGGGTTATTAGCGGTATCGGTTACGCGCCATGCGTTCTCACAGCAGAGTCACGTGGTATTAACCCCAATCGACAAAAAAAGAGTTGCTTATCTGTCACCATTATGTTTGATTACTCCTAAGACAGCATAAGTATTATTTCATATTGGTAAGCGATAGGTTGAGCAGGAAACCGAAAAGGTAGTCCTGCTCTTTTCCGTGTATCTGTGTGAACAGATGAAGTAATATGTAACCGCCATTATGTAGGTGACTGATGCCCTACCCGCCATACACATAGCTTTTAGGAATAAGAAATCCAATTATGCCTGAAGGTTGAATGAATGGTCCCCGTGTAAACATGCAGTCGTACATCGAGAATCGGATCACTATGAAAAAGATCGGTAATGACCGGTCTTTTTTATTATTATTGCAAATTATTACCTGTAGCACGGAATAGCACAGATCAGCACGCATCCGCATGGGAGTAAGCACGCGCTGTATCAGGCGTCTCTATCGGGGACCTTATATCATTTATAAAATATATAAAAATTTTCTTTTATAGTTACGGATTACCGTAATCATGTACCACTTACCTTATGAAAGGAAAAACCATTTATTTTTTGGAGGTGATCAAAATGGATTCTGAACTCAGAAAACTGCAAGCGGCTGTCTATGACCTGGAGTGTGTTTCATTAGATTCATGCGATACAGAGATCATCAGAGCAGTAGAAGGAGTTATCAAATCTTTTAATGACTTGACGAAAAGTCTTAAGAGAGAGAACAGGGAAGGACTTGTAAAGCTTTCCGCTGTCTGTGAATTCCTTAAAGAACAGCGTGATCTTAACATTGATGAAACAGTCATAGCGCTTAAGGGAAAAAAGATGGCGGATCATGACTGGTATGTTATCGAAGACTGTACGGAACTGTTGGAGAGCAGCTTTTCCCCGAGATTCATAGAACCGGAGGAGGATTCAGGACTTCTGAATTTAGATAGCAAAATTGCTGAAAAGGAGTAGACATAACTGATCCGTGCAGGGAAAAAAGAACCGGTATAGGAATTGCAAGGAATTGCAAGCATGATTAGAGTAAATATACACACGATATGACGCTGTGTGTATATTTACTCTAATTTCATGCTTGATTTTCTGGTGGAGGATGGTATAATTGAAGTAAATATACACACCAAATGATATTGTGTGAGTAATTACTTTAATGAGGACGAAAAAATGCTTTTGACCTATCAGGAATGCGTGGGTAAATATGGCAGCGATTACAGGTTGAAGAAGGAAATCGCAAGCGGAAACCTCTTTTTGAAAGAAAAGGGGATTTATTCCACTATGCGCAATACATCTGAGATTGAAGTGCTTTTGCGGAAGTATCCCAAGGCGGTTTGTACGGGAAAAAGTGCGTTTTATTATCATTCTCTGACGGATGTGATCCCGGAGCATTATTATCTGGCTACCAGACGTACGGATACCAGGATCGGGGACGCGCGGGTTATACAGTCATTTTTGAAAGAAGAGATCTTTGAACCGGGGATTATTGAGATGAAATATAATAATGCCACGATCCGTATATATGACCTGGAACGTATGCTGATCGAGCTGATGAGGTTTAAGACGAAGCTCTCAAAGGATTATTATAAAGAGATCGTTCAGAATTACCGAAAGATGTCTTTTGAACTGGATTTTGGCCTGGTTGAAGATTATGCATCCATGTTCCGTGGAAGTAAAAAACTGATGGATATGATAGAGGCGGAGGTACTATGATGAACTTATATGAGGAGATTGAAAAGATCAAAGAACAGGGGTACAACGAGGCCAATGCCCTGTCAAAGCTTGGGCAGGATATTGTGCTGAAAGCAATTTATGACAGCGGTATGGCACGTAACGCCACGATCAAAGGCGGGGTGGTAATGAGAAGTATTTCAGGAGAAGTGCGCCGGGCTACGCAGGATCTTGATTTGGACTTTATAAGGTATTCCATTTCAGACGATTCTATTCGCAGATTTGTTGAAAAACTGAATTGTATTGAAGGATTGACCATAAAGATCGATGGGAAGATACAGGAACTGAACCATCAGGATTATAAGGGCAAAAGGATCTTTATTTCGATTGCAGATACGGAAGGAACGACCATATCTCTGAAGATGGATATAGGCGTACATAATGATCTTTCCATAGAGCAGGAAGAGTATGCATTTGATGTCGGATTTCAGGAGAATGCGGTAAGCCTTCTTATCAATTCGTATGCGCAGATGATCGCTGAAAAATTGAAATCCATGGTCAGATTCGGAAGCAGGAATACAAGATACAAGGATGTGTTTGATATCTGCTATCTGAGCGAACAGGTAAACATGGAGAAGCTCAAGGACTGCATCCGGAAATATATCTATGAAGATGAAACGCTTCGGAATGTATCGGATATGGATGCCATAATAAGAAGGATAAAGAGGATGTTTTCAGATCCTGATTATCGGAAAGAATTGCATAAATCCGGGAAAAACTGGATGGATATTTCTGATGATGAAGCTATGCAAAAACTCATGGAGTTTCTGGAAAGTATCAGTTTTTAAACATTCCCCTAAGGAGAGTTGTTTTTGAATATGTTGAGTGGTATCTTCCAAGAAGGTTTAACAGAAAAAACGGCGGGAAGGGAAATGAATGAAAAAAAAGACAAAAGAAGGCGATCACGATACTCAGTTGCACAATTTTGCTGCTGATAGGCTTTGTATTCTTGTTGGATAAGACCGTGATCTTTCGGGTCTCCTTTGATAGCAATAATGCATCTTTGGCTATGCCGGAGATACTGCCTGTTCTATATCAGGGTGCTATCGATGATTCGAAAAACAGTATGTTATGTTATATAGATCGTTCCGAGGATGTGCTTACGGTAATCGACTGCAATCCGTTTAAGCGGAGAAATGAGACCTGGGACTATTTGTTTAATCCTGCGGTGTATATAGATGGGATTCCCGTGGAATATCGATTGGATTTCAGGTGTCCGAAAAATAAAATGATCCGTTTTTGGAAAGCGAATGTGAATATCTGTTTCTATTATAACAGTAAGAGGGAGCTGTGCAGTGAGGTGAAATGTGATGAATGCAGCAATATGGATTCGGACGGATATTTAGATTGTTTTACTTGCACGATCACGCAATAAGAAGTAAGAACACAAAGATTGGGCGGGAGTAGTATTATTTGATGAGAGTAAAGAGTATTTGTATATCTTTATGAAGGAAGAAACGAGCTTTTAATTAGGTGTTGTGGTGCATATATGCTGATCATGAAATATAGCGATATGATTATAAATATCGATATGAATATAATATTTGTGAGTCTGTTAGTTGCGGTGTGTATTGCGATAATGGTGCTGTTAGTGAAACTTATCGACATAATACCCAAAGAGAACTATGTTGGAAAAATATGACAGTATGCTCGGAACGGAGATGTAACATAGTTCTATGAAGAGGTGATCAAGAAGAATAAGAGAGAGAGGAATGTAAAGAAAGTACTGGTCATTCTATCCATAGCTTTGATGTGCTGTGCCTGCAATGCTCAGATTGATACGGAGAGTTCACCGGAGATCATCACACCATCTGATGAACCCATAGAGGCCATACCGGTGGGAAGCGTGTATTCGGATGATGATTTTGCTAACCGCGGTCCAACTGCTATCATGGAAAGTGAAGATGCGTACTTTTATGATTATGGATGGCAATTTGTGCCTGATGAAGCTGAAAATGGTGTGCCAATTTTTTATGCGGCTACTGATCTCAGCCTGCACAGATTGTGCAGATATGATAAGAAAAGCGGGGAAAGCAGTTTTCTATGCGATCAGCCTGACTGCCGGCATGAATCGGACGGTAACTGTGTTGCCGTAAACGATAACATAGAGGTTATAGGATCGATACTGTATGAGGAGTATATCTATATATACGGAATCGAGCATGTCGATACACAGATAAATTATAAGCTTTATAAAGTCGGGCTTAGTGGCAGCTCAATTAAAACCGTAGCAACCATCCTAAGTGCTGATAATCCGGAAGAAAAGGAATATGATATCCTGCCTGCCCATGTGGCGCATATCGATAATTATACCGGATTTATCATTCATCGCGGGTGTGCCTATATTCCCTATTATCTTTCTGTCGGTAAGGGGATAGTGGCTGAGCTTGCAGGCGGCGGCCTAATGAAAGTCGATATAAATACCGGGGAGATGCAAAAGCTCACTGAGATGACTTCACCTAATGATCCTTTTCCCTGTGATTTGTATGGTATTGATGATTATGTTTATACCAGGCTGATAGGAAGAAGTGATCATAAAGGACGAAGATACCGCATTACAAGGGAGGAATGGGAAGATTCAAAACTTTATATTTGTGGATCCGGGGAGTATATGTTTAATGTAGGAGCTGTTCAGGAGCCCAACGGGACATACCAGCTTCATGTATTTACATATCGTATGGAAGATGAAGAACTAATACATGACCTTTCCTTTGATGTAAATGCAGAAATAGATGAACTGTGCGGTGGGATAAAGCGTGGAGTGCTCTGTTATGATGAGAAACTGTTTTTCTTCTGCGAAAGCAGAATAATAGCATATAGTGTGGCAGAGGATGATTTTGGCAGTAAGATCATAGATCAGGCTATTATCCTGCCATATGGGAAAGAGGATTATTATAATTATAAAATGTATGGTTATATTGATAATAACGAAACTATTCGTTATAGGATAACGAACGGAACCGTATATCGGGTAATGATGAATCCCATAGCCGGTGAGAGCATCCGCATGGATGTTGTTGAGGGACGGTATAAACCCTATATCGTAGATGGTTGTTCTATTAATGATATGTTGAAAGGGGAGTTTGAGTTTACCGAATGCTTTGAATATACCCTCGGAAAGAATTGAGATTATTTATCTGCATGGAAGCAAGGCTGTCGACATATATCTCGGTGTCGCTCATGAACTTCCAAAAGTCAGGATGTTTTATGATCTCACAGAGCAGCCTGTTATTTACCACACGTTCTTTTAGGATCCCGATGGTCTTATCATCAAGATTAAGTTCCGAGAGTTCACAGTTTTCAGCTATCCGGTTCTCCGTTAACCCCATATCGTGGATGAACGCAAGATCTCTTATGAGACAGCAAAGGGAAAGATCCGGGATCTGAAAAAGAAATTGAAGAAGCGTACAGTAGCTTGTTTTGTTGCATGAATCATCATTATGAAAATGTTGAATGTGGACAATACAACGTATGTATGCTATAATTACGATACGGATTAAAGGAGATAATTGTGTTACTGTTTGATTGGGATGAGAATAAAAATAGGATTAATAAACAAAAGCACGGCATCGATTTTATCGAAGCCAGTACAGTATTTTTTGACAAACAAGCAATACTTTTTGATGATCCGGAGCACTCGGAGGATGAGGACAGGTTTATTCTACTTGGGATGAGCGAATCATCAAATATCTGTATCGTGTGCCATTGTTATCGTGAAGATGATACTGTTATCCGGATCATTTCTGCACGAAAAGCCACTAAGAGGGAGGAAGAAGCATATGTTAAAGGAATATGATGTTGAAAAACTTAATCCCCGGAAGAATCCATATGCCAAAGAGCTAAAGAAACAGGTAACTATAAAGATTGCTCCTAATGTTATAGAATATTTTAAGGAGCAGGCTATGGAAACGGGGATACCATATCAGACCCTGATCAATCTGTACTTGGTAGATTGTGTTAATGAGAAAAAGAAACTGGATATGCACTGGCGGTCATCGATTCCTGTAGAAGACTGAAATTTTGCTGGACAATTGCCGGATGTGCAGATCAAATTTAGAGTAAATATACGCATAAACAATTCGAGTGTTAATATTCCGGCATATCTCCTGATGGCACGTTCATCATCGCGGGAACTGATGGGATGTTATGATTTTTGAAAGGAGAGTGAAGAGGGAATTTGCTTGCTCCTATTTAACATATAGATAAGTCAGAGATGACTTGGGCTGGTCGAAAGACCCGGGTCCACCATCGGCGGGTAAGACACCCGCCTTTTGTGTAGGGGAAAGAATGAAGGAATTAAGCGTTTTTGTTGATGAGAGCGACGATTTTGGTGAGTATGATCGTCGGTCTCCATTTTATATCATTTCATTGGTACTTCATGACCAAAGTATTGATATATCTGAAGATCTCAAGGCATTGGAACGTGAAATGGTACTTTTTTTTCACCGCCATCTCAACATCGGCCGGATCGGCACAAATTCAGTATTTACAGGATTTTAGAGGATTTTAATACCTGGCATAAGTTGGCATTTTTTTTATAAGTTTTCAAAAAATGGGGAAGACCCGGGGGAAGAAAAGAGACCATATAACTGGGTGATGATGCATTATTGAAAAAAGTATGAGAATGTATATAATTGTATATATATGTTAATTCTTTTTATAAGTATATTTATCTGTATTTACAGAGTATTAAGGAGAAGACAGATGGCATATGATATATTGATCAAAGAGGCAGAGGCCTTACCTGAAGAACAGATACAGGAAGTTATAGATTTTATTCTTTTTCTGAAAACTAAATCTTCAGGCAATAAAACAAAGAACAAAAAAAGACAGTTGGGAGTTTTCAAAGAAGAGCCGTTTTTTATGGCAGATGATTTTGATGAGACTCCGGAGTGCTTTAAGGAGTATGTATGAGTTACTTATTGGATACGCATACGTTGTTATGGTCATTCCGATATTATGTTAACCATGAATCTGTATGTTCATACGACCGACGAACAGATCATTTCAGAGATGAAAAAAGTGGCACTTTAGGAGGAATTTTTGTGCAATTTTGGTACAAAATTGGTACAATTTCCTTGACACGATCCCGAAAGTCCTGTAATATAAGGCTTCGGAGACGCAGGATTAGTACATCGGTAGTATGCAAGCTTCCCAAGCTTGAGAGGCGGGTCCGACTCCCGTATCCTGCTTAATAGCCCGGCAAGCACAAGAGCCCCGACCGTGCTCGCACGGATCGGGGTTCTTGTATTTGACGGGTAAACGCATCGCTCGAATGGCATGCTATGCCATTTGAGCGATGCGTTGGGAATCGCGAAGCGATTCCTATTAAGCAGGTATTTGCCTGGGGAATCGCGAAGCGATTCCTATTAAGCAGGTATTTGCCTGCGGGATCGCGAAGCGATTCCTATTACGCAGAAAGGTTTTGTATCATGACAGAAGAATATAATTTTACCGAAGAGGATGGCCGCGTACTGCGTCAGAAGGACGAAAATCCTTTAAAGCCGGTACACAGCAATATGGTTGAGAATGTAAAGGAAGAGATAATACAGGCATATGAGGCAGCGCTCGAGGCTAATGACAAGGATGTGATCAAGCGCATGGAATGGGAGTTCTCTACTATAGGGGTGTATAAAAAAGAACTGAAGGAATACATTGCAAAAAGGAAGGGTGAGAGGGAGATAATACCTGATGCTCCCGTTTGATAAAAAGTTAAAGGATTATCTTAAGAAGAATGCTGAAGCGGTTTTCATACTGCTCGTTACTGCGGGTGGTGTGCTGGGCCGTTTCTTTTTGTGGGATATTCAGTCTTCCGATATGAAAGTATACCTTAAATGGTATACCAGAGCGCAGGAATACGGAGGGCTTCCCGGAATATATGCTCTGGGCAAGCGTATTAAAGGATATAATGCTCTTTTCCAGCTGCTTACGGCGGCTATGACACATATACCGGTCGATCCGCTGTATCTGTTCAAGGCTATATGGACGGTGTTTGATATCCTGCTGGCAGCAGGTATCGGCAGGCTTGTATATGATATGACCGGTACTCATGACCGCAGTGCGCTTTGTAAGGCAACTCTGGCGTATGGATCTTGTTTTCTTGCTATGGATGGGGTATTTAATTCGGCAGCCTGGGGGCAGTCGGATGCAGTTTATGTTTCGCTGATCATCTGGTCATTAGTCTGGCTGTTTAGGGAAAAACACTTAAAAGCATTCATCCTTCTTGGGCTGGCTTTTGCGTTCAAGCTGCAGACCGTGTTCATTCTTCCTTTTTATGTATTTTATTATGTGTATAAAAAAAGCTTCAGCTGTCTTTATTTCGCCTGCCTGCCGGCTATGCTTTTTATCAGCGCGCTGCCCAGGCAGATAGTGGGTCTTATATCTCCGGTAAAAGTCAATGCCGCTGCCGATGCAGCGGGAGCAGTAAGTTCCGCAGCGGTTACGCCGCTTCATCTTCCCGGGATCATCGATGTATATTTAAGGCAGATAGCATCGGGGGGAAGGCTTTATATGGAATATCCCAGCTTCTGGTCGTTCTTCCCGGGAGTGGATGCGGAAGTGTTTACCGATTTCTACAAGTTCAGGAATACGGCGATAGTATTTGCGTTTACGCTGATCTTGATACTGATGGCGGTACTGCTGCGACGCAGGGAGCACTACAGCAAGCGGGAGCTTTTGACCATTGCGATCATACTTAGCTTCACTACGGTGTTCTTCCTGCCCTGCATGATAGACAGATACGGCTATTTATACGAGATACTGGCTATCGCGCTGGTTTTTATCGATAAGAGGAGCATCATCCCGGCGGCACTAATGCTTATACCTATGCAGTACCAGATAGCGGGCCGGGTGGGCGTGGAGACCCTTCCCGTCAGTATACAGAAACTATCCTTTATCATGCTTATAGTTTACGGTATGTATCTGTATCTGGCATTTAACGGCAGAAAGGAGGATGAGCATGCCGGCGTTTGAGAAAAAGCTGATTACATGGCTGCATAAGCATATTGATATCATCCTTCTTATTTTGGTAAGCCTGTTGGGGCTGCTGATGCGTTTTATGCTCGGTTCACTTCATGCCATGGAGAGCATAAGGCTCAGTTCATCTGTTCATGCAAGTGTCCCGTCATATGATATGCCCGTGTACGTCACAATGATTTTTGACCTGCTTATGGCTCTGGCACTGGCCGCAATGGTGGCGCTTTGTGCAGGGAGCAATGCGAAGCAAAAGGGAAAATGGGCCTATGCGCTGATGCTGCTGTCATTTGGCAATATCTTTTTATCGGCCTGCCTGGGGAGGATCGACGGGCTGTGGGTGGCGTTCTGTGTGCTGGGCATAGTATGTGTGTTCAAAGAAAAATACCTGTGGGCATTTGTTTCACTTTCCGCAGCCTGCCTTATCAGTTCGTGGGCAATATTGTGTATACCCTTCTTTCTGTTTATATATCTTTATAAGGAAAAGTTCAGTCTTATATATTTTCTGGTGCCCGTTGCGGCTGTGCTGCTGCGGTATTTTTCGGGGATCGACAGGGGAGGCTGGCTGCCTGAAGGGATAAGCTATCGTAATCTGTATGTGGCGTATCCTTCATTCTGGGGCTTTATAAAAGGTGATTCACCCGCAGAATATGCGCATTATCTGCCACTGGCGATAGTCATGACCGTGGCAGCTGTTGCAGCATTTATAATGATGACCTGTCGTAAAAGATATGCATATGACAGGCAGGGCTTTTTGTGGCTGGCTTTTCTTCTGTGCTTTATCACAGCGGAATTTATCCCCGGAGCGGGAGTGGGGGCTGCCGCGCTTACTACCGTACTGGCCTGGGGGCTGGTGTTTTCGGACAGCCTGCTCATAATACCGGCACTCATAATGGAAGCACTGCGCATATGGCCGATGGCGGCGGAGCTGTACGGTAAGGAATGGATGCCGTTTACCATGCAGGGACTGTGCTGGATCAATGCGGCACTTATGCTGTTTTATCTTATATTCTTTTATAAAAAAGTGCTTGACGCTAAAGGACAAGTATGATATCTTATCTAAGTGCCAAGCAGAGCAAGAGCTCTCACCCTGCGACGAAGTCAGTTTCAGGCGTTTGAATATGAAAGATATAAGTTCTTTTATATATAAACTTGTGAGGGATACTGCGTGGCGGTATCTTTTTTGTTGTGTAACCTTATAAAGGGGGTAAAAAACTATTAGCGATTTATTGATCAACGGACAGATCAGGGAAAAAGAAGTGCGCGTTATCGGACTTGATGGCGCACAGCTGGGGGTTATGCCGATCCAGGACGCGCAGCGTGTTGCAGATGAAGCTGAGGTGGATCTGGTTATGATCGCGCCCGGTGCCAATCCTCCCGTATGCAGGGTGGTTGATTACGGCAAGTTCTGCTACGAGCAGAAGCGTAAAGACAAGGAAGCTAAGAAAAAGCAGCATATTGTCGAGATCAAGGAGATACGTTTATCACCCAATATCGATACGAACGATCTTAATACAAAGATCAATGCGGCAAGAAAGTTCCTTGCTAAAGGTGACAGGGTGAAGATGACCCTTCGCTTCAGAGGACGCGAGATGGCACATATGGCCAATTCGAAGCATATACTTGATGATATCGCAGAGCAGCTTGCAGATGCAGCTACTGTAGAGAAGGCACCCAAGGTTGAAGGCAGGACAATGACGATGTTCCTGGCAGCAAAAAAGCAGTAAGTCATTTTAGTATGATGCAATACGGGTTTTATTCTGACCCATATGCAATAGAAGGTTAAACAGGAGGGAAAAAGAAATGCCTAAGATGAAAACAAGCAGAGCAGCGGCTAAGAGATTTAAGGTATCCGGTACCGGTAAGCTCATCCGCAACAAGGCGTATAAGAGCCACATTCTGACCAAGAAGTCTACCAAGAGAAAGAGAAATCTTCGTCAGGATATCGTAACTGATCCTACGAATGCAAAGAACATGAAGAAGATCCTTCCGTACATCTGATAAGGTGCGGATTTGACGAAAAAAGATCGGAGGTAAAAAGAAATGGCCAGGATTAAAGGTGGCGTTAACGCAAAGAAGAAACATAACAGAGTATTAAAGCTTGCAAAGGGATACAGAGGCGCTCGTTCAAAGCAGTATCGCGTGGCTAAGCAGTCAGTGATGCGTGCACTTGCATCTGCATACGCAGGCCGTAAGGAGAGAAAGCGTCAGTTCCGTCAGCTGTGGATCGCACGTATCAATGCAGCAGCACGTATGAACGGACTTTCATACAGCAAGTTCATGTATGGACTTAAGCTGGCAGAGGTTGATATCAACCGTAAGATGCTGTCCGAGATGGCAGTTAATGATGCTGAAGGCTTTACCGCATTAGCAGAGCTTGCAAAGAGCAAGATCGCATAATCATAGTTTGCTTTTAAAAACTGAAGTTATTTGGAACTGCGACCGTTATTCGGTCTGCAGCTTCCCGATAACTTTTTTTCATATCAGAGGCGCATAAAGGGGAAACTAAAATGGGAAAATTACAGAACCTGTACCCTCCGGAAGTGTTTGGAGCTTTTGAGGAGATATGCGGCATACCGCATGGTTCTTATAATATAGATGAAATAAGTGACTATCTGAAAGCCTGTGCGGAGCGTGCGGGCTTTGAATGCATACAGGATAAGGAAAAGAATATACTGATACGTGTTCCGGCAAGTCCGGGATATGAGAATGAGGATGTGCTGATCCTTCAGGGCCATATGGATATGGTGGCTGTCCACCGCGATAAAAACGTGGATATGAAAAAGCATATACTTGACATCACTCATGATGATGAATGGGTTTATGCAAAGGATTCAAGTCTGGGCGGTGACGACGGCATAGCAGTGGCCATGATGATGGCGATAATGCGCGATAAGACCATTGAGCATCCTGCGCTTGAGCTTCTTATCACTACTAACGAAGAAGTGGGTATGGATGGAGCTGTGGGGCTGGATACCTCGATCTTAAGAGGAAAAAGGCTTCTTAATCTTGATTCCGAGGATGAAGGGATATTTACGGTGGGATGTGCCGGCGGAGTGCGGGTAGTGGCCCATTACCCGTTTGATGCGAATGTAAAGCTTGCGTATAAAGCACGCAGGGCTTATATTTATATAAATGGATTAAAGGGCGGTCACTCCGGGCAGATGATCAATAAGGGCAGGGCCAATGCCTGCCGGATAGCTGCAAGGATACTTTACTCCTTAGCAGATCTGGGGGTGGCGCTTAAGGGCATAGACGGAGGTACCGCAGCCAATGCCATACCCTGTGAGGCAAAGGCAGATATAGCCGTTCCCGGGGATAAGATATCCGATGTAAGCGCTGTGTTCGACAGGCTTAAAAAGGACATACTGCATGAGTATCATGGTAAGGATGATGATATGCAGCTTATCCTTGAGCTTACGGATGAAGAAGCCATATGTGCGGCAACCCCGGAAATGACAAAAAAGTTTTCGGCATTCATCATATCAGCTCCGGACGGTGTACAGGCTATGAGCGGCGTGGTGGATGGTCTGGTAGAGACTTCGCTGAATCTTGGTATATTAAAGAATGAAGGGGATAAAGCCGACGCGGTATTTGAACTTCGGAGTATGATAGGCAGCGCTGCGGCACATCTTAAGGACAGGGTTGTAGAGATCGCCGGAAGTTTTGGGGCGGAGTGCAGCGTTTCCTCATCCTATCCGGAATGGGAATACAGGGAAGATTCACCTCTTCGTGATAAGATGGTGACGGTGTTTAAAGAGATGTATGACCGTGAACCTGTGGTGGAAGTGATACATGCCGGACTGGAGTGCGGCGTGCTCGCCAAAAAGATAGAAGGCTTTGACGCGGTATCCATCGGTCCTGACATGCAGGATATCCATACCGTGAACGAGAGGCTTAATATAAAGAGTGTTGGGCGCTGCTGGGATTACGTCAAGGAAGTATTGAAGAGAAGGGGTTGATATGAGTGACCTGAAAGAGTTCTGGGGCATGATGAGTGTCTTGGACAGTGCAGATGATGTGGCGATATTTGTGGTCAGCGGAAGAGATCAGTCTTTATTGTATTGTAACCATCTGGTGACCGTGCTTACAAATGCCCATACGGGATCTCCTGTCTCACGGGTGTGGGATATGGAGGATTTCCGTAAAGCCTATACCCGCTGCAATGAGGGCGGAACTTATCGCTATGTGGTAGAAAAATCAGCATTCGGAGTGCGCAGGAACGTGACCGTATCCAAGGTGGTATGGAGCGGCGGTATCCTGGCTTATTCTTTTGTGATAACTGCCCATGTGGATGATAAAGAGGAGAGCGAGAGGGATAAGATCTTCAATCTCCTGGGGCGTAATTTCAGGCACATATATCTGATCGATATGATGACAGGGGAGGTGACTACCCTGATAAAGCCGGTGGACGGCGGTGAAGGCCATTACCGGGCTGTGTATTACCATCCCATACACTTTGATGAGTGGAAAAGGGATATGATAGAAGCAATGGCTCATCCTGATGACAGAGAGCAGCTGCGTAATCTTCTGGATCCCATATCCGTAAAAAACAAGCTGGAGCGTGGGGATTATGCTTTCCAGTACAGGCAGAGCAACGGAGACGGATATCATTGGGTAGAGCTGCGTTTCAGACGGCTGGATGAGCTGAACGGTAAAATAGTATGTACCGAAAGAGATGTGCAGGGTGAGATATCCATAAGCCAGAGAGAGCGTGAGAACGAAGCGATATTAAGCTCGTTAAGTAATGCGTACAGATCTATATATCTGCTGGATATGGAAAAAAACGAATACTCGACCGTTAAGGAAGATGCACTTTTGTTCGGTACGCCGAAGGAAGGTGATTATGATACCCTTCTTCAGATAGTGAGTGAGTTCATTCCTGATGCGGGGCAGAAGCGGGATCTTGCGGCAACATTCTCGGCTGCTGCGCTTGCCGAGGCCCTCGGCGGAGAAGTGGATAATGTGGTAAGGGAATATACATCTGCAATAAACGAAGGTGAGAGCTGGATGAGCATATCGGCTTTTCAGCCTCCTTATATGCAGGGAATGGAAAATAAATGTGTGCTGACCTTTATGGACATCACGGAGAACAAAAGGGTAGAAGCAGAACGTAATGAGAAGAATATCATAGTGGATGTACTGTCTACAAGATACAGGTCCGTGTATTTCGTGGATCTGGAGAAAGGCTCTTATCATTCGATACAGATCCCGCAGGAATATAAGTATATCGAAAAGCAGTTTAAGAGTATAGATGACGCCATGGAGCATTATGCCAAGGCCTATGTGCTCGAGCAGTACAGGGATGTATTTAAGAGCAGTATTTCCAGGGATGAATTCCTTAAAAATCCGGGAGACCACAGCAGGAGAGAATACATCTACCGGACGGTGGAAGATACCTGGATCCGCCTTCATATTTATCCGCTTTCCAATGAAGGCGGGCATGCGGAGGCCATACTGGTATTTGAGGATTACACCGATGTGATGGTACAGAGGGAACTGTCGCTTTTGTATAATGCGGTCCTTCTGGCAGACTATGATTATATGTTTGAATATGATATCGATACCGACCTTATCTACAGCCTGCGTTTTAACGGGGAGAGACTTCTTCGTGAAAAAAACTGGGACAGCGGGCTGCATACGGAACAGTTCAGAAAGCAGGTGCCCATACATCCGGATGATCTGCCGCTGTTTCTGATGGCGCTTTCAAAAGAAAACCTGGATGATGCGTTTGCTGCAGGGAAGACGGTATCACATATGTTCTTCAGGCGTAAGGTAAATGAGAAGGATGATTACAGATTGTTTATGTACGGCATGCATTATTTCGAGGATATGGGAAAGAGACGCGTGCTGATAATGGCCAGGGATTCGGAAAGAGAAGTTTTTTAGGAGATCCGGCATTAAGATAGGAGAGGACCATGAGAAGAAAAACGCTTAGCATAGTACTTGATGCATTTATAGGGCTTTTGCTGATAACGATAGTATTCCTTATCGTGCTTATAGTGAAGAGGGGAGAAGCACCTATAGAGGCGGCAGCAACACAGGAAGAGACATCTCCGGTAGTGCAGACGGAACCGACGGTGGCAGAGGAAGAGCCCGAAACGCCTGAGGCTGAAGAGCCGGAAAAGACCGGTGAACTTCTGGGGCGGTGTAATTCCGACGGAGTGAACGTGCGTGCCGGAACGAGTACGGATTATGATGTTCTGGGGATGGCAGCCGACGGAGATGAGTTCAAGGTAATAGCCAATTATGAAAACGGCTGGACTGAACTTGAATATAAAGGCGGAAAAGGATATATCTTCAGCGAATACCTGGATTACTTCTACATGTCAGGCGGTGAATATACCCCGGTAGACCGTAACGAAATACCAATGGCAGAATAAAAAACATTATATCAAAAAAGCCCCCGGGCGTTCCGATACAGAACGTCCGGGGGCTTTCTTTCTCTGTCAATCATCGGGGAAATCATATCCCTGCTGCCTCAGAAGTTCACGCTGTTCTTCAAGGATCGCAGGGTAATTAGGATCTGCAAAGAACTCAGCGTTATGAGGGCACGAAGTGGGAGTTCCCGAAGATCCGGAACCTGACCACAGCTGCTGGGGTTCGGGTAACGGAAGTGTGAGTATGCCCGGTACTTTGAAAGGACACATACCGTCAGCGGGAAGTCCTGTAGCGGCACATACCATGCCCTGATAATGAATATTACAGGTTTCATGGGGGATGGTACCCTCCGCAAAATACTCGTTCTTTAATTCGCCGTCACATAGATGATCAGGAGAAGGTAGCTTGCCTGATGAGGCACATACCGTTGCCGTTATGATACCGTTAGGTATTTCAAATGATTTATACTCCAGATTTTCATGAAGGGCCTTCATGACCAGCTTCCACATTGTACGGGATAAAGCACGGTCGCTGGAAGGCAGTTCATCATTGTTATCATAACCGGTCCATGTGGTAGCGGTGTAGTAGGGGGTAAAGCCGGCGAACCATACATCTTTGTAATCGGTGGTAGTACCGGTCTTTCCGGCTATAGCCATGTTTCCGAAGTTGACGCCGCCGCCGGTACCCTTGGTAACCACGTCTACCATGGCATCGGTAAGCAGGAAAGCGGTGGTTTCCTTTATAACTCTGTGCTGATCCTGCTGCTGGTTCATATCTATGAGTACGTTTCCGTCATGATCGACTATCTTGGTGTAGAGTATGGGCTCCATATACATACCGCCGTTTGCTATGGTCGCGTATGCTGCGTTAAGCTCCATATTGGTAACACCGTCGGTGATACCGCCCAGAGCCAGGGCCTGATGTATATCATTGACTATCCTTCCGTCTTCGGTAACGCGTCGCTCTACCAGAGTAGAGAACCCGAATCTCTGAAGATAATCAAAGCCCAGCTGGGGACCGATAACGGTAAGGGTTTTAACTGCTATGATGTTAAGGGACTGCTCTATAGCATAACGTACGGAGCAGATGCCCTTCCAGGTGCCGTTGCCGTACCAGTTCTTTACGGGACGGCCGGTAGAATAGTTAAAAGGTGCATCCATGAAGGTCGTAGCCAGCGTGATACCGGCGGAATCGAGCGCAGGCGCATAGGTTGATACAACCTTGAAGCAGGAACCGGGCTGACGTGTGGTGGAGTATGCACGGTTCAGTGAACGGCTTGTCTCCTTTACACCGCGGCCGCCGACCATAGCAACTATATGCCCGGTTGCCTGATCCTCTATTGTTAAGGATACCTGGGGCTGAGGAGTTAAGCTTATCTTTTCCGCGATGATCTCATCACCTTCTTCCATAACAGCTTCCTGATATACCTTTATCGCATCGTAAGCTTCATCCTGGGAAGCATATATCAGATTGAATTTGGGATTCTGCTGTTTGAAATAGGTTTTAAACATCTCGGTGGAGAAATTCTGGTTTTCTCCGTTCGGATGCTGAATGGATAAGCGGTAGTTTAAATACCAGTGGGTATTGTCGGGATAGTTGGATTCGTCCATATAGATCTCATCTACTATGGATTGGATCTGTGAATCCTGGGTGGTATAGATCGAAAGACCACCGCTGTAGAGAAGGTTATAGGCTTTCGTTGATGCCTGGGTATCAGTATAGCCTTCTGCTATATATTTGTCTGTAAGATCCTGTGCTACTTTATCTATTACAGCATCTTCGAAATATGAATAGACACCCTCATTCTGCACCTGTACATTAGTGGCGGTGATACGTTCATATACATCGTCGGCAAGTGCTTCTTCATATGCGGCTTTATCAATATAGCCAAGCTCAAGCATCTTCTTGAGGACCGTTGAACGACGTTTGGCATTGCTTTCCGGATGAAGGATGGGGTCGTAAGCGGTAGGATACTTGGTAATGCCGGCTATGGTGGCACATTCGGAAAGATTCAGCTCATAAACGGGTTTTCCGAAATAGCGCAGTGAAGCTGCCTGTACACCCAGTGTATTGTGTCCCAGGTTTACGGTGTTCATGTAAAGCTCGAGGATCTCGGCCTTGCTTAAGCGCTTTTCAAGTTCCATTGCAAGAGCCTGTTCCTGGATCTTACGTTTGTACTTTTCGAAGCCTTCCTCTTTGGAGAAATTGGTAAAGACATTATTCTTGATAAGCTGCTGGGTGATGGTACTTCCACCCTGTTTAAAGTTACGGTTTTTGATACCCAGAGCTGCAACGCTCATGATACGGCGGATATCGATACCGTTGTGTTCATAGAAGCGCTCGTCCTCTATTGCTACAAAAGCGTTAGCCATATCATTGGGGATCTTGTCCATGCTTATATAGGTACGGTTGGAATTCTCCGCAACAAGCTTGATCAGGAGATGGCCCTCACTGTCGTAGATATTTGTGGCATAGCCTGTAGGCGTTACATCGATAGTGGAAATATCAGGCGTGGTAGCCAGTATGCCCTTAAACATTCCTATGCCTAAGCAGGTACCGATTATGGCACCGGAAAAGGCGCAGATAAGAAATGCTTTGATCACGTTAATGCCGAGCATGTTCTTGATCTTGGTGCCACGGGCGCTTAATGCGCGCTGTTTTCTTTTGATGCCCTCGCGGGAATAGTTCATGGTGTATGCCTCCATGTGTTTCTACTTATAATTAAGTAAATAGTATATCATTTTTGAAGAAGCAAGTCTACTGTTGAAAAACGGCAAAAAAACAGCCTTTCATGGCGAAAGGCTGTTTAAGCGTCTTCAGTGCAGGAAGAGGGACTTGAACCCTCATGAAATTGCTTTCACACGGACCTGAACCGTGCGCGTCTGCCAATTCCGCCATTCCTGCGCAACGTGGATATAATACTATTATTATGGATTCTTGTCAAGAATAAATTTTACTCGTTGTAAATATCCATATAATAGTGTAAAGTGAGACGCAAAGGATCTTCAGGTAATATCAGCATAAAAAGGATCATTCACGGATAAATATTCTGAGCAGAACGGAGCATGAAAATGAACAAAATCCCTTACAGCTATTATAACGCGCCAATACCCGGAGGCGGATATGTTACAGGCTTTGCCTTTGATGAAAAGAATGCAGGGGTGTTATATTGCCGCACTGATATAGGCGGCTGCTACAGATATTCCTATAAAGATGAACGATGGCAGAGCCTGGCTATCCATGTGAGCATGGAGGATCTGAGTGAGACCTTCCCCATAGCCATAGCGGCAGCGGATGGAAAACTGTATGTTGCCTGCGGGCACAGCAAAGAGTACCGGTGCGATCCGGATGTACATTGCGGGAGGCTGTGCATTTCCAATGACGGAGGCGAGAGCTTTATCAGCGAGGATATCCCGTGCTTTATCCATGGTAATCTGAACGGACGGGGGACCGGGAAGCGCCTTATCGCCGGCGGATCGGGCAGGTTATATTTTGCAAGCCAGTGTAACGGGCTGGGGATAAGGGAAAAAGACGGCTGCTGGAGCTTTAAGGGTGTATGCGCGGAGATGTATCTTACAGGCATATATGTTTCGCCGGATGAGAAGACAATAGTGGCCGGAACAGCCGGTATCACCAATAAGGACGGGAACAGAAGAGGGCACAGCCTGTATGTATCCCGTGACGGAGGCGAAAGCTTTGAACCGATGAAAGAGCCGGCAGATAAGGATGATAGGCAATACAGTGGTTTTGTGGCTCATCGTATCGCTGCGGACGATGAATATCTGTACGTGTCTTTCAGTGCATCTTCTCCGGATGCTTATGCAGGCTGGATGGCTTACAGCTGCGACGGAGGATGGCTGAAGAGCGGAAGGGTGGCCAGGTATCTTCTTAAGGAACTGTCGGACTTTGAAGATATAACCCCGACGGAAGCCGCCTGCGGATATGGCGGGATAGTTGCGGATCCGCTGGTACCGGGAATGGTGGCGGTGGCGAGTCTCTGTGCACCCGGCGGAGACAGTATCTGGGTATCGCGTGATAAAGGACAGAGCTGGGAAGTGGCATTACATGACCTGGATAAGGGCAATATGATCTTCAGGACCGATTATCTTAAACCGGAATGTCACGGTGGTCATTCACCGGTTCACTGGATGAGTGATCTGGCAATAAAACCCCATGATAAGGATGAGCTGTGGTTCAATACCGGGACAGGTGTGTTTGTGAGCAGGAACTTTACGGAAGATGAACGAAGCTTTTGCGACTGCTGTGACGGGATAGAGGAGACGGTGCATCTTAATCTGTACAGTCCTCCGGCCGGTGACGTGCTGCTTATTGATATACTTGGGGATCTGGGAGGTTTTGCTTTCAGGGATCTTCATAAGGCATGCAAGAATTCATTTGCGGATGATAAAGGTAATCGTTATATAACATGTATCAATGCGGACTTTCCGGATAAGGACCCTTCGCTGATCGCGGTAGCGGCCAGAGGGAACTGGGTCGGACTTACCAAAGGCGGGATCATCTTATCGCGGGACGGGGCAGAAAGCTGGGAGAGACTGCCTCTGCCTTACGGTATAAATGAGCGTATTGATGAGATCTGCCATGGTATAGAACAGCCGAACGTGAATCCCGGATGGGTGGCGATGTCTGCCGACGGCAGCAGGATAGTGTACACACTGGCAGAATTTTACAGCCTGTGGGCGGATAATGCCATATGCGACGGAAAGAGCATCAGGATAGAATACCTTTCTGAAAACAGCGTCAGGCCTAAATTAAAGATCTATTCAGACAGGACAGATCCGGATCACTTCTACGGATTTGGCGAAAACAGCAGACTGTATGTGAGCAGTGACGGCGGAAGGAGCTTTAAGGAACTGCCGTCACCTCTTCCCGGGGGGATAGACTTCGGGCTTATCGACAGCGCCGACAGGACGCAGATACGGGGGAACAGCGGTTTCTTTGGCGTCTTTTATCTGGCGCTTGATAAACACGGCCTGTGGAAGCTTACCTATGATAAGGAGAGTATGAGCTTCAGCGCTGTTAAACTCAGTGCCGACGGGGATACAGTATACCGCTGCGGACTTGGGATCAAGGAAGAGCCTTATATCGGCGGGGAGAAGATGATCTATATCTGTGGCACCATAGGCGGTGAGTACGGTTTCTTCCGCAGCGCCGATGAGGGCAGGAGCTGGGATAAGCTTAACGATGAAAAGCACTGTTTCGGTGATATTAACAGCATAGAAGGTGACAGCCGTACATACGGGCGCTTCTTTATAGGCAGCGGCAGCCTGGGCGTGATAGTGGGTGAAGAGGAGGTACATTATGAGCGCACATTTTAAGAACTTCACCACAGTCGTGTATATCCCTGCCTGGACCCAGAGGAATCTGACAAGGGAAAAGCTTGAAAAGGATTATGACTTTATCGAGAAATACATAGGTCTTGATAAAGTGTATCTTGAGACACACCGCGGCGGCATCGATATCGAAGAAGAAAAGCTCCTGATGATAAAGGATTTCCTTCAGGGCAGGGGCGTGACCGTATCCGGCGGCATAACCACCACGATAGATGATTTTGAAGGTGCCGAAAACGGCAAGAGGCGCCTGTTCAATACCTTCTGCTATACCGATCCTGCGATGCGCGAAAAGCTCAGACAGATATCTGAGTATACGGCGCGTCTTTTTGATGAGGTGATACTAGATGATTTTTACTTCACCAACTGTACCTGCGAGCGCTGCATAAAGGAAAAAGGCAGCAGAAGCTGGGAGCAGTTCAGGCATGAGCTGATGATGGATGTGTCGAAGAATCTGGTGGTCGCGCCTGCTAAGGCAGTTAATCCGTCTGTAAAGATGGTGATAAAGTATCCCAACTGGCGTGAATCTTTCCATTTCACGGGATATGTACCGGAAGCTCAGGGGGATATATTCGATGCAACGTATATAGGAACGGAGACCAGACATCCCAGATATACGGATCAGCATCTGCCGGAATATCTGAGTTATTCCCTGGTGAGGTTCATGGAAAATGCATGGCCGGGAAGATGTGGCGGAGGCTGGTTTGATACATATCAGTGCTATTCGACGGACCGCTATCAGGAGCAGGCTTATCTTACCGCATTTGCAAAGGCGAAGGAGCTGATGTTCTTCCAGTGGGGAGACCTGATCGATAATCCGTATGTGTGTGCGATGGGGCTTCAGATAGGTAAGATCGATGCGTTGATGGATAAGGTGGGGAAACCCTGCGGTATCCCGGTTTACATTCCTCATGCTTCGAGCGGGGAGGATCACATTGAGATGAGGCTGGGCATGCTGGGACTGCCGGTTGAGCCGGTGCCGTATTTTCCGGCGACGGAGCCTAAATTACTGCTCACGGAATCTGCACTGGGAGATAAGAGCATAGTCGATAAGCTGACAGCTTATGTGGAAAAGGGCGGTGATGCCGCGGTGACCACGGGCTTCTTTAAGGGAGCGGGTGATGAGCTGCGCCGCAGAGGACTTACCGAGGCGCGCTTAAGCGGCGGCTTTGTAAATGCCACAAGATATCAGGTGTGCGGAGATCTTGCCGGAAATATCACAGACTGTACGGCGGTAAGGTTTCCCGGGATAGTACACGGAAATAATGCGTCCTGGTCATTACTTAATGCAGGTGACGGGGATGAGCATTCGTCGATATTCCTAAGGAGCGCCTTCGGTAAGGGCAGACTGTATTTAATGGCTGTGCCGGAGCACGGCAGTGATATATACAGAATGCCGGAAGCAGCGGCAGACGTGCTTAAAAGGACGCTTGTCAGTGATGATCATGATACATATATCAGCGGAAAAGATATTTCGATGTTTACATATGACGACGGAAGTATTATCCTGTACAGATATGTAAAGAATGACGCGTGCACCACGCGTGTGAGAATGCACACTTCAAAGAAGGTGAAGGCACTTAAGGACGTGGGCAGCGGCAGGGAGATACCCGTGCATGAGGTGATGGTCTTTGAGGACTTTGAGCGCCATATCGAATATGTGGCAGACGTGTTTACCCAGCCGGGAGTATTTAATATGTACAGGTGGGAAGAGTGAAAGAGAGTAACAGCGTTACCCGGGGCAGCCTGCCGAAGGCAATAGTGGCTTTTGCGCTGCCTCTTGCGGCTACGGGAATATTACAGCAATTGTTTAATGCAGCGGATGTGGCCGTAGTAGGACGTTTTACCGGGGAAGCCGGGAAGGCCTGTATGGCAGCTGTAGGAGCCAATACTCCCATAATAGGCCTTATCGTGAACAGTTTTGTGGCCATATCCATGGGCAGCAACGTGGTGATAGCCAATGCCGTGGGCAGGCAGTCCGAAAAGGACGCCAGCAGTGCAGCGCATACATCTATAGCATTTGCGCTGATAGCGGGCTTTGTGCTATTGGCGCTGGCACAACTTGCGGCAGAGCCGGTATTTAAGTCCCAGAAGCTGCCTGAGGAAGTTATACCAATGGCACTTCTGTATTTCAGGCTTTACGTGAGCGGGCTTCCCGTGATACTCCTGTATAACTTTGAAGCGGCGATATTCAGATCCACGGGGGATACCAGGACTCCCCTGATAGCGCTGATGCTGTCCGGTTTCATCAATGTGCTTTTAAATATAACGCTGGTCGTGGGCTTTAAGCGTACTGTGGACGGCGTGGCAATAGCGACGGTATTGTCAAATGCGATCAGCTGCGTGATCCTGGGGTGGCTTTTGATAAAGGGCAGGACCCGGATAAAGCTCGACATAAAGCAGTTAAAGATCGATCCCCGGATGCTTAAGAAGATACTGGCCATAGGAATTCCGGCCGGTCTGCAGTCTACGGTCTTTTCCGCAGCCAATATAATCATACAGGCAGCGATCAACAGCCTGGGCACGGTGGTTATAGCGGCATCCAGTGCGGCATTTAACCTGGAGGTGTTTGCTTACCAGGTGTTCAACAGCTTTGCGCAGGCAACCACTACCTTTGTGGGACAGAACTTCGGCGCAGGGCAGATAAAGCGCTGCAAGCAGAGCATGTTCATATCCCTGATAGAAGGGGGAGTGGCGCTGGGGGCTTCCATAGCCCTGATCCTGGGCTTCGGCAGGCCGATCCTTTCTTTGTTCAACGATGATCCCGCAGTAATAGAGGTGGGGTATCAGAGGCTGATCCTCATCTTCTCGGCATATTTCTTCAGCATGACCTATGAGATAGTATCCGGCTACCTGAGGGGCTTTGGCATCTCTGTGATCCCGGCTATCATAACCATGATATGTGTGTGCGGCATACGTATAAGCTGGATATATTGGGTATTCCCGCTTGAACCGACCTTTAACCGCATTATGCTGGTATATCCCATAAGCCTGGCCTCCACGGCCGTGGGGATGGTCATCGCTGCCCTCATACTTCACCCCGGCGCGAAGCATGAGAAGAAGGCAACGGCGGCGTGAGCGAAGCTTTGGCTAAATTGGCATCCTGAGCTTTCTTTTTGGCAGCCTGAGTAAGCGAAGGATCCTGATAGCGTATATTCTTACATAATTCTATATTCTGAAATATAAACAATCCCCCCTGATTGACCGATATAGTTAATGAGGCATGTATGATCCGCCATAAGATCCCTGCCGGGTTTGACCGGGAGTGGGGCAGGTGGTATAATTTACAGATTAAAGAATTTCAGATCGGACCGCAGCATGTATGCTGCAGAGCTTTCCGATATAATTTCAAAGTGTTTGTGAATATGCCGGAATAAAGGAGCACGATGATGATGAACGACAGTAATGGCAGAACAAAAACAATACTTAAGAGCCGCAAGGGCTTCACTCTTGTGGAGCTTATAGTTGTTCTTGTGATATTGGCCATACTGGCGGCTATTTTAATACCGCAGCTGCTGGGGTGGATCGACAGTGCCAGGGTTAAGCAGGATATGATCAATGCCAGAAACTGTATGACAGCTATGCAGGGTGACCTTACGAGAATGTACGCTTTCTACAAGGAAGGACAGGCTTCTGGTATTTCAAAAAAAAATGATAACAATCAACAGCACGCTACTGTGTTTCCCGGTGTTTACGGAACTAACAATAATGGTGATGTGGCAATAAATGGTTCTGAATATGCAAAGAAAATTTTGGATATTGCAGATGAAGATCCGTATTTATTTGCTGTAGGATTGGGAAACCGTGAACGATATGATACCGGTGACAATAAGGACTTGCACAAGGCATATACCTGTTATGTGGCTATCTATATGAAAAACGAGAATTCCACTCCGTTGTATTTTGACGGATTTGAGTGGACTACAAATTATCTTGAGAAGGATACGGGAGATTATGCAGATCCTAACGGTGTGTTTACAGGTTCAGGTAATAAGATGAGAAGTACCGGGGTTTATATACAGTATTATTTTATCGCTAACAAAAGCGGCTATATGTATGATGGAACAGGTAAAGGAAGTATATGGAATTATTTAAGAAAACTTAGTAATTCCAAAAAGAAAAAGTAAGGCCGGCAAGTGCAAAGGAGTGCGCTTATGAAAGATAAAAGATGGAACGGATATATGAATATATGCAAAAGATCGAAAGGCTTCACACTGGTGGAGCTTATTGTGGTGCTCATTATAATCGCTATTCTGGCGGCACTGGCGGTACCTGCACTTTTGGGATTCATTGATAACGCCCATAAAAAGCAGGTGATCGCAAGGGGGCAGACTGCTCTTTCATCTACGCAGGCGGCATTGTCTGATATTTATTCTTCCAATGATAATAAATATACCAAGGAAAAGAGAAACCAGACGAGACTCAATGCCGGGGCTGCAGAGTCTACTGCATTTACGGTATGGAATGTAAGACCACTTTATGATGAGTATGAAGGCACGATCCCTGCGACCAGAGCTATTGTTGATGAGGTGGGATCATACACTGTTAATAGAGCTATCTATAAAGATGATGATTCGAATTATGCAGCATATAACGGCAGTGAGTGGGAGGTATTTGAGACAGAGGAAGAGGCCCAGGCATTCATTGCTTTGGCAGACCTTGCTTCGGACAGCATAATACATGTGTGGCCTTTTGATGATGACACTGCTTTAATGGCGGATAAGGACCCCAAAGACAAACCTAAAGAAGAGGAGCCTGATGCTTCAGAAATTGTTGCTACGAAGACAGTGATTTTTAAACTGCACGAAAATAAGAGGGCTTTTTTTGCAAAGAATGAAAACGCGGATATAGAAGATGATTCAGGTGAAAAACAGGTTAAAGTCGAGTTTAACCTGGATGATATGGGAAATGTAAGTACGGAGTGGGATATTAATGAGAATGCAAATAGTTTTAGGCGTATGGGATTAGCCGGGATAAAATATGTATTAAATTTTGCAAAAACATATGTATTCAGATACTGGAAATTGGAAGATGGTGATTTTACAGCAACAAAAAGATATGAAATAGAAAATTATATTTTTAATAATGAAGGATCTGTTTTTACTTTTATAGTTTACACAATGCGCGATCCGGATCTTGAACTGGTCGCAACACTTGATAAGAATATATTTAAGAATAAAAGAATAAATGCTGTTTTTACAAATATTGAACAAGTGCCTTATGACGAAGAGACTTTTGAGTTTGCCAAAAAGAAAGGACTTAAGGTAGATGATGGAAGGACAGATTGCGAGATATATTCCTGGTATGATAACAAGGTATTAAAGTGGTGTACGGATGCGTTAGTGGCATATCTTCCGGAAGACTGCAGTGAATTGTTCAGTACCAAAGGATATCCTGAAGGGATCGATCTGAGTGGTTTTGATGCATCAAAGGTCAAAACCATGGAAAGCGCATTTAACAATTGCAAAAATTTAAAATATGTTAATTTTGGCTATGATTTTGAAGCAATCAATCTTACTAATATGAATGAGTGCTTTAGAAATTCCGGTAACCTGCAGACGGTTGATATGAGCGGGGTCACAGAGCTTGGAGGATCGCTTACCATGGAATACGCGTTCAGAGGACTTGGAAATCTGGTATCCATTGACTTTGGTGATGGTTTCAAGCATACAAAAATGAGCGGCAGCTGGGAAAAGCTATTCTTTAAGGATAGAAAGTTAAAGACAGTCAATATGTCCGGATGGAATGTTATCGGAGTTGAAAGTCTGGAAAAGGCTTTTTATAAGTGCGAATCACTATGCCTTGAAGATGGCGCTTTTAGCGGATGGGATCTTCAGAATTGCACGACAATGTTCTATGCTTTTTATGATTGTGGGAAAAACTCAGAGGGACATCAGACAGATCTGCATGAGCTCAAGACAGGGGACAAACTTCTGAATATTGCTGATTGTTTCAAAAGAACTAAATTTAGAAAGTTGAATCTTAATGGTATAGATGTAACTAATGTTACAAATATGAGATCTACTTTTTCATATGCGGGACTTGCACAGGGGGAAACTCCTTTCCTTGAGGAACTTGATATTTCGGAGTGGCATCCTCAGAAGATACAAAATCTGAGAGAGACATTTTTAAACTGCAATAAATTGAATAGTATTGATCTTTCGGGGTGGAATCTGACAAATCTTGAAAATATGTACAGAACATTTGAAGGATGCACAAATGCAAATATCATTTTAGACGGATGGAATGATCCGAATGCGTGTCCTAAAGGCGGTAAGCTGCATTCTGTTAAGGAGGCATTCAAAAATTGTTCATCCATGACAGGAACTGTTGACTTTAGTAATTGGGTTACGACAGGACTAAATGGAAGTTATGTTATGGATAATTCTCATGAGTATGATGATGCTGAACTTGATAATATTGATCATAAAACGATTTATAATATTGATGGTGACATGTCAGATATGTTTTCCGGATGCCGTTCACTTCAGAGAATTATTATGAAGGGGTGGGATCTTAGCAATTCTAAGAATACGGGCGGTATATTTAGCGGATGCACCAGTCTGGAATATCTTGATGTAAGCGGCTGGACTGTTACAAGGGATAATTTCAGTATGAAGGATATTTTCCCTGACACTAATAAGCCATTTTTAAAAGAAGTATTTTTAAATGGTGCTCATTTTAACAGTATTACGAATCTGTCAGGATTACTTTCGGGATACGGCAGTCTTGAAAAGGTCGAAATGAATGGATTTACTGCGACATCAGCACTGAATATCAATAATATGTTTAGTGGTTCGAAACTTTTGAATTCTGTAGAAATGAAAGGGGCAGATTTTTCGGCAGTTGTATCAGCTCAATCTGTATTTGAGAATTGTGAGAGCCTTACGAAGTGCGATCTTTCAGAAAGTGTAATATCGGAAATTACCGATATGAGCAAATTTTTCAAAGGATGTACTTCTATAGTAACAATAAAAATGTCTGATATGCAAGCATATAAAGTGGAGAATATGGCAAGTATATTTGAAGGCTGTTCTAAGTTGACCAATGTTGATTTTAAAAACTTTAATTCGGCCTCTCTTAAAAATATAAGTAGCATGTTTAAAAACTGTACAGGGTTAACTGCTGTTAATCTTGATAGTCTGAATGTAGTATCAGTTGAAAACATGAACAATATGTTTGAAGGCTGCTCTAAGATGACAAGTGCAGAAATGAAGGAATGGCACTTGGATAATATGGGTAGTGAATGCAAAAACGTGTTTTTGGGGTGCTCTTCATTGGTGGATGTGGATATTGCGGGGATGCATTGCTCCGCATTAAATGCTAAGACTATTCTTTCTTCGGCTAAAGGGTATGTGGAAGCATTAAACATCTCTGAGTGTGTTTTTGCTGATAACGTCGACATGAGCGATTTCTTCAATGGTTATAAGAGGCTTAAAGAGATAGATCTTAGAGAATTTGATTTTTCAAAGGTACAAAAGACCAATAAAATGTTTGCGTATTGTTATAGTCTTGAAGAAGTAAAGTTTGCAAGTAATACGGTCTTTAGTGAGCTTGTATATATGAATGATATGTTTCGTGACTGTATTTCACTTACCAAGCTGAATTTTGAAGATGTTGTTACAACCAGTAAATTAAAAGAGATGCCACAGGTATTTATGGGGTGTGTAAGTTTGGAACATGTATATCTGGATAAAATATGTACAGAGGGCGTGTATGATATGACCGGAATGTTCGGTATGTATGAGTGGGTAAACGGGAAGACGGTGGATATAGGAAAAGGCGAGACAATATCGATAGCAAAAAATGATATTAAGCTAAAAAGTATCAGATTTGGCAGCGGGTGCAACACTAATAGTATTACTAATGGAGATAAGTTCGGAAGTATGTTTAGGCAGTGTGTAAATCTTGAAACTATATATGTTGACGAGATGGATCTGACTAATCCTGTTAAGCCGTCAAAGACCACATTCTTTGTTGGAGATGCAAAACTTGTTGGGGGGAATGGTACTACGTATATAAACAATAATGAAGGTAATAGTCAGGCGTATGCATGTATAGATGGAAAGGACAATAAAGCGGGATATTTTACAAAGTACATCGCTCCACAGTAGAAGATACATTGATCAAACAGGAACTAAAGCATGGATATTAAATCAATTAATAAAAGTACATATACAAATAAAGGCTTCACCTTGGTGGAACTGGTTGTAGTGCTTATTATACTTGCCATGCTTGCTGCGATACTGGCTCCGGCCTTCCTGGGGTATATTGACAGGGCTAGGCAGGAGAGGGAGCTTGATAATGCAAAAGCTTTGCTTAATGCGGTTCAGACAAAACTCACTGCTCTTTATGATCAGGGGATAATGCCGAATCTTGATTTTCATGATCAGCAGTCAAATGCTTCGGGGTTCTCCTGGAAAATTGAGTGGTCTGAAGATGTTATGCATGTAGCGGGTATAGAAAATAAACCATTTGTGTGTGGGTTTAGTTGTGGGGAAATGTATGACAGGGGCGATGGGAATAATTGCCTGAATAAGGGATTGGGAGAATTAAAAAAAGGGTATAAAGTTTATGTGTTTTTCTATATGGAAAGACAGGATAGTGTGCCGGTTTTCTGGTATGAAGGAGACTGGTCATATGATGTTAAGGTGCCATATGAAGTGCAGAATAATCCTCCGGTAAAACTTTCGTCTTGGTATGTGCCGTATGGATGTGAAGGAAACGATGGAACAACAGATGCAAGAAGAGCTTGGCAATTTGCGGAAGAAGCGGCTAAAAAGAATAAGTAGGCTAATATGAGAAAAAAATGTGCTCAGAAACTGAATAACGCAGGTTTTACCCTGGTAGAAATGATCGTGGTACTGATCATCATGGTCATCCTGCTTTCTTTGAGTGCGGTGGGCATAATGGCATGGCAGGATTGGTCTAAAATGAAGCAGCTTAATGCCAATGCTGAGTCTTTATTTAATGCGGCTCAGACACAGCTTTCTAATTACTCGGCCAGTGGATCGCTCGAAAATGAAGTGATCAATAGGCTTAAGAATGGAGAAGAATATCAGAACACTGAAAAAACTAAAGTGCTTAAGGCCGGCGATATTTCTGCAATAACCGATCCGGATGGTGTGAGCTATGACTGGGATAGATTATGGACCACCGGCGTACATCCCGATCAGATAATATCTGTTTCCAGTACTCCCGGGGATTATGAGAGATATCTGAAAAATGAAGAGCTGGATGAAGGCACAAAGCTTTTGTTTAAGCTGGTGACAGCATATGTATATGACAAATCCATACTTAATGACGCTTCTATAATAGTAGAGTTTTCGCCAGAAGCTGCGCAGGTATTGGCAGTATGTTACAGTAACGCTGATAGTTTGAGCTACAGTACTGATGTACCAGGGGCGGTATGTGTACTTGACAGGAGCGAGATAAGGCGCAATGAGCTGGCTTTAGGTTATTACGGAGTCAATACTCTTTCCATGTCTATAAAGGGAAAGACAGATAATACGCTGGATATAGATGCAGGTGATTTTGTGTTGCGTAATGCAGAGATACTTGATGCCATATATGTACCGGAAAATGAAGAGGATCTGTTTGGAAGCGGCAAAAACCTTAAGCTTGTTTTCAATGTATATGATCCTGAAATCTCTGCAGACGGCAAAAAGATCATGTCTTTTGAGTTTGATATGAATAATTCAAAAAGGCTTCCGGCGGGAATGAAATCAGCTCAGGGGGCTAATGCGTCTGATATAAAAGTAAAGTATTATGAAAATGATGCACAGATCGGTGAACCTAAGACATTTAAGATGCCTGTTTGGGAAGAAGTAACATCCGGCGGACGAAGGGCGATTCGTCTGGCACTTGATGTGGCGGATGTGCAGGCTCAGTCTCTTGTATATGCAAAAGCTATGGGGCTCATCGGAGGAGAAGCTGATACGGATGCGGCAGAGGCATTTGCTTCAACATATAGCTTCTACCGATTCGGCCTGGATACAGATAAGATATTTCTTGGTCTGACGATAGAGGATAAGGATAAAGAAATTGTTACCGAAGAAGAATTTACCGATGAGGAGGGAGAATATGTAAGCTTTGGCAGTGTTTCACGTAATAATGCAGAGAATACCGCTGAATATAAGATAGCAAACGGAAGGCATTTATATAATGTCCGTTTTGTTGAAGATTATGCGGATAAGATCGAAAAGGATTATAACACTGTCCCGGGATCATTAAAAAATAACAGAGACTGGCATAATAATTTTGTAAAAACTTTTAAGCTGATCAAGGACATTGACTGGCATAGTTTTACTGCTTACAGTTACAGAGGAAGTACCGCCGGGGAAAATTTCTTCTTTAATTCTTATGATGATTCAACAGGCAAAAAAGCAGGTATCAATATAGCCGGAATAGAAACAGAGACTGTTGAATTTCCTTCCTTCAGGCAGATCAATACAGGCGACAGTATAAGCGGTAACAATGCTGAGGGGAATGAGAATTACACAATATCTAATCTTACCATAACTGTGGATGCAAACGAACGTTTTGGATTGTATGGCGAGCAGGCACAGTCTGATAATATTCAGTATAGTATTTATGGAACAGGCTTTGATGCTATCGAGTTAGAACGTGCGAAAGGAAAACATCCTACAGGACTTTTCGTATACAATTACGGGGCTGTAGGCAATCTGACGCTTGATAAACATAAAGTATTTGGCTCATATAAAACCGGTGGCTTTGTGGGCGAAAATCTCGGTATTATTACGGGTTTAACTCTTCATAATGAAAAGAAAGAGGGAGGAACGCCCGAAAAGGAAGAAGCTGCACTGATCGCTAAAATTGAGCGTATCAAGCTTCTTGTACCATATTTTGAAGGTGGAAATCATATAGATGGCGTTTATTATTATAAAATGCAATATGGACGTTATGATAATGACAGGCAGCTGTTAACAGATTATCTGAGTAATGAATTATATGGAAAGAATAACAGCTTTGTGGTTGGCATACATGATGTTGGGGGAATATGCGGATATCAGAAGTATAGTGCGTTAAGCACTATTGTTAATTATAATGAACTGCTGAATGAGGCATGGGTAGCCGGGCACTCATATGTTGGGGGCATCATAGGCCGCACAATCGTTAATTACGATAAGGATTCGGTTACAGACAGATATGATGTTACCAGATTGCATGATGAGGACTCTAATAAGGTGATGTCAACAGTGGCATTTAATGATAGTGAGAATTATGGAAGGATCCAACCGCTTCCATTGTATGATGTCTATGGTAACGGTCATCAGGATGGGATCGAAAGCAGTGACCCTAATGCTATCAGGGCATATTGCTTTGGCGGTATATGTGGCTTGGCATGCGACAATACTGTTACTGTTGATGATAATATTGCAACGCTTGATACAGCTGCACCTTCAGTTTCTTTTAAAAACTGCATAAGCTATTGGCTTTATACAGAGAATGAGCTTGATGAACTGATAAATGGTGAAAAAGATGGATTTAAAAACCTGATAGGCGAACTTAGGGGATCCTATGTGGGAGCTATAGCAGGATTTGCAAGACTGGCTATGTTTGAAAATTGCAGCACCTGCCTGAATGCAGATAGGGATAATGACGGTTTGCCGTATATATTTGGTGCATTTTACACAGGTGGGTATGCCGGGGTAATGCAGACTTGCGGATTTAAGAATGATGATGAATCAGGAACCCAGAATGAGATAAATGTTATAGGCAGAAATATGGTGGGTGGTATAGCCGGTATTATCGGGACTCCGGTGCTATATGATAAAGTAATATCAGATACTGCTGATGGATTGAGAAGTCTGCAGTATGATACATGGCATTGTAGTTTTAATCGCCCGAATGATGGAGTATCAAGTATAAGCGGATCTGTGAGTAAAGTCCTCAATAAAGGTCTTACCTTTGCAACCGGTGGAAAAGGTGGGACTTCGGATCTGTTTGAGTATGGATATGTTGGTGGAATATGCGGATTCAACGGAGAGAAGATAACTTATTGCGATAGCAAGCTGTCTTTGTATGCTAAACAGGAAATGCTTAAACTTATTGAGATGACCGGAGATGATGATTTTGTATGTAATTATGCAGGTGGTCTTGTAGGTAATAATAGCATGACCATCAATGATGGCGAAGGCGTCTCGAGTATTAATACTATAGTTTATGGGGACAGTTATGTAGGTGGTGCAGTTGGGTATACAGATGTCAGAGCTGGAGATGAGAGAAGTAATACTGTTTTCGAGTGTTACCTCGTTAATTCAGACGAAGGCTTTACAATTGAAAGAGAAAATGCAAACGGTTTTATGGGCAGTTACATATTATCGGCAGCGGATTATACCGGCGGAATATGCGGATATATAGAAAGATCTGCCGTATATTACAGCAGCGATATTACCGGAGATTTTATCGTGCATGGGAAAAATTATGTTGGTGGATTTGTTGGATATGCATATGGACAGCAAATGAATACTTCATGTCGTTTTAACGGTAAGCTGGATGCAGGAGAGCATGGGATACAATCTGTTAGAGCTGATGGCTGTTTTGCAGGAGGCTTTGCCGGTGTGATCACCAGAGAAACTGTACAGAGACTTGATGATATAGTTTCTGCAGTCAGTGATGTTCGTGCCAGGTATTTTGCCGGTGGTTTTGCGGGAGCAATATTAATAACTACAACGCAAGAAGAAAATACGGAAGCCGTACCGCCTTCTCTTTATCAGGTAAACAATCCTGAAATGCAGGTAAAAGCTGATGCTGTAGCCGGAGGTTATTGTGGGCTATACGAGGTGACAAACACACGCTGGCCTGAGGGACCCAAGGTACTGTATAGAAATCTGAATCTGGCAGGAAACGCAGCGGATCTGGTGGGTTCCCTTGATAGAATAGACTGGTTTGGTACCATGAAGATGTCAGGAATAGATTATAAAGATAATAATGCTAATGCTCGCAGTGGTTTGAATGGCGGTCGTAATATCAATAATCTTATTTTTGATACTTTGACAGTGAATCTCGCATCTGTTGAGGCCGGATATTGTGCAGGTGGTTTATTTGGTTATGTACCTGAAGGGCAGAGTATATACATCGATCATGATAATACTGTTATGGTTGCTACTACTGCTACGGATATGCTTGATAACGGATATTCATATGCCGGAGGTATAATCGGACGTACGGGAAGCAGAATGATACTGCACGAATGTGCGAATAGCGGATTGATAAGGTCCGATTCGGTATATTATGGTGGGTTGTGTGAGCTTAACAAAGGAATTATAGAGGATTGCATGGCGGGATATGCTTTTTCCAGCCAGGATGGCAAAAAAGGATATATAGGCGATCATGATTATGTCGGAGGCTTATGCGGAAGAAACGAGGGCATTTTCAGAAATGGTCTGGGGAATTTCAACGGAAGAAAGAATTCGGATCAAACTTATAAATACGAATTTGATGTTGGCGGTAATTTATATGTTGGCGGTCTTTGTGGTGAGAATGCCGGAGTGATAGAAGTTAGTGATGGTTTTAAATATGTGATAAGTGTATGCGGAGAAAATTATGCAGGAGGGATCTGCGGAGTTAACAGAGGAACTATCACCTATAATGCGAACGGAATAAAGAGTGCCTATCAGGAATATGGCAAAACTATAGAGATCAAAGGTTTATATGCCGGACTGATATGTGGCAGAAATGAGGACAGGATCGAAGGGATTACGATCGCCCCGGATGTAAAAACACAACTTATAGGAGAGAATACGAACGAGGAAAAAGGCTCAGTGGGTGCTTTCGCCGGCGATAATGCGGGTACCATTATTAACTGCACTAATAAGCTTAATATAAATGCCGGTAGTGAGGCGGCAGCAGGTATAGCCGGGGCGGCTTCGGGCGGAGCAGTATTTAACAATAATGTTAATATAGGAGATATAAGTGGCGGCGGAGTGAAAGCCGGAATAGTGGCGGTAAGAAGCGGAGATGGAAATGTTACCATAGAGGCCGGCAGAAACTATGGAAGTGTGTCTGATAACGGATATGCCATTACAGGAATAAATGGTGCTATTGTTGAAGATTGCCTTGAGGCCGGAGGGGTAGACAGTGATGCGAACTTCTATGTATCACCCCAGCGGGCAGTAAATAATTATTTTATCAGTGGTCGTATCGATGACATAAGCCAGACAGAAACAAAGACCTTATCTTTTGATGAAAGTGCAGGTGTATATTCTATAAGCGAAAAAGGAAGCTACGCTTTTACTTTGAATTGCAAAAAAGGAGCCGAGAGCAGAGTAATCGCGGAAAATATTGAGAAAGATATGGAGAAAGGTGCTGAGATAAGTCTGAGCGTAAATGGGGTTTACAGGTTTTTGGAGATAAACGATGAGAGTGAACCTATCGATGAGGAAGCAACATATACGCTGGTGATCACTAAGCCGGCAGCTAAGAAAGACCTTGATAAGAGTAAGGCACTGACCAGATTATATGCTGTTAAAAACGGTAATACCTATAGCCTCTGCACGATGAAAGACGGAACGGCATATAGGACCGGAATAAAGAATCTGACATGTGATCCGGTGGACTACTCAGATAAAAACGATCGTGTAACAATGTTGGAAGATGTATATAACACAAAGCTTAAACCAAGGTGATGATGAGGAAAGCAGAAGTAAAAAAATCAGAAGTAAAAAAATCAGATAATCGTGGTGTGGCCATGATGGTATGTATCACCATCATAGCTGTACTTATGATATTTTGCTTTTCTCTTCTTGCAGTGACTTATTCTTTATACAGCTCACAGAATAACAGGATGCAGGCGGATAAAAATGCAGAAGCTGCCAAAAGTCTTTCAATGGCCTTGCGGGAAGAATTGACCGAAGGTTCAGCCAGCAGTAATCTTTGCAGATATGTAAGGTATAATATAGTTGCCGGTTTTGACAAGGAAGTTAACAACGACGGATTTGAATCATGGCCGCATTATAATGGTAATAATGCTGATCAGGCAAAGAGATATTTTAAACTTCATAAATCGGAAACAGTAAGTTTCAATGGTTCAACTAAAAGGGAGACGATAAGTGTTAATGCATTTCCGAGCGATACTGAAGTGTGCATATGGTGTACCTCACCGGGAGATAATAATGAGGATGAAAGACCACACTTGTTTGTGGAAGTGGAATGCAGATCAGGAAGTCAGAGCTATACCGTATGCAGTGAGTATGAGCTGAGACAGTATTCAACAGCAAAGCAGAAACTGCCACTGGTGGCAACACAGACAGGAATTAATCCGCATGGCAATAAAATAAACAGGAATTATATATGGAAATGGATGTTTATCGGTAGCGAATAAAAGGATGGCTTTTAGAATGATGAAAGAAGGGAAAAAGAAAAGAATATTGAATGATTCCGGAACCACACTCATTGAGACTCTGGCAGCATTTACCGTGCTGACAGCAATTCTTGTGATCCTGTATAATATTGTTGATTTTTCCAGCAATCTGCGGACGCAGGCTGTTGATTCTGCGCATTTAAATCAGATGTTTTTTAAGGAAATGTATAAGAATGAAAGTGCTGTAAGCGGTGATGATCCGTTTATAAATATAACCGATTATCAATACAATGTGGCAGACGGTGACATTTCAGACTCTCTTAAGCAGTGCCGGTTCTGGCTGGAACTGGATCCGGAAAAAACGAACATGGAGTCTTATACAGGTGAACAGTTTAATGATTATATACCGGGTACAAATGATTATTTTTATCTGAATAATACTGCGGCGACGGTTTATATATGCGTAGATCCTTTGATAGATGAGGAAAACCTTCCCAGACCTGCCGCAATGAAATATCATTATCTTTCGCCTGAAGAACGTTTATTGCCGTAGGTGGGTCATATGTTGAGAGTTTTCAGAAGAAAAAAGAATAAGGGGTCTACTTTGGTTGAGATGCTGGTGTGCTTTGCACTGCTGGGGATTTTTATGAGCGCAGCGGCTGTGGTGATATCAAATGTGACCAATATTTTCTTTGATGTCAAGGGGCAGACTAATGGACGACAGGTTGCTGACGTATTGTTTTCCAAAATCTGCGGTGAGATAGAGGGGGCTAAGGTCTCACTTGATAATAGATTTACGCAGCCTGTGATCTATCAGGATCCTTCAGATGCAAAGGCAGGAAACAGATCGGGATTTAAAATGGACCTGTATGACAGAACCGATACGCATATTCAGATGTATGCTGAAGATGGAGCACTGAAGATCAGGTATTTTGAGATCAATCCTCCTAAAGAGGGAGCCAGTGAAGAATATATAAAGAATCACAAAGATGAAGAAATATGGACATTTGATGAAGCTGTTTATATGGGATATAAGATCAAAACACTTCGTTTTGTACCGGCTAATCAGTCTATCTCAGGGGCTGTTAGTGATAATGCAGCTTTAGAGGAGGCTGCTTATGGAAAGAAAGAGGTGTCCGAGAATGATTACCCCGGAAATGTAGTTGGAGTATATCTGACATTGGAAAGTCCTCAATATGGCTCTTATTTTGCATATAAGTATGTAAAGATGTATAATCTTAATGATAAGGATGCTGATGAGTTTGTCATCCCTATACTAACTACAACGGATTATGATAAGTGATGATTAGCTGATGGAAACTCCGCAGGAACACAACAAACGACAGATAGTAAACATAATACGGTTTCTGCTCATCGCGGCAGCAGTAGTATTCATACTGCTGGCGGCGTTCTTTGTGTTTAAGGTTCATTCCGAAGGACGTTTTGCGCTGAGGGAAGCGAAGAACATAAAGCTTGCCATGCTCACATCGGATATAGAACAGTATGGTGTGGGCAAAAGCATTTATATGCCGGAGAGGCATAACGGACTTTCAGATGCAGCAATGCTGGCAATAGAGAGATATGCCGGGGTGGATGACGGCGTGACTCTGCTTTCTTATGACAGGAAATCAAGAGAAGTAAAGATGTTTACATACAGGACACCGCATTATCTGGTTACATATACGTATGATGGTGAACGCGAAGATTGGACGGTGGATTATCTGTGGAGGATCTTCGTTTATTGACAGAGTAAGTTTTATGGGACGAAACTGTGGCAGGAGGACTAACATTTAATGGCAGCCTACAGGTATAAGGCAAAAGATGAACAGGGTAAAGCTTTCTCCGGGATCATGAATGCTGCCAGCGAGCAGGATCTGCACGAGAAGCTTAAAAATGACGGGAAATTTCTGATAGAAGCAAAAGAAATGCAGGGTAAGGTAAGGACTAAACGTCTTAAGCCGGACCGCCTTTCTGATTTTTCGCGCAACTTGAGCAAGCTGATAAGCGCCGGTGTTACTCTTGTGAGAGCGCTAAAGATCGTATCCGAGGATGAGTCGATCAAGCCGAAGGAGCGTGAGATATATGCTGATGTATTAAAGAGTGTTCGTCAGGGTATGCCTCTGTCAGATGCTTTGATGGAGCAGGGAGATACTTTCCCCAGTCTGTTTATCAATATGATGCGAAGCTCTGAAAATGCCGGTAACATGGATATGGTTGCCGAGCAGATGGCTGATTATTACAGTAAGGAGCATCGCTTAAATCAGAAGATAAAAAGCTCGATGACGTATCCCAAGATACTGAGTGTGATGATAGTTGCAGTGGTGATCATCATCATGGGCTTTGTGCTTCCGCAGTTTGAAGAACTCTTTGCCCAGATGGACAGCCTGCCTGCGTCAACAAGAATACTGATGGCAATGAGCGATTTTGTAAAGAACAGATGGTATGTGCTCATATTCCTCGGAGTAGTGGGATACATGGTCATCAGGCTTCTGTTTTCGATACCGAAGATAAAGTATCTGCGTGATAAATTTGAGCTGCATATGCCTGTTATAGGAAAGCTCCGCAAGATAGTCTATACGGCACGTTTTGCAAGGACACTATCAAGTCTTTATTCGGCAGGTATTTCTATACTTACCTGTCTGACCATAGCGAAGACTACTATTGGCAATACCTATATAGAATCTCAGTTTGACGATCTTATAGCCGCCATCAGGGCAGGTGAGAATCTGTCAACCGCTATAGACCGGGTGGACGGTTTTACAAAGAAGCTGGCATCTACGGTGATGGTAGGTGAAGAGACCGGAGCACTTGATTCGATGCTTATATCAATAGCTGACCAGATGGAGTTTGATTCCGAGATGGCAGTAAGTAAGATGGTGGCAATGCTTGAACCCACCATGATAGTTGTAATGGCAGTTATCGTAGGCTTCATAATGATAGCCGTGATACAGCCTATATATGGATCTTATCAGACTATAGCCAGCTCTGCGGGCTAAGGGGGAGGACTAATATATAATGAGCACCGTGATCTATATCTCTAACAAACAGATACAGGTTGTAACGGCCGGTGGGAGCGGGATGGGCGCCAGGCCCAAAGCTGCTTACACTATGGCATCGCCTGAAGGAAGCGTCATCAACGGAATGATCATGGACCCTGATGCGCTGGCGCCTTTTATAAAAGGCTTTTTTGCGCATAATAAGCTATCCACAAAAGATGTGAGCCTTGTGGTAAACAGCTCCAAGATAGCCGGAAAAAGGATAGAGCTTCCTTCCATGAACCATAACAGGACCATGGATTTTGTGGCCAGGGAATTCAATGACATAACCAGGGATGAATCGAAACCTGTATTTTCTTATACGAGCCTGGCAGTTGAGAAGGGCAGCAAAGTAAAAAAAGTATATGCAGAGACTGTAGATGCAGAGTTTATAAGAGATTACATTGAACTTTTCAATGAGGCAGGTATCAGCCTGAAAGGTATTTATTCAAGCGAAGGCACCATGATAAGGATGATCGAGCAGAGTGCCGGAAAGCGCTGTAAGAACTTTGTGGTACAGGTGGCCGATGATAATATGCTGACAAACGTCCTTTGGGCGGAAGGTAATTTTGTATACTATTCGGGCCAGAGGTGTTTCAATGAACCGGGAACCGAGGAGTATATGGAAGAGTGTGTAAGGGCGCTTTCACAGCTGACCCAGTTCATGAAGGCAAATCAGATGGACACACCCATACAGAATATATTTGTGGCCGGAATCAAAGGCCTTGATATAGATGTATACAGGCAGATGACAGCCTCTTCACGTATAGATGCTACAGTGGAATGGTTTGACTGCGGTCTTGTACAGAAGGTAGGACGCCGTTTCGACCTTACTGCAGTACTTCCTGCTCTTGCAGGTCTTTTGGGACAGGATAAGACAAATAATCTTCTTACCAGCTTCAACGCTATAAAGAAAGAAAAGAAAGTGGATGCTTTCTGGAAAAAGAGCGCTGCACTGATCGCGGCGGTATTTTTCGTTATGCTGGCGCTTACGGTATTCTTTGTGGTCAGGAAGAATAAGATCGAGGAAGAGCTTGAAGATCTCAGGGCTTATAATGAAAATCCGGCTACACTGATGCAGCTGGGGCTGTATGATGCTGCGGTCAGCTCTATGAAAGAAGGGAGTGACCGCTACAACAGTTATATCAATGTAAAGAATGCGGTTGAGACCTTCCCCGTATTGAATGATAAGATCAGAGAGCCGCTGGAACGATGTGCGGTGGGCTATGCCGAGATAGAGATAACCAGTTTTGATGCGGTTGCAGGAGTCCTTTCGTTCACAGCTAATTCGGAGAGGGTTCAGGATATCAATAAATTCATCGCCAGGGTTCAGGAAGAGGCGATATTCAGTTCGGTATCATATTCGGGATACAGTTTGAACAACAATAACAATACCTGGAATATACACGTCTCCTGCACGCTTGCAGAAGGCGCAGGAAGGTAGGTGATGGTATGCAGACGCAGATGACTGAAAGAGATAAAAGACTTATAGTGATGTTGTCCATCATAGTGATCGTTGTGGGCTTTGGCTGGTGGGGCATACGCCCGGCTGTTAAAAACGCTTCAAAGATGAGTGCGGAACTGGAGACCCAGGAGATAAACCGGCAGCTGAATGATGCAAAGCTTTCGAAACTCTTTATGTTTGAAGCTGAGGCGGAGACTTACGATGAAGAGATAGCAGTTGCAAAGAAATATTTCTTCCCGATAATGTCATCAAGTGAAGTGGACCGCCTTTTTACCAATATGGTGCTGGATCGAGGCCTTTCGGCATATGATCTTAGCATAAGGATGGGAGCAAAACCTGTGCCTGTTGAGCCTTATCAGTATTCTGTCCTGGCAAGGATCGTGGCAGATGAAGCGGAAAGACTGAAGAATGAGAGCAGCAGCCTGAGTTCATCTTCCGGAGAGTCAGATCCTTTTGAATACACCAGTTCCGTGGCTTATAATTCTGAAGTATACGGTGTGGATGTATCTCTTCGTCTGGCAGGAGAAATGGAGGATCTTAAGGGGCTTATAGAGGATATATCGAAATCAGAACAGCTGCTGTTAGTCCGTAACTGTGTATGGTCTGAACAGGTATCCATGGTTAATGATTATGTGCCTTATGATGAGGAAACGGGAGAAGGCGGGGATTTTATTCCCATGATGAAAACTACCACAGTGCTTAATATGAATATTACGCTGTACATGTGCGATCAGACCGAAAAAGCGGAAGATGAGGCTGAAGAATAGAAAAGTCCTATATTTATAAAAGGAGCATGATATGGAAGTCAAAAGAAGCAATGCCATACGAATAGGTGACGTGCTGAAGGAATTCGGTTATGTTACGGAGGAGCAGATAGGTCAGGCTATATCCTACCAGAAGGAGCATAAGGGAGTTCTGATGGGCGGTGCCCTGATAGCGCTGGGGTTCATAAACGAACGTCAGATGCTCGATGCTCTGGGACGTAAGCTGGATCATGATGTAGTAAATGTAGGCGATCTTACGGTAGATATAAAAGCGGTGGAACGTATCCCCAAGGCGCTTGCGGAAAAATACTGTATGCTGCCGTATGCGGAGGATGAGCAGGCGCTTTACTTGATCGTTAATGATCCCCTTAACTTCTATGGTATTGAGGATATACGTCAGATAACCGGTGCCCAGCTGGTGATCAAGCTTTGTGAAAAGGCACAGCTGGAAAATGCCATCCAGTATTACTATTCGGAAGTAAGTGCCAGAAAGGCTGCGGATAAGGCAGCAAAGAATTCCACCTTTGTTGAGCAGATAGTAGAGGTGAATGTTGAGGATGCCGACGATGACACACCTATCATCAACCTTTTGAACAGTCTGATCATAAGGGCATATAACTCCAATGTGTCTGATGTGCATATCGAACCTTTTGAGACCCACACCTCGGTGCGTATGCGTCTTGACGGTGTCATTACGGATATAATGCAGCTTCAGAAGAACATACATAATTCACTCATAGCCCGTATCAAGATCCTTGGAGATCTGGATATAGCTGAACGTCGTGTACCTCAGGACGGTCACTTCCGTATCAGTATTGAAGGTACCAACTTAAATATCCGTGTTTCCGTTATACCTACCGTATTCGGTGAGAAGGCGGTGCTCAGACTTTTAGCATCTGCCGCAACTATAGATAATTCCGGAACATTTGGTATGAAGCCCAAGTATTACGAGCTGGTATCAAAGATGCTGGATTCACCTAACGGTATAATTTACGTAACGGGACCTACAGGTTCAGGTAAGTCCACAACGCTGTATATGATCCTTGAGGCCCTTTCAAAGAGGTCGGTGAACATATCAACTATAGAGGATCCTGTGGAGAAGAATGTGCCAAAGCTGAACCAGATGCAGGTTAACAATGTAGCAGGGCTTACCTTTGAAGTGGGACTTAGAGCGCTTTTGAGACAGGACCCCGATATCATAATGGTTGGAGAAACACGTGATAATGAGACGGCTGCCATTTCGGTCCGCGCGGCTATAACAGGTCATCTGGTCCTTTCGACCCTGCATACCAATGACGCGGCTTCAACTGTTGTCCGTCTGGTTGATATGGGGATAGAGCCGTTCATGCTGGCCAACTCGCTTGTGGGCGTTATAGCCCAGCGACTCGTGCGTAAGGTGTGCCCTTTCTGCTCGACCTGGGGCCCCATGACAGACAGGGAGGCGGATATTGCGGGAAAGATGCTGCCTCAGGTGCGCCATGCTGTTGGCTGTGCGCAGTGCAATAATACAGGCTATAAAGGACGTATATCTATTCACGAGATACTTCCCGTCGATAAGAGAGTACGTGCCATGATCTCTGCGGAAGCACAGGCGGAAGAGATAAAAGATTATGCACGCAATACCCTTGGCATGCTTACCCTTAAGGAGAGCGCAATGGAGCTGGTCGAAGAAGGGCTTACCACTGTGGAAGAACTTGTCAAGGTAGCTTATTACGATTAAGTAACGGTTCTGATGATTACGAGCTTACCTAAAGCCATGGGGATCATGTATCTCTGTGGCTTTTTTGCGACTTAAGGGGAGACTGCCGTGCCTGCGTGAGCTGGAATGTCTTGACAAGTGAAGCACCAGATGATACACTTTGTCCCAAGATGGCGTTGGCAAACGTCATATTTTTGTTGCAGATAATTTCAGAATGAAGAATGGACGAAACGGAATGTGGAGTAAGGCCAAAGGAGAAGGAACTGCAGTTCCTGAAGGCCGCGATCCTGGATAAATACAGGTCCACAGGCTGAAGGGCTTTAGAGCAGATATAAAGCGGAAAAATGAGAAAGGTAGAATTACGGAGGAGATACCATGAAGAAAGATAAGAGATACTATTTCAGAAACATCATCAGTTGGATTCTGATACTGTCCATGATGCTGGGGACAATGCAGATGCCGGAGTTTGCGTTAGTAGTGAGGGCAGAAGATCCGGAATATTCGGAGGAGCCAGAGAATTCTGAAGAGACGGAAGATCCGGAAGAACCGGAAAATTCTGAAGAGCCGGAATTGGGGCAGCCACAGACGGATATCCTTAATATTGATGGAAGCGGTCAGACTCAGACAGGCGTCAGTTATATAGACGGAAATGGTGATGAACAGTCTTGTGCGTCGGCTGCTGTTCTTTCGGGAAATGAGACGGTCCTCGAACCCGGCTGGTATGTGGTCAATAGTGATATCGTTTTCCAAAACTCCGTCAGCCTGAATACTTCCGGGGAGTATCATATCATCCTTGCGGACGGCGGAAAGATGAGTATCGGAACAAACGAATTTGATGGTATTGACGAAGGAGCAGGTTTAGGCTGTTCCTATGATAATGCTGCCCAAAATGGTATCAAGCTAAATATTTATGCCCAGTCGACAGGTGACGATGCAGGACAGTTGAAGGTTTATTCCAGCAGCGCAACTCCTGATGGAAGGCCTGAAGACAAAAAAGTCGGTGATGCCATAAATGTCGGTGAGCTTGCCATTTTTGGCGGAAAGATCACTTGCTGCGCAGTAGGGGGTTCTAGAAGCTACGGGATCAATACGGATAAACTCACCATCAACGGCGGCAGCGTTGATGCCAACGGTAATCTGCATGCTGTAAACGGTACCGGTACTATCGTTATGAATGGTGGAAGTCTGAAGGCGACAGCGGGTTACAATAATGGTAGCTACGGTATAAACTGTGACGGGGATATCACGATCCATGGTGGTACCATCATAGCCGTTGCAACACAAACGAACGGTCATGCAATAAACAGTACCGGGAATCTCACCATCAACGGTGGCAGTATAGAAGCCAGTACAAGCGGCTGGCAAGGTAATGCTATATGCTGTGATAGCATCACAGTGAACGGCGGCAGCATTACCGCTACTGCAAATGGGGCTGATGCATCCGGAATAAAGGCAGATGCTTTTATAACGATCAACGATGGTGAAGTGAAAGCCGAAGCTCTGAAGGGGAATGATACAGATACAAATTACGGAATGAGATCCGGCGGAAAAATAACGTTCAACGGAGGCTGTGTTAGCGCAAAAGGATCAAAGGCGGGGATTCATTCGCAATACAATGGAGACGATGGATCTGCTCTTTTGTTGAGCTGGAAAAATGAAACAGACTTTGTCTGTGCAAACAGCTTTTCACTGAATACAAATCAGAATGTTGCTATCGAACCGGGGAAAACCTTTGTCGATGATAACGGTCATTACTATGTAGCAGCAAATGCTTCCGAAGTGAAAGAATTAACGGATTTTAAGCTTACGGCCACAAGTGATACTGTTTATGCCGTAAACTTTGACTGTGGAGGGTATACTCCCGCTCCGGCGGTACAGATCCTGAAGGCAGGAAGTACGGTTACAGAGCCGGCTAACCCTAATGGGGAGAGTACATATAACGGGAAGACCTTTGCCGGCTGGTATCAGGACACCGATTATCAGGTTCGTTACGATTTCACTTCCGGGCTGACTGCAGATCTGTATCTCCATGCTAAATGGGCAACGAAAAGTACGGATCTGAAAGACGCATCCGTTAAAATGATCTATCGCTATACCGGCAGTGATATCGCGCCTGTGGTAGAAAACAATATCGGAGAAATGCTCACAGTAGGAACAGATTACACCTTCAGCTGTAAGAAAGAAGGATCGGATACATCTGTGTCCATGAAGGATCCCGGTTTTTACATTCTCACTGTTACGGGTAAATCTCCCAATTACACCGGCAAACAGGAAAACATGCGCGTCTGCGTGCTGACTTTTGACGCATATGACCCCGATTCGGGAACGCTTAAACATAATGTTACCTTACCGGAAGGCAAAGACGCCGCGATCGTCACAGCTTCCACCGTCTCCATGAATACGGGCTGGTATGTGGTAACAGAGGATGTGAGCGTGAATTCCCGTATGAAGGTAAACGGCGATGTCCATCTGGTCTTATGCGACGGCGTGACCCTTGATGCCGGAGGCGATGCGGGAAACAGGGGCATCAGCGTTACGGAGGGAAACTCTCTGACCATCTATTCCCAGGAGGGAAATAGCGGAAAGCTTGATGCGAGTACCAGGAAGGTGAATTATTATGCTGCCATCGGCGGCGACTGCCCTGCAAATTATATTAAAAATAATGACCAAAATAATATCAATAACAATAACGGAAATTTCAGTTACCTGAACGGAAAAGAAAACGGTAATGCCGGAAGCATTACGATCCACGGCGGAGAGATCATCGCAAAGGGCTCCATGTACAGTGCGGCCATCGGCAAGGCGGGGAAGGACGGCGTTGACGGAAAGGGCGGAAAGATCACCATATACGGAGGAAAGATCACGGCCGAACGCTTTACCAGTTACGGAGATGTCAGCAGCCAGAGTGACACCGCTATCGGAGGGCCCGGCGCAGAGATACATCTTTCCCATTGCCGCGAAGACGACTATATTCTGTCGGAAGGCTATCAGGGGACGCTTAACTTTGACAGGGCTTTTATTATTGACGGCACCTCAACTCTTGTCATGCCGGAAAATATCAACGACTCCCTGGGGAAAAAGATCCTGCCCGTTGATTCCTTTAATGTCTGCGAAGTTACTTTTGACAGCAACGGAGGCACTCCGGTTAAAGCACAGACGCTTGCAATGGGCAAGCTGGCTACAATGCCGGCGACACCCATAAAGCGGGGGTATAAGTTTGTGGGCTGGTATACGGAGCGTAGTTTTGACGAACCATTCAAATTCGATTTCACATCTAGACCCGTTGATACAGACCTGACCCTTTACGCTAAGTGGGAGGATCTCGGTCAAATCAGCTATATCGGTGCGGATGGACAGATCTCCGGTTTTAAAGCATACAGCCTGATGCAGGAAGACTACACCGAGCTGCCTGCCGGAAGCTACTATGTCGATCAAACCATTACGCTGCCTGACCGCGTAAAAGTAACGGGAGAAGTAAACCTGATCCTGGGAGATGGCAAGACCCTTACCGTACCGTGGGGTATCAGCGTGATGGGGGATAATACGCTCAATATCTTCTGCCAGGACGGAGGAACGGGCAGATTGATCGCAAATGCAGCCGGTGAAAATGCAGCCATCGGCGGTGATTCGACCGGTGACAGCCCCAGCGGATCCTCCGGAAATATCAATATATACGGCGGATACATTGATGCCCAGGGCGGAACGGATGCTGCGTCCATCGGCGGCGGAAAGAACAATCAGAATTACGGCACGATCCGCATCTACGGCGGAACGATCAACTCTTTGAGCGGAAAATACGCCGCGGCCATCGGCGGCGGCCAGATCAGCGCTACAAAGAATGCAGAAAAAGTGACCGACGGCACCATCGAAATCTACGGAGGAACGGTAACGGTAAGTGCAAATGCCGAGGGCACCGGTATCGGCGGGGGCAAGCATTCCTATGGCGGAGACATCAGCATCCTGGGCGGAAAGGTCACGGTAACGGTAAGCCCGAATAATGCCCAAAATGACCCGTATTCCGGGATCGGTGACGGGTATCTGTATAAAGGGCCGGAGAAAGCCCGGATCACACTTGGCTGTCAAACGGCCGGTGACTTTATTTATGCGGAGCAGTATTACGGAAATGTAAGGGTGGCTCCATATCAGACGCTTCAGATAGTAGGTAACGCTTCTACGAAGTTTTATGGGAAAATTTCGGACCCGAATGACTGTATCAAAAATAAGAAACTCGAACTCAGCCATACCCATATTATGAGCTTTACTGTAAGCGGAAGCAGCGCCATTATTGCGAAATGCTCCGATTCAGGCTGTACATTGCACAATGATCCTGCGGTTCTTACCCTGCATGCCCCTTCGGAAAACGATATCGTCTATGACAGCAATGAATGGCCGGCAATCGTAACGGATGATCAGGGCATCAGCGGTTATGCACCTGTATACTATCAGAAAAAGGAGGGAAACGCCTGGGGCGAAAAAGTGACAGCGGCACCTGAAGCTGTGGGAACCTATCTGGCAAGCATAACCCTTTCGGATGAAAAAAATAACAGCACGGCGACCGTGAGTGTCGAATATACCATAATCAAGAGAGACGTCACGATAAGCGGCCTCACAGCGTACGACAAAGTCTACGACGACAGCACTGCGGCAAAGATCAATGACACCGCCATAAAGCTTGAAAATATGGCCGATGGCGATGATGTGCATATTGTATCGGGAAATGCAAGCTTTGACAGTACAGATGCAGGTACCAATAAAACAGTGACCTTTAGGGGATACTACCTTGGTGGTACAGCGGCGGGAAACTATAACCTTCTTTCCCAGCCGGCTTCAGTGACGGCAGATATCCAAAAGCGTCCCGTAAGCATTAAAGCCGATGATCAGGTTGTTCAGCTGGGAGAAGCGATAGATGAAATGGCGGTAAGCTGGGAACAGGGGACGGATAAAGGCATTTGCAGCGGGCATGTGCTCAAAGAAATTGTCCTGACGCCTGATTCTGATCCGCGTTTCGTATTCAACCCTGTAGAAAACGGAACGATCACGGCGGGCGGCGCTGTGATCATGAGAGGGGCTGCAGATGTTACCGGGAACTATGAGATCAGCTATCAACCCGGCAGCCTGAAGATCACCTTGCACAGGGCCAGTGTCACGAAGCTCCCTGCAGCAGGAGTGGATCTGAAATATCAAGGCTTCGAGAAAAAGCAGTGGCTGCTGGTCTATCCCGGCGAAGCTGATACAAAGATGGAGTATCAGGTTCAGCAGATCTCTCGAGGAAACGGAGAACTGCTGGTAAACGGTGACGGCAGTCTGGTCCTTAACAACGAAGCTCCGACGGATGGATACGAAGATGCTTTCAGCGCATGGGAGGCCGGCTCCTACCATGTCTGGTATCGTGCGGCTTCGGCTAATGATCTGCTGCCAAGTGAGCCGGGATGCATCAGTGTCAACATCGCCACGGCTCCGCTGACCGTAAGGGTGCCTGATGCAAGCATTTCCTATGGTGATGAATTTCCGGCTCTGACTCCGATAGTAAACGGATTTGTTACTCCGGAGGAACACCAGCATATCGGCACGGTAAGGCTTGAATACCTGAGTGGCGGCGAGTGGAAAAATGCTGAGGAAGCCGCTACACAGTGGACCTATCCGGAGCCGGGGACCTATCCGCTTACGGTCTCTTATACCGGCAACGGTGAGGTGACTTCCTGCTACACTGTCACATCTGTCTCCGGAAACCTGACGGTAGAGCCCAGGACGGTATGCCTGAATTGGGGTGAGACGAAGCTTACTTATAACGGAAAGCCGCAGGTTCCGACAGTCACGCTGTCAAACCTTGCGAAGAATGAAGATCCTGCTGCGGTGACCGTATGCGTGGCAGGGCAGCAGGTGAATGCGAATGCCGAGGAGGATTATACCCTCGTTACCGGAGAGCCTTATATTGCTACGGCCGCAGCGCTGAGCGGGAATAAGGCGGCAAACTACCGACTGCCTTCCGACAATACCAAAGCATTTTCGATTGCAAAGGGCAATTATTTCGGGGACATCCCGAACATTGAGATTAGTGTGCCGGTTTCGGCAAACTCCTTTACGGTATCTGTGGCCGGGAAGATGCCTGCGGATGCAGGTACCCTTGATTACTATTGGGTTACTAAATCCGCACGGTCTGTATCAGATGGAGGTTTTGCTTTTTCTGACAACGATTTTATCACTGATGTAGACCAAAATGGTCTGTTGACGGTGAACGTTCACAGAACACTGACTGATCTTGTGGGCAGGTTTTTCCATATAGAAGTATGGGTTAATTCGACAAATTACACCCATAAAACGATCACCGTGTCGGCTTCTATTGTAAGTAAAAACGATGCCGGCGTCCGCATTACCTCGGGAAATGCTATCTCCATAAATTACGGCCAAGTCCCCGGTCTTACACTTGGGGCCGTAACCACATGCGAAAATGCCGGCTCGAATGGGACATGGACCTGGGAGAGCAGTCATCCGGAAGTGGCTGCGGTGCAGCATGGCAGCAATCAAAACGTTGACGGAAATTGCGATTTTACCATTAAGTCCGTCGGAACAAGCAGGATCAGCGTGAAGTATGAATCTTCTACTGCAACAGGTTATGCGGATCTGATCCTTACGGTCAATCCGGTATATGTATCGGTCCCGGAGGTGACAAAGGAACTGAACTATACCGGTTCCCATCAAATGTGCATGGGGAATTATGATAATAAAATATTCAGTGTGTCAGGTGCATCAGCATCGATGCCCGGCGAATATGTGGCGACGATAGCTTTGAATGACACTGATAAATACCGATGGGAAGACGGTACCTCAGATGAGAAGTCCATTTCCTGGCGGATCAACAAAATGAACGGTCCGGCCGCTCCCACGGGACTTACGGGGATCGCACCCACTACAGGGGATAATATCGACGGAAAGATCAGCGGTGTCAAAAATACCATGGAGTATTCCACGAATGAAAACTTTAGCGGGGCGATCCGCTGCACGAATGGCGATATTTCAGGGCTGACTCCCGGATACTATTATGTCCGTGTCAGGGAAACCGATACGGCAAAGGCCGGGGCAGCCGTGAAGGTGGAGGTTAAGGCTTGTCCGGTGCCGGTAGTCAAAGCAAGACAGGGGCTTACCTATGACGGCAGTTCCCAGGTCCTTGCGGAAAGCGACGAGGCTTCGAAGGGAAAGCTTTACTATGCCGTGGTCAAAAAAGGCGATCCGGAACCTGCCGGGGAGGAGTATGCTTTGTCGTCTCCCACAGCAACGAATGCCGGAAGCTATTATGTGTGGTACAAGACTTCCCCGGATGAAAAAGCTTCCTGCATTGAGGCGGCGATCGGGAAGAAGGGAGCAACGGTGATGCTTAGTGCGGCGGATAAGCTCTATGACGGGTCGACGGAGGCAAAGCTTACGATCACCGTGGACGGCGTATGCGCAGGGGACAGCATCGTAATTACTGGCGTTTCCGGTAAATTTGCGGATAAGAATGTCGGAGGCGCAAAGAATGTTTCGATCGATTCGAGCGGAAAGATCATAATAGGGGCGGAGAATTATGAACTGTCCGCAATACCGGGAAGTACACAGGCGTCTATCAGCAAAAGGGATCTGAGCATGAATGATGGCGCCGTGGTGATCCAGCCGATCCCCGTACAATACTACACCGGAAGTGAAGTTTGCCCGAAGCCTGTCGTAAAATGCCTTGGCGTGATGCTGGAAGAGGGAGAATATGAGGATTATAGGCTTTCCTATGGAAACAATACTAAAATGGGAACGGCGAGTGTTACCATTACCGGAGTAAACAACTGCGTGGGTGAAATAACGCGGAACTTTGAGATCGGCCTGCCTGCGTTTGGTACGGTGATGGTAGCGAAGCCGCTGGCGGATAAAGAATATGGTAAGGCTCTGGGAACTGAGCCGACAGTAACTGCAAAGGATGCACAAGATCATGATATCGATCTGACAGATGAGACTGTTACGGTATATTATTCGTCAAGCAGTGCCGGAGAAGGGACAGAATGGAATCCCGAAAAAACGGATCTGAATGCCGGAACCTATTATGTCTGGGCTACGGTTGCCGAAAAGACCGGGGAAGGCGGCCATGCAGCGGCGAGATCCGAGCTTGTGGGCTTTAAGGTGATTAAGGTTCAATATGAAAAGCCGGATCAGAGTATCCTGCCGAACCAGGATGCAGGCTATGATGTGACGGTGGCTTTGCCGGATGGGGCAAAGAATACGGACTATGAATATGTGATCACAACCTATAATACGACGAGTGAGCCTGCCGCTGATTCCGACCTTTGGTCTGTATTGCCGGTTCTTAGCAACGGAAAGTTTACTGCAAGCGGCATAAGCGCAGGCGAAAGTTATAAGATCTGGCTCCGCAGAAAGGCGGATGCAAACCATAACGCTTCCGCAGCGATCTACAAGCTGTTTTCTACCCCGGCAACGGTGATGCTGTCTTATGATCTGAATGGCGGTTCCGGGACGGTGCCTGAGGCGAAGAGCTATGCTTCCGGTACTTTAGTTGCGATTGACAATGGCGCGAAAGTGTCCAGGTATGGATACAGCTTTGCCGGGTGGTGGGATGCAAAAGAAGACGGAACAAAGATAGAAGGAAAGCTTCAGATCACGGAGTCCCGGGTCCTTTATGCCCGCTGGTCGGCGAATCAATATTTTGTTTCCTTTGATGCCAACGGAGGCCGTGGGACGATGGCTGATCAGCGCTTCCTTTACGGAAATGCCCAGTATCTGAGACGGAATGCTTTCTCACGGGACGGATATATCTTTGCCGGATGGGCGACGAGTCCGAATGGCCAGGTGGTATATACGGATCGGCAAAATGTGAAGAATCTTGTATCAAAGGGGACGATCACGCTTTATGCGGTATGGGTGGATGCGTCCTGGTCTGTATCCGGAGAGATAAAAGAAGGGGAGAACGAAGAGAATGCTACTCCTCTTCGGGGAATCACTGTTACATTAATGCGCGGAGATACAAGGTTTGGAAGCAGCCAGAGCACCGGCGCTGACGGCCGTTATTCATTCAGCGGAGTTTCGGCGGGGCTTTATAATCTGGTCGCAGAAAGAACATTGAATGGCAAGCCGCAGAAAGTCACCGCTCTGGTTGAGGTGACATCCGGAAGCGTGGATGTGAGCGCTATCGTGATGCCGGATAAGAATATCAGCTCGGAAATTGATGTGAAAGATGATACTCCTGCCGTAATGGTTGGCGGTCTGGATATCGTAGCTGCCGAAAACGCGGAAGAAGGCAAGGAAGTGACCGTTACGATGACGGTGGAGACGAAGTCGGAAAAAGATGCCGAAGGGGCAGAGGAGATCCGGCAGCTGGCGGAATCAAATACGCCGGGAAATGATGAGCTTGAGGTCGATTATCTGGATGTGTCGATCATGAAGAAAACTGAGGGTATCAGCGATGAGGAAGCTATTACGGAAACTGCTAAAGTGATCGAGCTGATCATACCTTTCAGCTTTGCCGGAAAGAAGAACTTCCAAATGCTCCGTTTCCACGAAGGAGAGGCGATGGTATTCAGAAAGCTCGGATCCAGAACGCTTGCTCTTGGAGATCGTGAAGACGGAACCTGGTTTGAAGATTTTGAGAATTCCAGGATCTTCGTGTATTCCAGCCTCTTCTCGACTTTTGCCCTAAGCTATGAGAGCAGTTCGGGATATATGATCACCTACCGGAAGAATGACGGAACGGGTGATCAGTATATACAGGACATCGCAGCGGATACAGCGGTAGCTCTTACTCCGAATACGTTCAGCCGCAACGGTTACAGCTTCACCGGCTGGAATACGGAGGCAAACGGAGGCGGCACATCCTACACCAATGGTCAGAACGTGACCCTTAATTCTGATCTGGTGCTCTATGCGCAGTGGAAAAAGAACGGTGGCGGCGGCGGTGGCGGCGGAACGCCTGAGCCGACCGCTTATACCGTCCGCTTTAACATGAACGGTCACGGTACACAGATCGCTTCCCAGACGATAGCAAGCGGCGGAAAGGTGACGAAGCCTTCACCGGATCCGACGGCAGAGGGCTATGCCTTTGGCGGCTGGTTTACGGATGCGGCCTGCACGAATGCTTATGATTTTTCAAAGAGCGTTTTCAGCAGCTTCACCCTGTACGCGAAGTGGGTGCAGGGCGAGGAGCAGTTCAGCGTGAGCTTCAACATGATGAGCCACGGGGAGGAGATCCCCACGCAGACTGTTTCTGCCGGGCAGCTTCTGGAGAGGCCTGACGATCCTGTCGATGAGGCCTACGATTTCATCGGCTGGTATACCGAGGAGGAACTGGAGAACGAATACGATTTCGAGACGCCCGTGACGGCGGACTTCTGGCTGTACGCAAAATGGACGATCAAGCAGCACAGTGTGAGCTTCAACATGGCCGGAAAGAGTGTGGAGAACGTGCCTGAAACGCAGACCGTGGAGCACGGCTCCGCAGCGGCGCGTCCCGCGGAGGATCCCGAGACGGAAGGCTTCATCTTCACGGACTGGTACACGGAAGAGGCCTGTGAGAACGTCTATGATTTTGCAACGCCCGTGACGGAAGACATCGAGCTCTTTGCGGGCTGGAGGGAAGCGCAGAAGTTCAGCGTGAGTTTCAACATGTGTGGAAAAGAAGCCACGGATGTGCCGGAGAGCCAGGAAGTATGGGAAGGCAAGTGCGCCGCGGAGCCTGCGGCTGAGCCGAAGGCAGAAGGCTTCAAATTCGCAGGCTGGTACCGCGAGGCGGAGTGCGAGAACCACTTCAACTTCGCCGAGCCCATCCTGGCGGACACGGTGGTATATGCGAAGTGGATCGATGCGGAAGCAGAGCGCTTCAGCGTGAGCTTCAACCTGAACGGAAAGCCGGGGACCGCGCCTTCGAGCCAGATCGTGGAGAAGGGCGGACTGGTGACCGAACCGGCAGCACCTGAGGCGAAGGGCTTTATCTTCAAGGGATGGTACACGGAGCCCGAATGCATCAATCTGTATGATTTCAGCACGCCCGTGACCACGGACCTGATGCTGTACGCAGGCTGGAAAGAGGGATCTGCCGTCGTGATCGATGGCGGAGAGACCTGGAACCTGTACGAGGACGCTTCGGTGCACGAGTTCAAAGTGAGCGGCATCAACGCAAGCGGCACGGTGGCAAACAGCAACGCGAAGTCCAAGGCATACTATGACGCAAAGATCAGCGGTTCCACGATCACGGTGAGCGTGACGGGCGACCGCAGGAAGGCGGCGGCAAATGCCACGCTGGAATTCGACCTTGGGAAGGACGGCGTGATCGGATACGAGCTCCCGGTGAGCTATGTGAAGCCGGTCTTCAAGCTGAGCACGAATGCGGCTACGATCAAGAACGGAACCGAAACCGTTCTGAAGACAACGCTGCTGGTGAAGAACGAGGAAGGCAGCTTCGAGCCTTATGACATGACGGATGTGACGGTGAGCGGCAACGGCCTGGGAACTGTGACCAAGGCGGCTGACGGCAGCATCGAGATCACGACTTCCGCGGCCGGAAAGGGCAAGATCGCGGTCACGAAGGAAAGCTGGGACGGCAGGGAAACGGTGAGCCTGGCGTACACGGTGAAGGGCTCCAAGAAGGATGTGCTGGCCGTGGACCTGCAGGGCCTCAAGACGGTCGTGGTGAATAGCAACGCGAAGGGGCAGACATTCAGTTTTGACGTGAGGCTCAACGGCGCGGCACCGGCGGCAGACGCCCTGACGATTGCAGACAAGAAGAACACGGGTCTGGCGACAATGAGTGGCGGAAAGCTTGTGATCGCATACAGGGACGGCGTGAAGAACGGGACCTATACGATCACCCTGCAGGCCGGTGAAGCCAAGGCGAACGTGAAGATCAAAGTAAGCGACAAGGCTTTGGACAAGGCCGTCACGGCAAAGGTAAAGACGAAATACGATGTGGTGACGAGACAGGGCATGGTGGTCGTTCCGAAGCTTGGTGACCTGGGCGGCACCATCAAGGCAGTCTCCGTTGCGGAGAGCGGCTTCATCGCGAAGCTGAATGCAGCCGGAAACATCGTGATCGACTACACGGGAAATGCGTACGATGCGAAGAACTTAAAGATCGGAACGCTGACACTGACGCTCACGATCAGCGGCGTGGAGAAGCCGGTGACAGTTGTGCTCAAGAACGTGAAGGCAAAGAAGACCACGCCGAAGACAAAGGTGACGAGCGTGACGATCCCTGCGGATGCATCTGAGGCGGCCGGCAAGGTCATCGGAACGGCAAACATCGTGAGCAGCTATAAGGACAGCGCCGGGATGATCAGGACCATCAGGCCTGTAGAGGCCTCGATCGTGGGCACGCCGAAGGGCGTGGAAGCCAAGGTCAACGAGAGTGACTTAAGCGAGATCGATATCTACAGCCTGAGCAAGAAGAGCGCTTCCTTCAAGGTGAAGCTGACCTACGCCGGAGGCGTGACCAAGACTGTGACGGTAAGGGTGAAGAAGAAGTAAGGATTTCCCCGCAATCGATAAGGAGGAAGGCGGGCCCCGGAAACAAAGCATTGCAGGTATTCGGATTACGGAATCCGGAAGAGACAGGCGGCTTGAGAAAGCCGCCTGTTTTTGTTATAATGGAAAGTGTTCGAGGAGGACAGGATCATGGGAATCTATTTAAACCCGGGGAATGAAAACTTCAGATCAATGCTCAAAGCACCGATCTATGTCGATAAGACAATGATGCTGAAGACTTTGAATGACTTTATAGACAGGGATAATAAATATATCTGTGTTTCCAGACCCAGGCGTTTCGGAAAGACAATCGCCTCTGAAATGATAGCGGCCTACTATTCCAGAGGCTGTGATTCACATGTCCTGTTTGAAAAGCTTAAGATATCAAAGGCAGAGGGCTATGAGGATAAGCTGAATAAGTATAATGTGATTAAGATAGACTTAAACAGTGAGTATCAGAATACCAGAAATAAGGATAGCCTCATAGCATCGATTGAGAATAAGGTTGCGCAGGAGATGCAAAAGGAGTATGGGGAATGCGGTATAGCGCTTGATGATTCGCTTGCGAATAACATAATGAGAGTATATGCCTCTACCCGTGATACCTTTATTATTCTGATCGATGAATATGATGTCCTTGTCCGCGAGCAGGTACCGCAAGCCCTGTTCGATGAGTTTTTAAGCTTCTTAAACGGTCTGTTCAAGAGTGCTACATTGCGCCCGGCAATCTCGCTGGCCTATCTTACAGGCATTCTTCCGATCGTAAGGGACAAGATACAGTCGAAGCTGAATAATATTGAAGAATATACGATCCTGGATGCGAAGGAGCTTACCGAATTCGTGGGCTTTACTCCTGAAGAGGTAAAGAGCCTCTGCGAAGAGTGGGGAATGGATTACGAAGATTGCCGCCGTTGGTATGACGGTTATTGTCTGAATGGATATGAGATCTATAATCCTGAGTCGGTTGTAAAAAGCATGCGGGATAAAAAGTATTCAAATTACTGGGGGAAGACCTCATCCTACCGGGTGATCAGTGACCGCTTGGAGGCAAATTTTGACGGGATGAAGGATCAGGTCATAAGAATGCTTTCGGGAGAAAAGGTACCCGTCAATGTAACAAGATACCTGAATACTATGGATTCCTTTAACAGTCGTAATGATGCTTTTACTTATCTGATACATGTAGGGTATCTTGCGTATGATGAAGAAGATCAAAGCTGCCGCATTCCGAATCGCGAGATCAGACAGGAATGGGAAAATGCCATGGAAACACAGCCCGGATACGAGGTGACCTTCCGTATCATCGAGGCCTCCAGGGAGCTCCTCAGTGCTACGGTAAAGGGCGATGAAGATGCGGTAGCGAAGGCGCTTGATGAGAGCCATATCCATGTGACCAGCAATAGGAGCTATAATAACGAAGACGCATTGCAGAGCGCGATCTATCTGGCGTATATTTATGCACTGAATAAATATACGGTCATAAAGGAAATGACAACGGGTAGGGGCTTTGCAGATGTAGTATTCATACCCTATGTGCCGGATCTGCCGGCGATGATCATAGAGCTTAAGCATAATAAGTGTGTAGAGAGCGCACTGGACCAGATCAAAGAAAAGAAGTATTTCGATTCCCTGAAAGACTACAAGGGAGGCCTTCTGTTTGTGGGCGTAAACTATGATGAAAAGGACAAGACCCACGAATGCAGGATTGAGAGCTTTACGAAGTCTGAATCTGAGTAAATTTGGGATAGGATTAAATATTTCCGGAGTTAATCCCGTAAGCAGCATAGATGCCGCTCTTGAAAAGATCATGGCAGAATTAAAAAAGAAAGGTTTGAGGCTGCTGGTTACCATAGATGAGGTGAAAAACTCGGAGTATATGAGGGATTTTATTCAGGAATTTCAGCTGCTGATAAGACAGGATATGCCAATCTACCTGATAATCGCCGGGCTGTATAACGATATAGAGAGTCTCGAAAATGCCGATCACCTTACATTTCTGTTAAGAGCTGAAAGATATGAGATGAAGCCGCTGAATTATACGATCATCAAGGCTGATTATGAAAAAACGCTGGGCGTGAGCAGAGAAGTGGCAGAATGTATGGCGGCTATGACCGGAGGATATGCATTTGCATATCAGGCACTGGGAAAGTATATGTGGGAGTCGGGCAGGAAGGAGATATCTGATGAAGTAGTGGAGAAGCTGGATGAAGCTTTGTCGGAAAAGGTATATGAAAAAATATGGAGTGAGCTTTCCCCAAGAGAAAGATGGTATATGGGATTTATAGTAAAGAAAGATTCTATGCCGGTCAGCGAATTGCTGGAGATTACCGGCAAGAAAAAAAACGAGTTCTCTGTGCCACGTCATATGCTTATAAAAAAGGGTGTGATCGATGCATCAAAGAGAGGAGTGATATCTGTTAAATTACCAAGATTCAGGGAATTCGTTGACAGGCAGCTTTATTACGAAGGGGAAGCAGGATATCCGTAGGAGGCAGCATGGCATAATCAGTTTACATAATTTAGACTGAAAAAAATGTAAAAAAATTAAAAGAAATTAATAGAAAAGACTAAAGTAAAGACGTATAATGACGATATATAATTCAGATGCGGGAGTGAGATGATCGAACGCAAAGAAAGACTAAAAAACAAAGACGATAAGGAGGTCGAACTTATGAAGAAAAGGAATTTAAAGGGCAACAACAAAGGTTTCACACTGGTAGAGCTGATCGTGGTACTGGTTATACTTGCAATTCTGGCAGCAATCCTCGTACCGGCACTGCTTGGTTATATCGATCAGGCGAGAAATAAGCAGTCTTTACTGAATGCGCGTAGCGTTATGACTGCTGCTCAGGCTGAGTTATCAGCTATATATGGTTCAAGTAAAGCTGTTCCTACCGATATTGCAAAGAGTGGAGATGCTCATTACACTAATTTCAAGAAAACTGCTGATTTTGATAACCTTAGTCCTGAAATTGTAAGTGTTGAGATATATACAGGAGCAGCTTATACAGATGGCAATAGAAAAGACCAGCATCAGGCCTTTACCGTAGTAGGCATGATTTATGAAGATGCAAAAGGAAAAGTATATTACACAAATGGTGAATGGTTTGATGCGCAGGTTACAGTTTCAGGTAATAGTATAGGAACAATAACTAAATAAATATATAAAAAGAATACGAAAAGAGGCAGCCGATCGGCTGCCTCTTTTTGTGTCTGCCCCGGCTTCGGTAGAAAGGGTGGTTTCCGACGCGGCTGCCTCTGCATGTAAATTCGCGCGGCGCAAGCTCTAAAACTGACTTGAGATTGCAAACTCACTTGCTCACGCTAATTGCGTGAGCTGCGTTCAGTCAGTTGCTGCGCTCAAGTGAGCCTGCTTGCGCTCATTAAGTGCTGCGGCAATGCTTGGAAACCACCACTTTCTGTCCTCTGCCGAAGCAAACCCCTGTCTAGCAGACAGCCGAACGAAGGGGATGGTGGGAGACTGGTCCGGTTGCTGCCACCGCTCAATGCGAATAAGCGCAGCGCTTAAGGAATCGGAGTGTGATAAAATCGCCGCGGGTCGGAGGACCGAAGGCCCGGACGGGAGCGGCGATTTTTGATATCACACGAACGATGAGTTTAGCAGCGGAGCGTCCCGCAGTGAGCGGGCAGCGCCGGACCTGTCTTAGCATAACGCAAAGTGGGAAATAATAAATTGAAATAACTCTGTAATATGCTATAATCAGACTATTATGAGTGAGAAAATCGGAGGACAGATATGAACGACATTCCCGCAAGGATAACAGCCGAGATCAAGAAGGTGATCCACGGCAAGGATAATGTGATCAAGATGACTCTTTGTGCCATTCTGGCAGGTGGGCACGTGCTTTTGGAGGATATCCCCGGTGTGGGCAAGACCACCCTGGCAGTGGCGATCTCGAGGGCGCTTTCATTAAAATATCAGCGCGTTCAGTTTACTCCCGATGTGCTTCCGTCCGATCTTCTGGGCTTTAATATCTATGATAAGAACAGCGGGGAATTCCGCTTCCAGGAAGGTTCGATATATACTAATCTTTTTCTGGCGGATGAGATCAACCGTACTTCTCCCAAGACCCAGTCGGCACTTCTGGAAGTTATGGAAGAGAGACATGCCACTGTTGAGGGCATGACCAGGGAGCTTCCCGAGCCTTTTTTTGTGCTTGCTACCCAGAATCCTTTCGGTTCTTCCGGTACACAGAGGCTTCCCGAATCCCAGCTGGACCGGTTTATGATCTGTCTTACTATGGGATACCCTGAATTTAATGATGCGGTATCGGTGCTTAAAGGGGATTCTTCGCTGGATCTTAAGACCGTTAATGCCGTAACGGGAGCAGATGAGATAATAAGCATGCAGAAGACCGTCCATGATCTTTATGCTGCTGAGGAGATATTTGAATATGTAGTGCAGCTTACGGAGCAGACCCGTAATCCGGAGTATTTTGCTCTGGGGCTGAGTCCACGTGGCTCCATTGCGCTTATGCGTATGGCGAGGGCTCACGCTTTTGTATCGGGACGGAATTTTGTAATGCCGGAGGATATACATGATATATTCCATGCCGTTGCGGCTCATCGTGTGCGTCTGAATGCACGTGCAAGGGCTGAGGGAGCTACCTTACGGGATCTGCTGGACCGTGTGCTCAGACAGGTGCCGGTTCCAAGGGTGAATCCATGAGGGGACGCAACCTCTTATATATCATAGGATATTTTGCAGGGGTATTTGTCCTTCTTTTGGGAGCGGTCTTTTACAGACAGCCGCTGATCACCGTATTGATCCTTTTGATGCTTCTTTTACCTGTGATATCCATCACACTTACCCGGGCAGCCATGAAAAAGCTTTCTATAGAAGTCATAATGCCCGAGGGAGAGCTTTACATGCCCTGTGATATGAATGTTACAGTGCGGCTGAATAACAGTTCTGTATTTCCGCTGCTCAACTGCGGGATGGATTTCAGATTCAGAAATCTCTATTTTCATGAACCGCCCTTACAGGAACTGATACTTCCGGCGGAAGCTAAGTCACATCATGATTTTAAGCTGCCTTTTTCGCTGGGGGCAGCAGGTATGTTTGAATTCTCGGTAGACGCAGTGTATGTTACGGATTATCTGCACTTTTACAGCAGCAGGCTGCCGTTTACTTTTCACAGAGAGCTGCCTGTTCTTCCGCAGAAATGTGAACTTCCCCCCTTAAATCTTACAAAGGCTCTTATAGAAAGTGATGAAAGCGAAAATTCGGAGGAAGGGGAACTTACCAGGGATATCAAACAGCTCAGGGAATACCGCCCCGGAGACCGCATAAAGGATATACACTGGAAAATGACGGCAAAGACCGATGATGTTTCGGTCAAGGAATATGAACGTTCTAAGGATCTGTATTATCTGATCCTTCCGGAACTGGATATTAATTATCTGCAACAGGGGTTATCGGTCTTTTACAGCCTGGGACTTAAGCTGATAAAGGAAAGGGAATCGTTCAGGGTGGCTATATATCATCCGGGGGATAAGAGTTTTGATATGTACCGTATCTCGGACGAGGAGGATCTGCTGCAGGCAGTGTACAGGCTGTATCTGGAGCCGGTTGAAAAGATCTCTACAGCTATGGAAAGCTTTGATAACCAGTATCCCGAGATGCAGGGACTGATAAGGATAAACAATGGTGCACTTATGATGCCCGATGCACCTGAGATTTATTGAAAGGAGAGGCGGATGCCTTCTACCATAAGACTTCAAAATGAGAAAAAACCTAAGCGTTTAAACTTTGCACAGCGCCGGGAGGCTGCTAAACGTAATGAGGAACTCATAAGCTATGGCGCGACTCTTGGGGAGATAAAGAGTGATCCCGGGCCTAAACGTTTTTTGCTGTGTTTTATACGCGCGGCTCTTATCTTTCTTGCAAGCTACGGCATGCTTGGTGGCCTGGTAAGTGCTTTTGGGCTTAGCTATTCGATCCCCGTTGTTATGATCGCATTGTTTATCCTTGCATTTATTACCGCTTTTTTATATTACAACAAACTTACTTTCTACCTGGGATATTTTCTTATATTCGGCGCTTTTATCTTCTTTTCTCTGTCGTTTTACTGGGAGATCAATTCCGGTTATATGGCTTTTTTAAGTGAGGTTTTTCTGAAGTATTCCTCGTTTTTTCATGTGGCTACCCCTGATCTTACAGAGGTGATACAGAACAGATATCTGACCGTTACCATGGCAATGATCTTCATGGGATGGTTCTTCAGTATATTGCTGAATATCACCATTTCGGGCTATATGGATCTTTTCACCACTTTTCTTATCACTATACTGCCCCTGCAGATCGCATTTTATGTGGATATTGTCCCGCCGCTCAGGTATATAATGATGCTTTTCGCTTCATATATAGCTGTAGCTGTTTTGGGGCACTCGGGAAGATTTACCCTGCCGTATAAGAGCAGCAGCGGTGAAGATTTTATGCGGCACAGGGCAAAGAAAAAGACTGTCCATACCTATTATTCCACTTCAAAAGGCATGCTTCAGGTAAGCGTATGGAGTATCCTGCTTTCGATCGTTTTTCTGCTTATATGCGGAGGCTTATTTGCTTCGGATATCTCCACGCAGAATACATCCAACAGAGTCAAGGATTCAACGGATGATCTGATAAAGAAATATCTGGACGGAGGCTTTGCTTCGCTCTTTGACCGCTATCAGGGAACGGGCGGTCTTGCAAGGGGGAGACTTGGCGGGATAAGTAACGTCAGTCCGGATTTTCAGACGGATCTTTATGTACGGCTTGTACCGGGGAATTTCGAAGCTTATCTTAAGGCATTTACGGGAGTGACTTATTCATCCAGCAGTTTTCTTCCGGATTATTTTGATACATCGGCAAAAGGCGATGAATATACGGAGTCCAAGATAGGTGAAAAAGAGCTTGCGCTGATGGACACATATTTTCCTGTTATATCTGCATATGATACTGCAGATATGGAGACTCTTGATGATAATAATAACTATGTGAGCAAGATGTGGATATCCAATGTTGATGCAGATGATGCACAGGATTACAGACCGTACTTTGCAATAGAGAGCTCCACAAAAGATGATGAGAGTGAAACGGGGGCTCCTCGTTCCGGCGTAGTTAAGGAGATCAGAAATAAAGCGCATGAGCTGTATCCGGATGATATGAAAATGCTGGATGATGATAAGACAATAATGTCTTATGCTCCTGAGGAAGGTGTAAGCAGGAGCTATGAGAGCCTGTTCATGCCTTTTACCATGCTGAAAAGCTTTAATCCAAATCCTTATATAACAAAGGAATATCAGGATAAGGTTTATGATATATACCTGCAGATGCCTGATGATATACGGGATGAACTTGAAGAGTTCTGTGATGAGGCAGGGCTTTATGATACGGCTTCTTATTACAGGGATCTGGGCAGCAACGAGGAAAGACCGCTTATGCCATCGGATCAGAAGGAGCTTGACCGGTATTTTGAACTGCAGCAGCAGCGCCTTGCGGTCGCCGGTAAGCTTAAACGTTATTTTGCAGCGAATTTTCAGTATACAATGGCTCCGGGAGCCACGCCCAGAAGCCGTGATGTGGTAACTTATTTCCTTAATACACAAAAACGCGGCTATTGTGCGCATTTTGCGTCATCATCTACCATGCTGATGCGCACCATGGGTATACCTGCGCGGTATATAGAAGGATATGTAATGACCATGACGGATATGATGGAAGGTACGCCTGTAGAGAAGAGTACAGACGGGTGGCAGACACCGGGAACGGCGCCCGAAGGGAACGGTGTCATAGAAGTAGAGCTTACGGACGGATCGGCACACGCATGGATCGAAATATATCTCGACGGATACGGCTGGATACCTTTTGAGATGACACCGCCTTCCGATGAAGCCGCACCTCCGGTGAATCTGGATTTTTTGAGTCTTTTCTCCGGACTTTTTACTACGACCAACAGAAATAACGGGAATAATGCCGCAGCAGATATCGCAGGGCAGATCAGCCGGGATAAGTCATCATTTGCTTTCCTTGGAAGCATCTCTTTCCTGCTGAGGCCGCTTGGCATCCTGCTTGCCGCCCTGATCATCTTTATACTGAGCTTTCCGTTCATAAGGTTCGTGCGTGAGGAATACAGTATTTCCGTTTATGCTAAGAAGGGGGAATTCTCGCGGGCTTTACTGATCTATTACAGGCGTTTTATAAAGAAGATGCTAAAAAGCGGACTTTTCGATATGCCTTATCCTACCATCAGGGATGGTTATGATACGCTGATCACAGTGGGAGTGGACGGAACGCCTTTAAACGAAAGCGAAGCGGTGGCATTAAGGCGCGGTGTTGAGAAAGCCGCATACGGATATGAGCAGATTAGCGAGACTGATTATACTACTCTTAAGAAGCTGCTCATAAAACTCAGTGGAAATATCAAAAAGGCAGGAAAAAGACACGGGAAAAAACAGTAATTGTATGGATATCGCTACTGTTCTATGATATAATACTCTTGTTTCTTTGTGCTTTATGCGTTTAGGGGGGACTATGACAGGTAAAGACAAAGTAAAAACAAGAGCGTCATCAACAGGGTTCATTAAAGCCGGTTTACTGGTGCTTCTGATATGTGTATCGCTTGGTATCGCTATGGTCTATATTCAGCAGAACACATATCGCACCCAGGTCTCGCATGAATTCCACCAGCAGCATCTGAGCGTGGGGGAATACTTAAACAGCCTGCTCGTAAGTTACGGTCAGGGGATCATGAGCCTTGCATGGACGGTTTCCGATGCGGATGAAGACACGATACAGGCGCGTATCAGCACTACTATGGAGCTTACCGCGCTTGAGCATATATACTATATCAATACCGACGGACATCTTATGATGGATGGTAAACTGACTGACAGAAGCAGTGTAACCATGTTCGAGGAACTGTCGGATATCAATTTTCCCAGAAATAATGCATATATAGGACTTGCTCCTGCATCCGTAAGATTGTATACGGAACGCAGGATAGTTATAGCCGCACCTGTCCGTACGGCTGATCTTGGGATCAGGGGGATAGTTTTCTCGACTGTGGATATGAGGAAAGTATTCGCATCGGATGCTTTTTCATATCAGACGCAGAAGGGGCAGTGCCTTGTTGTAAGTGAGACAGGAGAGATAGTTGAGACAAGTGCCGGTGCAGGTGTTGTTAAGATCGATCACGAGAGCTTTCAGCTGGGGCTTTTAGAGCATTCCGACGGAAAAGGCCTCAGTAAGCGTGCTCTTCAGGATTATAATTATGATGTGACCAGCAGGAAGAGCGGGTTTATTAATCTTACTACCGCTGACGGTTACAGGCTCCAGGTTTCATACGCTCCGCTTACAGGGTGCGACCGTCTTGTATTTGTGAGCTGTTTTCAGGATAATCTTGTGGATGCGCGTATCAAACCGCTGATATTTACAAGTGTTCTTACCTGTTCGATAATAACAGTCCTGATGATCGCATCGCTTTTTCTGGTATGGGCTACTGCTAAGAGAAGCAACCTTACCGTGGAAAAACTGGCATATGAGGACCCGGTTACGGGCGGAAAAAATCTGAATTATTTCCGGGAGTTTGCGATAAATACCATGATCGCCAACAGGGAATTGCCTCTTATCATCTACCGTTTTGATATTGCCAATTTCCGTTATATAAATGAGTCTTACGGTCATCACAGGGCGGATATGGTATTAAAGAGCTGCATAGATAACTTTACAAAACTTTTTTCCGAAAGGGAATTATGTGTACGTATGGATGCCGATCAGTTCCTGGCACTGCTGATAAATGATTCCCTGCTCGATAAGAAGATGGATGAGTTCAACAATGCGGTAAATGCCGATGCGAGAGGCAATCAGATAAAGTATCCCATACGTTTTAAGTATGGTATCTATCCGGTAAAGAAGCACGATCATGATATCGATGTGATGATAGATCATGCGAATGTTGCGAAGAAGACGATAAAGAGTGATGCTAAAGATAACAAGGCAACGTATTCGGAACGCTTTGTTGATGACATGCGCAAAGTCGATCATATCGAGAATTCCATGCAGAAAGCTCTTGCCGAGAATGAATTTAAGGTATATCTTCAGACCAAATGGGATATCCATGAAAATAAGGTGACAGGGGCGGAAGCACTGGTACGCTGGGTACGCCCGAACGGAAGCGTACTTGGGCCGGAGCAGTTCGTTCCGATCTTTGAAAATAACGGCTTTATAGAACAGCTGGATTTTTATACGCTCGAATCAGTCTGCATGCGCATGCGGGAGATGATGGATGAAGGTATAGAGGTGGTACCCGTATCTGTTAACCAGTCAAGACTCCTTCTGCACAGTCCGGATTATGTGGAAAATGTAGAGAAGGTTCTTAAGCAGTATAACATACCGGCCGGAGCGATAGAGCTTGAGATAACGGAGAGCGTATTTGATACCGAAAAAGAAGAAATGATCGCTATAATACGAAGGCTTAAGCTTCTTGGAGTAAGGCTTTCCATGGATGATTTCGGTACGGGGTATTCATCGCTCAATATGCTTACGGAAGTTCCTTTTGATGTTATCAAGATAGACGGCGGATACTTCGCGCGCAGTGCAATAGATGATCCGGAGCGTATGGTTCTTACCAAGATCGTAGAGATCATTAACGGGCTTGGTATGGAGGTGGTTTGCGAAGGCGTTGAAAATGAGGCGCAGGTTGAGTATTTAAAGACTACAGGATGCCGGACAGTACAGGGATATTATTTTTCCATCCCTGTTCCGGAGCCTGAATTTATAACCAGGTATCTGCAGAAATGAACAAAGTAAATTATTTTAAGCTGATGGAGGAGAGGATAGCGCAGTTTGAGGGACAGAAGAAAAAACTCCTGCTGCACAGCTGCTGTGCACCCTGCAGCAGTGCCTGCCTGGAATATCTGGTTTCATATTTTGATGTGACAGTATTTTATTACAATCCGAATATCACAGCGCAGAAAGAATATGAACACAGGGTCGCGGAGCAGCAGCGCCTCATAAGGGAATTGTCTGCAGATACGGCATCGATGATCGGATTTGCGGAAGGTGCTTACGAACCTTCGGTTTATCTGGAAAAAGTGAAGGGGTATGAGAACTGTCCGGAGGGCGGAGACAGATGCCGCATCTGCTTTGAGCTGCGGCTGGATACAGCCGGCAGGTATGCGGCGGAAAACGGTTTTGATATGTTTACTACCACACTTACCATTTCACCGCTTAAGAATGCACAGCTTCTTAACGAGACCGGTATAGAAGCAGGTAAAAAATACGGTATAGAATATCTGACATCTGATTTTAAGAAGAATAACGGAGCGAAACGCTCGATAGAGCTTTCAAAAAAATATGAGCTGTACCGGCAGGATTACTGCGGGTGTTCGTTCAGCAAGGCAGAGAGGCAGCGGCAGAAAGCAGAAATGCAGTAATGTTACGGCGGCAGTAAGGAATCTATATATTAACACAGGAGGTTATCGTAATATGGAAAAGAGATCACCCAATTTTAACGGGAAGGCTGAGTTATTTCTGGAGGTGGATGATTCACAGTATGATCTGAATCTTATCACTGAAAGGGCTAAAGCGGATTTTAAAGCTAACAATAAAGGGAAAAAGCTCACTGAGATAAAACTGTATGTTAAGCCTGAAGATAAAAAGGCATATTATACGGCAAACAAAGGCAGTATCAGCGGCAGTGTGGACTTGTAAAAAAACATTGTCATAGTATACTATAAGTGTGAAAATGCAGGCCGATATGGCAGGATCTAAAGAAAGGTCGTGCCTACAGATCTTATTCTGGGAGGAATAAGCTATGGCAGGTATAAGCGGATTAAGTTCGGGACCGAACTGGTCGGTATTGTTCGGAACATCAGATAAACAGTCATCTTCGACGGATTACAGCAGTGTTTTCAATCTGGATCTGGGTGATATGGCCTCAGTGCGCAACGGCAGCTACGGCAAGCTGCTGAAGAATTACTATGCGCAGGATAAGGCGGCAAGAAAGATATCGGCAGGGGACAGCGCCGGAAAGCTCACTAATATCAAAAAAGACGCGGATGAGCTTGTGAAGAAAGCCGATGCTTTAAGCGGCAGCAACCTGTTTAAGACAAAGACTGTTATTGATGATAAGGGAGTTTCAAAAGAAGAGTTTGCCGATGCGGATAAGCTTTCGGGAGCGGTAAAAGATTTTGTAAAAGCTTATAATTCCGCGATAGAAAGTGCGGGCGGATCGGAGACAAAAAGTGTTCTTCGTACAGGCGGCTGGATGGCAGGCATGACCAAAAAGAATGCCAATCTGCTTTCGGAGGTTGGGATCAGAGTAGGCGACGATGACAAGCTTTCTTTTGATGAAACAAAATTTAAAAACGCCAATGCGACTACTGTAAAGGATCTGTTCAGCGGTTTTGATTCGTTTGCATTCCAGGTGGGGACTAAAGCCTCTTCTATAAGCCGGGCTACTCAAAATGCGGGAGCAATGTATACGGCAAGCGGCAGTTATTCAACTGAAGCGGGCAGATTTATGAGAGACAGCATTGCCAGGATCAGCGGTAACAGCGAAGAGGAAGAGAATAAGACGGATAAAAATAATAAGATCATAATACGTGAAGAATAACACTAAAGATCTTACATCAGATAAAACGAACTTACGAAAACCCATTTCAGTGATCTCATCAGGGGCATGAACTGACCGAGATCGATGAATACGGGGGAGAAGATAAGGCAGGATAAGAGATATACCGGCATGAAAGCGTATATCACTGACCTGCCTTTTATTATAGTGGTTATAAGCATAAGGAAGATGAGGCAGATCAGCTGGTATATCAGCAGTCTGCAAAGTTCGGAAAGGAGATTACCGGAGCTGAGTCCGGGTATAAATATTATGCATAGATATGCCAGAAGTGAGCAAAGTATCATAGGAGCAAGTATCATCACAACGCGAACAGAGAATTTCGCATATATAGGATGTTCTGCCGCATTGTAATAGGTAAGGGCTCCGGTAAAACCTGACAGGAGTATGAGTACTGCCAGCAGTCCCTTTAACGGTGAGAGGAGTACTGCATTTCTGGATACGGCATGGGCACGGGGAGTGTTTTCATACTGGAAGGAAAAGGTCGAACCATCCTGCTGGTGTGAAGCCTGTTCTTCAAGTATCTCTTCTTCACTGATAAGATCCGGGATCATGTCTGCCAGGGCACTGCGGTCTTTCAGATAATCCAGAAAGATTGGACCGGAAAGGCAGTCGAAAATTGCTGCATATACGGTTTCATTAACAAGAGCGTTCATGCTGCTCTTAGGCGAGGTGAGTACGGGGATCAGGTTTTTCTTATCTCCCGCCCGCATGCGTTCAAAGAGGTCTTCGGGTATGACATATGCGCATTCAAGATCACCGCTGGCTACACCTGCGCGTACTTCATTCATATCGTCAAAGCCTTTGAATGAAAACAGGGAGTCGGGATCGCCATGGTCAAGTATTGCCGTAAGTGCCTGTATATCTTCTTTATATTCATCCGGTTCAAGCGGTTCATCATCTGTATCCGTTATTATGTAGCCTGCGGCCACTGTATCATCCACGCCGGTATCATAGCTGACGACTGCCGGTATGAGCAGGGCTAAAACAGGCAGTGCTACCAGCAGTACCAGAAATGCAGGGGTAAGTATAAGGCTTCTTAACCTGAAGAACAGGAGGCGTATGGGATTCATGAGAGAACCTCCTTTCTGAACTTAAATACCAGCCAGGCCGCAGCAAACAGTCCTGCGCTCCATAAGAACATGGGCAGGAGCTTTGGATCGGCGCTGTTTCCGTTTAAGAAAAAAGCAAGGTTTTGATGCAAAGGAGCAAAAGGCATTATGTTTCCTGCCTTCTGCAGCAGGGCCGGCAGGAATGCTGACGGAAGTATGGCGCCGCTTAAGAAAAGCATTGCAATGCTTAAGATTATCTGAGCCATAATGGCTCCTGCTTCGGAAAAAAGCTGTTCCAGAAACAGCCCCAGCGAAGTGATCAGACAGGAGCAGAGTAAAAGCATCAGTATGTTTTTGGCATCGAAATAAATGTCAAATCCGCTTCCTGCTTTTGAAAATATGAGCATTCCGAAAAGAAGCAGAATAAAGTAGAGCAGGGTGTTAACTATATACTTTACAGTCAGATATAAAAGAGGTGTAGTCCTGTCTGAAAAAAGCAGTGCATAAAAACCGTTATCTTCGCGTTTTAAAGCCGGAGCAAAGCATATATGTGAAAAAGAGATAAGCAGTATCATGGCTGTAGCGGCATAGGTGTATATGGCCGGCAGCGTGTCTTCGGTAAAGAAGATCCTTTCGCGCGAAAGAACGTATGAGAAGTTCAGCATATCGATATCATTATATGCATCCCAGAGTTCGTCATATTTATCTGCCCTGACATACAGTTCAGCGGCTGCATAGGTTGAGGCCTGGGCAGAGGAGAGCAGTTTCATTCCGGCATGGGTAAGTTCATAAAGGAAAACGTTTGAAAGGTTCTGTTCTTTTGAGAATACCACTTCTACAGGATAGTTTTCTCCGTTAAGTATACCGTTTATGGTATCTTCCGGCAGCAGTAATACTGCTACCAGCCTGCCGCTGTTTAAGGCGTTCATGGCTTCGTCTTTATCCATTACCTCGAAATCCAGGGCAAAGGCTGCTGATTCCATGCCGGAGAGGTAATCTATGAGCATGTCGATATAGCGGCTGTCGGATTCGTCCGTGACAACACCGACTGTGGCACGTGCTATGGCTTCGCCTTCGTATAAACTTCGGGAAAGGGAACCGTATATCGTTCCGATGAGCAGTCCGAATATGACGAGCGCTGCGAAGAATACAGGGAGGCAGCGCAGGGCTTTTAAGCTTTCAAGCTTTAAGAGTTTAAGGAACATCTGATTCTCCTTTTATCACGCTTATAAGCTCGTCGCCGCGAAGGACACGGCTGCTTTTGTGAAGTTTGCCGTCGCGTATCAGGCAAAGTAATGTTATAATAGAAAGATCTTCTTCATCATGTGTCGTGAGAAGGAGAGTACGCCCGCTTTCGTGAAAGGCGGCCAGGTATTCGCGGATCTCGGCCTTATAACAAAGATCGAGCGCGGCAGCCGGTTCGTCCATAATGAGTATCTGCGGATCGTTTATAAGGGCAGTAGCAAGGCTGACACGTTTACGCATACCGCCCGATAAAGCCTTTACGGGTTTTTTGATAAAGTCTGATATATTGAGCATTTTTACGGAAGGAAGTTCAAGGGAGGCATCAAGATCTTTTGCCGGGCCTTTGAACCATAAAAGCAGATTGTCACGTACGGACAGTTCCGGAAGCAGAGGATCGGTCTGGGGAACAAAAGCTATGAGTTTCGAACGCAGCTTTTTATCTTTGGTGAGGTCGTGACTGCCATACATTATGGAAGCGCCTTTACAGTACCTTACTCCGGAGAGTATGGACAGGAGCGTGGACTTGCCGCAGCCGTTGGCACCGAGTATGGCTATGCTCTCGCCCAAAGGAAGTGAGAAATTAAGATCCTTAAGCACGTGGTTTCTTCTATATGAATAGTCGACTCCCGTGACTTCAATACTGTTTATGATCTGCTGTTCCATTTTTTATATCCTCCCGCAGGAGATTTTAACATTTTATATGACGTATGAAAAGAGGAAAAAAATAATTGACACACACGGGAGGGTGTACTATAATAACATTCCGTGGCGGCTTATGGATCAGCAACCGTGCCGCGCGTATCCTATCAGGCAATGCAAGCCTGTGGCTTTAAGAAGGCCGTATGTGCCCGGACATCACATATGTGCATAACATTTTTAAAGCGGGAGTTAAGATAACTTGTTATTTTTTCAGGAGGTAAGTACAGATGAAAACTTATATGGCTTCTCCTTCGACGATCGATCGCAAGTGGTACATCGTTGATGCGAGCGGATATACTTTAGGACGTCTGGCAAGCGAGATCGCCAAGGTCCTCAGAGGCAAGAATAAGCCTCAGTTCACCCCCAATGTTGATACCGGGGATTATGTGATCGTTGTGAATGCTGAGAAGATCAAGGTAACCGGCAAGAAGCTGGACCAGAAAGTATATTACAAGCATTCCGAATATGTAGGCGGCATGAAGGAAGCTACTCTTCGTGAGAAGCTTGCAGGCAAGCCCGAAGAGGTTATCGAGCTGGCTGTTAAGGGCATGCTTCCCAAGGGACCTTTAGGCAGGGAAATGTTCAAGAAGCTTTTTGTGTATGCAGGACCTGAGCACAAGCATGCAGCACAGAAGCCTGAAGCATTGACTTTTTGATCGGGAGGAAATAGGAAATGGCTAAGAAAGATAGTGTAAAATATTACGGAACAGGCAGAAGGAAGAAATCCATCGCCAGAGTGTTCTTAACTCCCGGAAAGGGTAAGATCACCATCAACAAGCGTGAGCTTGATGATTACTTCGGGATGGAGACCCTTAAGGTTATAGTTAAGCAGCCTCTTGTAGCTCTTGATGCAGAAGCTAAGTATGATGCATACATCACCGTAAAGGGTGGCGGATTTACCGGACAGGCAGGTGCTGTTCGTCACGGTATCGCAAGAGCACTGGTTCAGGCAGATGCAGAGAACCGTCCTACACTCAAGGCAGCAGGTTACTTGACCCGCGATCCTCGTATGAAAGAGCGTAAGAAATACGGACTCAAGGCAGCGAGACGTGCGCCTCAGTTCAGCAAGAGATAATAATTGCTTACAAACCCCGAAAACACACTGGTTTCCGGGGTTTTTCTTTTGAAAAAATCTGTTTGGTTTTGACCTGTTTTGTCTCGGTTTATAGGGGTTAAATAGGGGTTAAATTCCCCTTATGGGTTAAAAAATGGGCTAAACTCCCTGCATTGAAAAAACGTCTGAGGGCGCTTCTTTGCCTTCCGCGTTAAACCCATGCAGTTCACTGTCTGGATCGATCCAAATGCACACCGTGCAAAGGAGGATTCAGATGTCTAAACAATCAGAAACGATCACATTTATTCCAAATTGAAAAGCTTATCCCATTCAGAGATCATCCGTTTCAGATACGTGATGATGAACAAATGAAGATGATAACGGAAAGCATCCGCTCTGTGGGCGTGCTGGTTCCCGCAATAGCCAGGCCTTTACCTGACGGTAAGTATGAGCTTATATCCGGTCATCGGCGGAAAAGGGCATCGGAGATACTCGGCTTATCAACGCTTCCTGTTATCATTCGGGTGGTGGATCATGACACCGCAACCGTGATGATGGTTGATAGTAACTTTCAACGTGAAGAAATCCTGCCAAGTGAAAGAGCCAGGGCATACAAGATGAAGCTGGAGGCAATCAAACGACAGGGAGCCCGAAATGATTTAACTTCTGACCAACTTGGACAGAAGTTGGAGCGGAAGTCCTCCAGGGCTCTCATCGCAGAGAACAGCCCGGACAGTTCCACGCAGATTCAGAGGTATTTAAGGTTGAATGAACTGATCCCGGAACTCCTTCGCATGGTAGATGATCGAAAGATTGCGCTTACACCGGCTGCAGAGATCTCATATCTGACGAAAGAAGAACAGGAAATCCTGTTAGTGACTATTGAAAGTGAAATGGCTACACCTTCCCTTTCACAGGCGCAGAGGATGAAGCATATCTCACGTGAAGGGAAGCTGACAGACGAAATGATCCTGCAGATCATGTCAGAGAAAAAGAAGCCGGAATGCTGGGATCTGGTTTTTCCGATGAATAAGGTGTCAAAGTACTTCCCGAAGTCGTATACGCCCAAAAGGATGGAGGAGACAATCTATGGACTGCTTGAAGGGTGGAGAAATGATCAATCAAGAAGGGAAAAAACATAATATTTTTGGGAGTATGGGAGAGTTTGCATAACCCCGAGTTTAACCGTGTGCAATTCGAGGCGGTTAAAAGTGAGGCTGGATTAAACCGGTTTGTGATGACACCGTCAAAATGGATCGAACAGATGAATGCAATAGGAATGACGACAAAGGCAGGGAGATATGGCGGTGGAACATATGCCCACAGTGATATAGCGATGTCATTCGCTACGTGGATTTCCCCCGAATTTCAACTATATATTATGAAAGATTACAGAAGGCTTAAGGCTGATGAGAACAGCCGGCTTTCATTGGGATGGAACTTAAATCGCGAAATATCAAAACTGAATTATCGCATACATACGGATGCAATAAAACAAAATCTTATTCCGCCAGAGCTTACACCGGAACAGATGGCATATAAATATGCAAATGAAGCAGATCTTCTCAATGTTGCTTTATTTGGAATGACGGCAAAAAAGTGGCAAGATAGTAATAAAGGAAAGAAAGGTAATATTCGCGATTACGCAACAATTCAACAATTGTTGGTGCTCGCTAATCTTGAAAGCTATAATGCCGTGCTTATAGGGCAGGGAAAGACACAAGGTGAAAGATTGCGATTGCTGCGCGAATTGGCAATACAGCAGCTAGATACATTAAGCAGGCTCAGTATGGATAGTTTGCCAAGGATAGAAGAAAATTGAAGTAGAACGGCTGTGCTATGAATATATATGCCCGCGGGTGTCGGTGAAGAACTGATATCTGCGGGCTTTTTGTTTTTTTACCGTTCACTGCAAAAAAACGACCATTCACTACATTGGTAAAATCAAACGGATCATAATATCCGATAATATTCATATAGTATGCCCTTTGGGATGGCGCAAGACATCCAGTGGATATAAGAAACGATACGGACAGTTTCAAACTGACTTTTGAAGCAGCAAAAAAATAATTGACGCAGCCCCCTGAGGATATTATAAATAAATCAGGGCTGTAAAATGCCCGACGGAATGCAGATGTTATGCCGGTAGCGATAAAGTGACGGAAACTTTGCGGACGGAGGCATTTAAGAACGATATATCGGTGTTAAGGAGGATGTGAAATGCAGTTTGTAAACCTGGATGAAAAGTGGATTTTCAGAAGAGGATTTGCGGATTCTCTGGCTATGTTGGATGAGACTCCCGGAGAGCTTGTTGATCTTCCGCATGACGGTATGATAGGTACTCCCGTAACGCCTCAGGCGCCTGCAAGATCGGACAGCGGATATTTTACGGGAGATATAAGCAATTATGTTAAATATGTAATGATCCCCAAGGATTGGGAAAATGAAAGTATAGGCCTTAAAATTGACGGGGCTATGATGAATGCTACGGTAGAGGTCAACGGCTGTAAGGTCGGATATCAGCATTACGGGTATGCGCCGTTCTATGTGGATATCACGGATCATGTTGCATTCGGGGAAGAAAACAGGATCATGATCGTTGTAAATACCAGTATGTATGTAAACTCACGCTGGTATACCGGTTCCGGACTGTACCGGGGAGTTGTGCTCTGTCATGGCCCGAAGGTGCATATTGCAAATGATGGTATATTTGCACGGACAAAGGAAGTTTCAGACGGATATGCATTTCTTGAACTTGAAGTGGAGGTTGAGAATACAACACGGGAAAACAGATTGACAAGGGTATCGGTAAGCCTTGTGAAGGAAGGCAGCGATGTGATCGCCGGAAATGTGAAGCGTGTCATACAGATAAATGCCGGCAGTACGGAAACGGCAAGAATGGTGATGAATGTTGAAAATCCGGAATTATGGGACGCAGATGCACCTAATCTCTATGTGGTCAAGGTTGAAGCTGAAAATCTGGGAGTATACAGAACTCATTTCATAGCGGATGATAATACGACTGTTGATAAAGCGGGGGTTTTATTCGGCATACGAACTGTCACGGCAGATTCGGTACGCGGACTGCAGATCAACGGTAAAACCGTAAAACTTAAGGGCGGATGCATTCATCATGATAACGGACTGCTTGGTTCGGTATCCCTCTATGAATCCGAAGCAAGAAAGATCAGCAGGCTTAAGGAGGTGGGCTTTAATGCGGTCCGTACTGCGCATAACCCGCCGTCGGCTGCTTTGATCGAAGCATGTGACAGACTCGGGATGTATGTTTTTGACGAAGCTTTTGATGCCTGGGGAATAGCAAAACGCGGTGGCGATTACAGTCAGTTTTTTGCCGAAGACTGGAAAAAGGACCTTACTGCATTTGTAAGAAGAGACCGTATTCATCCTTCTGTGATCATGTGGTCTACAGGAAATGAGATACCTGAAAGAGGAGGACTTAATAACGGATATACGATCGCAACACGGCTTGCGCAGACGATCAGGGAGCTTGATGGCACAAGACCGGTAAGTAACGGGATCTGTTCGCTGTGGAGCGGGCTTGATGATACTCTGATGAGAGGGCAGAGTCAGGAGCAGAATTCGGCGGATGGGCTGCACAACACAACGTGGGAGAAGATCACGGAACCGTTTACAAACGGTCTTGATGTAGTGGGATATAACTATATGGAAGACCTCTATGAGCGTGATCATGAGATGTTTCCGGAAAGGGTCATGCTTGGTTCTGAGAATTTCGCTGTACAGATAGGATTCCGTTGGCCGCTGGTCGAGAGACTTCCATATGCTATCGGAGATTTTACCTGGACCGCCTGGGATTATATCGGTGAAGCCGGGATCGGGAAAGCTGTATATGTTGATGAAAACGATCCTTTGGTAAAAAAAGGATCCTGGTCTCTGATGCCGCAGCCGGGGTCGCCTTTCCCGTGGAGAACCGCCAATGACGGAGATTTTGATATAAACGGCAATATGCTTCCTCAGGGTGCATACAGAAGCGTAGTATGGGGGAGTAAGAAAACATATCTGTACTCAATGCATCCCGATACCTTCGGTAAGATAGAAATGATGACTATGTGGGGGTTCCCCGGAGTGCTGAAAAACTGGAATTATCAGGGATATGAAAAACGTCCTGTTAAGCTGGTCGTCTATTCCAATGCAGAGGAAGTGGAAGTATTTGTAAACGGAAGATCCATAGGAAGAAAAAAAGTCTGTTCGGAGAAGCCGATGCCGGATTCCGTCAGCTTCGATACAGAATACGAAGCGGGAAAGGTTGAGGCTGTAAGCTATACAGACGGCAGGGAGATAAGCAGAGATCAGCTTGTCACAACAGGAGAGGCAGCAAAGATCAGGCTTA